>NZ_JBMIQH010000009.1:0-268513 GCF_056155635.1 Paraburkholderia sp. BR10141 | reverse complement strand
CGCAGTGCTTCGAGCGCGCGGTCGATCGCCTTGTCGAGCACGTGCCAGTCGTCGGCCGCGCGTGGCTTCAGGCCAGCTTCGGCCTCGTCCCACGCGATCTCGAGATCCTTGATGCGTGTCCTGCCGCCAGGCAGGTCGCCCCTGGCAACGAGATCGGACACGTCGGCCGTGATCCTGCGGAACTGGGAGAGGTCGCCGAGCTTCGACGCGCTTGCGGGCGAACCGCTCTGTGCGGCCGCGGAGGCGGACGCCGTGGTCGATACGGCGGCGCTGCCGGTCTGTCTGGAGCAACCGGCAGCGAGGCCGAGCGCAGCGCACACGGAACCGGCAACGAGCAGACGCGAAAGCGTGGTTGGATAACGCATGAAAAATCCTCGATTCGATAGTGAAAGAAGCGTGATGGTCACTCGGCGCTCTCGACGCGCGCGCGGCTACTGGCGCCGATCTGCGCGACGGCGACCAGCACGACGATCACAGTGAGGAACAGCAGGCTCGTCGAAGCGGCCCCCATGCCGAACCCGCCGTAGCTGCGCGACTGCGTGAGCAGGTCGCCGAGCGAGGCCCCGAATGGTCGCGTCAGGATGTACGCGATCCAGAACGTGAGAACCGCGTTCGCGCCGATTCGCCATGCTGTGTAGACCGCAGCCAGCAGGATGCCGAACGACATCGCGCCGAGCGAGAAGCCGAGACCCAGCGCTTCGGTCGCGAGATCGCCCGCGGCCGTGCCGAGCGCGAACGTGCAGAGGATCGCGGCCCAGTAGAACCCTTCGCGACGCGCCGTGTCGATCGCGTCGATCGCCAGGGTGCCCTCGACGCGATACCAGATCGCGAAGAATGCCGCGAGCACAATGGCGAATACGCCCGTGCTGATGTAGAGGCTGACACCGAGGCCGTCGGTGAGCAAATCGGTAATCTGCGTGCCGACGACGCTCACGAGCACGACCGTAAGCCAGTAGATCCATGGTGTGTACCTGCGCGTGCGCATCTGCAGAATGAGCGCGATCGCAAGCAGCGACGTCATCAGCGCGCGCGTTGCGCCTTGTCCCCATCCCGCGTTGACCGCGAGAAAGTCGGCACCAGTCTCGCCGACCGTGGTCGACATGATCTTGATGATCCAGAACGCGAAAGTGATCGCGGGCACCTTGTTGAGCCAGCGTGTCGCCGGTCGATCGGACGTGTAGGTCATACGGCGACTCCTCGGAAATCGGGTGACGGACCTGCAGTCTGATCGCTCAGACTTAGCAGATCCTTAGCCGGGTTCTTCTGGAGCCGCCTCCTGGCTCATACACCGACCGCAGGTGGGCTGCTAGACAGGGAGGGGGATATATCGACACTTGGCCCGGTTCGTCACTTTGCGGTGGGTCGCTGCCAACGGGCGCTCAATCGCAGGCGCCGGACTTCGGCGACGGCACGTTCGACATTGGGCTTTTCCTCGGGCAGGTCACGTCGCCGCCTGGCGGTCTGGCGAGCAATGACAACGGATGCGGTTTTCTGATCTGTTGCCCCCGACGTAAGCGTTGACGACGTGTGAGCACACTTCGCTAGGGTCGTTCGTCGGCGGCTTACGCCGAATATGGGAAAAGGTATAGGAGTGCAGCGTTTGACGAAGTCCAGACGTTCGGCAGTAGCCGACCCTCAAGAGACGGTCGCGGAAAGCCGAAGCGGACATTCGCACCTTCTTTCTTTCCATCCATGTCCTGTTGTTCGAGACCGGGCGTACGGACGTTCGCCCGGACCCTTTGGTCAAGTCACGTTCAAGTCACGTCTCTGTACCAGACCCCCTTAGACGTAACAACCCAAACGCGACTATTCACGACCTCCACGATGCAATCAGACAACGCATCGGGAAGCGTCATGCGACGCCACGTCCGTCCGCGATCAGAGCTGATCTGCAAGATGCTTCGAAAAACGCCCTGCGGCAACACCATAAAACTGAAATCTTCTGTTTTCAATACGATTATTTGGTCGTTAGTCCAGACATTTTGAGCCAGCGTGTTATCTCGCCACAACTCAGAGGCGTGACCATTTTGAATTGCATAGAGACGGTATTCCTGTTGCGGATATATGCCAGTCTCCACCAAAGCATAAAGCGCATCACCGCTTCCCGTCATGTGCATGATGCGACCATGTAGTGAGCTCGGCAATCCAAACACAATTTGGTCTCGACCGTTCGATAGCTTAATGATGCTCGTCGGATGATCCTCGTCGCCCGTGACCATATAGACGCCATCATCCGCGATATACGCTGACCATTGATGTGACGGCTCACCTTGCTCACCCGTCTCGCGCACCCATCTCTGACCGTGATCCGGCGAACGATAAATATTTGTCGGCCACTTCGATGGCGATTGCGATGACGTTTTCGTCGCCAGAAAAACAAGATTCCCTGACCTTGTCGTAATCATTCGACACGAGTGCATACTGGGACAAGGCTCTGGAAGTTTTATCGGTGACCAAGTCTTTCCGCCATCTGAGGATGATGCGAAGCCAGTTTCGTACTGGTTAAGACTATCCGAAGAGTATGTTTCAACCGCGGCCAACAAATTCGGTCCATCGACAGATACGACACGGTTGACCACCCGAGTGTCAGCCACGCTGGCCATCTCGCATGTCCCTATCTTAGTAGAGCATGCCATCAGAAGATTGCTTTGCGTACCGAAAACACCAGGGTTACCCACAGGCAAACGCCAGCGCATATCGACTCCAACGTAGGCGGTATCGAAATCGGCACCAAGTCGAAATAGATCATTTGCATGGGCAATGGTCGGAGCAACGTTGGGTAACCCACCAGCATATTTCCAAGGACCACAAGTATGTGCGTCCACACTACATGCTATCGCTCCGGAAGCACTGCCAACTTCATCTGCGGGAGTGATTGACGCGCTACGGGGATCGTGCACGCTCACGCAACCGAGCAAGGAAAATACCGCGCAAACAACAGCGACGTAACGAAGGCGCATGATGAACATCGGGTAGTTAGCGGTGGCGCAGTGATCTTTGGGTTCTCTTGCGCCCCGTCGTTATTGTTGAAGGTGCTGCGAGCTGCAGCCCCCATAAAGAGGTCAGCTCAAAACTTTCCTCCGCATACCTGAGTCCCTGACTGCTCAATTATCTACGATCTATCTCGTGACGTCGACCATCCGGAACTGGCCGACCAGAGCCCCACGCCAAGCGCGAGGAGATGTCGGGCGTGCTTTCAGCTACGCTGACAGACGATATCGACCTCCTTTGCTGCTGGACCTGCCGTTCCTGCCGGCATCTTGTGCAAATCCCAGTCTCCGTTCTCTACGCCTTCTCTGATAAATGTCCCATCAGTTTTCCGATAGCGATGGAGCCATTCGGTTGTCTCCCGTGTCTGACAATTGATACCGCGATACGTGTCGGCAACCTGAATGCCAATAGCTGTCCCCATCTTGGGTGATGGGATGAATCGCTCCCATACCCATATCCAACCATATTCGGATTTGATTGAGTTGGTATCGACCTTCCAGACATTGCCAGCTAACTCTTTCGACAGATAGGGATTGGCTTCCGCAATGTCGGCAGTGACCCAATGTGGAGGGGTTGTCTGATGTGGGTCAGCAGGAATGGTCGATAGCGAATCTTGCCCCTGTATCAGTTGGCCGACAGTGCCGCATCCAGTGAAGAGAACGGTTAAGAACACGCAAAGAATTGGAAGCTTCGTTGTTGTCGCCATGATTGAGACGGACTGAACCGCCACGGGTATCGAGGAGGTTGGTTGGTTTAAGTTGATAACGGCACGCTAGCACAGAGTTTGAGTCCGACCCATCTGCAATTGTCAGCAATCTGGGAATCAATGTCGAACGTCCACAAGTGGCCGATAGTTGACTGATGCAAATGGCATGATATGCCGGCGTGTTTCGCAACCGCGCGACCCTTGACAGCGACCCCGCAGCGGAACTTCCATTCACCCGGAACAGCGACCGGCTTGGGGCGTCGCTAACGAAGGATAATAGCCATGGAGCGCAGTAACCGGGGGCGTCATGCAATTCGAGGCTGCTGAGAGAGCGATGTGGTATCTCGCGCAAACCTATACAGGCCGAGTCGGCTACCAGCGCGGTGTCAAGTCGGAACGCCTCGTGGCCGACCCGCCGGTCATCGACTGCTCGGGGTGGGTCAGGTTACTCCTTACAAAGGCGATGCAGGCAGAGAACGAGGCCGCGGGCCGCGCGGTGTTCGGTTCTGGCGACGTGACAGCGCTTCACGCATGGTCGGATCGGATCATTCAGGAGATCGAGACTCGAACGGGTTTTGTCCTTGATGGGGGCAGGATTACGGTACACAGTCTTCCGCGCCTCGCCACCATTGGGCTAAAAATGGGAGAGCCTTCGTGGGCGAACAACCATCCTCGTCCTCGCGGGATTACCCACATTGTCCAGGTCGTGCGCCGCCCCGGGGATAGCGCGCCGTTTGTCTCCGAGTCGTTCTGCGGTGCAGTCTCGTCGGGCATCAAACTGACGCCACTTGAAGAGTGGCTCGCTGAGTCACGGCCTCATCTCAGCGCGGGCGAAATGTGGGCCGTTGATCCGTTCCGGCTGGCCTCAAGGAACTGAACGCCCCAGTGAACGTTCTCAAGGCCGCGCCTGGAATTTTGGCGCTGGTTGCCAGGATCCCGGCTGCGCGTCAGCGCGAGCGGAGGAGAGTGGGCCCCTGTGGGCTCTCAACCGAGATCAACGCCGACGTTCGCACTGTATCGTCTGCACGCAGCAGGTGAGCGAAAACTGTCCCGAACGATCGGTTGCGGGCCATAGGGCGTTACGATCGCGTCGCGGGAGATGCCTGGTCACGCGGCAGATGCAGTTGAAAACCAGACGTTCCTGTACTTGACGACGGCCGTTAGATCTGGCGCGCGCACAGAAGTCAGCCAGATGGATCGAACAGACCACGCGGCACGGGCATCAGGCGTCGTCTCGAAATCATCCGCGGGTTGCAAAAGCGGTCATTGCGACTGTGCGTTGATGAATGAGCGAATTCTTTGAGCGCCTTCTTCTGGACTGCAAGTTGATGTATCCAGACGCATCGAGTAGAGCCTTGAGTAAGCTGGATGCCCGAACTGGGATCGCGCCAATCCTTCTCCACGGTCAGGCCTGTTGCGTTCACGCTCTTCCAGAACAACTAATGGGCAACAAACACCTATCACGTACGTGCGACGAGGTGCGAGCGCGGAAATACATTCTTCGAAGGCAGTTGTATCTCGCAGCACAAGGTCGAGAACGATTCCAAAATGACTCGCCGCCACGCGCTTCAAGGTCGACTGCAGATTTAGATGATGTATTCTCAGCGCCTGGCTCAGCTCTTCATTCGATCGCATGTCACGCCTACGAGACATTTCGACGAATGCATCGAGCGATATGTGGAACATCGGCGCTTCGGAGCTATCCTGAAGCGCCTTGGCCAGGCTGCTCTTTCCCGTGCTGCTGGGTCCGTGCAATACGATCGCGATCTGTGTCATATGTCTCGCCGGCAACTCTGGATCGGTTCTTGCCGACAATCGTCGGCGATATCCTCATTCAGTCGATGTTCCCCCGATGGCCGGAGCTCGCCCATGGAGACTAATATTCGGTGGTGGGCAAGAATCCCCGACTCTGAAAGAGACGTTCCGAGGCGAAGTTTCCGAGAGTAACCATCGCGCAGCATTCTCGATGACCGGGCACAAGCGCCGAAAGCGACGCGAGCGCCGCATCCAGCAAGACTCCACCATCGCCGGAGCGCCTGTGGGGCGGTACAGTGGCCACCAAGGCAATAACTGGGCAACCGTAGGATTTGTAATCGGTAACCAGACACGCGGACCGAAGACCACCCATCTGCTCAATTGTCCACGACGCCTCCGGAAGCCATTCGCCGTATCGGCCACCGAGGATGGCCGTTGCTTTCGACGTGTACTGACTCATTGTCAGACCGCCATCGTCAACGGTACCGACGAACGCCGCATAGAAAAGATCACCCAAAGCCGATGTCTTCTACCCTTACGTTGCGAAAAATCGAAGGTATCGCATACGAAGAGAACCCATCAGGCAGCGACCGCTTCCAGAGTCGCGCACGACAATCGTGTGTCGAATTCGGCATTCTGTGGATGTCTCCTCTTCGTCAGAGCTGACTTTACTCTCGAATTGCACCCAGAGTACGAACTATCTAGCGGACCTCCTACCGCAGCCCCGACGGGCGCCCGGCGCTCTGCGGCACCTTCGGCTCGAACTACCGTATGCGCTGAGTCATTCGGCATCCCGCGTTGCGACTACGCGTTAGTCATAACGTTTTCGAGTGAGTGGCCGTTTCATCATCCACCGTGATGAAACCTCGTCGGCAGTAGAAGGTGGAAGCCGATTCAGTATCGGTTGATAGCCGGACCGAATGGAACTGTAGCGATGCTTTTTCAAGCAGCGCCGAGACCAAAGCTTCGCCTATGCCACGGCGCCGAAACGCCTTCGCGACATACAAACGACGTAAGCGGGCGGTCGTGCCGTCTGGGCGATACGGATCAGCATTCAAACCGCCGATAGCCACGAGGATTCCGTTTTCAGTGACTGCGAGCAGGCATTCTCCAGGTTTGTCAAATCTGTTGCTTCCGGTGTGCCATTCAGCAACCAGCCGGCCAAAAAATTTGAAACCTTCCTCAGTCGCCTCACGCTCCAGGTCACCGATCTGGGATGGAAGGTCCGTCAGTTGGTGAATCGAGAGCATCACGGGAAACCTTGCAGTGGTATCGCACATATACTGGCCATCTTGACGGCGCGATAGCTGGTCCGTTGGACAGACTATGCGTGCGTATCGTCGAGTCGTTTATGCAGGTAGTACCGTTCATGTTTGCCGCAGAAAGCCTCCAGCCTGCCGAACTCGCTATAGCCGCGATTGAGATAAAAGTCGAGCGCCTGAAATCTGAATGTGTCGAGAAGGGCGTGTTTGCAGCCGCGTCGGCGCGCTTCGTTTTCTGCGGCCAAAAGCAGTCGCGAGGCATTTCCCGCGCTACGGTGTACTTCACTGACCCACAGTTTGTGAACTTCGAGATACTGCCAGTAGGTACCCGCGAGCAAGCCACCAATGACGCTGCCATCCGCCTCTCGCGCGAAGACGCGCAACGGCTTGAAATCCCGTTCCGTGAATGTCGCGTTATAAGCGCTGAGTTGCGACGCAACGAAAGCATCATCCCGCTCATTTCGCGTGTCGGTGACTTCGATGTTCATGATTATTCGCCAATACGCCCTTTGAGTCTCACTTCCGTCAGGGCAGCGCCACCAATTTCGATAGCCCTGACTGAACCATCGGCCTGAAATCCGCGCTCGACGTAGAACGCCTGCGCCGGCTTGTTGTCTTTCAACACTCAGAGCGTGACTGTCGAATAGCCCTCGGCATGGAGTCTCTCTGAGGCTGCGTTCATTAGCGCTGTCCCAATGCCACGCTTCCAGAAGGATGGTGCCACATACACAGCTTCGATCTCGGCGCAGTGCGGATCGACGTCATGATCACGGGATGGTCCGAATGCGATCCAGCCGGCTACGGAGTCGCTTACTATCGCAACGAATACGGGCGGCGTGCCGACCATCACCGTCCTAAGCCATCTCTGTGCGCCGGCGACCGCATCGAGAGCAGCGAGGTAGCCGCCTGGCACAATGTCCTTGTAGGCAACCCGCCATGTATCGACGTGAACCGTGGCTATCGCTTTGGCGTCGGCAGTCGTTGCGGGGCGGATCTCATGTTCGAACGATGACGTCGTTTTCATTGGCCGAGCGGACCCTGACTCACATGTGAAGACTCGTGCGTGCGTCTTGTGCGACGCGACCGCCGCTGCAACCAGCGGGCTTGGACCCGTCACTCGGATTTCGCCCGGCGGACTCAGGTTCGTTTGACTTACTGACTGATGTGCTCGGCTGGTAACGCCGTCTCTATCACCTTGCTGCCTTCGCGATAAACCTTGTACGCGGTCGATCCCGTTTGCCACGAGAGTACCCTGTCGAGAGAGGTACCCAGATATAGTGCGGCAGCAAAGTCATCAATGGCAATCGAAGGCGGGACCATGCGGGCGTGTTGTGCTGCATGTAACGTCTCGCGTCTCTTTGGATCACTGCTGTAGTGAACGGCACAGCCACCGGGTAGCAATCCCAGGCAATCGAGTGGACGATACGTCGAGCCCCAGAATGAATCGGTGAGGCCAGCCTCGAACCAGCACATGGCACCTGCGCTCATGCCAGCAAGCAGCACACCGCTCTCCCACACCTCCCGCAAAATTGCATCAAGCCCCCACTCACGCCAGACAGCAAGTGCGGACTTCGTATTGCCGCCACCTATATAAATGGCGTCCTGCTCAAGCAGCTTTGGGCGAAGATCGAAGACGGGAATCGACCGCGCGTCAGGTTGTCGAAAGAATGCAAGGTGAGACGTTTCACAACCCGAACTGCCGAAGGCGGCGTGGAACTTGTCGATGTGCGCTGGCAGATCTCCGCTGGGCGTTGCGAGATAGCAGATACGCGGCCGCGTTCTTCCAGTCGCGTCAATGATATACCTGTCAATCGGAGATGGTGTGTCTTCCATCATGAAGCCACCACCACCGATGGCAAGAATGCGTTGCATGAATGCCCCCGTCGGTGATCGTCGATATCCGCGCGAACGGTTTAACGCCCTGGTTGAGACTGTCAGGGATTTCAGTGCCCGAGTCGGTCACGTCAGTGATTTCGAATTCCAGGACCTTTACGTCAAATGCTGGATGGCAATTCTTTCGTACAGTGACCAGACATAGCCATCGGGACCGGGTTCTTGCCACAGTCCTGTACGGATGAAACCAAGTGACTCATACCAGGCGCATAGCTTCGCGTTGTGAGCGGGGCAGTCGAGCCGGACATAACGCCGACTCAAACCGCTCACTCTGATCGCGCAGCAGTCAAGCATGAAGCCACCGAGTCCTCGTCCGTTAAAGCCTGCGCGCACACTCAATCCGTGCACGTAACCCGCGATCGGCTCCTGCCGCCCCCAGCGCTGCTCATCGTCGAGATCGAGCGCAAACATGCCCGCTGGAGTGCCGTCCAGCTCAGCGACATACACCTCCTTTTGAGCGACGGTGTTTCGCATCCATTGCTCGGAAACGCCGTCCCCTTCCTTGCCCCACGCATAGTCGCGGTGCGCTATCTTCCACGTGCGTGCTTCGTTGCGGATCTGTGTGAGCACAGCAACATCCTCTGCCGTTGCCCGCCGGATGCTTTTCGATGCCATCGATCACATCTCCGTTGAAAAGTCTGCGTGAAGAAGCGCCTCCGCGTCGGCCTATCGAGCTCCCGGGAGCACCCGTCGTTCACGGCTAATGAGGCCAGGGAGCGCCATACTGTGCATCGAGCGCGTACCACAAGGCGTAGATTTCCCGCATGCCCGGATCGTGGTCGCTCGTCCACACCGCTGTCTGCACGAGCACGAGTTTCGAGCCTGGATCGACGATGATCCTCTGTCCGTCCATCCCCTGCAGCGCAAACATCCGGCGCTCGCCTGGCAGTATCCATACCTGATACCCGTATCCAAATATCGGGTTGGCGTTGCCCGGAGCAAGAAAACCATCGCCAGTAGCGACGCTCGTCGCCTGTAATACCCATTCTCGCGGGACGATCTGCTGGCCGTTCCACCGGCCGTCATTCGCGAGCATCATTCCGAGCCGCGCCCAGTCGCGCAGCGTGGCGCTCACGCAGCAATAGGTAATGTTCTGCCCGGATGCATCGCGCCCCCACGATCCATCCGACTCCATACCCATTTTCTTCCAGATCCGCTCGCTCGCATATTGCGCAACGGACATATGTGTCGCATGACTTAAAACCAGCCCGAGCACTTCCGTTTCGATGCTGGCGTAGCTGAAATGCGTGCCGGGCGGGCGATCTCGCTTGTCGAAATGTTTGACGGCATCGACGGCACCCAGCCCGTGTGGATTGAAAAGATCGCGGCCCAACCTGTCACGGTCGTCACCGGGATTGCTGTCTTCGAAGAAATGGACGCCGGAGGACATGTGCAGCAGATCCCGTATCGAAGTCTGCCCATACGGGTTGTCTGCCAGTTCCGGTACATAGACATCCGCCAATCGTCGATCGAGCGAATTGCACCCTCGGATATCGCAATGCCGATCAGCATGCCGACGATCGTCTTCGCCATCGATTGCGACATGAACCGGTCCGAATCCTTGCGCGCGTAACGATAATGCTCGTAGAGGATCGTGTCGCCTCGCGCGATCAGCAAGCCGGTTACCGGGTTGCGATCGAGATAGTCATTGAGTTTGCGATATTGGCCGCCGTAAGGATACTGTAACGCCAACTCGCGTTCTGACGTCTTGAATGTCGATGGGGTGCCGGCTCTGGCGATGGGATCGGCTGGGCGCACCTCGTCGAAATGGCTGTAATAGCCGACGAACTGCTTTTGCGTTCTCGCGTGACCGGGAATGGGCAACGGGTAGTGTTCCGCGGCACCGTAGGCGTCTGCGGCATATCCTGTGTCGGAGAAAACTGGGTTCGGCTGCGCAGCGGCGCAAGTCACAATCAGCACGCCACCTATAGCGACTTTCCTGACACTGCGCAGCATGGCCAGACTCCTTTTTATTGGTGGCGCTGCAGCTACCTTCGGTCACAGATAAACGGCCGGCGAGCGAAGTCGTTGACGCATCAATTGTTTCGACTCGTTACCCGGCGCCTGCCAGGTTGGCCCCAGAGAGCGAGATGATTCAACCGGGACTAGCGCGGGCAGGTGGTCGATGTCTGCACGAACGCCGAAATGGCTTCCACCACGCCGTCCGCCAGGGGAAGACCGGGGTCCGAATAGGCGGCAAGGTTTTCGCTCCGGGGCTGGGTGTGAACGGCTTTGAGGACGTGATTTGCATTCGGTACGAGCGACAGCTCGGCTCGCGGATCTGCATGCTTCAACCGTTGCGCGTCCTGAACGGAAACCTGGATATCCCGCGAACCCTGTACGATAAGGACAGGCTTCGTATAACGTGCCAGCAGGGCTGCCGGATCGACGGTCAATTCGCTCATCAGAAAGCGCTGAACCTGCGGGCGGAACAACGGCATCAGTGCCGGGTCGATGCTGTCCGCGTCTACCCTCGTTCCGGCGCTGAGCGACTCGATTATCGACGTTGCATTGCCCAGGAGAGGAGCATTTGCCGGGTTTGCTCGCAGTTGTTGCCTCAATACCTGTTCCAGCGGATAGCCCGCTGTCGATACCAGGATCAGACCGCAAATGTTGGCAGTTTGCTGCGCGGCCAGCAACGCCACCAGTCCACCCTCGCTGTGACCCAATACCCATACGCACGAAGCACCGGTCCGCGCCTGGATAGCGGTAACCCACGCGTGGACATCCGTCGCGTAGTCGTTGATTGTGACGTCGTCGGCATCAGGTATCGCTGACGCGCTGCCATACATGCCGCGCTTGTCGATCCGAACCGACGCAATCCCTTTCTCCAGCAGACCATTGGCGAGCAACCGGTAGGTGGCCGCGTGAAGCCCATTCGGTCCGTTGCCATTCCGGTCGGTCGGGCCTGAGCCAGGTACGATCAGTACTACAGGGACATCGCCGGCGGCCGGCGATAACAAAGTACCTCTCAGGGGTCCGGCTGGCCCGGGCGTTTCAATCTCTGTCTGCGCCTTCAAAGGGCCTCCGGAATGAATAGCTATGGCCATTGCGATACTTGCGAAAAGAGCCACGTAGATCGCCTTCCGACTATGTGTGAGAAAGAGTCGACGATGTCCAGGACTGACTGAAACGGCAATACAACGGCTCATTGTCGCCGATGCAGGCGGCGCCGTAGAACGGCCGTTGAAGAACGCTCAGGTACCGGTCGCCACGCTAAATGAGTTCGGCGACGTGGACAATGATCAATGCCGCTGGAACGAGTGCCGCCTATGCGCACAGTGTCCCGAGAACGCGTGCACCTGCAAGAGTTGTAATGGCTCGCCGGAAGCTGTTCTCCGAAATCCGGCCTTCGATTACGTCGTCAGTCATCACTGAAACTTGCGGATCGATGACGACTGCCAACACCACCGCCGCAAAACCATTGATAACTGATGACAGATTCGCGCAGGTCACTCGCAGATCGGGTTTCAGGTATCCGGCATAGAGCGACGCGAAAACGCCGACTGTCCAGATCGCCATCGCGATCACGTTTAGTCCGATGACTTTCCAGGAAACGCCTGCCCCGGTCGCAAGTTGGGTGACGTTATGTCGGGACGGGAGCCGCGCTCCAAACCGAATGTAGCTGACGCCTCCGCGACTGAAGATATGGAGTAGCAGGCGAGGGATCGAGCGATTTGCCTGGAAGTGGTCGAACAGCGCGGCTGAAATAACGTTGAGCTAGGAATCAGAAATGCACCGACAGTGCTTGCCACCGTGGCGGTGAGTAGAAAAAGCCGGAAGTCGCCGAGCAATCCATGCTCCATGTGATGCGCAATATCCAGCTCAACCCGCTTCGCGATGAATGGTCCCTGAAAGGAATTTGCCGTCCGTGAAACGAGAGCGATGATTCCGAACAGGGAGAAAGACACGGCGATGCGGCGCGTGCGGACGCCGGCAATCCGAACCGCATACGCTTGCGTCGCAATCACATGGATTACGAATGTAAGCTCGCATATGACCAGCAGTTGAATGTCCATATCGTCGACGCGAGGTGGGCAAGAATCGCAGTCTACCTGAGCACAACGTCGCGCCGATTGTCGACGAGGATCCTGGCTCATCGACCGTGTGACCTGAACTGGTAGACAATTACCTGATGCGGTGGGCGTGGCACGTTACAACGGAGACCGGATTGCGTGCGCTCATTGCCATCGAGATTCGAAGATTTCACGACGTCATGGTCAGGAAGCGCAGCACGACGCCATCGGAGGATGGCGTGCGCGTTTTCACGGTGACAGGTTTCCTGCGTTTTAGACGCTTGACTGAAAATGCGGGTTATCAGTCCAGCGCTGTTTCGCGATCGGCCACACCGCGGTGGAGCATGCATTAGAGGTGCCGCGCGCCGCCGATTCTGGCTCGCTGGTAACGGCGCGCAGCATCGCCCAGCTCCGGGCCCGCCCGCCAGAAGCCGCCGAAGTGCCGGATATCGCTAACGAGCGCGTGGTAGCTGTCGGCCAGCATCGGAGCCATGGGTTCAGGTCTGACAAGCGGGACAGCCGGGGTGTGTGGCAGGGTAACGTGGCAAACGCGCTGATAGTCAGCGGCGCTGCGGCGCAACGCTGTGATGGCGTCACCTGGCGTGGCGCCGACCGCCTGCAGCCGGGCTCCAGCCAGTCGCGCTGCGAATTGCCTGTCCCGGGTGCGGTAAATCCAGCACCACAGGCGCTCGCCCGTGAATCCGAACAGGCGCCGACGTCGAAGGTCGAGTTCCGCCGGCTCGATCGTGTCCATGACGGTCCAGCCGGCATCTCGCGCCCACGTCAAACATGCGCCGGAATGATCGGCGAGCATCGCATCATGGCGCGTCTCCAACGCACGTGTATGCCTGGCGCGTCGTTCAGACTTGGCTGTGTGGGGCGCGGCGGGCCATGTAGAAACAATAGCGCGCCGAACGACGCTATTCCGCAATACAGTTCAGTACGCGCAGTGGGTATCGACGCGGATATATTCGGCTGGCCGGACACAGCAGGACGGCTGGTTCGGAGTGATCGTCGGAAAATCACTGCACGATGACGGCGGCGGACACAACTTCGCATACGTTCATACACTCGAGCACGCGCCCGCCGATCGGATGCTGACGTTTCTCGCCCAGGAGGGTGTCGGTGCGGACCAGCCAGTAACTTTCCTGTCCGACGGCGGCGACACCGTGCGTCGCGCCCAGCTCGACTTTGGCGATTGTGGCGATAAGGTACTCGACTGGTTTCACGTCGCCATGCGAGTGCAGAATCTGGAACAGGTGATCAAGGGGTTGCCGGATTGCGGCGAACGGCCGTGCATCGGAGCGATGATCGATAGGCAGTGCAAAGTGGCACTCTGGCACGGCTGCCCTTATGCGGCGCTGCAGCGGCTCGAAAGCGTGGGCTGGGAACTCGCCGCGGTTGGCAGTCCAGAGGAGGCCAGGCTGCCGGCCAGACTGGAGGAGTTCATCGGTTACATCGAAAATAACCAAAGCTTTATTGTGAACTACGGATCGTCACGGCGAGCCGATCACCTCGAGCTTCGTCGAATCGGCGGTCAACCAGGTGGTCAGCAAGCGCTTTGTGAAGCGGCAGCAGATGGCGTGGCGGCCCGCTCCCGCGCATGCCCTTCTGCAGGTGAGGACGGCGGTCCTGAATGAGCAGTTGCGATCACGTTTGAGCGATGGTATCCGACGCTCGCGGTCAACAAGCACGCTCACAATAACGCGGCATAGCGCCCCCGCTTTGGCGCGGTCTCCTGGAAGCGCATCTCCTCAACAACGTGTTTTTCGACACCTGCGTTTATCACCAGCCCGGCATCGAATTGCTAACCGAGGTGGTTCCCGTCGACAACATCCTGTTCGCGAGCGAGATGATAGGAGCGGTGCGCGGCATCGATCCATACACGCAGCACTATTTCGACGACACGAAACGCTATATCGAAGCCGCGGACATGAACCCCGACCAGCGGTTCAAGATCTACGAAGGCAACGCACGCCGTGTCTATCCGCGACTGGACGCTGCCCTTACTGCGCAGGGACGTTGAGCACGTGCGAGGCGAAAGAAGATCAGAAGCGCGCGCTGCGCGACAGCCACCGCACCCACGCCCGCCCTACAGCGAACTCCCCCCGCAGATCATGATCTGCTGGCCCGTGATCGCGCCGGCCTGCGGGCCGAGCAGATACGCGACCATCGAGGCCACTTCCTCTGCCGTCACGTAGCGCCCGATCGGCGGCATGACCGGCGCGCTGGACGTGCGCTTCGGGTCGTTCAACATGGGCGTGGCGGTCGCGGCGGGGGAGACCACGTTGACGGTAAGGCCGCGCGGTGCCAGCTCGATGGCCCACGAACGCGCCATGCCGACCATGGCGGCCTTGACGGCGGCATACTGACTGCGCCCGGCGGAGCCCCCCGACACGCGGCTGCCGATCAGCACGATGCGGCCGCCTCCGGGCATGGCGGGCACGAGCGCATTGGCGAGCGCCGAGGCGGCGCCCACGTGCAGGCGCCACATTGCTTCGCCGCTCGCTGCGTCGAGTTCGCCGATGCGCGCCGTTTTCATGAAGCCGGCTGCGTGCACGAGGCCATCCACCGCGCCCATGCGTTGTGCGACTCCGGCAATTGCGGCCGTATCGTCGAGGTCCGCGGCGCACCAGGTGAAGCGCGGATGATCGAGATCCGGCGCGCTGCGGCTCAGACCGATCACGTCATGGCCCTCGGCGAGCAGGTGCTTCGCAATCGCGTAGCCGATGCCGGAGCTTGCGCCCGTCACGACCATGCGCTTGTTCGTGGCAGGCGTTGACGTGCTATTTGCGGTGTTCGTTGCGTTGTCCATCGTCGTCTTTCAATGCGCGGCTCCCGCAGACACTTCTATCAGCTCGATCGTGAGCCCCGCGAGATTGCGAAATGCCTGCAACTCGCCATCCGAAGCGCTCGCGTCCGTGATGAGCGTCCACGGCTTCTCGATCGGCGCCCAGTGCTGCTGGCTGTCGCGGTTGAGCTTGTCGGCGGTCACGAGCACGAAGAGGCTCGCGGCCTGCCGCATGAGGCACTCCTTGAGGTAGGCCTGGTCGGCGGTCGCTTCGCACAGGCCGCGGCCGGGCACCACGCCATCGGCGCCGAGAAAGGCCTTGTCGACCGTCACGCGCGTGAGCGCGAGCTGCGCGATCGGTCCGAGCGTACTCATGCTCGACTCGCGCACTTCGCCGCCGATCAGCGTGAGCGGCACGCTGCTGCCCGCGAGCGCCTGCACGACGAGCAGGTTGTTCGTCACCACGCGAATGTCGTGGCGGCCCGCCTGCGCGAGCGCGCGCGCCAGCGCGGCGGTGGTGGTGCCGCTGTCGAGGAAGATCGTGTCGCCGGTGTGCACGTGGGCGGCGGCCGCGTGGCCGATGGCGTCTTTCTCGGCCCGGAAGCTCTGGCGGCGCTGTTCGAGCGATTCCTCGGGCGCGTGCGTGCCGACCGAAGCCGCGCCGCCATAGGTGCGCAGGATGAGCCGCTCGTCGGCGAGCGCGCGCAGGTCGCGGCGCACGGTGGCCTCCGACATGCCGAAGTGTTCGCACAGCTCGGACACTTCGGTCATGCCGGAGAGGACAGCCTGGAGCATGGCTTCACGGCGGCGGGCTACTTTCATGGAGTGTTCGGCGTTGGGTTCGGGGCGCCGCTTCGCGGCGAGGCAGACGGCGTGGACAATACGGCGCGCACGCAGTTTACACGGTACTTTACCGCGCGCTGCACCCCGTACTGTAGCCACTTTCCGACGCCTCGCGTTCATCGCTCAGGGACCCGGCTCCCCATCAGGCGGCGGCGGGCGCGGGCTGTGACGCGGCGCTCGCCGCGCTGGCCCATTCCTCCGCCACGCTCACGTACTTGATGCGCTGGCGGAAGTACGTGTAAGCGATATGCAGGCGCCCGTCGGGCGACTGCGCAATCGACGGGTACGAGAACTCACGGTTGAGCTTGTCCGTCGAGTTGTTCGTCATGCAGTAGCCGTCGCCGGTTTCCAGGTTGCGCGTGATGGGCCAGGTGCGGCCGCCGTCCGTCGAGATGGCGAGCGTCATCGGTGCGCGCGGCGCGCCCCAGAACGCGGTGCCGTGCGCGGAGGCGGCTTGCGTCACCAGCTCGCCGCTGTCTTCCGAGTCCTCGATGTCGTCGTAAAGCGAGGCGCGCCGCCCGGTGCTCTGCGCCGCGCTGCTCGCGTTGAACACAAGGCCCAGGTGCCCGTTGGCGAGCGCGACGAACTGGATCGACGAGTTGTTGTTCGGC
The DNA here is from genome assembly GCF_056155635.1 of Paraburkholderia sp. BR10141. Taxonomy (NCBI): domain Bacteria; kingdom Pseudomonadati; phylum Pseudomonadota; class Betaproteobacteria; order Burkholderiales; family Burkholderiaceae; genus Paraburkholderia; species Paraburkholderia sp. BR10141. The sequence goes on along the minus strand of NZ_JBMIQH010000009.1, from coordinate 251,645 downwards.
AGCGCGAGCGCCTGTGGCGCGCTCCACGTCATGCCGTCGTCGGAGCGGCTCGCGTAGATATGGTCGGCCCAGCGGCTGCGGTAGAGCGCGAGGAGCGAGCCGTCGGCGAGCGGCTGGATGTTCATGTGCACGCAGCCCACGCTTGCGGGCACCGTGTGTTCGGTCCAGCTCACGCCGTTGTCGGTCGAGCGCATCACCACGCTCACGTCGTCGTTGCCCGACCAGCGCTCGCCGGGCTGCACGCGGCACAGGAACACGGGGCACAGCCACGCGCCGTCGCGCGCCACCACGATGGGCTGGCGCACGAAGGTCCCGGGGTGGTCGAACAGCGTTTCGATGGGGCCCCAACTGCGGCCCTGATCGGCGGAAACGCGGCGGCGCACGATCGAGGTGTTCTGGTGACCGGAGAGCTGCGCCGTGTAGATCAGCCAGATTTCGCCATTGGGCGCCGCAAAGAGCACCGGGTTCTGTTCGGAACGCGTGGGGTCGTCGGAGAGGCGCACCGGCTCGCTCCACGTGTCGCTGCCGTTGGTCAGGCGCGAGAGGTAGACCGAAATGTCGGGCACGCCTTCCTGGGTGCCGCCGAACCATGCGCAGAGCACGTCGCCGTTGGCGAGCGCGAGCAGGTTGGCCGCATGGCACTGCACGGTGGCGGCAGGGAGGTAGGCGTCGGTGCGTGCCACGTCGCCAGCGGCGGCGTGCAGGCGGCCGGGCATGGTGAACGCGGCTTCGGGCAGCGTGGAGGGAGTCGTCATGATCAATTCCTGTTGCGGTGTGGCGAGGGGTTCGCGCGTCGCGCCTTACGAGTCGGAGTGCACGACGCGCTGGCCGTTGCCGCTCGCCGTGGGCGCGAGCAGCTTCTCGACGACCATCACGATCGCAGGCGAAACGAGCGCGATGTACATATTGTCGATGCCGAGCGGATTGCCGAGCAGATACCAGATCGTGGTGGCGATCGTCGCGACCACGAGCGCGCTGATCGCGCCGCGGTTGCTGTTGAAGAAGGGCAGGTAGATGCCCATCAGCGCAACCACCGTGACCGAGAGGCGCAGCGCGCGGGTGAAGAACGAGAGCGCGAGAATTTGCGGCACGAACAGCACGAAAATGAGCGGCAGGAAGCCCACCACGAAGGAGATCGTGCGCGTGGCGCGCAGCTCTTTTTCAGGCGTCGGGCGATAGCGCGGTACGTAGAAGTCCTTGACGATCAGCGAGGCGATGGCGAGCGCCACGGTGCTCACGCTCACGAAGATCGAGGCAACGAGCGAGACCGTGACCACGCCCGAAAGCAGCGGGTGCATGTGTTGGAGAAAGATCGGCAGCGCGTAGAGGCTCTTGATGTTGGGGAACAGGAACTTCGCCGCGACGCCGAGAAAGCCGAGCGCAATTGCGATGGGAATGCACAGCGCGCCTGCCATCAGCGTGGAGTTGCGCGCCTCGTTCGCCGACTTCGCGCCCGAGATCGCCTGAATGATGAATTGCGTGGAGAAGATCGCGCCGGCCGTGCCGATGATCCAGGCGCCGATCGTGCCGCCGCTCAGCATACCGTTCCAGGTGAAGTATTGGGCCGGCATGGCGTGCATCATCGGCGCGACACCGCCCGTCATGGAGAGCGCAACCCACAAGAGAATGCCGATGCCGATGAGCTTCACGGTGCTGTGCAGGATCGTCACGTAAGCCACGCTCTTCAGGCCGCCCCAGGCGAAGTAGATCGTGCTGACGACAGCGGTGATGAACGCCGCGGTGGGCAGGTTCACGCGCATCACGGTCGAAATGGCCGCGGCGCCGCTCACGTAGTTGCCCACGTTCACGATGAAGAGCGCGTAGATCATGACGGCGGATACAACGAGTTTGGCCGTCTTGCCGTACTTCTGCGCGATGAAGCCCGAGATCGTGAATTCGCCGGATCGGTAGAGGCGCCTGGCCATGAACAGGCCGAAGAACACGAAGCCGATCGAAGCGGAGATCACCGACCACGAAGCCGCGATGCCCACGTTGAAGGCTTCCTGCGAAGTGCCGATGGTCGACTTCGCGCCGATGTACTCCGACATCAGCAGGATGGCGATCACGATGGCGGGCGTGGAGCGGCCCGCGACCATGAACTGTTCGGTGGTCTTGCTGCGCAGCCGGATGCTGATCCAGGCCGTGACGACGATATACACGACCACCATCGCGATGATGATGGAGGTATCCCACACGGTGAGGCGATTCATAGGTGATGTCTCCGATTATTGTGCTGGGCGGCCGGCGACCGCGTGCGGGCGCCGGCGGGGCACCCACTAAGCCGTTTGCACGGCGCGCCGCGTGGCGAGGTCTTGTGCCTGCTTCAGCGCTTCGAGCATGCTGCGTTCGTCGGCAATACCCTCGCCCGCGATATCGAACGCTGTGCCGTGATCGACCGAGGTGCGGATCACCGGCAGGCCCACCGTCACGTTCACGCCGGCTTCGAGGCCCATCACCTTCACGGGGCCGTGGCCCTGGTCGTGATACATCGCCACGACCACGTCGAAGTCGCCGCGGCCTGCGCGGAAAAACAACGTATCGGCGGGCAGCGGGCCTTCCACGTCCCAGCCGCGCTCGCGCAGCACGGCCACGGCGGGCATGATCTTTTCCTCTTCCTCGCCATAGCCGAACAGGCCGTTTTCGCCCGCGTGCGGATTGATGCCGCATACGCCGATGCGCGGCTCTTCGATGCCCGCGCGCACGAGCGTTTCGTGCGCGCGCTCGATCGTGCGCTGCACGAGGCCAGGCTCGATCTTGCGGATCGCGTCGAGGAGGCCGATATGCGTCGTCACGTGAATCACACGCAACTTCGGCGCCACGAGCATCATCGAGACTTCGGGAATGCCCGTGAGATGCGCGAGCATTTCCGTATGGCCGGGGAAGATATGGCCACCCGCGTGGAGCGCTTCCTTGTTCAGCGGCGCGGTGCAGATCGCATCGAGCTCGCCTGCCGAGGTCAGCTCGACCGTGCGCGCGATGTACTGGTACGCGGCGTCGCCGGCGACGGAGGAAAGCTGGCCGTAGGGCATCGACTCCGGAATCAGGCCCAGGTCGATGCAGTCGACTACGCCGAGCTCGAAACGTGCGTCGGCGGGGGCCTCGATCGAACGCACTTCGAGCGTGACGCCCACGCGCCGCCCGGCGTCGACGAGCCGCTTTGCGTCGCCGATCACGAGCGGGCGGCAGCCGTCGTACACCGACTGGTGCGCCAGGCTCTTCATGATGATTTCCGGGCCCACGCCGGCGGCATCGCCCATCGTGATGCCGATTACGGGACGATAGTTCATGGCTTCCTCTTTGCTCGTGTGGCGCGGCGCGTTCGCGTCCGCTTGCGTCATGGCGGCGAGACGCTGCCATGCGCGATAAAGGGTGTCGGGACGCCCGAAGCCGCCCGCCTTGGTGACGACAGGCAATACGCGTGACGCCTGGGTGGCGGCCATGAGCGGCACGCCGTTTTCGATTTCTTCGACCACGCGCAGCGTGGCCACGCCCATGGCTGCGAGCAGCGCGCGCGCCGTTTCGCCGCCCGTGGCGATCAGCGCGGCCGCGTGCGCGGCGGCGGGGGCGAGGCATTCCGCGAGTTGGCGGGCGAGCAATTCGCCGTCGCCGACCAGCACGCGCTCGGACTGGCTCAGAGCGACCACCGCGTGGCGGCCACGCATGAGCGTGTTCGTCACGCGCGTGCCCAGCGTGAGTGACTCGGGGCTCACAGGGTCGAGCAGCGCAACGGCGTCGACAGTGAAGACGTCAAACGCATCGCCCGCATTGGCGCGCAGCGTGGCGACCTGTTCGTGTGAGACGCTCGACATGCTGCCCACTACCGCCAGCACGCCGCGCGGGTGTTGTGCGATCGTTGCGGGCGAAACGGCTACTGCGGGCGACGCGTTTTGCTGCACGTGGTCGTTCGTGAGGCGCGCGATCACCGTTTGTGCGAGTCCCGCCGAGCCGACCCAGAACACGCCGTCGAGCGTGTCGGAGGCTTCGGCGAGCAGGGCGAGGTCGGCGTCCGTTTCGCTGTCGCAGACCACGGCCTCGCACTTTGCGGCGCGCAAGGCATCAAGGCGCGCGCGCAACGGCTCAGCGCCTTCGCGCACGGCTTGCAGGTCGAGGTGCGCGACCTGCAAGCCAGCGCCTGCCAGCATGGAGGGCAGATGACCCGTGCCGCCGATGCTTTCGTTGCGCCAGACTTCCGTCTCTTCGACGGGCGTGCCGTTCACGAAGAGGCATCCGTTTTGCGTCGTGCGGCCCGCTTCCGGCAGCGCGGGCGCCACGATCGCCATGCCCGCGTGAGCGGCGAGCGCGGCCACTTCGGCGGCGACGTTGCCGCGCAGTGTCGAATCGATCTTCTTGTAGAGCCGCCGGCCGGCAGCGTGCGCGCGCCAGGCCTGCACATTCGCGCTCGCAGCGTCGGCGGGCGCAGCGCGGCGCGTGTCGGTGTCGATCGCGAGCACGTCGGGCGCGGCTGCGCTTCCTTGCGCCCCCGCGTTTAGGCAGACCACGCTGGCAAGGCCGCGATGCGTGCTCTTCACGGCGCAGTCGGCCGTGCCGGAGAGATCGTCTCCGAGTATCAGCAGGCGCACGTTGCGGGTGGTTGGCGTGTTCATGGCAGCAGACGACTGTAGATCGCCTTGATGTCGTCGAGGCTCAGCGCCTTGGGATTATTGCCGAGCAGGCGCTTGACCTTGGCGGCCGCCACGGCGAGCGCGTCGAGATGCGTTTCCGACACGCCGAACTGGCGCAGATCCTGCGGAATCGCGAGCGCCGCGGTCCATTCGCGCAGACGCTCGAGAAATTTGTCGGCGGCGGCCTGATCGCTGTCGTCGTGCTGCGCGATGCCGAGCGCGTGCGCGACGGTGGCGAGGCGGCCGACGGTGGCGTCGAGATTGAACGCCATCACGTGCGGCAGCAGCATCGAGTTGGCCACGCCGTGCGTGATGTTGAACATGCCGCCGAGCGGGTAGGCGAGGGCGTGCACGGCGGCCGTGCCGGCCGCGGTGAGCGCGAGGCCGCCGTACATCGAGCCGAGTAGCATGGCTTCGCGCGCCTTCAGCGAATGGCCGTTTTCATAGGCTTCGAGCAGGTTCGCGCCGATCAGGCGCATGGATTCCATCGCGAACATGTCGCTGATGGGATTGGCCTTGGTCGAGATATACGACTCGAGCGCGTGAATGAACGCGTCCATGCCCGTGGCAGCCGTAATGGGCTTCGGCAGGTCGAGCGTGAGCGTGGCGTCGAGTATCACGAGTTGCGGCAGCAGATGGCGGCTCACGATGCCCACTTTCAACGCTTCGTCGGGCAGCGTGACGATGGCGTTGGGCGTGACCTCGGAGCCGGTGCCGGCCGTGGTCGGCACGAGCACGAGCGGCACGCCCGGCGTCTTGATCAGGTCGATGCCGAGCCATTCGCGCAGCGGCTGCGCGTTGGTGAGGCGCACGGCGAAGAGCTTCGCGGCGTCGAGCACGCTGCCGCCGCCGACGGAAAGCACCGCATCGGGGGCGAACGGCTCGATCTGGCCGCGAAACACCGTTTCCACGTTCTCGATGGTCGGCTCGGGCTGCACGTCGCGCACGATCAGGACTTCGATGTCCTTCGCTTCGAGCGCCGCCACCACGCGCGCCGCGACTCCGTTTTCCTCCATCACCGGTTGCGTGATGAACGCAATGCGGCGAACCGGGCGGTCGAGCAGCGCGAGCTTCTCGGGCAACTGGTCGAGGCTGTTGGCGCCGTGCACGACGTGCTTGACGGTCTGGAAGTGATAAACGGGGTTCATATCGTGAGTCTCGATTTCGGTCTTGCTGCTGTTCTTGCGGAAGGGCGTTCGTTCGGTTGCGCTCGTGGCTTCAGGCTACGCGCGGGTAGATTTCGAGCGCCTTCGCGAGGCGCTCGCGCGTGGCGGCGTCGAGCGGCTGCGCAGGCGAGCGCGCCGGGCCGGCGGGCATGCCGAGCATGGCGGCCGCGGTCTTGAGCACCACCGGCATCGTGCCGAGCGCAAAGGCGTCGCGCAGCGCGCGCAGCGATTCCTGGGCGCGGCGGGCCGCCTCGATTTCGCCTGCCTGGAAGTGATTCCAGATCGACATCACGACACCCGGCACCGCATTCGTCGTGGCGGCAACGGCGCCGTCGCCGCCAGCGATGAGCGACCAGAGGATCATCGAATCGGTGCCCGTGAATACGGCGAAATCGTCGCGGCGCAGGTTGATGAGCTGCAGCAAGCGGTCGAAGTCGCCGCCGCTGTCCTTGATGCCGCGAATGTTCGGAATCTCGGCGAGACGGCGCACGGTGTCGATGGTGAGCGTCACGCCCGCCTTGACCGGAATCGTGTAGAGCATCACCGGCAGCGGCGTGGCGCGCGCGATGCGCTCGTAGTGCGTGAGCAGTTCGGGCTGCGAAGCACCGTTGAAGTACGGCGTGATGACGGAGACGGCATCGACGCCCGTATCCAGCATCTTGCTGTTCAGTTCGATCACGTCGCGCGTGGCGTAGGCGCCGGTGCCCGCGATCACGGGCACCCGCGAGCGCGCCTGATCCACGGCGATGCCCGCGATGCGCAGCTTTTCCGCCTCGGAAAGCGCGATGAATTCACCGTTGGTGCCGAGCACGAACAGCGCATGCACGCCCGCGCCGATCAGGCGTTCGACGAGCGTGCGCAGGCCGGCTTCGTCGACTTCTTCGTCGGCGGTCATCGGGGTGATGAGGGCGGGGATGATGCCCCGGAAATTCACTGCCATGTTCGTTCTCCACTTCGCCGGAGGACAACGCTACGTTGCCCTCCAGACTGGCGGCGCGATGGGGCGCGCCGCGCGGTTTACCTGCCGATTCGCCTGCAGGTTTGAATGCTAGAAGCGGTGCCGCAACCCCAATGCCGCGACGATCTGATGCGAATTGCTCGAGGCCGTGATCGGCCAGAGCGCGGCCACTGCGGCCTTGCCGGTCGAGTCGGTACCGCTCGCGCGCTGGTACGCGGCGGTCAGGTAAATGTCAGTGCGCTTCGAAAGCCGATAGTCGCCGCCGATATTGGCCTGGTTGTAGTGCGCGTCGCCGGCGCCGTGGCTGTTCGTGTATTCATACGCTACGCCCATCAGCAGCGCAGGCGTGAATTGATAGCTGAAGCTCACTTCGGCATTGTCGAACACCGCCGTTGCCCCACGGTAGGCCGCAATCGGCGCTGCCGCCGCGCCCGAGCCGAGATCCTCGAAACGCGAGTTCGAATACACGAGACCGACCTTGGCGTTGCCGAACGTGTAGTTGCCCGCCACGGAGGCAACTTGCTGCGTACGCGCCGACGTGTAGCCCGAGAAGATCGGCGAGTTGTTCGGCGAAATGGGCGCGGCGCCAGCCGTGCCGTCCCACAGCGCGGTGTTGGGGCGCGAGGTGTTGATGTACGACGCGGCCAGCGCGAGCGGTCCTTGCGAGTAGCCCGCCACGACGCTCCAGATGCGGTTGTTGTTGAAGGCGCCCGGCGTGCCGCCGAAGCTGAACAGCGCGCCGCCGCGGAAACCGTGATAGCTCTGGCTCAGGAACTTGATGCTGTTGCTGACGCGCGAATTCACATACAGGTTGTCGGTGTCGCCCGGATGCGCGCCGATGCCGCCCGCCCACTGATTCGCGACGACGAGCGGACCGACGAGATCGGCCGAAGGTTCGTTCTGGCGGCCGAGTGTGACGCTGCCGAACGGCGTGGCCGCGCCCACCCAGGCCGCGCGGCCGAACATACGGCCGTTCTGGCCCAGCGTGCCCGTGGTGCTGCCAAAACCGTTTTCCAGCTGATAGATGGCCGCATACCCGCCGCCCAGATCCTCGGTGCCCTTGAGGCCCCAGCGGCTGCCGGACAAGACACCGCTCGACATCTGGTAGTTCGCCGAGCCCTTCTGGTTGTTCGTATACACGAGCGACGTATCGATCAAACCGTAGAGGGTGACGCTGCTTTGCGCATGTGCGCCGATCGCGGCGCCCAACAGGCCAAGCATGGCGGTGGTCCTTCTCATCGTTACTTGTCTCCGGCAGGGTAAGTTTTTTGACTGTTTCGATCAAGTCAGGGATGTTCACCTGCTGAATTCTGGTTGACTCGATCAGTGCAGTCATCTTATTTGATTGAAACGATCATTTTAACTACGGGGAAACCCTCGGAATGATTGAATCAATCAGTCCGATCGTGCGCACAGCTTGCGCTCGCTGGGGTAATCGTCGTTTTCGTGCAAATCTGGCGGTTCCCCTTGACCGGGCGGGACTTCCACTCGCATCTATCAATATCTCAGTCCCACGCGCGCGGTTCGATGAGTCTCTCGAGGCGGTGTTGTTGCGAGCGCTCGAGTCGGCGGTTGCCGGGTTTCAGGCGAACTCGCTGCCGCTTTACGATAGCGAGGAACGAGTTGTCCCGGATGCATTTTCCCGGAGCATGCGTTCCGTACGAGCGCCTTCCTGCGCGAGCTGCTGACCGAGGTTTTCGAGGTTTTCGCAGACGGGTGGGCGGCAACCCGCACGATTCGGAGAAATGGATGCGCGAAGCGGATTTGCTTTGCAAGCTCGCCGATTTTCATGTCGGGAGTCGCAATGAAGGCTTGACATTAAAGTCATCTTTAACTTTAGCCTTCGAGGATAGCCAACTAAAAGGTCGCCTCAATGAAGCCGTTTATTCCCTTGATCCTGCCCAATGGCGCGACGACCCAACCGGCTCGCCAAGGCGGCGATGGAGGAAAACACGGCCGATGCGGAGCACGCGCCTTCCGACGCGATTATGTCTAAGTCAGTATGACTTCCCGTGAGGTGGGGCTTGCCTGATGTGGGCGTTCAACGCGGCTTGACATCTCTGACATCGAGCGTCTACTTGCTATGCAGGTCTGCGTTTCGAGCGAATATGACGAGACTGAAATGACACAACGATCCAGGACGGTCCTGATAACCGGCTCCAGCTCTGGCCTGGGCGCCGGGATGGCTCGGGAATTCGCCGCTCGTGGCTACGACCTGGCGCTCTGCGCGCGGCGCACTGAGCGCCTTGCGGAGTTGCAAAGGGAACTGGCCAGCGCGTTCGACGTGAGGGTTGAAATCAGGGCTCTCGATGTCAACGAACACGAGCAGGTCTTCGCGGTATTCAACGAATTTGCACAGGTGTTTGGCCACCTTGACCGGATCGTTGTCAACGCCGGCATTGGCGAAGGACGACGTATCGGTACCGGACATTTCGGCACTAATCTGCGTACCGCCGAGACAAACTTCATAGCGGCGCTCGCCCAGTGTGAAGCAGCTGTGGAGATATTGCGCAGGCAGGGCAGCGGCCACCTGGTGGTGATCTCATCGATGAGTGCAAAACGCGGCCTGCCCAGGCATCTGACCACCTATGCGGCAACCAAGGCGGCCGTGGCACACCTCGCTGAAGGCATTCGTGCCGAGTTGATCAAGACGCCGATAAAGGTCACCACCCTGTTCCCCGGTTATATACGTACAGAGCTGAACGCGGCTGCAAAAAAACTGCCTTTCGAGCTACAGGAACGCGTGGGCTGTCAGCACATGGTAAAGGCTATCGAGCGCGAGCCGGCGGAGGCCTGCGTTCCCGGATGGCCGTGGTCACTGGTCGGCATACTGATGCAAACGCTGCCGTTACGCTGGGTAGCACGGATGAACTGAAGGTCATCAAGTTGGCGGTCAGGTTCAGTCTGACCGGGGAGTATTGGAAACATGAAAATTGGTGAGCTTGCGGAGCGCACGGGCCTTGCTGCCTCGCGCATTCGTTTCTACGAAGGTATCGGCCTGCTAAAGGCCGAACGTCAGCCGAATGGCTACCGGACGTATTCATCTCAAGCCGTGGTGGTGCTTAAGCTGATTGCGACAGCGCAGCAGGCCGGTTTCAGTCTCGACGAGATTCGGACGTTGCTGCCGCCGGACTTGATGCAATGGAAGCACGCTTCGTTGATGGAAACAATGCGCGGCAAGGTGCAGGATATCGAAGCACTGGAATCGCGACTCGCGCAGAGCAAAGCGCATCTCGTCGCGCTTCTGGCGGAGATCGAAGCGAAACCCGAAGAGATGGACTGCACCGCCAACGCGAAGAGAGTGCTGTCGCGCCTGCATTCGGGGGAAGTGAAAACGCCCGCTCTGGTAGCGGCAGACGTGACGACGCTTCGTAAGGCGAAGCGTCGCGGGCCGCTCAAGCGGGGTTAGGAACCCCCGGCGAGTGACGCCTGGTACGCCGGCTGCGTAGTCGCCTCGCCGCCCGTCACAGCAGTGAAGCAACCGCTTCGGCCGTCGCCTTGGCGGACTGTGGGTTTTGACCGGTGACCAGCCGGCCATCGGTGACGACCTTGGAGACGAACGGAAGCAGGGCTTTTTCGTAGTGCGCGCCGCGCCGCTTCATCTCCTTCTCGGCGTTGTAGGGTACTTTTTTCGCGACGCCTGCCAGCACTTCTTCGACCCAGGAGTAACCGGTCAACCGACGCTGCGCCACCAGCAATGTGCCGTCCGAGAGCTTTGTATTGAGCAGTCCGCAGTAACCGTGGCAGACGGACGAGACGATCCCTCCGCGTTCGTAGATATCTCGCGTGATGCGCTGCAGGTCGGCATCATCAGGAAAGTCCCACATGACGGCGTGACCGCCCGTGAAATAGATTGCATCGAACTCCGCCGGATCGAGCTGGTCGGGGCGCGCGGTTGTCGCCAAAAGTGCCTGGCGGTCCTTATCGGTGAGCCACTCTTTCACCGAGGTATCGGCTAGCGGCCATTTGAGCGAACGCGGCTCCAAGGGGGAGACGCCTCCCTTGGGGCTGACCAGACGCTGGTCATACCCTTTCCCGGCGAAGACACGCCAGGCGTGGGTCAACTCGGATAGCCAAAGGCCGGTCGGCTCGGACCGGTCGGCATAGCTGGCGACATTGCTGACGACGTGAAGTACGCGTTTGGTCATGTTTGTAGGTTCCTTTCGATCGACCAATCTGCCCGGATGCATCACGAATTGCCTGCCTTCGAGGAGAGCAGGCACGGTGCGTCCGGGAGCCATAACCATAACGGTTAATTAAAGCTGAAGGTTAAGGTCTTTTGACATTACGATCGGCTGATCGGGAATCGCTGGTCAGGAGGCCGTCCAATAGCGTGGTCAGGGCGTCATCAATGGCGTGATCGCCTACCTTCGCTGGCACCAGCCGCCCGTCAATCGCAAGCATCGTCAGGCCATGGAGGTGGGCCCAGCATGCTGTCGCCTGGCCGAGCGCGGAGCGAGGACGAATCGTGCCCTCGCGCTGGCCACGCTCAAGGACATCAATGACCAGCTGGAAGGGCGCCTGCGTACGCGGATCGAGGTGTATGTCCGATGGCTCTCCCGCGTCTGTGTTAAACATCAGACGATAAAGTTCCGCGTTCCTGGCGCCGAAGCCCAAATGAGCGTGGGCAAGCGCCAGCAAGTGCGCGGTCGCGTCCAAAGCCGGACTGAGCGCGGCGAGCAGTTCCTCGCGCAGGCGATCGAATCCGATCAGGGCGAGCTCATGCAGCAGCGCCGTCTTGTCCGGAAAATGCCGATAGGGCGCGGCGTGGCTAACTCCCGCACGTCGAGCAACCTCGCGAAGGGTGAACTGCCAGCCTTTCTGCTCTTGAAGCATGTTAAGGGCCGTTTCGACGATGGCGCGCCGTAGGTCGCCGTGGTGATAGGGCTTTGTCCCGGTGGATGTGTCCGACGGCATGTAGGGCGGTCCGATGTTGACAGGAGACACATTTTGCTCATACCATCCCGAATCGTCAAGTTGACAATGTCTACATTTCGACAATCTCGCGAGGTGCAACGTGTCCATTCCCACAGAACCCATCCCAAACATCGACGCAGCAGAACTGCTCGGGCGTCAACGCAGTGCATTCCTCAGAGAGGAGCCGCCGAACCTCGCGCAGCGCAAGGCTAGACTTGCCCGGCTGCGTGCCGTAGTTCTCGCGAATCGGGAACAAGTGAAGGAGGCGATCAGCGCTGACTTTGGGCACCGCTCGCACCACGAGACGGACATCATGGAACTGGTCGGTGTGATCCAGTCGATCGACTACCTGACGCGGAACCTCGGCCGGTTCATGAAGCCTGAACGCCGGCACGTTGGAGTCCTCTACCGTTCAGGGCGCGCCTGGGTCGAATACCAGCCGAAGGGTGTCGTCGGGGTGATGGCGCCGTGGAACTATCCGTTCTCGCTGACGTTCATTCCCCTTGCGACCGCGCTCGCCGCCGGCAACCGCGTGATGCTCAAGCCCTCCGAGTTGACGCCGCGCACCAGCGAACTCATCCGGCGATGCTCGCGGAAACCTTCCCGGCTGACGAGGTCGCCGTCGTACTCGGGGGCCCGGAAGTCGGCGCGGCGTTCAGCAGCCTGCCGTTCGATCATCTGTTGTTCACGGGCAGCACCCAGGTCGGCCGCAAGGTCATGAAGGCAGCAAGCGACAATCTGGTGCCAGTGACGCTCGAGCTCGGGGGCAAGAGCCCTGTCATCGTCCAGCGCGGACACCTCGACGAGCGGACCATGAGCAGCATAGTCTTCGGCAAGCTGTCGAACGGCGGCCAGACCTGCGTCGCGCCTGATTATGCGCTCATCCACGAGGGCGACCTTGAGGTCTTCCTCACGCGGTTCGATGCGACGGTAGCCCGCACCTATCCTGAAGGGCCGACCGGCGCCGACTACACCTCGATTATCAGCGATACGCATTACGATCGCCTGGTCGGCCTCGTCGAAGATGCCCGGCGCAGAGGCGCGCGCGTAGTCGAGGCGGGAGTGGCACCGGAGAGCGCAAGCCATCGCCCGCGTACGCTTGCGCCAACGCTGGTCATCGGCGCGGGTGACGAAAGCGCAATCATGCAGGAAGAGATCTTCGGACCGATCTTGCCGGTACGGACCTATCGCAACATGGAGGAAGTTATCGACTATGTGAATGCGCGGCCGCGTCCACTCGCGCTCTACTATTTCGGCAATGAGGACAACGAATGTGAAATGCTGCTGACGCGGACGACCTCTGGCAACGCCGGCGTAAACAACACGCTCATGCACGTGGCCCAGGACGACCTGCCTTTTGGTGGCATTGGGCCGAGCGGCATGGGGGCTTACCACGGCGTCGAGGGCTTTCGCGCGATGAGTCACGCAAAGGGGGTCTTCGTTCAGGGGCGGTGGAATCTTCCTCGCCTGCTGCGGGCACCGTTCGGGAAAGTCGTGGACCTCGCTTTGACCGTCGCGCTTGGAGCAAGCCGCAAATCTGGGCACGTCGATCAGTAGTAGCCGGCGAGCTGCTTTGCAGCCGGATCGCGCCCGGGGGACCCTCCGCTTTTCTCAGCGATTCGGTGTACGCCTGATTACCCGGCGAATCCCTGCTGCTGCTCGCTGTCGCTCATCTAGTTCCAGCGGGCCTTTTCCGAATAGACCATCAACAGATACTGCATTCGAGCCTTCGTCATGGGCTGAGGCGGGAGGTTTGCATCGGTCCGCCATCTCAATGACGCGCGGGCCGCGTGCCAATCGGACAGGTGGGCGTGAAAAATCTCGAACTGCGCGCATTCACGTCGGGCGAGCCCATTATCCATTTTGCAATGAACCGGAGTGCATGGGTGCGGCTCGTCATATCCCAAAAAAAAATACGGCGCAATTAGGGTGCAGGCCGCTTGTGCTCGACATTTTCTTCGCCAAAACTGCTTTTCATTCCGGTCAGTCAGATATGTGTCCGATATATCGGACAACGCCCTGGTCCGGAAACCGGTTCCCACCTTTTACCCATCAGGACCTGCACATGAAAGTTTCGAACATAGGCGCCAAAACCGTCTCTCTGTTCGTAATCGCCGGGGCGCTGGCGTTATCGGCCTGTACCAAGGTTTCCACGCCCGCCGAAGGGGGCGCCGCGACCGCAGGTTCGTCGACCCTTCAATCCGTCCTGCAGCGAGGGACCTTGCGCGTCGGCGACTGCCTGACTTTTGCGCCGTTCGGCTTTTACGACAAGGATGGCCAGCCCGATGGCTACGACGTCGATCTGGCGAAGGAGCTGGCGAAGCAAATGGGCGTCAAGCTCGAAGTCGTGAATACGACGAGCGCGAACCGCATTCCTAACCTGCAGACGAGCAAGGTCGACGTCGTGTTCTGCAACTTCACGCGCAATCTGGAGCGCGCGAAGGTCATCGAGTTCACGACGCCCTATGTCGTCGCGAGTGAGGCGCTGCTGGTCAAGAAGAGCAGTGGAATCCAGTCCGTCAAGGACATGGGCAACCGCACGATCGCGACCGTTAAAGGCTCGACCAACGGCGATGAAGTCCGCTCGCTGAACATCCCGATCAAGATTCAGGAATACGACAGCTCGCAGGCCGCGATTCTCGCTGTGAAGCAAGGCCAGGCGGACGCGATGATCGAGGACAACAACTTCCTCGCGTATCAGGCGAAGCTCGATCCGGAACTGACCGTGACGAACGAAGCGCTCGTGCCGCTCGAGTACAACGCTTTCGGCGTGAAGGCCGGCGATCAGGCATGGCTCAATTATCTGAATCTGTTCCTCTTCAACATCAACGCGTCGAAGCTCAACGCCCAGCTCTACAAGAAGTGGTTCGGCTCGGATCCTCGTTTCCCCGTCAACCCGCAGTTCTAAGGGAAGCGTGATGTCGATATCGCACGAGACTGGAACCATGCGGAGGCGAAAATGAGTTACCAGTGGCTGACCTTGTGGGGTTACGTACCCGAGTTCCTGAAAGCAGGATGGCTGACGCTGCAGGTGACGCTTCTTGCCTTCGTATTGTCGGTGCTGCTCGGACTGCTGGCGGCGCTCGCCAGCATGTCGCCGGTCGCCGTGATCCGCTTCATCGCGCGGGCGTACGTCGAAATCATCCGCAACACACCGGTTCTCCTGCAGATATTCATCGTGTTCTTCGGCTTGCCGTCGGCGGGGATCTCGCTCGATGCGTACTGGGCAGGCGTGATCGCGCTCGGACTCAACGTCGGTGCTTACCTGTCTGAAGTGTTTCGCGCGGGTATTCAGTCGGTGCCGCGCGGGCAGCTCGAAGCCGCGGGCATTCTCGGTCTTGCGCGCGGACAGATCTTCACCGCGATCGTGTTGCCGCAGGCCGCGCGCGCGGTCTATCCGGCGATCGTGAACTACCTGATTCAGCTGTTGCTCGGCACGTCGCTGTTGTCCGCGATCGCACTGCCTGAACTGACAGGTACGGCGACCGTGATCAACTCACGGACGCTGCTATACATCCAGACTTTTTCGGTCGTGCTCGTCGCGTACTTAGTGCTGAGCAACGTGCTGTCGTGGATCGCGAGCCAGCTCGGCACCCGGATGTTTCATCCGCCGCTGGTGGTCCGGCCGCGCGCGCGGTTCTGCGGGCTCGCATTGCGCCGCGCGAATCGCACCTGACGCTCGAATCGGAGTTGGATCATGTCAATTGAATTGCTGAGAACCAGTTTGTCGATCCTGTTGCAAGGTCTGGCGACGACGCTGCTGCTATCCGTTGCATCGATCGTCGGAGGCACGTTGATCGGCCTGCTAGCCGCCGTGTTGCGATCGTTCGGACCATGGGGCACGGACCGCGTTTCCCGGCTTTACACCGAGCTATTTCGCGGGACGCCGGTACTCATCACGCTGATGTTCATCTACTTCGGCGTCTCTTACTTCGGTTATGCGATCGACGTATTTGCCGCAGGCGTGATCGGCCTGAGCGTCTATCAGGGCGCCTATATCGCCGAAGTGTTCCGCTCAGGGATCGAGTCGGTACCGAAGGGCCAGTGGGAAGTCTCGCAGATTCTCGGCCTGTCGCGCACGCAGGCCTTCTCCTTCGTCGTCCTGCCTCAGACCGGCCGGATAGTGCTGCCGCCGCTCATCGGCCAATATCTTTCGCTGATCAAGGACACGTCGATCGTCAGCATGATCGGCATGTCCGAACTGATGCACGGCGGTCAGGCGATCGTCGATCGCATCGGCAAGCCGGTCGAGATTTACGGACTCGTCGCAATTATCTATTTCGTCGTATGCTTCCCGCTTTCGCAATGGGTCCGCCACCATGACCGCAGGAGATTGACGTGAGCAATCAAAGCCAGACCAGACCCATCATTTCGCTCTCGGGCGTCAGCAAAGCATTCGGCGCGACGCGCGTGCTCAACGAGATCAATCTCGACGTGCGTTCGGGCGAGGTGCTCGTGCTCATCGGCGCGTCGGGTTCGGGGAAAAGCACGGTGCTGCGCATCATGGCGGGACTGGAAACGACGGATTCCGGCGAAGTGTGGGTCAATGAAGTGCCGCTGCACGACCCCAAACGCGCCCGCGACATTCGCGGCCACGTCGGTATGGTCTTCCAGCAGTTCAATCTGTTTCCGCACAAGACGGCGCTCGGCAACGTCACGCTCGCGCTGATCAAGGCGCGCAAGATGAGCCCCGCCGATGCATGCAAGCGCGCGATGGAAGTGCTCGATCGCGTCGGGCTTGCCGAACGGGCGGATCATTATCCGAGCCAGTTGTCAGGTGGCCAGCAGCAGCGTGTGGCGATCGCACGGGCGCTCGCGGTCGAGCCTGGCATCATGTTCTTCGATGAAGCGACGTCGGCCCTCGATCCCGAACTCGTCGGCGAAGTCACCGAAGTGATGCGCGGACTCGCGCGGGATGGCATGACGATGGTCGTCGTCACGCATGAAATGGGTTTCGCTCGCAAGACCGCCGATCGCGTCGTGTTCATGGACAAGGGCGTGATAGCGGAGCAGGGCGAACCGGAGCAGATCTTCGTCGATCCGTCGAATGAGCGCACCCGTCAGTTTCTGCATCGCGTTCTCGACCATTGACGCATACGGAGTGAATGCATGGCAGTGACAGAATCGTCGCGCGCAAGAGGAGTGGACCGGGTCATTGCCATCTTCCGGCAACTGCACCTTTCCCAGCGCCCAATGACGATGCGGGAGTTGATCGAAGCAACCGGTGCGCCGCGTTCGAGCATCTATGAGCTGGTTGCGATTCTCGCCGAGGTGGGCTGGCTCGAAACCTCGGACGACGGCAGTGTTTTCTTCGGGCGCGAGATGCACTACTACGGCTCTGACTACGCCACGCACAACGACCTGATCAGCCGCGCGCACCAGTCGATCCTCGGGTTGGTGCGCAAATACGACGAAACCACCCAGTTGTGTATGCTCGAGGGTAACAAGTACACCGTGGTGCTATCGGAAAACAGCGCGCGTCCGTTCAACATCAGCTCGGATATCGGCGTGAGAGTGCCGATTCCATGGACTGCGACGGGGCGTCTCCTGCTCGGTCATATGAACGCCGAGGAAATCGGCGCGCTGATTCCGGGCGAAGACTTCACGCTCGATAACGGCGTGCGTATCGACTTCGATGAATTCCTTCGCGACGTGCAGGTCGCGAAGGATCGGGGCTACTGCTGTACAGAAGGACTGTCGAACGCGTTTCGCCTGTGCATGGCGGCGCCCGTGCGCGATCGCGCAGGATTGCCGATCGCGGCGCTGTGCTTCATGACCGGCCGCGATACCGATCCGGTTCGGCGGCAGGCGATGCTCGATGACCTTCTGCAGTCGGCCAAAGCGCTGTCGCACAAGTAGGGCTCGTGGACGAAGATTCAGTTTCGTTGATATCGGCGAAGGAACATGATCACGCAAGTCACAGATGACGAAGTCGAAGGGAGACTTCAAGCTCAGGTTCGGCGCGTTAGAGAACTCGAAGAGGAAAATATTGCGCTCAGGGAAGTGATTGAGATCTTGAGGAAAGCGGTCGCATACTATGCGCCGGTTTGTGCTTCTTTGTTGGAGCGTGAGAAGGGATAGTTTTGGACGCGGTCTCCATGATGTGGCAGTGTGCGTCAGCAGAATCGGCCGTGCCGGGGTGGTCTTCGCGTTGCGTTACACGCTGGATGACTGAGCGTGCGCGTCAGCGAACGACGCCCCTCACTCAATCTAAGCAGGTATAGTCCATGACGGATAGGTCCGTTGGCGCGTTAGCGACGCCGCTTTATTCTCGCGTACGAGACAGCCATTGAAGCGAGTTCTTTCGCTGCCGGTGGAAGTGGCGCGTCGGCGCGCTGTAGCAGACACAAATCCGACCCAGGTATCGGACTGTCGATGGGAATCGCCGACAGAGTTCCATCATAACTGGTCGTCTGCAGCACGAACGAGGGGGCCAGGAACAGAAGGTCGCTGTTGACAACCATGGACAGCGTGTCGAAGAGCGACTCGATGGTCAAAACAACGTTCGGTGGTTCGCATCCAGCGTCGGCGAACAAGTCATGAAGCCGATTCACAGGAGACCCGGGGCGGCCATAGCGTCCGGTGTTCACCCATTCCGCCTGCGAAAGCTCTTGAAGCGATGTGGCGTTCTCAAGTGGGTGACCACGGCGACACACAATCGCCGGGCGCGCTGGTTTCAAAACTGTCGATGACAAGTCGCTCATGTCCGTGCCGTGTGAAACGAGCGTGATTGCGAAGTCCAGGTTCGCCTCTCTGATTCGCGACATCAGCACGTTCGACGGACCGCTTGCAAGGTGAACCGAAATTTTGGGAAACCGTCGGCGGAACTCGCCCATGATGGGCAGTAGCACTCCAGCAAACGCTTCGGACGAGGTCCCGACCGAGAGGTTCCCGATTAGCTCCTTGTTGCGCCCCGAAATTTCCGCTTCCGCTCGAGCGCACTCGGTGAGAATTATTCGTGCTCGGGCGAGTAGGGAATTACCCGCGGGGGTGAGGGAAATTCCGTTATGGCCTCGGAGGAAGAGTTCGGCATTCAAAGTGCCTTCCAGGCGCTTTAGCTGCTGAGTCAACCCGCTCTGGGCCAGCCCCAGGACTCGCGCAGCGGCGCGAATGCTGCCGTGCTCGACGATTGCAACGAAGCCTTGAAGTTGGTCGAGTGTCATGGTTTACACCGAGAACATAACATTATCATGATAGCTGGGAAACAATCTTCCCAGCATATTTTTGGGTTCCTAGACTGGCTCCATTGAAACCGCACTGTCACAGAACGACACTGCATTTTTCTGGAGTTTGCATGAGCAACGAGAACCTTTTCGAAGTCGGTGAAGCAATGCGTCGCGAGATTCTCGGCGAAGCATATGTCGCCAAATCCGCCGCAAGCACCGACGCATTCAGCGCACCGATTCGCGAATTCGCCGTCAAGCATCTGTGGGGCGAAATCTGGACGCGCGAGGGACTTGACCGCCGCAGCCGTAGCATCGTGAACCTCGCGCTTCTCACGGCACTGAACCGCCCCACCGAGCTCAAGGTTCACGTGCGCGCCGCACTGAACAACGGTCTGAGTCGCGAAGAAATTTCTGAGATTTTCCTGCAATGCGGCCTGTACTGCGGTATCCCTGCTGGCAGCGAGAGCACGCGTATCGCCAAACAATTGTTCGCGGAAGTCGACGCGGAAGCTGCGGAAGCAGTTGCGGCGAAGTAATCGCTTGCCACCTAGCGTAGTGACTAGCGTGGCCGCATTCGGAGAGAGCCAACCATGAGTCAGAAGCAGGACGTCGAGAAGCTGTTGGAGACACTCGGATTGCCCCGTGATGCGGGCTCGTTTGTCGATGGTAAGTTTGTAAGCGGTGAAGGCGGTGCAATCGAGATTCGTGACCCGGTAACTGGTGCGGTGGCGTATTCGTTCGCCGACGCGGACCAGGGGCTGATAGATCTTGTTTCGAAATCCTCGTTGAGCGGTTTGCGTAAATGGCAAGCTATCTCTGCGCGGGACCGCGCCAAAGTCTTGCGCGCCATTGCGATTGCGGTCGGCAACGCTGCGGAAGACTTGGCTCAGCTCGAGTCCATTACGAGCGGCAAAATCATCAAGGGTTCGAGGGCACAACTCGCTCTGGTGGTCGACATGCTCGAGTACTACGCCGGGTGGGCGGACAAGTTCACCGGCGATGTCATCCCGGTCCCGGGCGGACAGCTCAACTACACCGTTCGCGAGCCGCTTGGGGTGATTCTGCAGGTGACTCCCTGGAATTCGCCCTTGTACCTGGCTGTGTGGAACGCGGCGCCTGCGCTTGCAATGGGCAATGCCGTTCTGCTCAAGCCTTCTGAGCTCACGCCGCTGACGGCACTCGCTTTCGCGAAGATTGCCGTTGAGGCGGGGTTGCCTCCCGGCGTGCTGAATGTCGTCGGTGGCTACGGCCAGTCGACCGTGCAGCCGCTCATTCAGCGCGAAGAGGTCAAGAAGGTCGTCTTCGTTGGCTCGACTGCTACCGGACGCAAAGTCGCAGCGCAAGCAGCGGCGCGTCCTATCCCATGCCTGCTCGAACTTGGGGGCAAATCCGCCAACATCGTGTTTGCTGACGCGGACCTGGAGCGCGCGGCCGAGGCGGCGCTCGTTGCGGGCTATGCGAACACAGGGCAGAACTGCGCCGCCGGCTCACGTCTGCTCGTTCAGAAAACTGTCTATGACCAGTTCATCGCGTTACTGGAATCGAAGCTGGGTGCCTATCGAATCGGTTCGCCACTGGATGAGAACATCGAAATCGGCCCGGTCAACAACGAGTTGCAGCTTCTGCGGATAACCGAGATGGTGAGCAGAGGGATTGCAGAAGGCGCGCGCTGTATTTCAGGCAATGCAGTACCGGACAACGGTGGCTACTTCGTTTCCCCGACGATTCTCGCTGACGCTACGAATGAGATGAGCGTCGCCAGAGAGGAAATTTTCGGCCCGGTCATCGTCGCGATTCCGTTTGACGAGGAAGCGGAAGCGGTCGCGATTGCCAACGACAGTGAGTTCGGTCTTGCCGGAGCGGTCTGGACGCGCGATATCGCACGTGGCCACAGGGTTGCGAGCAAGGTGAATGCCGGCCTGTTCTGGATAAACATGTACCGCGAAATGCACGTGTCGTCCCCGTTCGGCGGCAACGACTCAAGTGGATACGGTCGCTCCAGCGGTGTTGAATCCTTGTATGAATACACGCGCACCAAGAGCGTGTGGCTGCCGACAGCAGAAGGTTCGTAGGTCTCGACCAGACAACTGTGAATCGCCTCGTCGAGCACCTTGCGGGTTGCTCTTCGTACATCAATCAATCAAATGTAGGAAATTAGCATGACTAACGTAGGCGTAATCGGATTGGGAAATATGGGGCGCGGAATGGCGGCTTCGCTGCTGCGCCGAGATTTCAAAGTCATTGGCTACGATGCTTCGCCGAATTCCGCAGCATTGGCGCGCGAAGCTGGCGTCGAACTGGTTGCCAGCCTGGCGGCCGTCGCCGCTATGTGCGAGACCCTGGTTCTCTCTCTTCCCAACCCGCATATTGTCGAGACGGTCATCAATGGCGTCGACGGTCTGAGCAAACACATGCGTGCGGGTACGCTTATCATCGATACGAGCACATCGGACCCGGATGTGTCCCGCCGACTTGCTGCGCAATTGAACGGGAGCGGGGTTCGATTCGTCGATGCCCCAGTCAGTGGTGGCCCACGCGGCGCGCAGAACGGTGAACTCACCTTTTTCCTTGGCGGTGCGGCGGACGATGTTGACAAAGCTGGCCCTGTGCTGGATGCACTCGCGAAAAATCGCTTCCATATTGGTGCCTCGGGCGCAGGCAACGTTGCCAAGGTTGTGAATAATTTGCTTTGCGCGTCTCATCTCGTCATCGCAGCCGAGGCCTTCAAGATGGCGGAGGCCGCAGGTGTCACGGTAGAAGACCTTTTGGAGCCCATTAACGCGGGTTCGGGAAGAAGTGGGGTCACGCTGTACAACTATCCGTCGCGGATTATGAATGGCGCGTTCAACTCTGGGTTCACGATGCAACTGATGCGCAAGGACGTACGCCTTGCAATGGCTCTCGTGAAGTCGAAGGGGCTCGATTTGCCGGTTTGCCAGAATATCGCAGATGTTTGGCAGGCAAGCGAAGCAGTGTTAGCCGACGGCGAGGACTTCAACCGCATCGTTCAGTTCGTGTCCTCAGATGCCCGGCAGCCGTCGGCGCAGCTTGCTGAGAGTTGATTCGCCAGAAGTGCCGGTAGCGTTCCCCTTACAAGTCGTCGCAGTGGAGAAGACCATGCAACACATTTCCGTCGTTCATCAGGAGACGGCGACCAAACGAGGCCAATTCACCAAGCTCATCTTTATTGTCGCTATTCTGGCAATCGTCGCATCACTGATTGGGCCGCTGAAGATTTCCTTGGGCTTCGGCAAGGTCGTTTTACTACCCATGGTTTGGGCGATGATTCTCGGCGCGGTCGTCGGCATTGTCGGAACGCGACAGCAGTGGTTTGGCAGATTCGATGCGGAACTGCAGTTCAAGGCGGGGGCGCTGCTGCAACCGGCGTTGCTCATGTTTACGGCCAAGCTCGGGTTGATGGTGGGCTACTCGCTTCCCAAGGTCGTACATGCAGGATGGGCGCTGGCGTTCCAGGAATTCGGGCATTTCCTCGGAACCATCCTGGTCGGCCTACCTCTGGCACTGGTCCTTGGTATCAAACGGGAGGCCATTGGTGCGACGTTCTCAGTTGGTCGAGAACCGAGTCTCGCCATCATCGGTGACCGCTACGGAATGAACTCTCCAGAGGGTTGCGGCGTTCTCGCCGAGTATTTGACGGGAACCATCTTCGGCGCAGTTTTTATCGCGTTGTTCGCAGGCTTCGTTACGTCACTCGGCATCCTCGACCCCGTTGCACTCGCGATGGGCGCGGGGGTTGGTTCTGGGAGCATGATGGCGGCAGCGTCAGGCGCAATCGCTGCCCTGCAAACCCCCGAGGTTGCGAAACAGGTGGCAACGTTCGCCGCGGCCAGCAATTTGATTACGAGCACGCTTGGCGTCTACTTCACTCTCTTCATCTCGCTGCCGTGCGCAGTGCGGCTGTACGAGTTCCTCGAGCCGAAGATTGGTCGCGCGACCAAGGCGTCCGGAGCTGCAAGCAGTCGTGTAGCTGTCGCAAAAATTGAAGAGGGCACGTACTCTCTGTTGGAGAAGTGGGTAACGTGGCTTATGGTGGGCGCGGTTGCAATTACATGCAATGCAATTCTGACCGGTACCAACGCCCTGGGGAGTGTGCCCTGCATGCTGGTTATTCTTGTCGTCCTCGCGGTCAGCAATGGCATCGTCAAGATAATCGGTGGCCGGTTGCCTGCTGTCTGCATCGTGTCGTTGGTCGCGATGGCTCTCACGTCGCCGTGGTGTCCTTGGGCACAGACGATAAATGCGATGAGTAGCCATCTGGACTTTCTGTCTGTCACGCCCCCGATGCTCGCGCTGGCTGGCTTGTCCATCGCCAAGGACATTCCTGCCTTCCGCAAGCTCGGGTGGCGCATTGTCCTGGTCTCCTTCGTCGCAAACGCCGGCAGTTTCCTGGTCGCCAGTCTTGTTGCGCAATTCTTCCATCACTGACCAACGCCGACGTCGACGAGGTGCGATTCCGTTATCGCGCCACTCCAATAGAGAAGGAACATGAGTACGGAGATCGATTCCAATGTTGCATCGAGCGAACAGCTGCCTGCGCGTCGGGAGCTGATTGAGGCGAGCGCACGTCATTTCGCGCGGGAGCGTTTCTCGATGAGCTAGGACGTCGCGTCGGCAAGAGAACGGAGAGCCAGCGCACTGGAAGCGCGCCGGACCTGCTTGAATACCTGCAGGGCGAAATGGCGCCGCAGGGAGCGCAGCTATCACTCAGGGAACTGGGGCGGCTTGCTGACAAATCCAGTTGTTCGCTTGACCCATGCCATTGCCACGTTGGTCGACGAGCGAGGAGGAATTCGGCTTCCGCATTTGAAGCCTGGTCCTATTCCTGATGAGGTGAAACGCAGGCTCGAATCCTTGTCGCTGCGAGGCAGCGCTGGTGACCCCGAAGTCGATGAACGTTGGGGCGAAAAAGGGCTTTCCCGCGCCAAGAAGCTGTACGGTTGGAATTCGTTCGAGGTATTGTCGATAGTGGCAGGCAACCCGGTCGCGCTGGTTAACGCAATCCCGCCAACAGCGCAGGCGCACTGTCAACTGAGATTCGTCGTCGGCACAGACTGGGAGAATCTGGAGACCGCCATTCGCAGCCATTTCGACCAGCTCGGGTATGACGACGTGGTGGTATCGATTGGGGACAACTCGCCGGCGACGCGATTGAGTCCCAACGACTAATGGGTTCGATTTGTGGAAGCGTCGGTCGAGACAACACTGGGACGAAGCTCGGTGACCTTGCCGAACATCGGCGGTTCTATCCCTAATCATGTCTTCTCGGACATCTTGAAGTTGCCAACAGTGTGGATACCGCACTCGTATCCGGGGTGTGCGCAACATGCACCCGATGAGCACATGCTGGGAACAGTTGCGCGCGAAGGGCTTATGCTGATGGCAGGGCTTTGGTGGGACCTCGCGAATTTCACAGACGATTCAAAGAGGGCGTGAGCGCGCAGCCCCTTGGCTCTAGTCCCTCTTGGCTATTCCCGGTCGAAACGGGCCCCAAGCAGGCTGTTATCCCACTGATACGAAGCTCTCATTCAGTTGGTCGGACGCTCAAATGAACAAGGCCACGGGGAACCAGAGTAGAGACTGATCTGCGCCCCAATCAACTGCTTCCAGACCTTCGCACACCGTAGAGCTGCATGTTGGTCTGCCAGATACGCTTGTTCTCCGGTTGCAGATTCTCGTCTCGTTTTGCGCGGGCGCGGCGTCCGGATGGATCTCGAAGCTGTGCCGCATGGCGTCGGTAACCCGACGGAGCGATCTCCAAGACCTTGCAGATCGGCTCGCCCCCCGAGGTGTCGCGACGCTTATCTACGAAAGCCTTCAGGACTTGAAACGGCGGGCGAGCTCCGCCTCAGAGAAAAACGCGCTCGCTGCCTTGAGAATCTCGTTGCCACGACGCGACTCCTTGACTTCGCGCTCATCCGTGTCACGCCATCGCGCTCGCTATGGTCGATCTGGTCGCGCTTGATCCATCAATGTAGCGTCTGCGGCGTGTAACCTCCTATAGAGCCTGAATCAGCATGGCGCGCAGCAACTTCTGCGGTGCGATGCTCGGCTGCCCACCCTGGATGTCCGGCTCGTGAACTCCAACAGCCGATCCGTCTTCTCCACATTTTCGTTCGCCATCACGCGTATCGCACGCAATGCATGCGACTCCGGAACAAAGTCGTCCAGCTCGCGCATGGAAACAGACTTTCTGTGAACGTGTCGCCGCCGCGCATGATCTCCGGGGAGCAAGCGGAGGTCTTCTATCAACGTTTCAGGAGCCTTCTACCGCCGGTACTCCAGCGACCTGTTAAGTCGCAAGGGGAGACGCTTGACCTTAAAGTCAACTTCAAGGATAGAGTCCAGGAGTAAGCAAAGTGTGAGGTCCCGAAAAGGGCGCGTACGCTGATACCACTCCAAGGATGCCAGCCACATGACAAAGACCATGCTCAGACCGCAGCGTGCCGCTTGCGAATGTCGTGCTTGTCAGTTCCCGATTGAAGCGGTGGCGGCCGCCCCGTTCATCTGCCACAGCACGATCTGCCACGCCCACACCGGCAAGCGATTTGGCGATGTGACCAACTTGCGCGCCAACGGTGCGTGCAGAGGAAGAGAATTTCGCGTTCGAGAGTTATCGCCTTTCTCTCACCATCAATCGCAGTCTCTGCAAACGCTGCGGCAAGCCGGCAATTGAATTTGGCGGCTTCCGGGCTGGCAAAAGTCGGCTGCATACCGAGAGTGAATTTCCCGCGGCAGGATTTATTGCCAGCGCAGTAGCCTTTCATATCTACCGAAGGGCGGACCTGATCGACGACTTCCCCAGACGCAACGGCTATCTGAAAAATGACCCCGCCGTGGCTAAGCCGACGATGGAAATTTTTTAGGCACGAACTAGAAACCATGAACATGACGCGCCGTGAACTGGTGGCTTCGATCGCTGCCGCTAGCCTGGTCGGGCTGGCCGGATGCCAGAGCCCCATAGAGGAAACGACCGTGAATCAAACCGATTCCAATATGCGCAACAGCCGCATCCAAAATTCCGCGCAGTCGCAAGCGGACAACCGAGTGACGAAGAAGGCCAGGAGGAAGCGCATCCTTCATGTCGTCACCAACGTCAGCCACTACAACGATGTCTCGCATCCGACCGGCTTGTGGCTGTCCGAACTGACGCACGCCTATGACGTGTTTTCGGCCGAGGGGTACGAACAGCGGATTGTCAGCCCGCGGGGCGGAACAGTGCCAATCGAACCCCGTTCGCTTAAGTGGCCGCACTTCGACAAATCGGCGCGAGAGGGCTATGCAGACCCGGTGTTGTCCTCGCTGTTGAAAACTTCAGCCGCGCCTGACGAAATAAACGCTGCAGATTTCGACGTCATCTATTTCACCGGCGGCCACGGTGTCATGTGGGACTTCCCGGACGATGCGCGACTCCAAGCGATAACGCGTGAGATTTATGAGTGTGGCGGCGTTGTCTCGTCCGTTTGCCACGGCTATGCGGGCCTGCTCAACACAAGGCTTTCAGATGGTCGCCTGCTGGTCGCAGGTCGGCACCTTACCGGGTATTCGTGGACTGAGGAAATTCTGGCCGGTGTCGCCAAGGAAGTTCCCTACAACGTGGAAGCGCAGATGCGCTCGCGTGGGGCGCTCTATGAAAAGAACCTGCTGCCGTTCACGTCAAATGTCGTTGTCGATGGACGATTGGTCACGGGACAGAATC
This sequence comes from Paraburkholderia sp. BR10141, assembly GCF_056155635.1. NCBI lineage: Bacteria > Pseudomonadati > Pseudomonadota > Betaproteobacteria > Burkholderiales > Burkholderiaceae > Paraburkholderia > Paraburkholderia sp. BR10141. The sequence goes on along the minus strand of NZ_JBMIQH010000009.1, from coordinate 225,099 downwards.
CGCAGTCGGCAAAAGCAACCGCTAGAGAGATCGCGCGCATCCTTTGAACAGGATGCCTTTTCGGGGATGGCGGAACGCCATTGACACCCGGTTTCACGGAGACTCAGTTGAAAGTTAAGACCATCATTGTGGGAACCGGCTTCGGCGGATTGGCGACGGCCATCAAGCTGAAACTGGCGGGTGAACAGGACTTCCTGTTGATCGAGCGTGCTTCCGGGGTGGGTGGCGTCTGGCGAGACAATCACTATCCGGGCTGCGCGTGCGACGTGCAATCGCACCTCTATTCCTTTTCCTTCGCGCCCAAACCCGATTGGAGCCGGGAATTTGCCTCGCAGCCGGAAATCCATGCCTACTTGAATAATTGCGTTGATCGTTTCGGCATCCGGAATCGCATCGTGTTCAATGCCGAAGTCACCCGCATGGACTGGCGCGAAGACACCGGCGAATGGTTGGTGACGACAACCCAAGGCAACTACCGGGCCCGCTTCGTTGCGGGCGCTTTCGGTTCGTTGAGCGATCCCGACATTCCGGCGTTGCGCGGACTTGAATCCTTCCGCGGCGAGGTTTTCCACTCTGCGACGTGGAACCCTGCCTTTCGCCATGCAGGCAAGCGTGCAGCCGTCATTGGCACGGGGGCTTCGGCTATTCAGATCGTTCCTGCCATCCAGCCGGAAGTGAGCAGTCTGGTGCTGTTCCAGCGGACGGCACCGTGGGTGTTGCCCCGGCATGACGAGCCAATTCCGGCGCAAAGGCAGAACCTTTATCGGCGCTCGAAACTGGCAATGAAGTGGAACCGCTTGAAGATATACACCAAGCGCGAGCTGTTCGTTTTCGGGTTCCGCAATCCTGCGCTCATGCGTCGAACCCAGAAGACCGCGTTGGCTCACTTGCACGGTGCCATTTCCAGCCCCGAGCTTCGCGCAAAGCTGACCCCGGACTACGCGTTGGGCTGCAAGCGCATCCTTATATCGAATACCTACTATCCCGCGCTCGCCAAGAAGAACGTCGAGGTGGTGAATGCCGGGGTCAGGCAAGTGACGGAAACCGGCGTGGTGGACGCGACGGGAACTCTGCGGGAAGTGGATTTCATCGTTTTCGGCACCGGCTTCAAGACCAAGGAGCCACCGTTCGCCAGTTACATTTTCGACGCCAAGGGCGAAACCCTTTCAAGCGCCTGGGCCGGAAGCCCGAAGGCTTACATGGGAACGACCATAGTGGGGTTCCCAAATCTTTTCCTCCTGCATGGCCCTAACACAGGGCTGGGCCACACCTCGGTAATCTACATGCTTGAGGCTCAAGCCGAGCATATCGTCAAGGTGATCCAATTCGCCGACAGGGCGGGCAAGCGTATCATCGAGCCGAAGCGTGCGGCCCAAGCTGCGTTTGTCGATTTCCTCGACAGCGCGATGAAGGGAACGGTCTGGACAGCCGGCGGTTGCGAGAGTTGGTATCTGGACAAGACCGGCAGGAATTCCAGCCTGTGGCCAAGCTTCACCTTCACGTTCGCAAAGCGGGCGCGGCATGTGTCCGAAGATGCCTACGCACTGAGCGATGCGAGGGTTCCTGAATGACGCCGCGCCTGTGCCTGTTGCGTGCGATGGACTTCATCGCCAGGAATCTCCCCGACTCGCTGACAGGGACACCTTGCAGCGGCGACGGTATTGCGCTGTCGCCATTGCTTCACTGGATTCTAAAGCTCAGGCTCGAAACGGATTTCAACCGGCTGGGTGTGGCCGCGATGCGCGAGGGCTTCCGCAAGGACATGATTGGGCTGCGAGCGGGATATGCCATTGAAGGTACGCGCGACTTGCTGATCGACACGCCTTCCACCCGGCTTCCAGCGCGGCGCTATCTGCCTTTGAAAGAGAACTCCTTGCCCGTATTGCTGGTGTTCTTTCATGGGGGCGGGTTCGTCATGGGTGATATCGAAACCCATGATGATCTGTGCCGGCTGATTTGCCGAACGGCGGGAGTCCAAGTGTTGTCCGTGGATTACCGGCGTGCCCCGGAACATCCATTTCCCGGGCCGCCCGAGGATTGCCTCGATGCATTCCGTTGGGCGCAAGAACACGCCGAAGATTTTGGTGTGCATGAATCCGCTGTCGCCGTAGGTGGCGACAGCGCGGGTGCCAACCTTGCAACGGTCACGGCATTGATGGCTCGACAGGACCGACCTGCGCTGAGTCAACTGCTGTTCTATCCGGGCACAGATCGCATGCCGAACTCCGTGCCGCCAGGCAGCAGAAGGAAAGCATTCCTTACGCCCGAAATCCGCAACTGGTTTTACTTGCAATACTTGGGAAGGGGCGAGCATGAGGCCCGGAACCCACTGGTGTCGCCGCTAAATGCGGAATCGTTGGCCGACATGCCGCCTGCCGTGCTGGTCACGGCAGGATTCGATATCCTGCGAAACGAAGGGCAAGCCTATAGCGCAGCATTGGCGCGACATGGCAACAAGGTGATTCCTTTGCACTTCGCGCGTCTGGATCATGGATTTGGCAATCTGGTCGGGCCGCATCGTGAATCCGAGCACGCGGTCATCGAAGCGGCATGCGCATGGCGGTCACTTTCCGAAGTGACGCTCAAAGTGAGCAAGACGGAACAAAGCCATTCTTAAAAGCGGCAAAAAATCTAGTAGCGTCCCAAGAAGAAATGATGCTGGAGCGCCCGTGGACATGATCGCCGATACCTCCGTTTCCGAATTACACCCGACGCTCGATTGGTACGCTCAGCGTGGCAGGCACATCAATGATGAGCAGCGCATCGACGACCTGCGACGCCTGCGCACAGTGCCGAAAAAAAGCGTCTCGACGAAATGGCGCGGGTGGCTCCGGTTGAGAACCGGATAGTAGAAGTCGGCCCTACGCTCGACTTCAGGTTGCCGGCGACCAGTATCTCGACACAGCAGCCGATGAAGTTGGATGCGCGCATGCGAGCCGATCGGTTCGCAAAGGAAAGTGGATCGACCGCTTCGCGCATCTATTCCCAAAAAATCGTTTGGGAAAGCTCGCCGATCCTCATGGTTTTGGGTAATGAAGGCTTGACATTAAAGTTATCTTTAATCTTAGTCTTTTAGGATAGCAAACGAAAGGTGGCCTCAATGAAGCTTTTTACTCCCTTGATCCTGCCCAATGGCGAGACGATTCCAAACCGGATCGCCAAGGCGGCGATGGAAGAAAACATGGCCGATGCGGAGCACGCGCCTTCCGACGCCTTGTTGCACCTCTATCGAACTTGGGCGGATGGAGAAGCTGGACTACTTCTCACTGGCAACGTGATGGTCGATGCGCGGGCGATGACCGGCCCAGGAGGTGTAGTCCTCGAAGAGGATCGCCACCTCGATCGCTTTGCGCGCTGGGCCGAAGTGGCACGCTCGAAAGGCGCTCAAGTCTGGATGCAGATCAATCATCCCGGCCGGCAGATGGCCGCCGCGCTCGGTCAGGCAACCGTGGCACCGTCGGCGGTGGCGCTGGAACTCGGCTCGCTTTCCAATGGGTTTGCAGTTCCAAGGGAAATGACCGCAACCGACATTGCCGAGGTGCAACGGCGCTTCGTGGCAACCGCCAGACTGGCCGAGCGCGCCGGCTTCACCGGCGTGCAGATCCACGCGGCGCATGGCTATCTCCTGAGCCAGTTCCTGTCGCCGCTGTCGAACCGGCGCAACGACGCATGGGGGGGCAGCCTGGAAAACCGGGTGCGACTGCTGCTCGAAATTGTCCGCGGCGTGCGTGCAGCCGTTGCAAGTGGTTTCGCGGTATCAGTCAAGCTCAATTCGGCAGACTTCCAGCGCGGCGGCTTCTCGCCCCAAGATGCTCAAGCGGTGATTGGCATGTTGGCTCCGCTGGGTGTTGATCTCGTCGAGCTTTCGGGTGGTAGCTATGAAGCGCCTGCGATGACGGGGGATGCGCGCGATGGGCGCACGTTGGCACGGGAAGCCTATTTCCTGGAATTTGCCCGCGACATCGCAGCGACGGCCACCATGCCCTTGATGGTAACGGGGGGTATTCGTCGCCGAGAGATCGCCGAACAGGTCATCGACAGTGGCATCGACATGGCAGGGATCGCAACCGCCTTGTCTATAAACCCCTACCTGCCGCGCGAATGGCGGGCCGGCCATTCGCCGGCTCCTGCGCTGCGTCCGATCACCTGGAAGAACAAGGCATTGGCGGCCCCAGCCCTGCTGGCTGCCGCGAAGTACCAGATGGCCAGATTGAGTCGCGGCAAGCCGACCGAGCCCAATGTATCGCCGGCATGGGCGCTCTTTGTCTCGCAAGCAGAGATGTTGTTCCGTGCACGCCGTTATCGGCGCTGGATGGCTCGCCGTTCAGAGGCTTCACTTCAATAACTCTAAGAAGACGGACGGAGAGGTATGAACACTGCGAACGCGCAAGAAGTGGATTATGTCGTTATCGGCGGCGGTTCTGCCGGCTGTGCAGTGGCGGGGCGTTTGAGTGAAGACGCTGATATCAGTGTGGTGGTGCTGGAAGCCGGCGGCGACGGTGACCGGTTCCTGATCCGCACTCCGGCAGCCATCGTGCTCCTGGTGCCCGCCCGACGGAATGCCTGGATGTTCGAGACGGTGCCGCAGGCGAGCCTCAACCAGCGCCGCGGGTTTCAGCCGCGTGGCAAGGTCCTGGGTGGCTCCTCGGCTGTCAACGCCATGGCTTATATCCGTGGACATAAAACGGATTACGACCACTGGGCCGCCTTGGGCAATGTCGGTTGGTCGTTTGATGAAGTCTTACCATATTTCAAGAAGTCCGAGCACAACAACGACATCTATGACCAGTGGCATGGGCAAGGCGGTCCGCTGCGTGTCAGCAACTCCTTCACGGACAATCCTTTTCAGGAAATCTGGTTGCAAGCGGCGCGTCAGGTGGGTTATCGCCTCAATGACGATTTCAATGGTACGGAGCAGGAAGGCATTGGCATTTATCAGGTCACGCAAGACCACGGGGAGCGTTGGAGCGCGTATCGTGGCTATTTGCAACCGCATGTAGAGCAACGCAAGAACCTTCACATTGAAACCGTCGCGATGACGCAGCGCATCCTTTTTGATGGCAAGCGTGCGACCGGCGTGGAGTACCGGCAAGGGGGCGTGCTGAAAACCCTGCGTGCGCGGCGTGAAGTGATTTTGAGCGCCGGCGCCTTTCAATCGCCGCAATTGCTGATGCTGTCCGGCATTGGCGATGCGGCAGAATTGCAGCAATACGGCATTCCGGTGTTGCATCATTTGCCGGGCGTCGGCAAGAACCTGCAGGATCATCCTGATTTCATCTTCGGCTACAAATCCAGAAGCCGGGATCTGTTCGGAATTTCACTGCCTGGCATCGCGCGGGTTGCAAGTGAATTCCGGCGTTATCACCGCGAGCGCCGTGGCATGGTAACGTCCAACTTCGCGGAAGGCGGTGGTTTCCTGAAAACGCGTGCGGAACTCGAAGCGCCGGACGTGCAACTGCATTTCCTCACGGCATTGGTGGATGACCATGCGCGCAAGCTACATGCCGGACATGGCTTGTCTTGCCATGTTTGCGTGTTGCGTCCCAAGAGTCGCGGAGCTGTGAAGTTGCAGAACAACGATGCGGACACACCACCGCTGATTGATCCTGCTTTCCTTGCCCATCCTGATGACATGGAAACGCTGGTCGCGGGCTACAAAATGACGGAGAAGTTGATGAAGGCACCGGCGTTTAAGCCTTTCATCACTCGCGATATGTTCACGTCCGACGTAAAGACCGATGACGACATCCGGGCCAAGCTGCGCGAACGAGTGGACTCGGTTTATCATCCAGTAGGCACGTGCAAGATGGGGCACGACGCACAGGCCGTTGTGGATGCAACGCTGAAAGTGCATGGCTTGCAAGGATTGCGCGTTGTAGATGCGTCCATCATGCCCACGTTGATTGGAGGCAATACCAATGCACCTTCCATCATGATTGGTGAAAAAGCCGCAGACATGATCCGCCGGAGCGAGAAACCTTATTTTTAAAGCAAAATCCTGCCGTATCGCGCATTACGACTGGCACGCTTTCGTCGCGCTCGCAGGGAGGCGTAGATTCGATTTTGCTTTGGACGATCAACGCGGGCGCGGCTACTGCCGCGCCATGATTTTGCGTGCAGATCGGGTCCGATGCGTCGGGGTTGGCGGCACCGCTAGCGTTTCGTCTCGATGATCCACCACAGCACATACGGCAATGCGCGGCCTCTGATGGGATGAATGACCATCACATTGCTGACACACCGGCAGTCCGAACTACCCTTATTTGGACGCTTGACCTTCAAGCGGAGTTGAACCTTAAAATGCCGGCAATCACGCTCGCCCGCCGGGTTGTACATCGAGAAATGTCAACAAACACCTGCGCGCGGCACACACCGGTCGAATTCGGACCGCACAACGTCGAAGTGCCGGAAGGTGGCTACTGCGACCGCTACGGGACGAACCCCGATCTCGACGAGGTGGTTCGCGATCCTGCCGCGGGAATATCGACTATTCCCACAGGACTCACGACAACTGGTTGCTTCGGGAGGTTGAGAAGTGCGAGTCGACGGTTCTGAAGTATGGGGCGCGTAGCGTGCATTGCTGCGATTCCGATTCGGTCCCTTCGCACGCCCTACGCGCGTGCCGTTCGACGAGAACTGCATCGACTTCGCCCGCCCGCAACCCCGGCAACCGAATCCGCGGAAAGACCGCAGAGGGCGACGTTGAGCCAATGAGCCGCTGCGCGAATCCTGCCGAACCGCATGTCATAGAAATTGGCTTCTTTCCGTAAGCTCTCAGCAATGAACAGCCTCGGCATTCGAATTGTTAGAACACTTCGCAAATTGGCGTTTATTGCGTATAGGGCGCCGACTGTTCAGTATATGAACTGAATAGTCGGATCCGGACGAGCTGCGAAGTCAAATAGACATAAAGCCAAACATGAAGACTGTTGGTGCAATCGGCCTAAGCGATATGGTGTGCGGCATGGCGCTCTCGCTCAAGCGGAGCGGTTATGACGTTCTGGGGCTTCAAGTCGTGCCAGGAATCGCAGATGAGCTGCCGCTAGAAGGAGGTGGGTAGGGACGCTCCGTTACGCAGCTATATCTAGTAGAAAGCGTAAGACGCTCAGATTGAGCGATCGCGAGATTGCGTGGACCAGCTTTGAGTCGCACGCGCATTGAGATTGATCAAATCTCACCGAACGACAATAGTGGTCTGTAGACCCCCTTAACTCGGACCGTCACGCAGCGGCTTCACGTCTGTGGTCGCGACGCCGCCGGGCAGATTGACTTTGCGAACACTATCGTATATTGAGAGATGGCTGCATTAACGAGAGCAAGTGGCCTTCGCGGCTATCCTTCGCTGATGCGCGCCATGGGATTTGATCCCGTGCCTCTGCTGGCTCGTCATCACATTGCCGAGGCGTCGCTCGATGGCAGTGACGTGATGGTCCCCCTGCGTGCAGTCGCCCATCTGCTAGAAGCCAGTGCGGAAGCTACGGGATGTGGCGATTTTGGTTTGCGTCTGTCCAGGTGTCAAACCATCGATCTGCTCGGCCCGTTGGCCATCGCGGCCCTGAACGCGCCTACGGTCGGCGACGGACTTGCGTATGTAATGCGTCATCTGTTCGTTTACAGTCCGGGTCTCGTTGCGACGCTGAACGAGAGCGCCCCGATCTTGGAGAATACGATCGAGGTGTCCTTCGAGCTACGCCTGCCCGCTCATGTCGTCACGCGTCAGACGATCGATCATTGCCTGGCTAATGCACATAATTTCATACGCCTCGGTGCCGGGGACAGTTACGATCTGCGAGCAGTCTCGATACCGCATGAGCCGGTCGTCAAGCGCAGCGTGTACGAGCGGTTCTTTGGCGTGCGCGTTCTAAGGGAGGCCGCCACTGCAACCCTGCACATCAGTCGGGCAACGTTTGCTACCGAAGTTAAAGGCGCGAACGGAATGCTTCGGCAGATCGCGGAAGATTACATCTTCCGGAACTTTGGAGACGCAGGAAACACCGTTTCAGATCGCGTTCGCCGGGTGCTACGGCAAACGCTCGGCGAATCAAGCAGTGACAAGTCGACTGTTGCCTCATTGCTTGTGTTGCATCCGAGGACGCTCCAACGTCGTCTCGCGGAAGAGGGCACCAGTTTCGAAAACATCAAGGAAGGAGTGCGCAAGGACCTTGCTCTGCATTTTCTGCGAGAGACCAAACTGACGATTGGCCGGGTTTCAATGATGCTTGGTTTTCCTACACAATCGTCACTGTCGCGTGCGTGCCGCGAGTGGTTCGGACTGACCCCTTCAGATATTCGCAGCGGGAATCATCAAAAGCTCCGCCAGTCCGATAGCGTTGCAGATGGTTAGGGCCGTATGCAGCAGCGGGTTGTTCCAATCGATCAGCATTGGAATGAGGGCCTTCAGCCGCTTGTCGCAGATTCCATCTGCCCGTTCGGATGGATCGAGCTTCATCGATTGCTCGACGATGGCGGCAACGCCGTTGATACTCCTGCAAAAAACGACGATATCGCAATGCTTATAGACCTTCAGCGCATCGTCCAGGCGGAACCTCGCGCCGTCCCAGCGCCTCGATCATTGCCGATAGTAACGACACGTCATTGCCGCTGCATTCAAGCCTAAGTGTGACGCTGTTGGGCGTCTGCACAGTCAACCGCGCCGAAACCATTGCGTGTGTCGGCGTCCTCGCTGCGGTGGGGCTTCGTGACTATGGACTTCGACTACCGGAACGAATGCTGTGGCAACCGGCGGAAACTGAGCGACGTGTCTGCCCATGCCGCGTGCGCTGCATCCATGACCGCACACGTAACGGTGCTAATCGAATGCTACAGATGCCATGTCTCAAATCGTAAATCTATTGTCCCATTTTGTTAAGCCGATAGCGTATTTGTCGCGTAGAGTGACTCCCGAACGAGCAACTAAATTATCTGGCGTGTGGCGGTTTGAGACGCTGTTCAAATCACCTTGGCCGGGCAATCCGCTCACGTTGTGGCGGGCCAGTTAGCCACGGGCGCTTCCGCACGGAGACCTAAGTATGACACTTCATGATCGTGTTGCCGTACTGACCGGTGCTGGGGGCGGTATTGGTCGCGCGCTTGCGCTGTCGCTGGCGCGCCGTGGTTGCCATCTCGCGTTGACCGATACCAACGAACGTGCCCTCAACATGACTGCACAGATGGCGGGTGAGTTGGGCGTGCGGACAAGCCAGCACCTGCTCGATGTCGCCAGCCGTGCCTCAGTCGCTGCATTCCCGGGGGAAGTGGTGCCCGTGCATGGCCGCGTCGACTTGCTGATCAACAACGCAGGTGCAGTGGTGGGCGGCGGGTGCCACCCGGTCAGAGTAGTTGACCTTGAGTGGCTGATGGCGGTCGACCTCGAGTGCGCGGTGACGGTGACTCGTGCCTTTCTGCCCCTGTTGCGTACGCGCAAGCAGGCAAGCGTTGTCAACATCTCAAGCCTGTTCGGGTTCATTGCGCCCTCCGGCGAGTTTGCTTGCTCAGCCAGCAACTTTGTGGTGCGCGAATACTTCACCTCGTGGCGCCGAGGACCCGCAGATCCACCGTTGAAGGTGCCCGTTAATCAACCTGATGGCATCGCCCCATCAATCGCTCGCAATGCCCGGGGAGCACCCGCCGTCTTACAAGAAATCGTGCAGCAAATTCGTGCCGACATGGAAAAGCTGCTCGACATGCCGCCGCAAATAGCGGCCGAGTTTGTCATGCGCGGCGTCGGAGCTGATCGAGGCCGGATGCTGGTTGACCTCGACGCTATTCTTGCCTCCCGCCTCGAGCGCATCATGCCGGTGAGCTATTGGCGGCTGCCTGAAAATTCGAACCCACGCCAACGGGATGAGCAGTAACTGGTGGCCAATCGAACAGCGGGTCGCAGCATCGCGGTATTGTGCGCTTATCCCTCGTCAGGCAAACCAGACCTGCCTTCGTTGCCTGCGATAGACCCACGCGCGATCTCCGGGGTGAGAAGCGAAGGGTGCCACATCGTGGCTTTGTTGAGCGAGGTTGATCGCATTTACGCGTAGATTATCGCGGAATCGGAAAGCAAAGTATGCGCGATTGTTTCAAGATACATGGATCGATTATTTCCCGCGTTGCCAAATTTGCGGTGCATGGCTCTACCGGCCGATCTGCCATTACTAGAAAAGAAGCGTTGACGCGCAGCGCAAAAAGCATGGGCAACGCCTGCCCGATCTGCATTTTCGCTCTCTTGTGCGTGGCTCCGCTTGGCAAGATTGCCGCCGCGCCGCCGCCCGAAGAGGCTCGAACATCAAGAGAGCAAATGCAGGACATGCAAGCCCTGTGGCAGGTGCAGCAGCACGAATCGCGCCAGAAGTCGTTGCAACAATCCGTACCGACCAGCGAGAGTCCGACTGTTGAAACGGGGCACGGCGCAGCTTGCCTACCGTGGGATACAGTTGAAGTGAGAGGACTTGATTTGCTAAGTGCGAGACAGAAGCGCACGCTATTCGATGCGTTGCATACCGATTGCGTGACCGCGGAGAAGCTCGGAAGGTTGACACGACTGATCGCGGCGATGTTCCTGGAACAAGGCTACTTCCGCATCAACCTCGATCAGGACCATGTCGGCCGGGCACTCATATGGACGGTCAGGACGGCCAAGGTCGCGGCGATACGCAACGACACGTCGATGAACACCGCGAGCCTGTTCCCAGGACTAATAGGAAAGCCTGTCAACGTACACGATCTCGATCAGGGCCTCGAGCAGGCCAACCGGCTTCCCGGCCATCGGGTGACGATGGACGTGTACCCTGACCAAAACGGGGATGTGATCCTTGCACTGTCTGACGTTACCACGGGGGCTGTGCACGGCTCGATGGGCTGGAACAACCTTGGCTCCGGCCGCACCGGCCGTGCGCAGGTCGATGCGGAAATTAGCCTATCGAATCTTGTCGGCTTGGCCGACAGTCTTACGATTAACGTTACCAGCACGCTTCATACTGAGCCATCTTATTACAATCGCAGCGCAGGTGCGCTCTATACCGTCCCCTATGGCCGCTGGACGTTCTCGGCGTTGGGCGGCGCGTCTGCTTACCGCACATCGACCGCACTAGCAATCCACACGGTACGGCTGGACGGCGGTTCCTGGTTCGCAGGGTTAAGAGGGGAATATGTGCTTTCCCGTGACGGCACGCATATCAGCTCCGCGTATGGGCAGCTGACGCGCGAGGTCGTTGAGAGTCGTTTCATGGGTACTGCGGTGGCCCTGCAAGGCGCGTCCCTGAGTACAGTCGCTATCGGTCTCAATCATACGGCCCTCTTTGACGGCAACGCGCTTGGGGCGAACTTCGAATACAAGCAGGGACTGCCTTGGCTCGGCGCGGACAAGGACGTGCCGGGAAGCGGTTTGCCTGTTTCGCAATTCAGGAAGCTGGCGACGTCGTTGTCGTGGTCGCATGCGTACCGGATTAGCAGCCTGGTGGTCCGCTTCGACCATGAACTGGCGGCGCAATACAGCGCGGACAATCTTCCTTCGATCGAGCAGATCGGCATCACAGATCGAGGTACCGTCCGCGGCTTTCGTGATACCTACTTGACCGGTGACTACGGGTTCTATCTGCATCAGACCGCGACGAGTCCGTTGCATGTCGCGAGCGTCGCGCTCAGCCCGTACATCGGTTTGGACGCGGGCCGAGCCCGCCAGCGTGGTGGAGAGTGGCAGGGTGCCATTAGCGGCACTATCGGTGTGACATTGGACAGGAAACCCTGGTCGGCCAACATTGCGCTAAGCCAAGGCAGGGCGTTCGCGCAGTTCTCAGGTGATGCCTGCGAAACGGAATTCATGACGCAGGTCCATGCAAGCTTCTGAGGCAATTGAGCGCCTTGTGCACGAATCACTGGATCGAAGACAGCCGACGAAAGAACCGGGCAGACTACGAAGGGGCGACAGTTACATTAAGGAGTCGCGGCTTGAGGGAGAGGGAGGCGACGTAATGTTGTCCGGGTGGGGTCAATGATTGGACTTGAAAACACGGGGGAAAGTATGTCGAAGCACCTGACGGAATCATGCATCTTGTCTGCATCGGGGCGACTGTCTGTCTTTGTGGGACTGGCCACAATGGGCATGAGCGCAGCCTATGGCCAGAACATTGTGCCGGTAGGGAATACGAATGTCGGCCAGCACAACGGCGTGGACGTCGTTAACATCGTGGCGCCGAACGCCACTGGATTGTCGGTCAATCAATATAACAACTATAACGTCGGTACGCGGGGCGCCGTGCTGAACAACTCGACTGTAGCCGGACAGTCGCAACTCGCTGGGCAGTTGGGCGCAAACCCCCAGTTGCGGGGACAAGCGGCTCAGGTCATCCTTAACGAAGTGGTCAGCAAGAATCCGTCGCTGCTGCTCGGAAAGCAGGAAGTATTCGGAATGGCGGCCGACTACGTGCTTGCCAACCCGAACGGCATCTCCTGCGCGGGATGCGGTTTCATCAACACGCCGCGCGCTTCGCTCGTCGTCGGAACGCCAGAGCTGGCCAATGACCGCATCAAAAGCTTTGCTGTTGGAACCAACGGCAATAGCAATGAACTTGCTGTATCCGGCAACGTATCAGGCGCGGCTGTGCTCGATCTGATCGCGCCGAAGGTCGATATCAACGGGAACCTCCGGGCGAGCGACAGTATCAACGTCATCGCGGGGCGTCAGCACGTCGACTACGATGGTCTCGGCTCGCACGAGCTGACTGCAAGTGAGATGGCAAACGCACCGGTGCCCGCGATGGACGGTTCCCTCGTCGGTAGTATTTCGGCGGGCACGATCCGCATCTACAACAGCGATCCGCAGGGGAACACCAGTATCCAGAGCAATCTCGACGCCGGCCAAGGGGTCAATGTTCATTCGGCGGGGAATATTTCGGTTACCGCCAGTCGGATTGCCGCGCCGCAGATCGCGGTTTCGGCCAAGGATCTTACGATGCAGGGGCAGGTGCAGGCTACGGACATAGTTAATGCACCGAGTTCCAGCGGCTCGTGGACTGGAGGGACACGCACGACGTCGGGCGCCAACCATTCGGAAACTTTTGCCGCGACTCAAATTCACGGCGGCGACATCGATTTAAGCGCGGCCGGCACGGCGAGCCTGAACGGCGTCCAGATCGACGCGCACAACGTGAACGTGACCGCCGAGAACGTCGTGCTCGGCAGCACCGTGACGACCAATGCAGATTCGAGCACCGACACGCAACGCAAGCTACTCTGGAGCAATTCGACCCAGACGGACACGCAGGCTCAAACGCTGTACGCCAACAAGTGGCAAGCTGACCAGAACGTGAGCATTCACGCTACGCACGGTGCGGTGATTGCGAATGCCGCTGCGATCGCCGCGGGCGGATCGGTCTGGATTGGCGGCGTTCAGGGCGTGACGTTGGGTGGAACCGCAACCCAAATCAGTTCAGTCGTCACCAACAGCTACGCAAACGACACCGCAGCACTCAAGACAGGTCAACAGGTCACAACTGACGCGGAACAGACGTATCACGGCACCTTTATCCAGGCCGGCAACAAGGTTGACATCGACAGCGCAGCGGACGTGAATCTGCTCGGCGCGCAAGTCAATGCGACGCAGGTTGCAATTGGCAGCCAGGGGACGGCGACCATCGGCGCGCAGTCCAGCCAGAATGTAGACAGCCGGGAAGAGAATTTTGTGTACTGGGGCGCGATTGGAGGCGGCGAGACGCATGGCGTGCAGACGATTGTCACGACGCAACACGGCAGCACGGTCAATGCACAAAACCTGTCCGTGCAGGGCCGTGACGGAGTGAACATCGTTGGCACCACACTGGCCGGCGTAAGCGGTGTGCAACTAGCGTCCGCCGATGGCGCTGTCAGCATCGACCATACGTTCAATCACAGCGAGATCTTGCAGAACGACAGGCATGGTACGGCGTTTAACATTACCGACAAGAGTCATGGGTCGCGAACCGAAGCCGACATTACAGTAGCATCGGCGATTGCGTCGCAAGGCGATGTTCAGGTGAGCAGCGCGAAAGATGTTTCGCTGACTGGCAGCAGCATCGCTGCTGGAGGCGATTTGAACGTGCACGCTGGCGGCACGATTCGCAGCGACATCGCCGATGCGCAGACCTCGGCGACCATGCAGGACTTCTCGCTCGGTGTCGTGCCGGACGTACAGCACGATACAGCGGGAACTAACCTCAACGTGACTGCGGGAATTGGACTGCAGGGTGTGACGCACACCGTCGGCCATGGCAGTGGCTCAGCCACGGCCAGCACACTGACCGGCGGGACGGTCACACTTCAGGGCGATACGGCGATCAATCTGAAGGGCAGTCATATTGTCGCCACGGCCGGTGACGTCAGGTTGGGTGGCGATAACGAGATCGTTGGAGCTGGTGACAGCAAGGTGACTAACAGCTTCGATGACACCAACATCACGGGGGCCGGCACTTACGTAAGTGGCAAGATCACCAACATCGATACCAGCGATATCTTCAGGTTCATCGACGGCATCAGCAAGTTCAACGGCGTCCAGGTGGTGGGTGGTGTTCAGGCCGGTTCGCAGCAGACCAACATCCACGACGAAGCACATCAGGCGATTGTGTCGACTGTTCACGCCTCTGGCAATGTCACGATGCAGGCCGATCAGATGTTGCGAAACACGGGCACAGCGGTGACCACGCCCGGCACGATCAATTTGGCTGGACACGATGTCGTCGACGACGCGGCAACGAACATGACGACCAACACGGTTGTCAGCGGCGACCAAAAGGTCACGCTTGCGATGGATGCCGCGCGGTTGCCCCAACCGTCTGCCGACTTGGGATTGACCGGCGAGGGCGCCATGTCAACCGGGCTCAACACCACGGCAGTCGGCGGCAAGCTTTCCGGCGGGCAGATCAACGTCAACGGAAGCAACAGTGTGACGGATACCGGTACGCAATATGCCGCTGCCGGCAACGTCAACATTCACGCTGGAACGTATGCGGGCAATGCCGCAGAAAATTCACAGGTCACGACCGTTCAGACGGGGAGCGCAGGTGCAAGCGTGGGCGCTAGTACGGTCACATTTCAAGATTTCACAGTTCAGGCGAGCGGCAATGGCGCGTATCAGTATCAGCAGACCGGTAGCGCGCAGGCGGTATTCGGCGGCATCAAGGCGCAGAACGTAACCATTCAGGCCGGCCATACGTTGTCGTCAGCGATGAACATCGCGGCTACTGATCAAGTAACGTTGGCTGCGGGGCAGGATGTCACAGTTGCACAGGCCAATGACCGCCAATGGCAATTCCAGGCAGGGGTATCAGGCGGCGGCAGCTTGGGCGCGACGGTCGTTCCAGGCGCCGGCGCGATCACGCCTTCATCGTTTTCGTTCAATGGCAGCTCGAACTATGCCACTGTACGCGACAGCCAGTCTGTGGCCGTCAACCTGTCTGGCAAACACATCTCCGTTGTCGCGGGCGACTCGGCCGTGGCGCAAGGCGCAACGTTGATGGCGAATGACGTGACGATGCAGGGAGCAAAAGTGGATTTCGACACAGGCTACGACCACCACGACGCCCTCGGCATCACCACGCAAGGCAGTGTTTCGGTTAATCTTGTTCCAGGCAAAAGCGGTGCGTCGCTCGGCGGCGGGGCGAACGGCGCGGGCGTAAGCGTCGTTAGCGAAAGCGCGTCGCAAGCTCATGGTGGCACGATCGTGGCTGGCGACGTCAACCTGATCGGCAACAGCGAAAATCTCTCCGTCGTCGGCGCGAACATCGACGCCAATAACCTGACCGTCAGCAACTTGTCCGGCAATGTGTCCGTGACAGCTGCCAAAGGTGAGACGCATAAGGCGGATTGGAACGTCAACGGTGTTGTCGAACCTGGCGTGAACGCGCAGGTTGATATCTCTGACGAGAACAAGACGGGTTGGCAGATCGGGAAAATCAGCGCTGGAAACGTCAAACTCACTGCCGGGCAAGACATCATACTGCAAACAAACTTGGAGGCCAGTGCCCTGAATGTGAATGCGGGTAGCAACGTTTCTGTATCCTCCGCTGAGGATCAATCGACCACGTTCGGATTCAAATTCTCGGCGAATACCAACGAAATGCCGAGTGCTATCCGGGGGGCGACCGCAGCCGATGTGGTCAAGTCGATCGCAAACAACGTGGCCAATGGAATCGCAGCGCTCAGTTCGAACGGAAATGTGGTCCTGACGATCGATAGCGCGGCGAACACGCAGGTCAGCACCATTCAAGCCGCGCAGATGAATGTGACTGCAGGCGGAGGGCAAGTCACGGTAAGCGCTGCGAACGTGAGCAGCGACGGTGGCTCTGGCTTCGGCGGGGCGGCGGTTATAACGAGAAGCGACCACGCATACGCGTACCACGTAGATTTCAGTGGAGCTGTGTCCGCACTGCTCAGCGTTCCGACGTCCGGTTCGGCTGCCAATGGCTATCCATTCCACTGGCCGATTGGCGGGAACTTCAACATGGGCAGGAAAGACGCCGAAATAAGTGCTTCGATTAATTTGAAGTAGCCATATATTTTTTGGACCAGGCGCTCGCCGAGGCCGTACCGAGCGCGACGCATGTCATCGTCATCGGGGCGTGGTAATCCTGTTTGTTGTCGAGATTACCGGTCGCCGCCGTGATGCTGGTTGACAGCGAGGCTGGCACTCGAGCAGGAAGCGCTACTGCCACCGCCCACGTCAATGTCGGCACCAGGGGCTGTGTCTTCGCAGTTGCGCCAGGTGCTGCGCGCGTGAGTCTCCAGCATTCGCTTGCGGTGTATGACGCGCTGCTGGAGATCGCCGCATGAATCTCCAGTAGGAACGGATTGCCAGCCTGTGCAAGCAGTTGAAGCTCGAGCGCATCCCCAGTGATCGGGGAGCGCTCGCGCAGCACACCGCCACGACCGATGCGAGTCTGGCGGGCTCCCTTGAGCAACTGCTAAAGGCAGAATATCAGCGCCGCTCATGTCATCATTTGGTGTGCATTGGTGTTAACCCATAGAGACAACAGCGCCCTACGCGCCTAATCTTTGGATACAGAGTTCAGAACACGGATATCAGTATTCGGAATTAGCCGGCACTGGAAAAATCGGTCCATATCAATCAATGGAGGCAGGACATGAGCATCAAAGAGGACAGGCTGGATGAGCAGAAAAGCACGGGCGGCACAGCCCCGGTCGCTAAAAAGCTGATTCCCTATGGCGGGTACTACACGAACAAGGTGCCCGAGCATGACCCCGAGCTCACCGAAACGGGCCCCGGCACGCCAATGGGTGAATTCATGCGTCGGTTCTGGCACCCGGTCTGCATGTCGATGGAGCTGACCGATACCCCTCGCTTCCTCAAGATCCTCAACGAGGAACTTGTTGCCTTCCGGGACAAGAGCGGCCGTGTCGGCGTGCTGCACGCGCACTGTGTGCACCGCGGCGCCTCACTCGAATACGGTGCCATCCAGGAGCACGGCATCATGTGCTGCTATCACGGCATGGTGTTCGATGTCGACGGTAAGTGCCTCCACGTTCCTTTTCCCAAGGGAGAAGAGAAGGAGGCTGAAAAGTTCGCCTGCTCTATTCGTCAGGGTGCATACAAGGCGGTCGAGCGCAACGGTCTCGTCTTCGCCTATATGGGGCCGCCGGAAGACGAGCCGCCGTTCCCCGAGTGGGAGGGCGACTTCACGGTGATGGAAGGTGATGAACTCGTGCCGTACAGCAACTTCCAGCACTGCAACTGGCTGCAGGTCCAGGACAACGCGGCGGACAACTATCATCCGACAGCGCTCCACGCCGGCAAGAACGTTGTTGGTGGTAACTTCCAGGGCACCACGTTCGACGAAGTCGGCGCTGCATCGATGGAAGTCGCGCCCGACATGAACTTCGTCCCGGTGCAAAGCGGGCGCAGCCTCGCGTGTGCGGGTGCGCGCCGCGTGGACAAGGACAAGCTGTTCGTACGCGTGCAGCACCAGGTGCTTCCGAACCTCAGTCTGCACGCTTATACATCGGAAGATGGCTCGAAGAAGAAGCTCTTCAGCCGCTTCCACATCATCCGCTGGACCGTACCGGTTGACGACGAAAACAGCAAAATGATTGGCTGGCGCGTCATGGGTCCTGGCATCGACACGCGTGGCGTCGGCAACAAGGAAATGGTTGGCTACGAGACCATCGACTTCCTGGAAGGCCAGGTTGCGATGCGACGTCCGGAGCGCTTCGGCAAGTACAAGCTCGAAGACATGCCGCCGATTCCGCCCAACCATCGCGAACGCGCTAACTACAAGGAAGCGCAGTACGCACCGGGTGACTACGAAGCCATCATCAGCCAGCGTCCCATTGCCGTTCATGCCCTGGAGCATCCGACGCGCTTCGACGCAGGCTTGTATCAGTTCCGCAAGATGTTGCGCGATGCGGTGCGCGGCACGAATCCGGCTTCTTCTGCCCAGGGATTCGCCGACTGGCTGCGAGAACTCGCCGGCGCACCGAACAGCTTTTGCTCAGGCAACGTCTTCGAAATCGCGGAAGGCGAAACCGTCGAAGACGAGGTGGTTCGCCGCCGCAAGGTACTGAAGTCGGTCGTCGAAATCCTGACGCAGAGTGATTCGATGAAGGGGAAAGAGCGCGCCGAGTTCGTGCGTAGCAAGTTCAACGAACTCGAGCAATCGCTCAAGCGTTAAGCCATCGTGGCGCGGACACATCAATGTGCGCGCCCGCTCGCAAGGGCTGTGGCGAACGGCTGTAGTTTGCCGCGCAAGGACATCAAATGGAAACCGTACTGGAAGCAGATGAGGCGGTCGAGGATATCGACGCAGGAACCCTTGACGTCAGAGTCAGGCAGATTCGCTACGAAGGTAAAGGCATCAATTCTTACGAGTTGACGAGCCCGTCCGGCGAGAAACTGCCTCGCTTCGACGCCGGCGCACACATCGATATTCATCTGAAGAACGGCATCATCCGGCAGTATTCGCTGTGCAATTCTTCCGCCGAACGCCACCGCTATGTCATTGCCGTGCTCAAAGACGAGAACGGCCGGGGCGGTTCGCGCGCAGTACATGAAGGGCTCGGCGCCGGCGATATCGTCACCATCAGCAAACCCCGGAATCACTTCGCACTCACGCGCGAGGCCAAGAAAGTCATCCTCATCGCCGGTGGCATCGGCGTCACGCCCCTGAAATCGATGGCACACGAACTCGAAGAGCGCGGCATCGACTTCGAGATGCACTACTGTGCCCGCAGTCCTGAAGCTGCTGCGTTCGGTCCGGAATTCGATGGCATGCGTCGGGCAGGAAAGCTGCACTATCACTTCGACAACGGAGCGGTTAGCAACCAGCTCGACATCAAGCAGCTTCTTGCGCAGCCAACCGCGGGGACACATGTGTATTACTGCGGACCCGGTGGATTCATGGCCGCGTGTGCGGATGCAGCGAGTCATTGGTCCAAGGGCACGGTGCACTTCGAGCATTTCAAGGCACCGGAGCAACCGAAGCGCGCGCCGAGCGGCGCCGAGCCTTCCGATGGATGCGAAGTGAGAATTGCGAGCACCGGCCAGGTCATTCAGCTCAAGCCGGAGCAAAGTCTCTCCGATGCGCTCAACGAAGCGGGCGTCGCGGTTGCGACGTCATGCTGCGCCGGGCTGTGCGCCACCTGCAAAGTCAGATATCTCGAAGGCGAGGTCGAGCACAACGACTTCATCCTCAGCGACGAAGAGCGCCAGGCGTACCTGACGACCTGTGTTTCAAGGCCTGCCGGCAAGACACTCGTAATCGACCTCTGAGCAGCTTGCGGTGGGTTTGCCTTTTGGCTGCTTCAAAACGATCACAGCTGATTTATCGACGCGCCTCGCGTAAAAGCGCCGAAGGCGCAAACAACTGGAACAAGTATGAAAGTCTTCTATGATAGAGACGCCGACCTCTCCCTTCTCAAGAGCCGCAGCGTCGCGGTAATCGGCTATGGCTCGCAGGGGCACGCTCACGCGTTGAACCTGAAGGACAGTGGCATCAATGTCAGGGTCGGCCTGCGCAGGGGGCCGTCCTGGGAAAAGGCCGAGAATGCCGGCCTGAGGGTCTTGAGTATCGCTGACGCCGTCAAGGAAGCTGACATCGTCATGCTGCTCCTTCCGGACGAGCACATCGCTGATGTGTACCGCAACGAAGTCGAGCCGAATGCGCGTAAGGGCGCGGTACTCGGCTTCGCTCACGGGTTCAACATCCACTATGGCCAGGTCGTGCCACGCATTGACCTCGACGTGATGATGGTCGCACCAAAGGCACCCGGCCATACGGTGCGCAGCACCTACGCCGCCGGAGGCGGTGTTCCGCACCTCATAGCGGTCGCGCAAAACCCATCCGGCAGCGCCCGTGATATCGCGCTCGCCTATGCAGCAGCAAACGGCGGCGGCCGCGCGGGCGTTATCGAAACCAGCTTCCTCGAAGAAACCGAAACGGACCTCTTCGGTGAGCAGGCCGTTCTGTGCGGGGGCTTGGTCGACCTCATCAAGGCTGGCTTCGAGACGCTGGTCGAAGCGGGTTACGCGCCCGAAATGGCCTATTTCGAATGCCTCCATGAGGTCAAGCTCATCGTGGACCTCATCTACGAGGGCGGCATTGCGAACATGAATTATGGCATTTCGAACAATGCCGAATTTGGCGAATACGTGACAGGTCCGCGGATCATCACGGATGCGACGAAGCAAGCCATGAAGGAGATCCTGCACGACATCCAGACCGGTGAGTATGCAAAGAGCTTCATCCTCGAGAACCGGGCTGGCGCGCCGACGCTTCAGTCGCGGCGTCGTCTGACCGCCACGCATCCGATTGAGACTGTGGGAGCACAGTTGCGGGCGATGATGCCGTGGATCAGCAAAGACGCACTGGTAGACCGCTCCAGGAACTAAGGACGGAAAGGCCGCGTGAACCTGGACGTGTCGACGGTTCAGGCGGTCCTTCCTATCGCAGTGGGGGTGTATGCATCATGACTTCGAGGTTGATTCAGATTCCATCGCGAACCGACTACGTCGAAGAGGTCTATAAGGTGCTGGTGGACGCCATCTGTGAAGGCTCACTGGGGCCCGGTACCCGTCTGACTCAGGAAGAAATAGCGGAGCAGCTTTCGGTATCTCGTTCTCCTGTGCTTCAGGCGCTGCGGCTGTTGAAGAAGGACGGGCTAGTTCATGATGCGCCAGGTCGAGGTGTTCTGGTTGCCCCGCTCGACTTGCAGTGGCTAAGCAACCTCTACGAAATACGAGGAACACTGGATTCGCTGGCGGCAAAGCTTGCCGCCAACAGGCGCGCAAGGCTAGACCCTGTACTTATTGTTCGCGGGCGCCAGTCGTCTCTGAATGCCGATATCAGAGAGATGATTGACGCGGACATGGAGTTCCATTTTGCCGTCTACGCGGCGTCTGGCAATCCGTTAATCGCCGAAACGGCGCGCGTTCATTGGGTCCACCTGCGAAGGGTCATGGGTGCAATGCTTCAAGCGTCGCGTCAGCGAGCGTCGATCTGGGATGAGCATGAGGCCATTGCCGAAGCCATCGAGGCCGGGAAAGCTGCTGCAGCGGTTGAGTTTTCAGACTTCCATACTCAACGTGCTCACGAGCACCTCGTTGCCGAACTCACAGCCGTACTCAAAGGAGATGGTGATAGGAGGACGATCCGGGAGTCTGTCAAAGCCGTGTCCGTTTGAGTCAGCATCGGAGAGCGCCGGGCTTTCCGAGCCCGGCACATTGCTCAGCCTGTAAGGGATGAGTTCTAAAGGCAGGCTGTCTTGAAGAGCCAGAGTCTGAAGCGTTTGACCTTGTCGACTTCTTGCTCGTCTTCGCGGTAGGAGAAAAAGTGCGTCTCGCGGCTGAGTCTTACGAACTCGACGTCCCCCACGATGACGAGGTCTCCACGGGAAAGTTCACGCTCGGCGAGCCGTGTGGTTTCGAGTGCCACGCCCATACCGTCAACCGCGGCTGAGAGCACGAGAGCCGCGCGGTCGAATGAAGGACGGACTGTATGCGGGAGCGGCATGTCGTTGAGCTTAAACCAGTGAGGCCACGTGACGCCGCTGAGTTGCGAATCGATAAGGGTGAGTTTTTGTATCAGTTCACGCGGCTCGCTGCCGGAGCGCAGTAGTGATGGAGAGCACATGGGCACAATTCGTTCTTCACCCATCGGGAGCGCGACGATGCCGGTTCTTTGGACGGCGCGGCCATAGGAGATCGCCACGTCAACTTCCCTATCCCTGGTGAGGTCAATGGGAATCGCGCCCGATGAGAGCCGGATTGTGATGTCAGGGTTTTCGCGCATGAATTCCGGCAAGCGCGGGCCGAGCCATTTGGCGGCAAAGCTGGGAGCGCAATGTAGCGCGAGCACCTGGGCAGTGGGAGCCAGGCTGACTTCGTTGCAGGCAGCTTCAACGACGTCAAAAACGCGGCCAAGGCTTTGCTGGAGACGAAGTCCCTCTGGCGTCGCTTGCACCGTTCGGTGGCGTCGTGCCAATAGCCGGCGCCCGAAGTAGTCCTCCAGTTCGCGAACCTGGTGGCTGATTGCAGACTGAGTTAGGTGCAGTTCCTCAGCAGCACGTGTAAAGCTCTCTAGGCGGGCAGTGGCTTCAAATGCCCTAAGTAGTACGAAACTTGGAAGGCGCCTCATGTTCGTCTCCATGCATGAACCTGATTCATGGTTGTATGAACAGCTATTGTTTGTCAACTGTTCCGCGAAGACCGACGATGTTGTTATCGGTCTTTGCTTCCAGGCACAGAAGCATAAGTTGCGAAGGTGATTTCAATCCACTTTCAGTTTCCATCATCAAATCCTGTAGAAGGAGAATGACCATGTCCACAGTCGCCGAACGCCCTGCCGATTCGATCGTTAAAGCAGGAAAGGTTTCGATTTATCAACCGGAACAGGAGGGACTTATTTTCCCTGAGCTTCCGACATTCAAGACGGTGGAAGACCATAGACAGCATCTGAAGCAACGCCTCGTGGCCGCATGCCGGGCATTTGCTATCCACGGCTTCGACTACGGATTTGCCGGCCATCTCACCGTGCGAGACCCGGGAAATCCCAGCCTCTACTGGACGAATCCGATGGCGGTGCACTTCTCACAGGTCAAGATTTCGAACCTCATCTGCGCCGACCACCAGGGCAAGGTCGTCGAGGGCGAGTACGCCCTCAATCGCGCAGGCTTCGTTCTTCACGCGGCGGTGCACGAGCAGCATCCGGACATCGTCGCGATGTGTCACGCGCACACGGTGTACGGCACAGCGTTCGCCTCGCTTGGCAAGCCGCTCGCGCCTATCTCGCAGGATGCAGCGGCCTTCTACGAAGACCACGTAGTCATCGGCGATGAAGCGGGAAAGGTCGCGGTCGAGGTAAAGGGTGGCAACAAGGTCGCGAACGCCTTCGCCGGTGTCAAGGCTGCAATTCACCAGAATCACGGTCTGCTCACGGCGAGCCGTCACAGCATCGACTCGGCTGCCTTCTGGTTCATCGCTCTCGAGCGCTGCTGCCAGCAACAGCTCATGATTGAAGCGACGGGCGTGACGCCAAAAGAAGTGACGCCGGAGCGTGCCCGCTATAGCCGTGAACATGTCGGTAGCGACTACATCGGCTGGCTGCATTTCCAGACCATCTGGAACGACCTCATCGCGACGCAGCACGACATGTTCGACTAACCAGCGCGGAGCGAACACTCGACCTCCCGAGGAGCATAGAGCTGCTCCTCTTGGGGTCACCGACGTGGCGGAGACAAAGCGCATAAAGCACCCGCCAATCAAGAAAGGCCCCCCATCAGGAGACAACAATGAGTTCCCACAGCCCCGTCGCGTATATGGAAGGCGGTGAGTCGTCTGCATTTGCGAAAGCAACGATGCGACTCGTGCCGTTCCTCTTCGTGTGCTATCTAACCGCATATCTGGACCGAATCAACGTTGCATTTGCCAAGCTGCAGATGCTCAACGATCTTGGCCTCAACGAGGCCATCTACGGGTTCGGCGCAAGTGTGTTCTTCATCGGCTACCTGTTGTTCGAGGTCCCGAGCAATCTGATGCTTCTCCGCGTAGGCCCACGGCGCTGGATTGCACGAATCATGGTGACTTGGGGCATTATCTCGGCGTGCATGATGTTTGTCCGGACCCCGGTCGAGTTTTATGTCATGCGTTTTTTGCTGGGCGTTGCTGAAGCCGGATTCTTCCCGGCAATCGTTCTTTACCTGACTTACTGGTTCCCCTCGTCGAGGCGCTCCAAGGTAACGGCGCTGTTCATGACGGGTATTCCGATGTCAGGCGTTATCGGCGGCCCTCTATCGGGTTGGCTCATGACACAGCTGGGTGGTGTGCACGGGATGGCGGGATGGCAGTGGCTGTTTCTGCTTGAGGGCATTCCGACCGTCGTCTTCGGCGTAATTGCATTCTTCTACCTCGATGACAAGGTTCAAGACGCGACCTGGCTTAGCGAGAGTCAAAAGGCTGCGATCGAGCGAAAGCTACGAGATGAGGCGCCGAAGGGCGCGCTCCATTCTGCGCTGGACGGCTTGCTGAATCCGAAGATTCTTCTCGTCAGCGGCGTCTACTTCTTCTACACGATGGGGCTCTACGGCGTGAGCTTTTGGCTCCCGACGCTGATCAAGTCAAGCGGTGTATCGGACCCGCTCGACGTTGGCTTGCTAACTGCGATTCCGTATGCGGCGGGCGCCCTTGCCATGATCGTGGTCAGTCAAAGCTCCGACCGCACCGGAGAGCGACGCTGGCACCTGATCGTGCCGGGTCTGGTTGGCGCACTCGGCCTCGCGATGAGCGTTTCGTTCGCGCACTCGACTACCCTTGCGATGGTCGGCCTGACGATTGGAACAATGGGCGTGATGACGACGATCTCACAGTTCTGGGTGTTGCCGCCCGCTTTCCTGGGCGGTGCCGCCGCGGCAGCCGGTCTCGCGCTGGCAAACTCGGTCGGCAGTATTTCGGGTGTGGTCAGCCCGTCGCTGATTGGGGTAATCAAGAACGCAACGGGCTCGGCCGGTGCGGGCGTACTGGTACTCTCGGTCAGCCTTCTGGTTGGGGGTGCGCTGGTACTTTTCGTTCCGCCGACTCTCGTCAACTCCAACCCGAAGTAATCGCTGGAATAAACGAGCCGGCCGAAGGCGAGCCTTCGGCCGGTGGTGTAGTGGTCGGGGCGCCCCTCTAGCGTGGACATGCCTGGCGGGGCACGTTTCATTCAACTGGGATGACGGCCTCACTCATATGCCGGACCAGGTTCTCTCGAGCAAAGTCCGCGTGCTGGAGGCTGAGCTTCGCCGCAAGTTCTTCATCGCCCCTGGCGATGGCATCTGCGATTGCGGCATGTTCGTCCCAAACAGTCTTGCGTTGGCCGACAACTTGATGAACAGCTCCCATGACACGCCGCAGGTGCATCCAATGCAGGCGTGCGTTCTCGACGATGAGCGGATTGCCCGAGGCGGCGTAAATGGCGAGATGGAATGCCATATCGGCTTCAATCATCGCCTTGATGTCTGAGCCCTTTGATAACTTCCTGCCATTCGCAATCAGCGACTTGTCCAGCTTCACCTGCTTCCTGGCCGCGAGGCGGGCGGCAAGACTGTCGAGCGCACCGCGCAGTTCGTAGAGGTGGCCAATCCGTTCCGCGTCCAGAGGTGTCACCTGAAGTCCCCGGCCAGGGGCGTCTTCCACCAGTCCATCCTTCTTTAGCAGACGGAACGCCTGCAAGACGGGGGACCGGGAGACTGCCAGCTGCTCCGCGATTTCCTCCTGGACAATACGTGTCCCGGGGGCGATGGACCCCTCGCTGATGGCGTCGAGGAGGATACGGTAGACCTCGTCGACATAATCTGTTCGGGCCTGGATTTTCAGAAGTTTCGCTGGCATGGCAACGGTTTCGGTGGATACTGAATACTGTAGCTTACCAGCACAAGATAGCTACGCGAAGTCGTGCACCACGGGCGAGATCAAAGTGCGTAAAGATCGGCGACAGGCAATGGGTCCGGGAAAAGGCGCGGGACGTTAAAAGGGCCGGGGCGACGGCGGAGAGTTCAGGGCAGCGTGCGTGCGACCGCTAACCGGAAGAAAGTGTGGCGACCATGCTGGCGGATCGGTTTTTGTTGCCAGACAGTCGGACGCAGAAATCGGATCTCGACTACGGAAGTTTGAACACTGTATTCAATATTAGATTGGCCACTTGTCGGAAGCTATCAGTGTTTAGCAGTATTTTGGGTCCAGGATGTCTTCAATATAATTGAATACAGAGTACGGAGTTCGCAGAGGCGCCACGCACCAGGGTGGCCCATCGGCAGACGAGGTTGGTGCATACCCCGCTTACAACGAAGCTGGAATGACGGTCGTACCCGCCCGGTCGTGTAGATCGCGATGGTATGGGTCTTGCGTGAATGGTATGGGTCTTGCATGCCGCTAAGCCAGATTAGGCGGAAGGGGTGCGGTTCATTCGCGCCTCGAGACCGCCTTCCGATCCCGATCATGGAGTAGACGGATTATGAACTTCAGCTATTCGACCACGGCGGTGAGGGCCGGACATCGGCTCGATTACTGGGCCGAGTGCGTTTGCAAGCAATTGATTCCCGCGAATGCGAACTTCGGCACGCAGGCCGATTTTTCCGGAGCGTTGTCGGGCCATTCGCTGGGCAGCCTGACGATTTGCCATATGAATTCGGGAGAGCACACGTTCCTGCGCACCGAAGCCAATATCCGGGCGATGCCAAACGAGGATTTCGTCGCGCTGATGGTCCGCTCGGGCGCAGCGACGATGATGCAGGACGATCGTGAGGTCGAACTGCTGCCGGGCGACATCGTCCTGTGCGATGCGGCGCGGCCGTTCATCAATGGATTGATGTCGGACTCGACTTACCTGCTGCGAATTCCGCGTGCGCAGTTGCTCTCGCGGTTCAGCGGCGCGGAACGGATGATGGCGGTTCGCATCGCCGAGGGCAGGGCCATGGCCCGTCTGCTGCACGAGATGGCGGAAGAGGCGTACAAATGGCAAGGTCATTCCGACTGCGGTGCCGCGGAGGCCCGGCTTGCGTCCGCGCTGGTGGACACGTTGACCGCGGCGATGGAGGTGCAGGCAGCGGGCAGCGGTTGCGAGGCCGCGTCACGCTACGACACACTGTTCGATCGCGCAGACAAATACATTCGCGGACACCTCGACGACGGTACGTTGACGAGTGTTGACATCGCGTTGGCGCTGCACGTGTCGAACCGGACGTTGGTCCGGGCGTTCGCCAGCCGGAACACGACCGTGATGCACCACGTCTGGCAGAGACGACTGGAAGCAAGCTTCTCGATCTTGACGGAGCGCCGCGTCCGTCAAGTTTCGCAAGCCGCGTTGCAATGCGGATTCAACAATCTCGCGCATTTTTCCCGGGCATTCAGGAAGGCGTTCGGTACCACGCCGGGCAGTCTGTTGCACGGAGAAGCGGGCTGACGCCCGCGGCAAGCGTGCGCGAACCTTTGCCTGCAGCACGCTTCGCGACCCGCACCGCAGTCGCGGACTCAACCTTTCCCGCCCGTGACTCAAACGGGCGGATGCCGGCGATGCCAGTCTGTCACGCTTTGCACGGCACCACCGGCGCGCACTAGAGCGGCTTCGTCGAAATGCCGCCCGACGAACTGGAATCCGACCGGCAGGCCTCCTGCAGCCGGAATGCCTGGCAGCGTGATGGTTGGGCTGCCGGTCATGTCGAACGGGCACGTGAATCGCAGCATCGCGCCAAGCAGTTCCTCTTCCTCACCGATCTTCGACACGCGCTCGAGCGTCGGAGCTGCGACGCCCGTGGATGCAATCAGCAGCACGTCGATGTCGTCAAACACGGCCTGCACGTGTCCAGCGAATGCGTGGCGTCGAAGCACGATGCGCTGGTATTCCATCGCGCTCAGGGCACGGCCCTGCTCGATCACGGTGGCGAGCGACGGGCCGTACTGCTCTTTGTGCCTCGGATACGTCTTCTCATGCGCTACCGCGACTTCGATAGCGCACAGATTTACCCAGTCCTTGAATGCCTGGGTCGTATCGGGGAAGCGGATGTCGACGATCTGCGCACCAAGGTACATGACCACTTCGAGTGCGGCTTCGAGCGTGCGCCGAGTGGGTTCGTCAACGGGGTGCTGATTGAGCCGCCTGTCGACGCCGATTCGCAACCCGCGCACCCCCTGGTTTGCTGCTACGTGATAGTCCTGCACCGGCTCGCGGCTCGCGGTCGGGTCTTTGGGGTCGACGCCGGCGATGACGCTGAGCATGGCGCCCGCGTCGGCGGCGCTGCGTGCCATTGGCCCGATGTGATCGAGTGTGGCGGCCAGTTCGAACGAGCCGTGCCGGCTGACACGGCCCCAGGTGGGTTTGAGTCCGGTGACGCCATTTGCGGCGGACGGAAAACGGATCGATCCACCGGTATCTGTCCCGATGGATCCGTAGCAAAGACCTGCAGCCGTTGCGACGCCTGAGCCGCTCGACGACACGCCCGTCCAGCGGGTCGGATCCCACGGATTGATCGGCGGCCGAATGTCCGGATGATGATCGACATAAGCGCCTTCCGTCATCTGCAATTTTCCGAGAATCACTGCGCCTCCCGCGCGAAGCTTCTCGACCACCGTGCCGTCCTCGGTCGGTTTGAAATCGCGATAGATGGGCATGCCGGCCATGGTCGTCACGCCCTTTGTCCAGCACAGATCCTTCACGCCGATCGGCACACCATGCAACGGGCCGCGCCTCTTGCCGGCCGCGATCTCCGTGTCCGCCTGCCTCGCATCGCTCATCGCCTGTTCGGCCATAACGGTCGCGTAGCTGCGCAATTCCCGGTCAACCGTGCCGATGCGTTCCAGCAGCGCCTGCGTGACTTCGGTGGACGAGATTTTCCGGGTCTGGATGCGGTGCGCTACGTCGAGCAGTTCCAGGTAATGCAGATCGGTTTCCATGGGCTTTCTCACGGTTTGTTCGGATGAAGGCGAAGGCGCATTCATCCTGGACTCTAGCAGTGCGTTCATCGGGGAATTTGTCTACGTTTGCCAATCCGATTTGCTCGAAGGGACAACTTCGTGTCGCCATGTTCGGGGTTCGGAAGGCGTAGAGCGGGGCAGTATTCGTTTGCTCGGCGGCGAGATTACGGGGCGGAGCAGCAATGCGCGAACTCGTCACATACACGGCCGCCGCGGAGAGACTGTCTGTCCGAGGCAAGCCGGATGGCAACGCGAGTCAAGCCGGAAAGCGCGGTTCGCCCTAAGATGTTTCATACACGGTTGGCCGCGCGGACGAATGCAACGTGTCGGTGGCACGTCCGGCTTTCAGCCTTCGAAGATTGCAGCTTCCACAAGGAGTCCCGAACATGAGCAAGCACGAAACCCAGGCACTCACGTCGACGCCCGCGGAGCGGGCGTGGGCGTTGTTCCGTGTTCTGAAGGGCAAGAATCTCATTCCGGACGGCTACGTCGAGAGTATGACCGACCTGATGGAGAACCAGTGGGACCCGTCCAATGGCGCACGGATCGTGGCGCGGGCGTGGGTGGACCCGGAATTCCGGGAGCTGCTGCTGCGTGACGGCACGGCCGCCTGCGCGCAGTTCGGCTATACCGGCCCGCAAGGCGAATATGCGGTCGCGCTGGAAGATACGCCGACGCTGAAGAACGTGATCGTCTGCAGCCTCTGCTCTTGCACCAACTGGCCGGTGCTGGGGCTCGCGCCCGAGTGGTACAAGTCGTTCGAGTACCGAGCGCGTCTGGTGCGCGAGGGCCGCACGGTGCTGCGTGAACTGGGGACTGAGTTGCCCGAGGACGTGGTCGTGAAGGTCTGGGACACCACGGCGGAAAGCCGCTATCTGGTGCTGCCAGTTCGGCCGGCGGGCACCGAACATATGAGCGAGGATGAACTGCAAAAACTGGTCACGAAGGACGTGCTGATCGGTGTGGCACTCCCACGCGTGCAGTAAGGGCCGCTGGCCCGCATTTCTTCTGCCCGATTTCATTCAGGAGACTCAACATGGACGGCTTTCACGACCTCGGCGGCGTTCAAGGCTTTGGCAGGGTGCGCCACACCATCAACAGCCAGAGTTACAAGCCGGTCTTTCACGACGACTGGGAGCACCTGGCCTACAGCCTGATGTTTGTCGGCGCAGATCATCTGAAACTGTTCAGCGTCGACGAGGCGCGGCACGCGGTGGAGCGCATCGAGTTTCGCCAGCAGGCCAATACACTGTATTTCGAGCGCTACGTCATCGCGACAGCCACGTTGCTGGTTGAGAAGGGCGTGCTGACGCAGGAGGAACTCGATCGCGCGCTCGGCTCGAAGTTCCAGCTCGCCGTGCCGACCATCAATAAAGGGCGCCCCGCCATCACGGGCCGGCCGCCGTTCGAGGTTGGCGACCGCGTCGTGGTGCGCGACGAATACGTGGCGGGGCACATCCGTGTACCAGGCTACATCCGCGGCAAGGAAGGCGTGGTGCTGCATCGCACGACAGTGAAGTGGCCGTACCCCGACACGATTGGCCATGGCGACCAGACCGCGGTGCACCAGCCCACCTATCACGTTGAATTCAAGGTCAAGGATCTGTGGGGCGATGCCGCCGACGATTGCCTTGTGGTGGTCGATCTGTGGGAGGGCTACCTGGATAAGGCTACACAGCGTTCCGCCGCATCTGACGTGACGACGAGTCTGATCGCCAGATCGGCTGAGCAAGGCGTGACGGCGTGACCTCGGTCGATTCCCTGTTTCGGGGAGCCGCTACACCCAGAATCCCGGTGACTGTGTTGTCGGGATTTCTTGGTGCGGGAAAGACCACGCTCCTCAATCACGTGCTGCGCAACCGCGCCGGAATGAAAGTCGCCGTCATCGTCAACGATATGAGCGAGGTCAACATCGACGCCGAAGACGTCCGGCGTCATGTCGAACTGCATCGGGGCAGCGATGAATTGGTGGAAATGAGTAACGGGTGTATCTGCTGCACGTTGCGCGCCGATCTGCTCGAGCAGGTTGGCGCGTTGGCGCGTGAGGGTCGGTTCGACTATCTGCTGATTGAATCGACTGGTATTTCCGAACCGATGCCGGTGGCAGAGACGTTCGCGTTCCTTGATCAACAGGGCTTCAGCCTGAGCGAGCTGGCTCGGCTCGATACGATGGTCACTGTGGTTGACGGGGAAAGTTTCGAGGTAATGCTCGAATCTGAAGCCTCCTTCGAGGATGAAGGCAAGGGTGCGCAGGCGCAGCATAAACTGTCCGATCTGCTGGTCGAGCAGGTTGAGTATGCGAACGTGATCCTGGTCAGCCGGCTCGACCGGATCGGCGAGGAAGGTTTCGCCAGATTGCGGGCGCTTCTCTTCAGGCTGAATCCTCAGGCGGAGATCCTGCCGATGGAGCACGGCAAGGTCGATCCAGCCCGGATTCTGAATACCAGAAAGTTCGACCTGCCGAGCCTTGCGCATACTCCAGGATGGATGCAACGTATGGAGGATGACGAGCGTCCGTCCGAATCCGACACCTATGGCATAGCGTCTTGGGTGTACCGCGAGCGCGCGCCGTTTCATCCGGGGCGCTTGCTTGCCTTTCTGCACCGTCCGTGGACAAACGGGCGTCTGTTGCGATGCAAAGGGTATGTCTGGCTCGCGAACCGGTATCCCGACATCGGCATGCTGGTGCAAAGCGGAGGCCGGTTTCAGTGGGGCTACGTCGGGCGGTGGTGGCGCTTTATTGCCGAGTCCGAATGGCCTAAAGATGACTATCGCCGGCAACGCATCGTTGAAAAATGGCAAGAACCCGTGGGCGATTGCCGGCAGGAGACCGTCTTCATCGGGCAGTCGATCGATTGGGATGTACTCAAGACTGAACTGGACGCATGCCTTCTGACCATGGCTGAAATCGAGCAAGGCCCGGAGTTCTGGGCAAACCTCGCGGGTGCAGCCGATTTCGACGCCGGAGCCGCTGCTCAGTACTGATCTCGCGATGCCGTGCGAAATTACGCGGCGTGCCCCGGCGACTCGAAGACAAGCGCCTGACTGCTTACAACATCGGGGAATGAAGATTGTCCGGATGATCCAGCATGTCTGCCACCAGATGCAGCGATTCCTCCATCGCGAACGCGTCGCCGGGACCGCCAAGGCAGATGCGAACGGCATTTGGCGGATTGCCGTCTGTACTGAATGCCGCGCCGGAGACCACGCCGATTTGCTTCGTGCGCAAATGTGAAGCGAGTTCGGATGCGCTCCAGCCGGTTTCGGCGGGCACTCTTAGCCACAGATGAAAGCAGTCTCTCGATCCCTCGATTTCGCGCGAGGCGAATATTTGCGCCGCCATGTGCTGGCGCACCTCGCACTCTCCCCGAATTGCCTTCAGCATTTGTTGCGCCACGCCGCTCTCGATCCAGCGTGCCGCGAGATATGACATATACGGGCTTGCCATCACTGTGGTCGCGCGCAACGCACCGGAGAGACGTTCGGCATGCCGGGCGCTCGGTGCGACGACGAAGGCCACACGCAATCCCGCGCCAAAGCACTTCGACATCCCGGTCACGTAGTAGGTCAGCTCCGGTGCGAGCGTCGCGAGCGCCACGGGCGGCATTTCAGAGAGCATGCCGTAGGCGTCGTCCTCGATAATCGGCACGTTGTAGCGCAGCGCGATATCGGCGACATGTTCGCGACGGTTCTGCGAGAGCGTGCGCGTGGTCGGATTCTGCAGCGTGGGATTGCAGTAGAGCACGCCCGGCCTGCGCGTCTTGCAAAGCACCTCGAACGCCGTGGCACTCAGGCCCTCATCATCGCGCGGCAGCGGCGCGAGCGGCATGCCAAGCTGATTCGCGATCACCTTCAAGCCCGGATACGCGAGGCAATCAGTGCAGATCGCTTCACCGGGCTTCACGAGCCGCAGCAGCAGCGCAACGAGGGCATTGTGTATGCCTGGGCACACCAGCAGCGCATCCGCGCGGTGCGCAGGCAGGGTGTGACGCAGCCACTGGCTCGCCATGCTGCGCTCGAACTGCGAGCCGCCGAAATCCTGATAGCGCAACATCGACCACGGGTCGGCCGCGCCAATGATCTGTGCCGCCGACTCCGCGAGCAGTGCAGTCATTTCCGGCGGCTCCGGCGGCATGTTCATGGTCATTTCGAGCGAGGTGCCCGAACGCAGCGGCACCGCGGGCGGCCTTCCGCGCACATACGAGCCGCTGCCTGCGCGCGAGTCGATCAGGCCGCGCTTGCGCGCCTCGGCATACCCACGCGCGAGCGTGGTGTAATTGATCTTCAGCGCATCCGAAAGATCGCGCAGCGCAGGCAGGCGGTCGCGCGGGCGCAGACGGCCGCTCGCCACATCTTCTTCGATGAGGTCGGGAATGGTCTGATAAACGGGCTTGTCGCTCTCGGCGAGCCGCTTGAGCCAATGGGCAGTGACGTTCGTCATGGACGTGCGCGCAGGCGCCTTCAATAGTGGGCCCATTCATTCTAGTGAGAACGGGCGCCGGAAAAATAAACAATTGATCGCATGCGATCGCGTTGAATGATCTGAATTGATGCATGCATGCACCTGAAGCGAATGCGCGTTGCCCCGAGCCAGGGCGTGTGCCAGATCACGACAACGCCGGGGCGCGGCGTGCATACGCGCCTGGCACGCGCTTCACGAAAAAAATTGCCTGGATCATTCGCGGCACATGGCATTGATTGTCAATTGATCGCATGAAGCATGCCGCTTGATGGCATACCCGTTGCGATAAGAGAGACGCCGGCCACCGGTCGGCCACAGTCCTCAATTATTGAACGGAGTCACGCAATGCCCGCCATCACCACGCCCGCCCACAAGACCGGCGACTTCCTCGTCGATTACGAAGAGAAGGTGTTCGAGGACGTCAAGGCTGAATCCGGCGAGAAAGCGCTCGTCACGTTCCACACGGTCGCGTTCGAAGGATCCATCGGCTTCGTCAACATGCTCCAGGCCACGCGGCTGCAACGCAAGGGCTTCGAAACCTCGATCCTGCTTTACGGTCCCGGTGTGATGCTGGGCGTGCAGCGCGGCTTTCCCACGCTTGGCGCCGAAGCGTTTCCGGGCCACCTGAACTTCAACAACCAGTTGATGAAGTTCATGGCCGAAGGCGGCAAGGTCTACGCGTGCCGCTTCGCGCTGCAGGCGCTCTATGGCCAGAGCGAGTCCGCGCTGATCGAAGGCGTGCGGCCCATCAATCCGCTCGACGTGCTCGACCTGAAGCTGCTGCATCGAAAGTCGAACGCGCTCGTGATCGATACCTGGACTGTTTGAACGCACACGGGTATCGCCATGTCGATCACATCCACGAAGCGCATTGTCCGCGCGGCGGCGGTGCAAATTGCGCCGGATCTCGAATCGGGCGCGGGAACGCTCGAGCGCGTGGGCGAGGCCATCGTCGCCGCGGCACGCGAGGGCGTGCAGCTTGCCGTGTTTCCCGAAACGTTTCTGCCGTACTACCCGTATTTCTCGTTCGTACTGCCACCCGTGCAATCGGGCGCCGAGCATCTGCGGCTGTACGCGGAGGCGGTGGCAATACCCGGGCCCGTTACGGACACGGTGGCCTCGCTTGCACGCCAGTACGGCATGGTGATCGTGCTCGGCGTGAACGAGCGCGATCACGGCAGCCTCTACAACACGCAGCTGATTTTCGACGCGGACGGCCAGATCAAGGTGAAGCGCCGCAAAATCACTCCCACCTTCCACGAACGCATGATATGGGGGCAGGGAGACGCTGCAGGCCTGAAGGTCGCGGAAACGGCCGTGGGGCGCGTGGGTGCGCTCGCGTGCTGGGAGCATTACAACCCGCTCGCGCGCTACGCGCTGATGACACAGCACGAAGAGATCCACTGCAGCCAGTTCCCGGGCTCGCTCGTCGGGCCGATTTTCTCCGAGCAGATCGAGGTGACGATCCGTCATCACGCACTGGAGTCGGGCTGTTTCGTTGTAAACGCAACGGGATGGCTCAGCGACGCGCAGATCGAATCGATCACGACGGATCCAAAGCTGCAAAAAGCGCTGCGTGGCGGCTGCAATGCCGCGATCGTCTCGCCGGAGGGCCAGCATCTCGCCGCGCCGTTGCGCGAAGGCGAAGGCATGGTGATCGCCGATCTCGACATGGCGCTCATCACCAAGCGCAAACGCATGATGGACTCGGTCGGCCACTATGCGCGGCCCGAGCTGTTGAGTCTCGCGATCAACGAGCGGCCCGCCACGCCCGTGTTTTCTCTCGACGAGGCGAGCGTCGCCCCAGTCGTCCCCACCAGGAGTGCCCACGATGAATGCCAGCGTCAACCTGCCGGAATCGAACCTGCAACTCTTGACTGAACTTCAGTCGAGCGGGCTCCGTCTGGCCGAGCCGGAGTCGACGGGCCTGTCGCGCCGCGGAGGCGCGGGTCCGTCGGACCACAAGGCCGTTGTGATCGACGGCGTTGCGCTCATGGTGCCGGTCCATACGCACGGCGCGCACCGGTCTGCATTCGTTGCGGATGCGCCCGACGATGCCGGTGTGAGCGTGCTCAGGCGCGGCAGCATTCCCGTTGCGCAGATCGCCTTTGCGAAGACGCCGCGCTTCTACAAGCTGCAGACGCTCGATGGCGTGCCGTACTCGCATATCGCGACGCTGCACGGCACCGATGTGCTGGCGACTACGGTGCTGCAAACCTGCATCCGCTATGAGAGCCGTAAGAAGGCCTGCAAGTTCTGCGCAATCGGCCAGTCGCTCGCGGCGGGCCGCACGATTGCGCACAAGACACCGGAGCAGCTCGCCGAAGTGGCACGCGCGGCGGTGCTGCTCGACAACGTGAAGCACATGGTGCTCACGACTGGCACGCCAGCCACGCCCGACCGCGGCGCGGCGATTCTTTGCGAAAGCGCGCGGGCAATCAAGCGCGCGGTCAATCTGCCGATTCAGGCGCAATGCGAGCCGCCCGACGACGATGCCTGGTTCGGGCGCCTGCGCGAAGCGGGCGTCGACACGCTCGGCATGCACCTCGAAGTTGTTGGCGAGGCCGAACGCGCGCGCATCATGCCCGGCAAGGCGTCGGTGCCCGTGAGCCGCTACATGGAAGCGTTCGAAGCGGCCGTGCGGGTGTTCGGGCGCGGCCAGGTGAGCACGTACCTCCTCGCGGGTCTGGGCGACACGCCGCAGCGTATCCTCGATACCGCGCAGCAACTCGTGCGTATCGGCGTCTATCCGTTCGTGGTGCCGTTCGTGCCCATTGCGGGCACGCCGCTCGAAGATCACGCGCCGCCTACGCCCGAATTCATGCGCTCGATTCTCGCACCGCTCGGCGCGATGGTGCGCGAAGCGGGCCTGCGTGCCGACGACATCAAGGCGGGCTGCGGCAAGTGCGGCGCGTGCTCGTCGCTCGCTTCGTTCGAAAAGGTGGCGGCATGAACGCGGCGCTTCATACCGACGACAAGATCGTCGTGCGCTGGGCCGGCGAACCGTGGGAGCACGAAGGAGCGCTGGCGATTCGCCGTGCCGTGTTTTGCGAAGAGCAAGGCATTTTCGACGGAGATGATCGAGACGAAACTGACGACACTGCGCAACTGCTCGTTGCCGTGCAAGGCGCGGACGGAGCGGCGCCTTGCGTGGTGGGCACCGTGCGCATTCATCGCGATCCGGCCGACGCATCGGTCTGGTACGGCTCGCGGCTTGCCGTGCGCGCGGATTTTCGCCGGCACGGGCGCATCGGCGCGACACTGATCCGTCTCGCCGTGAGCAGCGCCCACGCGCTCGGCTGCACGACGTTTCTCGCGCGCGTGCAGGCACAGAACGCGCCACTCTTCCGTCGTTTGCACTGGTGCACGCTCGAAGAGGTGATCGTGTTCGGGCGCGCGCATCACGTCATGCGGGCCGATCTTGCGCACTATCCGCCGTGCGCAACGCCCTGTGCGGGATTCACCATTGACCAGCGGAGGGCCGCATGACGCTCGACGCAATCGTGGAGACGATCCGGGCGAGCCGCGGCGTTGCGCACAAGACCGACATCGCGCCGATGCTCGCCGCGCTCGACGCTGGCCACGACGCATCCGTGGTGATGGCCGCGGGTGATGATTGCGCCGCGATTCCCGACGGCGACGGCTACCTGCTGTTTGCCGCAGAGGGCATGGTGAGCGACCTGATCGAGGCGATGCCGTGGTTCGCGGGCTATTGCTCGGTGCTCGTGAACGTGAGCGATGTCTGCGCGATGGGCGGGCGGCCGATTGCGGTCGTCGACGTGATCTGGAGCCAGGGCATCGCACCCGCTGCGCAGGTGCTCGAAGGCATGGCGGCGGCGTCCCGGCAGCTCGGCGTGCCTATTGTGGGCGGCCACAGCAACGCGCGCAGCGACCGCACCCAACTCGCAGTCGCGATCCTTGGCCGCGCGAAGCGCCTGCTATCGAGCTTCGAGGCACGCTCGGGCGACAGGCTGCTGATGGCGGTCGATTTGCGCGGCGCATTCGTCGAACCGTATCCCTACTGGAACGCGGCCACCGAAGCGCCGGCCGAACGTCTGCGCGGCGATCTCGCGCTGCTCGCGCAGATCGCTGAAGACGGCCTGTGCGTGGCGGCGAAGGACATCAGTATGGCCGGTATCGTCGGCACCGCGATGATGCTGGCCGAGTGCTCTCGGGTGGGCGTCGTGATCGATCTCGCCCACTTGCCGAAGCCCGACGGCGTACCGCTTTCGCACTGGCTCCAGATCTTTCCGAGCTACGGCTATTTGCTGAGCGTGCGCGAAGAGCATGTAGCCGAAGTGATCGCACGGTTCGAGGGGCGCGGCATTGCATGCGCCGGGATCGGCGAGATGCAGCCTGAGCCCTCGGTAGACGTGCGCTGGCAGGGCGAAACGCGCACCGTCTGGCGGTTCGACGCGCAGCCCTTCATCGTGCCCGCGGACCGCCGCGCAACGCGCGCATTCGCAAGCCTATCTTCGTAGCACCCGACCAGGACACCACCATGCCCGTCACTCATTTCGTCGTGCGCTGGCCGGACGGCACCGAAGCGCGTTGCTATTCGCCCTCGACCGTTGTCCGAGATTATCTGCAACCCGGCGACTATCCGCTCGACGCCTTTCTCGATGCGACGCACGACGCGTTGGCCGCGGCGTCAGAGCGCGTGCGCCAGAAGTTCGGCTACGCGTGTTCGTCCGCACTCGATCAGTGGGACGTGATCGAACGCACAGCACAGCCATTCCATTCGCAACCGGCGGCGCTTGTCACTGTCGTGAGCGTCGATTGATTCACAGCGTCGCGGTGGCGTGACCGCCGCGAACGTTGCTTAAGGAGATTCCTATGTCCATTCAGGCACCTGCCGCCGAGGCCCATGTCAGCGTCGCCATTGTCGGTGGCGGTCAAGCCGGCCTCTCGATGAGCTATTACCTCAAGCAGTCCGGCATCGATCATGTCGTGCTTGAAAAGCGCTCCGTCACGCATACATGGCGCCTGCAGCGCTGGGATGCGTTCTGCCTCGTCACGCCGAACTGGCAGTGTGCATTGCCAGACTATCCCTATCGCGGCGACGATCCGCACGGCTTCATGAAGAAGGACGAGATCATCGCGTGGCTCGACGGCTTCGTGCGTCACGTCGATGCGCCCGTGCGCGAAGGCGTGGCCGTGACGCGCGTAGCACGCCGTCCACAGGGCGGCTTTTTCGTGCAGACCTCGGACGGCGCACTGAGCGCCGACCAGGTAGTGGTGGCCTCGGGCGGCTACCACACACCGATTGTGCCGCGCATGGCCGAGCGGCTGCCCGCCCATGTCGTACAGATCCAGTCGTCGGAATATCGCACGCCGGAAGCTTTGCCCGAAGGTGCCGTGCTGGTGGTCGGCTCGGGGCAGTCGGGCGCGCAGATCGCCGAAGACCTGCATCTCGCTGGCCGCAAGGTCGTGCTCGCAGTGGGCGAGGCGCCGCGCTGCGCGCGCTTCTATCGCGGCCGCGACGTGGTCGACTGGCTTGCCGACATGAAGTACTACGACATGCCGGTCGAAGAACATCCGCTGCGTGAGGGCGTGCGCGACAACACTAACCACTACGTGACGGGTCGTGACGGCGGACGCGACATCGACCTGCGCAAGTTCGCGCGCGAAGGCATGGAGCTCTACGGCGTGCTCGAGGACTATGCAGACGGGATGCTGCGATTCGCGCCGAACCTGCAAGAGAATCTCGACAGTGCAGACGCCACGTATAACCGTATCAATGCGTCGATCGACAGGTTCATCGCGCAACAGGGCATCAGCGCACCGCATGGCAGCCCTTATCAACCGATTTGGGCGCCGCAAGCGGAGCGCGAGTTGCTGGATCTCGCGGCGAGCGGTATCGGCAGCATCGTCTGGTGCATCGGCTTTCGGCCGGACTTCGGCTGGATCGACCTGCCGGTTTTCAACGGGCGCGGTTATCCTGGCCACGTACGCGGCGTCACGGCGCAGAACGGCCTCTATTTTCTCGGCCTGCCGTGGCTGCATACGTGGGGTTCCGGGCGCTTCTCGGGCGTTGCGCGCGACGCCGCGTATCTCGCGGACCTCATTGCCGCGCAGGCGAGGCCCGATGCGCGCGCGGCCTGAAAAGACGCGTGAACCCGTGCGCATGCAGACACAGGGCGCGTCGCGCACGCAGTACGTCGCCGGCATGCCCGAGCTGGCCTTCGCGGGCCTCTCGGAGCAGTGGCTTCTGCGCACTTGCGCGCAACTGCACTGGAACGCGCTCGCGCGGCAGGCAGGTCTCGCTTCACCGGACTTCTACGACGACGAAGGGCAAAAGTCGTATGCCGCGTTCACGGCGATCCGCGTGCGCGAGGCGCGACTCGAAGAGGTTGGCGAGCATCAGCGCTTCGCGATCGAAGCCGACGTCCAACGCATCGCGCTCGCGCGGCATTTTGGCGTCTTTCGCGTGTTCACGCCCGAGAGTGCCATCGCAAGCGTGGAGATGATTTCGACGTTCGTGCGCCGCGAACGCATTGGCGACAACCGTTCGGTGTGCCGGGCGATGTTCTGTGGCGCGCCACCGCGAGCGACGCCGAATGCGGCGTTGGAACTCGCCGCCCAGGCGAAGCGCTTCCGCACTGGCGAGTGGACGCGTCATGGCCGGCTCGACCGGGCGGAACACGCCGCGCAGCATGTTGTCGAGTACCTGCCGTGCCCGTCGCTCGATTTCAACGGCGCGCATCTCCTTTACTTCGCAAGCTTTCAGTCGATGGTCGAGCGCGCCGAATGGCACTGGCGCTCGGCGTCGAATTCTGCGCCACCGTGGCTCGTCGAACGAGACATGGCCTTCTACGGCAACGCAAACGTGGGCGATCGCCTGACCCTTTCGTTCGGCGCGCGTCACACCAGTCATGGCGGCCTTTCGCACTGGTGCTCGATAGCGCGCGCGGCGGACGGCGTGCGCATTGCCGATGTCGTTACGCACAAACGGTGGTCGCATGAATGACACGACATCCCTGCCGCGCAAGCCGCTCTACAGCGCCGCCGATCTCGAAGGCGTGCCGTGGCTCGACGCGCGGCCAGGCGAATATCCTTATTTGCGTGGCGTGCACGCGACGATGTACACCGAGCGGCCGTGGACAATCCGGCAATACTCGGGTCGAGCCGACGCCGGCGTCTCGAATCTGGCGTACAGACGCGCGCTCGAGGCGGGCGCCATGGGGCTGTCGGTCGCCTTCGACTTGCCGACTCATCGCGGCTATGACTCCGATCACGCAGATATTGCTGCTGACGTGGGCGTGGCCGGTGTCGCCATCGATTCCGTAGAAGACATGGCGCGTCTGTTCGAGGGCGTTCCGCTCGACCGCGTTTCCGTTTCCATGACAATGAGCGGTGCGGTGCTGCCGGTGCTGGCGGCATTCATCGTTGCGGCGCAGGAGGCGGGCGTCGACGCGGCGCAATTGCGGGGCACTATCCAGAACGACATCCTCAAGGAATTCATGGTGCGCAACACCTACATCTTTGCGCCCGAGCCTTCGATGCGGATCGCGACGGACGTCGTTCGCTACGTGCTGGAGCACATGCCGCATTTCAATGCGATGTCGATTTCCGGCTACCACATCCAGGAAGCCGGCGCGGACGGCGTGCTCGAACTCGCCCTCGCGCTCGCGAATGCGAGCGAGTATGTGCGGCGGCTGATCGGGTTCGGCGTCGACGTCGACCGCGTTTGCCGCCAGTTGAGCTTCTTCTTCGCGGTCGGGCGCGACTTTTATGGCGAGGTCGCCAAGCTGCGCGCCGCGCGCGTGCTGTGGGCCGAGCTTGCGCGTTCGTTTGGCGCGCGCGATCCGCGTGGCATGCAGTTGCGCATGCATTGTCAGACTGCCGGTTCGACCCTGACTGCGCGGCGCGCGCAGAACAACATCGTGCGTACCACAGTCGAGGCGATGGCTGCCGTGTTCGGCGGCACGCAATCGCTGCATACGAACGCGTGGGACGAGGCGCTTTCGTTGCCCGGCGAGGACGCCGCGACGCTTGCACGCGACACGCAACTGATCCTGCAACACGAGATGGGCCTGTGCGACGTAGTCGACCCCTGGGCAGGCTCGTATCTGATAGAAGCGCTCACGGCGCGTACCGCCGACGCGGTGCGCGAGATGCTCGCGCAAATCGCCGCGCAAGGCGGCGTGATAGCGGCAGTCGAGTCGGGCTGGGTCGAGGCGCGCGTACACGAGGGCGCGGCGCGGATTCAGGCGCAGACTGATTCGGGTGAGCGCGCGGTTATCGGTGTCAATCGCTTCCAGGTGCCGCACGACGACGAAAGCGAAAGCCTCGATGTCGATGCACGGCGGATACACTCACTTCAGGCCGACAGGCTCCGGCGGCTGCGTGCGAATCGCGATCCACAGCGAGTGCGCGCCGCGCTCGAGCGGCTCGCGGAAGTTGCT
This sequence comes from Paraburkholderia sp. BR10141, assembly GCF_056155635.1. Taxonomy (NCBI): domain Bacteria; kingdom Pseudomonadati; phylum Pseudomonadota; class Betaproteobacteria; order Burkholderiales; family Burkholderiaceae; genus Paraburkholderia; species Paraburkholderia sp. BR10141. The sequence continues at coordinate 183,314 of NZ_JBMIQH010000009.1, read as the reverse complement.
AGAAGCGGCGAGGGCAATCTGCTCGCGGCGACAATCGACGCAATGCGAGCGCGCGCAACGGTTGGCGAATGCACATCGGCGCTCGAACAGGTTTGGCCGCGCTGGAGCGCGCCGGTGCGTGCGGACCGGCGCGCCTGGGCACAAGCTCGTGCAAGCGATGCCGCCTGGGAGGCGGCGAAGGACGCCGTAGCGAAGTGGCGGCGATCGCGCGGCCGTACGCCTCGCATCGTCCTGCTCAAGCTCGGCCAGGACGGCCATGATCGTGGCGTGCGCGTGGTGGCCGCCGCGCTCGCCGACGCAGGCTTCGAGACGGAGATTGGTCCGCTCTTTGTGACGCCCGGGCAGGCCGCGCAATGGGCGACCTCGCGCTCGCCCGACATCGTCGGGGTTTCGACGCTCGCGGGCGCGCATCTGAGCCTCGTTCCGGCGCTGATCGACGCACTGCGCGCGACCGATATCGACGCGCCAGTCGTCGTGGGCGGGATTGTCCCGCGCGCAGATCATGCGCGGCTCATGGCGCATGGCGTGGCGGCGCAATTCGGCCCGGACACGCCACTCGACAGCATCGTGCGCAAGCTGTTAAGCGTAACGAGACACGAGACTAACGCGCCTGCTTGAGGGCGCCGAGCACGTCTCCTGTGGCATGCCCCTCGGCGCGAAAGCGGCCTCGAACATCCGAAGCGACGTGCACTAGTCCTGCGTCGGCTGCGCACCGAAGCGGTGATAAAGGGTACGCGCCGCGTAGTCAATCATGAAGCCCAGTGCGCCGATGACGAGGACAACGGCTACGAGTTCCGGGTACGCGAGCCGGTCGCGCGTATCGAGGATGAGATAACCGAGGCCCGAACTCACACCGAGCATTTCGGCGGGCACGAGTACGATCCACAGCACGCCGACCGCGAGTCGCACGCCGGTCAGGACGTGTGCGGCGATGCCCGGCACATAGACATGCCAGATCATTTCGGCATGCGTCGCGGCGAGACTCTCGCCAAGCTGCACCCAGCGCGTATCGATATGCTGCACGCCCGCCGCAGTGCTCATGACGATGGGCCAGATGGCGGCGAACGCGAGCAAAAAGTAGACGGGCGGATCGCCGACGCCGAGCGACATGACAGCGATCGGCATCCACGAGAGCGGTGAGATCATCCGCAAGAATTGCAGCGCAGGCGAAAGCGCGGCTTCGATCGCCTTGATGCGCCCGATCACGAACCCGAGCGGCACGCCGAGTGCGATAGCACATGCGAGACCCACGCCGATGCGCCGGAGGCTCGCGCAGATGTGCGCAAGCAACCGGTCTTCGCTGATCAAATCGGGAAGCGCTTGCCATGCAGCAAGTGGACCGAATTGGGCGGCGAGTGCATTGTGGCGCGCGAGCGCTGCCACCGCTAGCCACCATAACGCCACGATTGCGGCGAGACCCAGCACGCCGAGCGCGGCGCGCGTGGGCATGCTGTTGCGCACGCGCGATTGCTTGCTGGAAAGTTCCGTGGGGGCGGGCAGGCTAGACAACGATGCTCTCCGAGCGAGCGTAGGAGTCGGGCAAGCCGAACGTCTTCATGCCGCCTGCCGCTGCGATGCTCTTCTTCACAAAGCGGTCATCGACCAGGTCACGCGCGACGAAAGCTGGATCGAGCGCCGTGATGAACTGTGCGTTGCCTTCGACCTGCGTGGTCTTGAGGCGCCGAACGAGCTCCTCCGTAAAAGCCGGGTAGGGATAGGGCTGAAAGTCGATGCGCTTCTCATGCCAGTCGCCGTGCTGAATTGCGCGATCGGCAAGGTAGCGCGCCTCGTCGGCGGGAGAGGGGGCGAGTACGCTTTGCAGGATGCCGGCCGCATGCGGCGTGTAATGGTTTGCACCGCTCTTCGAAAGCAGTTGCGCGGCTTCCTGCGGATGCTCACGTGTCCAGACCTGCGCCTGCACGATCGAATCGACGACCTTCTGCGACCACGCGGGCCGCCCGTTCAGGTCGCGCTCGTGCATGAAGACCACGCAGCACGCGTGATCGCGCCAGACGTCCCCCGTGAAGCGCAGCACCTTGCCGACCTTGAGCGCCTCCGCCGCCGCATTGAACGGCTCGGCGACGATAAAGCCAGCGATCTGTTTCGCGGCCAGTGCGGGCGGCATGTCGGCGGGCGCCATCACGACGAGGCGTACCTCGTTGGGCTTGAGCGTGCCGTCCTTGCCGAGCACGGGCGTGAGGCCTTGCGCGCGCAGCATGTCCTGCACGACGACGTTGTGAATGGAATACCAGAATGGCACGGCGACCGACTTGCCGCCGAGGTCTGCGACCTTGCCGATCTCCGGGGCGACCGTGAGCGCGGAGCCGTTGACGTGATTCCATGCCACCACCTTCGCGGGCGCGCGGCTGCCATAGCGCGCCCAGATCGTCATGGGCGCGAGCAAATGCACGACGTTGACCTGCCCGGAGAGAAACGCTTCGACAAGCTGCGCCCAGCTGCGTAGCAGCGTGGGCTTCTCGACCGCGAGGCCCGCTTGCTCGAAGTACCCGTTGTTATGTGCGACCAGCAGTGGCGCCGCGTCGGTGATGGGCAGGTAGCCGATGCGCAGCGGCGCGTCCGCTTCGGTGGCCGCGCGCGCGTTCAGTGCGTCGAGCATCGGCGCGGCGCCCGCGACGGTAAAGAGCGATGCGAGCTTGAGCCACTCGCGGCGGGTCATCGGAAGCTGGCACATATGGCGGTCGTCCTCGTGTAATGAATTGTCGATTGCGAAGTGGGCGCGTCCGTCACGCGGCGGCCGCTGTCCTGTCCGCCACCGTCTCGCGCAGCGCGGTGACGAGGCGCACACGCAGGGCGCCTAGCGCCTCGACGTGCGCCTCGCGCGGCGTGGGAAGGCTGATGGGCAGATCGAGCGCGATGCCGCGCCGTCCCAGCACGGTCACGCGATTGGACACCAGCAGCGCTTCGTCGATGTCGTGGGTGACGAGCAGCGTGGCCGCTTGCGTGTCGTGCACGACGCGCACGAGCAAGCGCTGCATGTCGGCGCGCGTGAGTTCGTCAAGCGCGCCGAACGGCTCGTCGAGGAGCAGCGTGCGCGGCTCGCGCGCGAGCGCGCGAGCGAGGGCGGCGCGCTGCGCCATTCCGCCTGACAACTGGCGTGGCGCGAGCCGAGCCGCATGAGTGAGGCCGACGGCTCGCAGGGCGGCAGTCACGCGCGCTTCGCGCTCACTGCGTGCGAGCTGCGGCTGGCGCCGGAAGCCAAGACCGAACGCCACATTGCGTTCAACCGAGAGCCACGGCAAGAGGCAGGGGTCTTGAAACGCCAGAGCGACATCGGCGCGAGTGCTCGTCAGGGGGGCGCAGTCCACGCGCACGTCGCCCGCGTGCGGCGCGATCAGTCCGGCGGCAATGCGCAGCAGCGTGGATTTGCCCGCGCCACTCGCGCCGAGGATCGAGACGATCTCGCCCGCACGCACGGCGAGATCGACGCCGTCGAGGATGCTACGCGCTCCGCGGCGCAAGCCGATGCCGCGAAGCTCGATCCGGGGCATGTGCTCGTCGTGTTCTGCCGGAAATGCATCGGCGCCGCGAATGTGAGCGGCGGTGCTCATGCGGCCACGCCGCGCCCGGCCTGCGCGAGCTGGTGCTTCAATTGCACGATGCTCGGCGTGACGATTGGAACGAACGCGGCTTCGCGACTGCGGCGCGCCGTGCCAGTCGCGCTGGTCGAGCGCAGGTAGCCGCGCCCGCCGGCTGCCTGAACGTCGAGCCTCACGGCGGCATCGACCACGTCCGCGAGCGCGATGCGCAATTCGAACTGCGCAGCCGGCTTTGCGACAAAAGCGCCGCAGGTTACGCCTTCGTAGAGACGCGCGCTCAGCCCGTCAAGTTCGTTGCGCAAGGCGTTAGCGTCATCGGCAAGCGCGGTGCGCACGGCCGGACTGCTGAGTGCCACGGCGTCGAGCGCACGGCGCGCGAGCCCGATCGACATGCCACATTGCAGACCCAGAAAGGCGGGCCGTGCGCGGACGAGGAAGGCACGCGCATCGACATCGATCAGCGAGCCTGCGTCGAGTTCGGTGTCCGTGAGCGTGAGCGCCGCCGTGTTGCTGCCCCGCAGCGCGATCAGGTCGAGATCGTCGCTGCGTGTGACGCCGGGCGCGTTGTGCGGTACGGCGAAGATTGCGGGCGGCGCACCGTCGTGACGATCGAACGCGGCTGCCACCACGAAGCCTTCGCGGCGCAGATTGGTGATCCAGGGCAACGCGCCGTCGAGTGCGAACCGCGTTGCTTGTGCATCGCGCGCCGCCGCACGCATCTGTAGCGGCTCGATGGCGGACAGGTACTTCATGGCATTCGAAAGGCCCGTCGCGCCTGCATGCTCGCCGGCGAGCAGCGCGGGCAGCCAGCGTGCACGCAATGGTTCGTTGTCGGTTTGCAGCATATATTCGATGAACGTGCGCTGGCCCCAGAACACGAATGCGCTCGCGAGCGAGTGCTGCGCGACCATCGCGATAGCCTCGATGGCATCAACGGTGGTGCCGCCGCTGCCGCCAAGCGAACTCGCCACGCCGACGCGAAAGAGTCCAGCGCGCGCAAGGCGCGGCACGATCTCGCTCGCGTGGGCGGCGCTCGTGTCAATGGCCTCGGCGTGCGCGTCGAGCCAGATCGCGAGTTCGGATGGCAGAGCGTGGCGGCGCGCGACCATCATGCGACGCGCGCGTGCGCTTCCCAGCGAAACGCGGCCAGTTGCGGATTGAGTTCGTTTTGCGCGAGATTGTTCGCGAAGTTGCAAAGCGTGGCGAGGCTCACGCCTAGCACGACTTCGAGCGCGTTGACGTCGCTGAAACCCGCCGCGCGGAACGCGGCGAGTGACGTGTCGGCGACTGCGCCGCGCGTCGCTATCACGTCGCGTGTGAGCGCGGCAACGGCATCGAGGCGTGCATCGCCGCTCGTTACACCGTCGCGCAGCGCGTCGACGATGGTGGACGGCAGTTGCGCTTTCTTGAGGGCGACGGCCGTATGGCCGGCGACACAGAAGCCGCAGCCGTGTATGACTGCGGCCGTAATTTGCACTGCTTCACGTTCGGCGAGCGTGAGGCCGCTGCGGCCATTGATTTCGCCAACGGTCAGATAGGTTTCGAGCGCGGCGGGCGCGTTTGCGAGCGAGGCGACAAGGTTCGGCAGAAAGCCGTTCGCGGCCTGCGAGCGCTCCAGAAACGGGCGGCTTGCTTCAGGCGCGCTCTCGACGGTATGTAACGGCAGGCGGCTCATGGCGGTTCCTCACAGATTCGAAATAGTGAGCTCGATTGTGGCGATGCGTGCCGCGGCGGACAATGCGCGCGCGTCTGCGAATCATGCGGATTTGTCTCGCACCGCTCAGTGCAGCACGCCGCGCGCGCTCTCGCCAGCCGTGCGGCGCCATGCGCCCGGCTGCAGACCGGTCACACGCTTGAACGCCTGCGCGAATGCCGACTCCGATTGATACCCCACCTGCTCGGCCGCATCGGGTGTACTCGCGCCGGTGCTCAGCATCGACGCGGCGAATTTCATGCGCACGAGCGTCACGAATTGGGCGGGCGGCTGTCCCGCGAGTTCGGCAAACTGCTTGCAAAAGCGCGCGCGCGACATATTGACGAAATCGGCCATGCGCGCAGTGGTCCAGCGTTCACCGGGCGTCGCGACGATCGCCGCTATGAGCGGCGCGAACGCAGGACGGCGCAGCAGCGCGAAGAAGCAAGGGGCGAGTTCGTCGTTGCTATCGAGCGCGCGTAGCGTGTAGACGAACAAGAGGCTGGTCAGGCGCGCGATCAGCGGCGATGGCGCATGCGGGTCGAGTTGCGCTTCGGCGCGGATAAGTTCGAAGATCTGGCGCGCCCCATGTTGCGTGGGCTGATCGTGGCGAGCGATGACATGATCCGGCAGCAAGCCGAGAACGAGATCGTCGAGCCCCGATTTGAACTCGAAGAAGCCGCAGGCGAGGCCGAGGCTGTCCGGCGCTTCTTGGCCTGGTGCATCTAGCGGTGTCATCTGGCCATCGCGCACACTCTCGCGGCCCGGCGCGGGCGGTTGCGGGTCGGGAGAGAGACAGTGAGGCTGGTCATTTAGCAGGAAGACGGCGTCGCCGGCCGCGAGCGCCACGCTACGCGCGCGCCGGGTGGTTCCAGCTGGCAGATGTAGCCAGCAGCTGCCATGCAGAACGACATGAAAACTGGCGCGGCGATGGCCGCTCGTGGAGGCCTGCCAGGCGCCGCAATACTGGCCAACATGAAACAGCGTGCTGTGCAGTTCGAGATCTTCAAGCAGCCAGTCGGAAAAAGCATCGGCGTGTGACAGCATGAATTCCAGATAGCTAAGGCGTGGGCGTAGGTATCGCACGGTCGCTCAGCTTAACCGGTGTTGGTGCCGGCATAACGAACGAATTCTCACATGCTTATTCCTCGCCTTGCAGAGCGGGCTCGACGGTCACTGACCAGTTCCTGTGCGCGCGGCTTCAGTGCGTGCGTATTGCAGGAATGCTCGCACTGCACGGGAGCGCTCGTGCCGGCGGTAAAGGAGGGCGATTTCCGAAGGGATGGGCTTGCCGCCCAGTGGCCGGTAGACGACGCCCGGCAGCGTGACGCACGTGCATAGCGAGCCGGGAACGATTGCCACCGTATTACCGAGCGACACGCTCGCGACGACTGCGACCAGCGGGCCCGGCCGCAACTCGATCTGAGGCGAAAAGCGTCCGCGCCGAGCCACTTCAAGCGTGCCAAATTCCTGCTCGGGCACCGCGAACCGTGCGTTGCGCAACTGCTGCGGTGCAATGGTTTTCTGTGCAGCCAGCGGGGAGTCTTCGGGCAGCGCGACGACGAATTCGTCCTGATGCACGCGGCTCGCTTGCAACTCTTCGGGCCAGGACATCGGGGGTCTGACGTAGGCAACGTCGAGTTGCCGGCCGACGAGTCGCGCCGGGATATCGTCCATTGGGACTTCCGAAAGCTCCACGTCGATCCGGGGACGCAGATCGCGAAATTGCATCAAGGTCCTGCGCATGATGCCTGCAAATACCGCCGAGGCGACGTAGCCGATCTGGATGCGCCCCAGCTGTCCGCGCTCGGCCAGCAGCCCGTGCTCGTGCGCCTCGTCGAGCTGCGCAAGCGCGGCGGTGGCGCGCGGAATATAAGCCTCCCCTGCAGTTGTCAGCGACACGGACCGGCGGGTGCGGTGGAACAACCGGAACTGCAGCAGGCGCTCGGCGTCCTGAATCTGCTTGGTGAGCGAAGGCGGCGCAAGCCCCAACTCTTCAGCCGCGCGTGCGAAATGCAGATGCCGGGCGACCGCGAGAATGCAACGCAGGTGACGGAGTTCCAGTGTCATCGTGTTCATCCACGAATGAATAAATGTGATTCTATCTGCTATCGATTGACAACACAGCGCGCGCTAGCATCAAGCCTGAAATTCGCTTGAGGAGCGCGCATGGGGAACGAACGGAGTATTGAAGCGGTTGGGGAAGCGGTTGTCGAAGACCCAGGACTCGATATCGAGCCGCGGTCGGCGGGCTTCCTGCTTGCCACGGCATCCGCGACCTGCGCGCTGATCTCGCTGGACACGAACATCGTCGCGGTCTCGCTGCCGTCGATCGCGCGTTCGTTCCACGCGGGATTCGCCGACGTCGAATGGGTCGTGAGCGCGTACATGGTGTCGTTCGCATCGTGTCTGCTGCCAATGGGCGGCCTCGCGGACCGCTACGGGCGCAAGAAGATGCTGGTGCTTGGCTTGCTCGTCTTCGCGCTCGCATCGCTTGGCTGCGGGCTGGCGCCCAGCGTGACGTCGTTGAATATCTTCCGCGCGGTGAAGGGCGTGGGCGCTGCGATGCTGTTGACGGCGGCGCTCGCAGTGATCGCCAACGCGTTCCCCGGCCCGCGCGAGCGCGCCCGGGCATGGGCGATCTGGGGAATGACGATGGGCATCTCGACCACCGTCGCACCGCTCGTCGGCGGCGTGATCACGCAATGGGTCGGCTGGCGGTGGATTTTCCTGCTCAATCTGCCTGTGTGCGCCGGCCTGGTCTTCTGCGCGCAGCGTGCGGTAACGGAGTCCCGCAATCCGCACGCACAACGCGTCGATTTTGCGGGAAGCCTGCTGTTCGGCATCGGGCTCGCGAGCGGAATCTGGGCGTTGATCGGCGCGCAGGACAACGGTTGGTACAGCGTGGCCACTGGTTCGCGCTTTGCCGCATGCGTGCTATTGATCGGGTGCTTTATCGCGGTCGAAAAGCGGCTCGCGCATGCGGTCATCGATTTGTCGCTGTTCTCGCAGGCCCGTTTCGTCGCTGCGGTGCTCGGCATGTTTGGCTACGCAGCCTGTGCGCAGGTGATGATGACGTTTCTGCCGCTGTATCTGCAAAACGCGTTCGAGTGGACGCCTGTGCGCGCCGGCGTCGGGATGCTCCCATTCGCGCTCTCGATGATCGTTGGCCCGTATCTGGGCGCACGCATCGGGCGGCGCCTCGACGGCGCCACGTCGACGCTCCCGGTTGGCCTCTGTCTCGTCGGCGCCGGCAATCTTCTTACCGCCGCTGTCGTGCCTTCAGGCGAGTACGGCTGGGTCGCGCTCGGCATGATCGTGACGGGCCTCGGGGCAGGCGTGCTCAATGGCGATACGCAGAAAGCCATCATGGCATGCGTGCCCTCGCATCGCACCGGCATGGCGTCGGGCATCAGCACGACGACGCGCTTCACGGCAATCGTCACGTCGGTCGGCGTGCTGGGCGCTGTGCTCGCCACGCGCACGCGCGCAGCGATCGATGCCGCCATCGCAAGTCATGGATCGGCGAACGCGAGTACTGATCCGCAGTTCATGTCGAATCTGCTCGCGGGCGATCTCGGTCACGCGCTTGCGCGTGTCGCCCCCGATATTCGTCTCGCGATGGCATCGATTGCGCCGGCCGGCTTCGCCACAGGATTCGCTGCGGCGCTGGATGTCGCCGGCTGCCTCGCGTTGGCGGTCGCCACGCTGATCTGGCTGCTCGCAGGACGCAACAGGGCGTCCGCGCGCTCAAACGCACTGCGACTTTAGGCGGTCAGTCCAACGCGTTCCCGCGCCACGGCGCCTCGCGCAGGGCATCACCCTGATAAAACGCGGGGAAGCGTTCGAGCTGGCGAAGGGCATCCGCCATGGACACGTCAGCGCTCAACACGGCGCTCGAAAACCCCATGCGCTCCATCTGGAGCAACTGATCGACGAGCACTTCGCCCGTCGCGCGCAGGTCGCCTTCGAAGCCGAGCCGTCGCCGGATCAGGTAGGCCTGGCTATAGGCGCGCCCATCGGTGAACGACGGGAATTGAAGTTCCAGGCACGACGCAGCTGCAATTTCGATGGCGTAGGCAAGCGGATCGGCATCGTTCGGGAGGATCAAGGTGGATGCCGAAACATCGCCGGCATGAGCCTCAGCGTCCAGAAGACGTATGCGTGAGGCGGTTTTCATGCCGTGCCCTCCGTCGTGGCTCGAATCCCATCGGCGGCCGCCTTGAACGGTTCGAGCCCACTTCACGACACGCACCAACGTTCAATTCAACTGGATACCGCTTTCGAAGGCGGCGGACGCGATGGACCTGCTTGCGACGGTCGACATGTTTTTCGGTATCGCTGGCGGTATCGTTACAATGGCAAAACACGGAGAGGCCGTCTACACAAGGCTCCAGCCACTGGATTGACAATCGAGTGGGTATCGAGTCCTAGCCGAACACATTCGGCCCAGTGCCCGACCGCCTGACCATGCAACGGCAAGTCAACGCGTTCCCCTGTTGCGATAATGCAACACGTATATACAAAGGGCTTGCGAGGTAGTCCGGCGTAAGCTTTGGCGTAGGTTTGCAAGCAGAGGGCCGTCAGGCATAGCTGCTTCATTACTTCGAAGAAAACGAATAACCTCGAATCGTCGTCACGACGGGCCGGGCACGGCAATTGCGCAGCGGCAAACAAACTAGCTGGAACAGGGAGAAACGATGTCCAAGCGCTTCAACACGCGCCTGCGCGCGGTCGTACCTGCGCTCGCCGGCGCGTGCCTCGCAACCGGTCTCGTGCTCGCGTCGTCCGCCGCCAGCGCGCAATCCGCGGCCTACACGAGCGAACCGGTGGATCTGTACGCGGGGCCTTCAGGCGACTATCCCGTCGTAGCCGAACTGGGACCCGGCCAGCCCGTCACCGTGATGGGCTGCGTGGGCGACTATTCGTGGTGTGACGTCACCGTGCCCGGTCTGCGCGGCTGGGTCTACGGCGGGTATCTCAGTTATCCGTATCAGGGCAGCTACGTGCCGCTCACCGACTATGGCGCGCAGATCGGCCTGCCGATCGTGGCGTTCTCGCTGGGCGCTTACTGGGGCAGCTTCTATCGCGACCGGCCGTGGTATGGCGAACAGCATCGCTGGGAGCACGTGCCGCCGCCCGAACGCGGCCGCCCGCCGGCAGCGCCGGCGTGGCATGGTGCGCCGGGCCGGCCGTCCGCCATTGCGCCTGGCGGTGGCGAGCGTCCCTCGCGACCCGATGAGCCGATGCGCGGCGCACCGCCGCCCGGGACGCAACGGCCGCCTGGCAACCCCGAAGCGCCGCGTGCGCCGGGCTACATGCCGCCTCAGGGCGCGGGCCGCCCGCCCGGCAACGGGGAGCAACCGGGCACCATGCGTCCCCACGAGGCGGGGCATCCGCCCGAGCAGCAGCAGTTCGGCGGCCGGCCGCCCGCCGGCGCGCCCGCGCAGGGCTATGCGCGTCCGCCGGAGCCCCAGCCGCAGGGCGGCATGCGCGCGCCTGGGCCAGCACCTCAACAGCCGCAGGCCGGCATGCGCCCGCCCGCACCTCAACAGCCGCAGGGGCGGCCGGCTGCGCCGCCTCAGGGTGGTGGTCAGGGCGGCCATGCTCCCCAGGGTGGCGAACGGGGCAATGACCGGCAATCCGAGCACTAACGCATACTGACTTGCTTCGCTGCGGCGGCGGGATATCTCCATGGCGGGAATCCCGCCGCTGCCGTCTTCCGGCTGCGAGTTAGGATTGCGAATCAATCCAGACGCGTGACGGGCATGCGCTGCGTTACGCGGGCTTGCTGGAGCCATCCCCCATGCCATGCCATCTGCCCGGCTGTTCACCGCTTTTCATCGGCTCTGACAGATTTAACAATCCCTGACAGTAAATTCACGGCACCCAGGTGAGAATACGTCGTCGCGGCAAGTGCAATCACGGCCGCACGCCGCCAGCGCCACGCGAGCTTCGCGCATGCGCCGCTGGCAACAGATTTCTGCTACGGGGGCTGGCTCGCTCGGGACCTGGCGACGCAGTCAGCAAGAGGAAGTCAGAGCGAACCCGAGTTCGCCGGATAACGCTGGGAAAACCAGTGCTTTGAGGTGGACGTGGCGATGGCGGCACGTGCCTCGTCGTGCAGGGAGGCGGCTGCGGCCCGCTGACAGCGTCGGGCGGTGACGCTGGCAGCGGGGCTCGCGCCGCGTACGACGATGACTGCGCTGGCGGTCCGACTCCGGGGGCGGAATCCGGAGACCACGCAGTGCGTAGCACGCGGCCGTCGCCACATTTTTTTCCGCACCAGAGAACGCATTCTTTTTGCCGCTTCGCGCATTGCGAGCGGCTCGACGTTGTTGCGTCCGCGAAAAAACGCCTGGCCGCCCCTTCACTTCTGTTGCTCTGCCTGCTTGTCTTCACGGGGGCTACATGTTTTTCCGATCCGGCCGTAAGCGTTTTCCACCGGGCTCGCGCGCGGACGGCCCCGACGGTGGCCGCGAGTTCGACCGCATCGAGCTCGACCTCGCGCGCGACCAGCATGCGCGCGCCGCGATGGAAGCCTACGCGGACTCCTGCGCGGCCGAACTCCCGTGGCTCAGCGAAGCGCTGCACCTTTCGCGTTTCGGCGCGGCCGAGCGTCTGACACAGTGTTCGTCCACGGTACTGCGCGTGTTCGTGATGGCGCAGTCGCGCGCGGCCTTGCAGCCGGACTATGCACACGCGGCATGGGAGCACGTGCACTCCCACCTGACCGCGCTGCTCGCGAAATCGCCGTCAGCTGCGGGCGAGGCGGCCAGGCCCGGTTCGAACGACGGCAAATTCGACTACCATGAGTGATTAACATGAGAGCGATCTGTTCACCGAAGTCGAGCGTGGCCTCGCGCTCGCATTTTTTTCGAGACGCGGCGAGAGTAGCGGGCTTTGGTGCGCGGCGGGTCCCGCGTGCCGCCAGGGCCCGGGCCCGGGCGGGTGGCCCACGATCCGGCGCCGAAGCGCGCGCCAGCGCCCGCCAGGCAATGGTCCTGGTGGCAGCGCGGTGCGGCAGGGAAGCAGTCCATCGCAGGACGATGAAGAACAAACCTGGTTGCGGGGTGCTATGAGAGTTGCAGTACTGGATGACGATGCAGCGCAGACAGAGTTCGTCTGCCAGGCCTTGAGCGCTGCGGGCCACGTCTGCCACGCGTTCGCCAAGGGTGGCGAGCTCGTCAGACAGCTTCGGCGGCAGACGTTCGATATGCTCGTGCTCGACTGGAACGTGCCCGACATGGCGGGCGACGAGGTGCTGCACTGGGTGCGGCAGAGCCTCTCCACGCGCCTGCCGGTGCTCTTCATGACGAGCCGCAGCCGCGAGGCCGACATCGCGCAAATGCTCAACGCCGGCGCCGACGACTATGTCGTCAAGCCCGTCTCGGCGCCGGTGCTGATCGCCCGCGTCAATTCGCTGTTGCGCCGCGCCTATCAACTGCACACGCCCGCGTTCAAGGAAACCTTCGGCGAATACGAGTTCGACCTGAAGTCGCGCCAGGCTTCGGTGAGCGGCCGCAACGTCGCGCTCACGCAGAAGGAGTTCGAACTCGCGCTGCTGCTGTTTCAGCACCTGAGCCGTCCTCTGTCTCGCGCGCACATTCTCGACGTGATCTGGAAGCAGTCCGACGACATTCCTTCGCGCACGATGGACACGCACGTTTCCATGCTGCGCTCGAAGCTCGGCCTGCGTCCCGAAAACGGCTATCGCCTCACGCCGATTTACGGCTACGGCTACCGGCTCGAGCGTATCGAGGGGGACAGCGCGTGAGGGGCGCGCGTGCGGTGCGCGCCACCGCGGCGCCGTTCCTTGCTTTCGCGCTTGCGTTCGTTGCACTTCCCCGCGGCGCCGAGGCGCGCGAGAACGCTCCGGCGCAGCCGCCCGAGATGACCCCCTACGTCGCGCGCCCCGGCGACTCGCTCTACGACATCGCCACGCGTTACCTGCGCAATCCCGCCGACTGGAAGAAGCTCGCGAGCCTCAATCATGTGAGCGAGCCGCGCCACCTTCGGCCGGGTACGACGCTGCGCGTGCCGGTCGCGCTGCTGCGCCAGGACGGCCTGAGCGCGAAGGTGATCGCCGTGAACGGTCCCGTGCAGCATGCGTTCCGCACCGGCCCGCTTCTACCGCTCACCGTCGGCGCGAGCCTTGTCGAAGGCGACCGGGTGCAGACCGGCCACAACGGTTTCGCCACCCTCGAACTGGCCGATGGCTCGCATATCGCCCTGCCGCCCGATACCTCGCTCGACCTCGCCACGCTGCGTCAAACGGCGCTCACGGGCGCGACCGACCGCATCGTCGATCTCCATCACGGCGAGGTGAGCAACGAGGTCACGCATGCCACGAAGAAGGACGATCGCTTCCAGATCCGCTCGCCTTCCGTGGTGGCCGGCGTGCGCGGCACGCAGTTTCGCGTGAGCTACGACGGCGACAAGGGTGCGACGGCGGTCGAGGTGCTGGACGGCGCAGTGGGCGTGGACGCCGACTCGGTGGCCCGCAACGGTCGCAGCGCGCTCGCGCGGCCGCCGTCACCGGGCACCCCGCTCAGCGCCTCCGAGCAACTCGTCGCCGCGCACCACGGCAACCTCACGCTGGCGGGCCGGCCGGCGGGCGCGCCCGTCACGCTGCTCGACGCGCCCGAGCTGCTGCAGCCGTCCAAAGTGCAGGACGACGAAGCTGTCGTCTTCGAAATCGCGCCCTCCTCGGCGGGTGCGAGCGCCTGGCGCGTGCAGATCGGCCGCGACGCGGGCCTGCTCGACATGATTCGCGACAAGCGCAGCGCCGACCCGCGCGTGTCGTTTGCCAATCTCGAAGACGGCACCTACTTCGTACGCATTTCCGCCATCGACGCCAGCGGTCTCGAAGGCATGCCGGCGTCGTATGCGTTCGAGCGCCGGCGCGTCGCGCTGGGCACGAGCGCCGGCCCCATTGAAGGCTCGCGCGACTTCGCGTTCCGCTGGTTCATCGACCGCAACGCGCAAAACACGCGCTTTCGCTTCGTGCTCGGCACGACGTCCGATCTGCGCGCGCCGCTCATCGACCGTACCGACATCACGACGGGCGATGCGGTCGTGCGCGACCTGCCGAAGGGCGTCTACTACTGGACGGTGATCGCCGAGCAGTTCGACAACGGCCACTATTACCAGAAGGCCAGCCCGGTCCAGTCATTCAGGCTCGACTGGTGACTCGGCCGGACGAGGTGGAGCCCCGCATGAGCGTGAGGCCGCCCGCGCGCCTTGGCCGCTCCGTCGGGCGACGCTTCCTGTTCGAATGGGCCGGCGTGGGCTGCGCGGGCGTGGTCGTGGTCGTGCTCTGCGTGCTCTGGCGGCTCACGAGCGGCGCCGACCATCTCGTCTATGACCGCCTGCTCTCCGCGCGTGCGTTGCCGGTGTCGCCCGACATCGTGCTCGTGGAGATCGATAATGCGAGCGTCGCGGCGCTCGGGCGCTGGCCGTGGCCGCGCGAGCTGCATGCGCGGCTCGTCGATCAACTCGCGAAAGCGGGTGCCGCGGCCGTCGTCTACGACGTGCTGTTCACCGAATCGTCCCCCGACGACGCGCACTTTGCGCAGGCGCTGCACGCGCGCCCGTCGTTCCTCCCCATCCTGCTCACGCCCGCCGACGACACCGGTCACCGCGAGGCCGTGCGTCCGGTCGCGCCGCTCGCGCAGGCGGTCGCCGGCATGGGCCATATCAACCTCGAAGTCGATAGCGACGGCATCGTGCGCAGCGTCGCGCTGTTCGAAGGCGACGCGCAGCAGCGCTGGCCGCAACTGATGGTGCCGGTCTGGCGGGCGGTGCGCAGCGGCGCGGTGAAGCTCGCGCACGGCATGCCCGCCACCGCGCAGCGCGATGATGTGCTGCATGCGGCGGCGCCGGGCAGCGAGGCGCGTTTCCTGATTCCGTTCGGCGCAAATTCCCAGGCGTTCCACAAGGTCTCGTTCGCCGACGTGCTCGATGGCCGCGTGCCGCCCGAGCAGTTGCGCGGGCGCGTGGCCATCGTCGGCGTCACGGCCTCGGGGCTCTACGACCGCTTCGCCACGCCGCTCTCGGGTACGCTCGGGCCGCTGCCCGGCGTGTACATCCACGCCATCGTGCTCGACACGCTGCTCAACGGGAGCGCCATCCAGCCCGCGCCGCCGGTCATGGTCGTGTTTGCCTCGCTCGCGCCGCTCGCGGTGCTGCTGGCGGGTTTTCTCGTGCTCTCGCCGTTGCGCACGCTGCTGCTGCTCGCGTTCCTGATCGCCGTGTCGCTCGGTGCGAGTGCGGGCATGCTGCACGCGCGCCTCTGGCTCCCGCCCGTGCCAGCGATCGTCGCGCTGCTCATCGTCTATCCGGTGTGGAGCTGGCGCCGCCTCGAGATGACGATGGCTTACCTGCGCAAGGAACTGCGCCAGCTTGCCGACGAACCCTACCTGCTGCCCGAGGCGCCTACGCCGCGCCGCGAATTCGCCGGCGACGCGCTCGCCCAGCAAATGGCGCTCATGGCGCAGGCCGCGCAGCGGCTGCAGGACATGCGCCGCTTCGTATGGGATAGCCTCGATTCCGTGCCGGAGCCGATTCTCGTGGCCGATCTGCGCGGTGTCGTGCTGATCGCGAATCATGCTTCGCGTGCGTATCTCGAGCGCCTGAACGTGAGCGCCGCGGAAGGGCGCCGGATGCAGGACGTGTTCGGCGACCTCGCGCTCGTCAAACCGATCGACCCGGCGCCCGACGCGATGGCGTTTGCGCACGCGCATTGGCCCGCGCCGCTCGACCCGGCGCGCGACGAGTTCGCCGAGTTGATGGAACGCGGCGTGGAAGTGCGCGCGCGCGACGGCAGCGACTATCTGCTGCGCTACGCGTGCTGTACGAACGCGCAGGGACAGGCGGTGGGCTGGATCGCGGGTCTCGTCGACGTGACGGAGCTGCACGACGCCGAACGCCAGCGCGAGGACGCGCTGCGCCTGCTGTCGCACGACATGCGCTCGCCGCAGGCCTCGATCGTCGCGCTCGTCGAGACGGAGCGCGAGCGCGGCACGCTTGGCTCCGAGCCCGTGCGCGGCGTGATGGAGCGCATCGAGCGCTACGCGCGCCGCTCGCTCAAGCTCGCCGACGACTTCGTGCAGCTCGCGCGTGCCGAGTCGCAGGTGTACGCGCTCGAGCCCACCAGCCTCGCGGAGCTGGTGATCGACGCGAGCGACGAAGTGTGGCCGCAGGCGCACGCGAAGCGCATCCAGATCGACACCGTGTTCGAAGGCGAGCAGATGGGCTGGATCAACGCCGACCGCTCGCTCATGACGCGCGCGCTCGTGAACGTGCTGAACAACGCAGTGAAGTACAGTCCTGCGGATACGCGCATCGTCTGCACCGTCGCGCTGGACGACCGCGTTCCGCCGCGCGTGGTCTGCTCGATTCGCGATCAGGGCTACGGCATCGCGCAGGAAGATCAGGCGCGGCTGTTTCAGCCGTTTCAGCGCTTTCATGCGGAACAGCGGCCCGAGGTGAGCGGCGCGGGGCTCGGCATGGCGTTCGTGAAGACAGTCGTGACGCGCCACGGCGGCGACGTCCTGCTGGAGAGCGAGCCAGGCAAGGGCACCGTGCTGACGATGTCGCTGCCCGCGATCGGCGCGCCGGTTTGAGTCGTGCCGTGTCGTTCCTGCTGCGCATGCATGAATAACCCGAATGCCGTTGGCCGTATGCCGGCGGCAACCCGATGGAGTGTTTCGTGAAGACCTTGCTGTCGATCTGTCTGCTACCGACGCTCGTCGCCCTTGCCGGATGCGCGGGCGTGACGACCGACGTCGCGGCCACAGGCGCGCTGCCCGCAACGGCTGCGACCAGCCAGCCCGCGACCTACCGTTTTGCGCCAACGCCGGCCCAGGCCGATGCGGGCGAGATCCTCCCGTACCAGGCGTTGCTGAGCGACGGTCTCGCGCAGCGCGGCTTCAAGGCAGGCGCGCCCGAGGCGGCGCGCTATCTCGTCTCGGTGGCGTGGGACACGCATCCCGCCGAGGTGAAAGTCGTGGACGCTAGCTGCGGCGCCGGCTGCGCGCCGGCCGAGGGACCGTCGTTGCCATGGTTCGGGCGGCCCTACGTGCACACGCTGACGCTGCGTTTTTTCGCGTTGCCCGATGGTAACGAGGTCTACAAGGTGAGCGCCGTGAAGCGCGACCGCAACGCCGACGCCCGCGAGGCCGTGCCGTATCTCGTGGCGGGCGCACTGGCGCGGCTGCCGTACGCGGGCGCGCCGCAATGGCGCGTCAAGCTGAAGGGTCCGGTCAGCGCCGGCACGGCGGATCAAGCGCCGGGCATGCCGGAAGTGCTCTCCGTCTCACCCGTCAATCAGCAGTAGTTCAGGGCAACTTTCCGGGGGTGTCCGGCGCCGCTTCGGGCACGCTCGCCGGCTCGTCCTGCGGCCAGCGGTTTTCGAACACGCATTCGCCAAGCGGCTTGCGTTCGGCCCACTTCTCCATTTCGAGCATCGGCTGCGGGTAGAACGCGTCGACCTGACCCACGCAGAGGATCGCCACCGGCTTGGCGCCGGGCGGCATGGCGAGCAGGGTGCGCACCTCGTCGACGTCGAAGATCGACACCCAGCCCATACCGAGCCCTTCGGCGCGCGCCGCGAGCCACATGTTCTGGATCGCGCACGCCACGGAGGCGAGGTCCATCTCGGGCAGCGTGCGGCGGCCGAAGACGTGGGTTTCGCGGCGGTCCATCAGCGCGACCACGAGCACCTCGGCGCAATCGCGCATGCCTTCCACCTTGAGCTTCATGAACTCGTCGCGGCGTTTGCCCAGCGCATCGGCGGTTGCAATGCGCTCACGCTCGACCGTCGCGTGCAACTGCTCGCGCACCGAATGGTCCGTGATGCGCACGATCCGCCACGGCTGCATGAAGCCCACGCTCGGCGCGTGATGCGCGGCGTCGAGCAGGCGCGCGAGTGTCGCGGGATCGATCTTGCCCGGTGCGAAGTGCCGCATGTCGCGGCGCTCGTAAATCGCGCGGTAGACCGCCGCGCGTTCGGCTTCGTCAAAGGGCTGTGCCATGGAAGAGTGCGGCCGCGAAAGCCGGGTTTGAGGGCCAGTAAGCGTGCATATAGGTGGCCGCGATCGAGCCGTGCCGGTACAGCGCCTCGCCGGGCGCGCCGGTCTGTGCGTGGTGTGCCGTGAGCGCGGGCGCCAGCGGCGTGGCGACGCGCGAATAGTGAAACGTGTGGCCGCGTAGCGCGCCATGCGCGCCGTCGAGCTGCTGCATGCCGAGCGCCGCGAAACGCTTTTGCATGACCGCCTCGCCGGGAAGCAGGCCGAGCATCGGCGTGCGCGTGCCTTCCACGTCGGTCAGTGCATCGAGCAGATAGAGCATGCCGCCACATTCAGCGACGAGCGGCTTTCCCGCGGATACATGCGCGCGCAACGAATTCGCGGCCTGCGTATTGTGCGCGAGCGTCGAGGCATGCAGCTCGGGATAGCCGCCTGGCAGAAAGATCGCGTCGGCGCTGGCGGGCGCGAGTTCGTTTGCGAGCGGCGAGAAGTAGCTCACGCTCGCGCCCAGCGTTTCGAGCAGCGCAATGTTCGCCGGATAGAGAAACGAGAATGCGGCGTCGCGCGCAATGGCGATATGGCGGCCTTCGAGCCGGTGCGCAATCGCTTCGTCATGCGAAGGATCGGCGAATGCCACCGCAGGCGGCAATTCGGCGAGCGCGGTTTGCGCGAGCGCGTCGGCGGCGCGTTCGATGCGCGCGTCGAGGTCGTCGATCTCAGCGGCCTGATGCAGGCCGAGATGGCGATCGGGCAGCGCCATCGTTGCTTCGCTCGCAACATGCCCGAGCCAGCGTACGTCGGCGGGCAACGCCTCCTGCAGCATCTGCGCGTGACGCGCCGAGCCCACGCGGTTCGCCAGCACGCCATGAAAGGGCACTTCCTGCCGAAAATGCGCGAGACCGAACGCGATCGCGCCGAAGGTCTGCGCCATCGACTTCGCGCTGACGATGGCGGCCACCGGCACGCCAAACTCGGTCGCGAGATCGGCGCTGCTCGGCGTGCCGTCGAACAGGCCCATCACGCCTTCGATAAGGATCAGGTCGGCGTTGCGCGCGGCCTGCGCGAGCAGGGCGCGGCACGCTTCTTTGCCCACCATCCACAGGTCGAGCGAGAGCACGGGCGCGCCGCTCGCGCGTGCGAGGATCATCGGGTCGAGAAAATCCGGCCCGGTCTTGAAGACGCGCACGCGTCGGCCCGCGCGCCGATGCAGTCGCGCGAGGCCAGCCGTGAGCGTGGTCTTGCCCTGGCCCGAAGCGGGCGCGCTGATGAAGAGCGCGGGGCAGGCAACCGTTGCGCTCATGCGCTTAAAACTCCACGCCCTTTTGCGCCTTCACGCCTTGCTCGCGATACGGATGCTTCACGAGGCGCATTTCCGTGACGAGGTCGGCCGCTTCGATCAGGGCGTCGGGCGCATGGCGACCCGTCACGACCACGTGCACGTGCGGCGCGCGCGAGGCGATCACACCGAGCACTTCGTCGAGCGGCAGGTACTCGTATTTGAGCACCGTGTTGAGTTCGTCGAGGATCACCATGGCGTACTCGCCGCTCTCGATCATGCGCTTCGCTTCGTCCCAGCCCTTGCGCGCGGTGGCGATGTCGCCGTCGCGATTCTGCGTGTTCCAGGTGTAGCCGTCGCCCATCGTCACGAACTCGCAGTGCGCAACGCTGCCGAGGAAATCGCGTTCGGCCGTGTGCAGCGCGCCCTTGATGAACTGCACGACGCCTAGCTTCATGCCGTGGCCGAGCATGCGCACGGCCATGCCGAACGCGGCCGTGCTCTTGCCCTTGCCGTTGCCGGTGTTGACGATCAACAGGCCCTTTTCGTGCGTCGCGGCGGCCTGCTTCTTCTCGTGGCCTTCGCGGCGGCGTTGCGTCATGCGTTGGTGCGATTCGGGATCGGTTTTCATCATCGGGATTGGTTTGGTTGCGGCGCTATCGCGTCCGCATTTGCGTCGTTTGGCAGAATGCCTGCGATTGCGACCGTCACGCCGTCGAGCGCCAGCTTGCCGCGCACGAGAGGAGCGCCCCCCGCCGCCAGACGCGCGCAGGGTTCGCACACGCCGTCTACGCCGAACTGCGCTTGCGCGGCTGCGGAGGGCGGCGCCAGTATCGGTGTCGCGGCGAGTTGCTCCCGCGTGTACGTCTGAAGCGGCAGCGCATGTGCCGCGCAAAACGCCTGCAAGCCGGGTTCGCCGGCTTTTGCATCGAGCGTTGCCACGGCCGTTACGCTGTCGACCGGCCACGCGCCGAGCGCAGCGCGCACCGCGGCTTCGACCTGCGCGAGCGTCACGCCGCGCCGGCAGCCGATGCCGAGCGCAAGCGGCGGCACGCGCTGCGCGGGTTCCGGCGTGGCTTCGAATGAGGCTGCGCCCGAGGCGCGATTTTCGGCAGGATTCACGGCGAGGGCGTCGATCGAAGGCGTGACCGCAGGGGCAAAACGAGCAAAAGCGTCGCGTTCCGGCGGGCGCCGGATGCGCGCTACGATAGCACACGCTTTTGCGGCTTCCCACGCCTTCCTTGACGCACGGGCCCCCCGCGCCTACACTCGCACGCACTCTGGTGCTCGCGCGCGCGATTCACAATGCGCGCGCAGTTAAACGGGAATCAGGGAGCCATCCCGCCTCGGGCGTGGCCAACCTGAACTGCACCCGCAACGGTACAACGAGCGCGGCGTTCGCACGAATGCCGCAAACCGCTTCCATGCTTTACGCAGTCCACGCCACTGTGCAAGCCGGCCGCAAGGCCGCTCGCGCGGGAAGGCGAAGCGGTGTTTCGTCAGTCCGGATACCGGCCAGATACGTGGGATTCGCGCTGCGGGGATGCGGTGCCGGGTCCGTGATTTTCATGCGTCAGCCGGGCGAGGCCCGGGTGCGTTTCTGGTCGTTCGTCCCCTGCAGGTTGTTGAATCGTTGCGCGTGACAGCGTCTCCATGGATACGCGCGTGTGCGCAACACGGCACCCGCACGAACGGCAGGCGCGACGCACCATGCCCCTCGATACGGCCTGGCGCCGAAGGAGCACTTCATGCAAATGCGCAAGATTCCGGTCACGATCGTGACGGGCTTTCTCGGCAGCGGTAAAACCACGTTGCTGCGTCACATTCTCCAGCACGCGGGCGGCCTGCGCGTCGCGGTCATCGTCAACGAATTCGGCGAACTCGGTATCGACGGCGAGATTCTGCGCGGTTGCGGCATTGGCTGCGACGAGAACGGCAACGAAACGGAAGGCCAGCTCTACGAACTCGCGAACGGCTGCCTTTGCTGCACCGTGCAGGAAGAGTTCTTCCCCGTGATGGAGAAACTGCTCGAACGCCGCGGCGATGTCGATCACGTGCTGATCGAAACTTCGGGTCTCGCGCTGCCCAAGCCGCTCGTGCAGGCGTTCAACTGGCCGTCGATCCGCAACGCGTTCACCGTCGATGCGGTCGTGACCGTGGTGGACGGCCCCGCCGCCGCGAGCGGCCAGTTCGCCGAAAATCCGCAGGCCGTGGACGCGCAGCGCCGCGCCGATCCGAATCTCGATCACGAGTCGCCGCTGCACGAGTTGTTTGAAGACCAGCTTTCGGCGGCCGACCTCGTCATTCTCAACAAGACCGATCTGCTGGACGTAGCGGGCCAGGACGCGCTTATTGCCGAGCTGCGCGAAGAGCTGCCGCCGCAGGTGAAGATCGTGCGCGCGCAGCACGGCAAGCTCGATCTGCATACGCTGCTCGGGCTCGAGGCGGCCTCCGAGGAGAGCATTCATCTGCGGCACGACCATCACGGTTCCGCCGACGATCCCGATCATCATCATGACGAGTTCGATTCGGTTGTGGTGTCGGGCAATGCGGCTTCGCGCGAGAGCGTGATCGAGGCGCTGCAGCAACTCGTCGATGCGCACACGATCTATCGCGTGAAGGGTTTTGCCGCGTTGCCGGGCGCGCCCATGCGCCTCGTGATTCAAGGCGTGGGCCGTCGCTTCGACAGCTATTTCGACCGCCGCTGGAACGCGCAGGAAAGCGCGGCGCAGCCGCTTGCGAGCCGCTTCGTGCTGATCGGAGAGGATCTCGATGGCGCGACGCTGCAAGCGGCCTTCGATGTCGCGTTGGCGAATGTGCAGACCGCGGGCGCGAAGTGAGCGCACCCAGCTAGACGAGGCCGTCCCATGCATTTGCTGCGCACTACGCCTGGCGGCTTCGTCGACGACACGCAGGGCGTTATCCGGATCGACCAGCAGCCCGCCGAGATCGTCGTGCTCAGTTCGGCCGACACGACGCTCGCGCTGCTTGCGAGCGTCGTGCCGCGCCTGCCCGCAGGTTTTCCGAGCGTGCGGCTTGCGAACGTTACGTATTTGCGCCAGCCCGCGTCGGTGGACTTCTACGTCGAAGATGTCTTGCAGCACGCGCGCGTGGTGGTGGTCGATCATCTGGGCGGCGAAACGTACTGGCCATATGGCATCGAGCAGGTCGTCTCGCTAGCCGAGCGCCGCGGGCAACTGCTCGCGATGTTTTCGGGCGACTTGCAGGAAGACCCCAATCTCATCGCGAAGAGCCGCGCCGAGCCCGAGTTTTGCCGCTTGCTGTGGCGTTATCTGCGCGAAGGCGGCGCGGCCAACGCCGAATCGTTCCTGCGTGCGCTCGCGTGGCGCGCATTCGACTGGGGCAGCGAGCCTGCGCCGCCCATTGCGTTGCCCGCCGCTGCGCTCTATTGCCCGCAGCGCGACGTCGCGACCATCGACGAATGGCGCGCGCGCTGGCAACCTGGCGCGCCGGTCGTCGCGCTGCTGTTTTACAAGGCGCATCTGCAGGCGGCGAACACCGCCGCTTTCGATGCCCTCATCGACGCGCTGCTCGCGCGCGGCCTGAACCCGCTGCCGCTTGCGATCACGTCGCTCAAGGACACTTTGAGCCGCGACGTGCTCGATCAACTGGCGGCCGAGCACGACGTCTCGCTCGTGCTGAATACCACGGCCTTCGCGGCTTCGTCGCTCGACGACCCCGAACCGATCGCGCTCGCCGGCGACGCGCCCGTGCTCCAGGTGATCCTGAGCGGCGGCAATCGCGAAGACTGGGTGAAGGACAATCACGGCCTGAATTCGCGTGACATCGCCATGCATATCGCGCTGCCCGAAGTGGACGGCCGCGTGATTACGCGTGCGATCAGCTTCAAGGGCCTCGCATACCACTGCAAAGAGACGCAGGTCGATGTCGTGCGCTATCAGCCCGATGCCGAGCGCGTGGCGTTCGTCGCCGAACTGGCGCGCCGGTGGTGCCGTCTGCGCAGCCTGCCGAACGCGGAGAAGAAACTCGCGCTCGTGCTCGCGAACTATCCGATGAGCGAAGGGCGCATTGGCAACGGCGTGGGACTCGACACGCCGGCCTCGGTGGTCGGCATCCTGCGCATGCTGCGTGACGAAGGCTATCGTGTGGCCGATCTGCCCGAAGACGGCGACGCGCTCATGCGCATCCTCACGCAGGGCGTGACGAAC
This sequence comes from Paraburkholderia sp. BR10141, assembly GCF_056155635.1. Lineage (NCBI taxonomy): Bacteria > Pseudomonadati > Pseudomonadota > Betaproteobacteria > Burkholderiales > Burkholderiaceae > Paraburkholderia > Paraburkholderia sp. BR10141. The sequence goes on along the minus strand of NZ_JBMIQH010000009.1, from coordinate 159,567 downwards.
GATCCCGACACCCGCGCGCTGCGTCCCGCATGGCAGAGTCTTTCCCTCGATGATTACCGCGCGCGCTTCTCGCAGTTGCCCGCCGAGGCGCAAAACGCGCTGATCGCGCGCTGGGGCGTGCCGGAGGACGACCCCACCGTGCGCCGCGGCCGCTTCATGATTGCGGGCTGGCGCTGTGGCCAGGTGTTCGTGGGCATTCAGCCTTCGCGCTCGCGCGGCGACGACACCTACGCGAACTACCACGACGCCGAACTCGTGCCGCCGCACGCGTATCTCGCGTTTTACTTCTGGCTGCGCGAGACCTTCGGCATCGACGCCATCGCGCACGTGGGCAAGCACGGCAACCTGGAGTGGCTGCCGGGCAAGAGCGTGGCGCTCGCCGACACCTGCTGGCCCGACATGGCGCTCGGGCCGCTGCCGCATCTGTACCCGTTCATCGTCAACGATCCGGGCGAGGGGAGCCAGGCCAAGCGCCGCGCCCAGGCCGTGATCATCGATCACCTGATGCCGCCGCTCACGCGCGCCGAAAACTACGGGCCGCTGCAAGACCTCGAACGTCAGGTCGATGAGTATTACGAAGCATTGATGGTGGACCCGCGCCGCGCGAAGCTGCTGCGCAAGACCATACTCGCGATCATCATCGAGCATCGGCTGCACGAGGAATTGAGCGTCGCCGCGCCGCAGGATCAGGCGGGCGAAGACGAATTGCTCACGCGCGCCGACGCTTACCTGTGCGAGCTGAAGGAAGCGCAGATTCGCGACGGCCTGCATACGTTCGGCGAATCGCCGCAAGGCCAGCAGCGGTGCGACACGCTGCTCGCGCTCGGACGATACGCATGCGGGGACGGGCAGGGCGCGAACGCAGGTCTCATCGATGCGCTCGCGGGAGACCTGCGCATCGATCACCTCGTCGATCCGGCCACGGTCGATTGGGCTGCGCCGTGGCAAGGCCCGCGTCCACCACGGCTCGCAGCGGTGAGCGATACGCCATGGCGTCATGCGGGCGACACGCGCGAACGCCTGGAAATGCTCGCGGCCACGCTGATCGAAGACATTTGCTCAGGTCAACGAAGCGATGCGGAGACTGCGTCGCTTCCCCACGCGACCCAGGTGCTTGCGCGCCTGCGCGACGACGTGCTGCCGCGCCTCGACGCCTGCGGCCCCGAAGAGATGCGCCAGCTGCGTCGTGGCTTCGAAGGCCGCTTCGTGCCGCCAGGCCCGAGTGGTTCGCCCTCGCGCGGCCGCCCCGATGTGCTGCCCACGGGCCGCAACTTCTATTCCGTCGATACGCGCGCCATTCCGACGCAAGCAGCGTGGGCGCTCGGCATGAAATCGGCGCATCAACTCATCGAGCGCCATCTGCAGGAGCACGGCGACTACCCGCGCGCCATTGGGCTTTCGGTCTGGGGCACGGCGACGATGCGCACCGGCGGCGACGACATCGCCCAGGCGTTCGCGCTGATCGGCGTGCGGCCGAAGTGGGCCGCCGGCAGCCAGCGCGTGACCGACTTCGAGATCATGCCGGTCGAGGCGCTGGACCGGCCGCGCATCGACGTGACGCTGCGCGTATCGGGCTTTTTCCGCGACGCGTTTCCCAACGTCATGCATCTGTTCGACGCCGCCGTGCAGGCGGTGGCCGATCTCGACGAGCCGGAGCACCAGAACCCGCTGCGCGCACGCGTGCTGCGCGAGCGCGATGCGCTGGTCGCGAACGGCATGGCCGCCGACGAGGCGCGACGCCGCGCGGGCTGGCGTGTCTTCAGCGCGCGCCCCGGCGCGTATGGCGCGGGCTTGCAGTCGTTGATCGACCATCGACAGTGGCAGACCGACGCCGATCTCGCGAACGCGTACCAGGCGTGGGGCGGTTACGCCTACGCACAAAAGAGCGCGGGCGACGAGGCGAGCGAGGCGTTCCGCGCGCGACTCGCGACACTCGACGTGGTCCTGCAGAACCAGGACAACCGCGAACACGACCTGCTCGACTCGAACGACTACTACCAGTTCCAGGGCGGCATGGCCGTGGCGTCGCGGCATTTTTCGCAGGCGCAGCCCGCGCTCTATCACGCGGACCACAGCAACCCCGCCGCGCCGCGCATTCGTCCGCTGCACGAAGAGATTGCGCGCGTGATCCGCTCGCGCGTGGTGAACCCGAAGTGGATCGACGGCGTGAAGCGCCACGGTTATAAGGGCGCGGCGGAAATGGCGGCGACCGTGGATTACCTGTTTGGCTATGACGCGACTGCGCGCGTGGTGGGAGATCATCAGTACGCGCTCGTCGCGAACGCCTACGTGCACGACGACGACACGCGCGAATTCATGCAGCGCCACAATCCGCACGCGCTGCATGCCGTGTGCGAGCGCCTGCTCGAAGCGATCCAGCGCGGGCTCTGGCAGGAGCCGGGCGAGCATCGCGCACAACTCGAACACCGTCTGCTCGAAACCGGGCAGCATCTGGAAGGATCAGGACCATGAGCGCAGCGGCCACGCGTCCCGCTTTTCCTTTTACCGCGCTGGTTGGCCAGGCGGCATTGCAGCGCGCGCTGCTGCTCGCGGCCATCGACCCCGCGATCGGCGGCGTGCTGGTGAGCGGGCCGCGCGGCACCGCGAAATCCACGGCGGCGCGTGCGCTCGCGGCGCTCTTGCCGGAAGGCGCGTTCGTCACGCTGCCGCTCGGCGCGAGCGAGGACAAGCTGATCGGCACGCTCGACCTCGAAGCGGCGTTGCGCGAGAGCGCGGTGCGCTTCGCGCCGGGGCTGCTCGCGCGCGCACACGGCGGCGTGCTTTACGTGGACGAAGTGAACCTGCTGCCCGACGCGCTCGTCGACGTGCTGCTCGACGCGGCGGCGAGCGGCGTGAATACCGTGGAACGCGATGGCGTGTCGCACACGCACGACGCGCACTTCGTGCTGGTTGGCACGATGAATCCCGAAGAGGGCGAGTTGCGTCCGCAATTGCTCGATCGCTTCGGCTTGATGGTCGAACTCGGCACGCCTTATGACGTCGCTGAACGGCAACGCATCGTCAAGGCGCGGCTTGCATTCGACGCCGATCCGCAGGCGTTTTGTGCGGTGCGCGAGGCCGAACAGCGCGCGCTCGCGCAGCGCATCGCGGCGGCCCGCGATGCGCTCGACAAGCTCGACTGGAGCGACGCCGTCCACGAGCGCGCCGCGCAGCGTTGCATCGAGGCCGCCGTCGACGGCTTGCGCGCCGATCTCGTGATGCTGCGTGCGGCGCGCGCGCTCGCCGCGTTCGAAGGGGCGCAGGCGGTGAGCCCGGAACACGTCGACGAGGTTGCCGAGTGCGTGCTCGCACATCGCCGGCACGCCATGCCGCAGCGCTCCGATGTGCCGTCTTCACCCGAGACGCAGCCGCCCGCCTCGCCGAGGCACGAAGACAAGCACACCGAAACATCATCGGATGCCGATTGGGGCGAGCTGCCGCCCGAGCCCGTCGCGGCGAAGGCCGTGAAGGGTGTGATCCCGCTGCCCGCAAAAAAACGCTGACCCGTCGGGCACAGGCCGCCGCCTCGGCACAGGGCGGCGCTCGACGGCGAGAAGGCCCGGGACGCGGTCCCGCACAAGTTGCGAAGCACGGCGAGCGCATCGCCTGGCCGCCCACGTTCGCAGCCAAACGCGCCGGATCGTTGCAGGCGCGACATTTCCGCTACGCCAAACGCAAGACGGGGTCCGGCGCGCTCCATTGCTTCGTCTTGGACTGCTCGGCTTCGATGCTCGCGCGCGGCCAGCTCGCGCTCGCCAAGGGGTTGTTGATCGCGCTATTCGACCGCGCCCGCGCCGAGCGTGTGGAAGTGGCGCTGATTGCTTTTGGGGGTGCCGGCGCCGAGCTGAGGTTCGGGCCCGCGGTGCCGCGCTGGTGGAACGAGCGCTGGATCGAGCCGATCGGCGGGGGCGGCGGCACGCCGCTCGAAGCGGGCATCGGCTGGGCGGCACAGGTGCTCGACACTGCCGCGCGCCGCGATCCGGCGCGCACCCGCCATCTCTGGCTGTTCAGCGACGGCCGCACGACGCAGTGGCCCGCGCGGCCACGCCACGCCGACCACGTCACGGTGATTGATTGCGAACTTGGCGCGCTGCGCCTGGGGCGCTGCGAGGCACTCGCGCAGGCATGGGCCGGCGAGTGCCTGGACGCTCAGGCGCTGCTCGCCTGAACGCGCGTCAGCGCATGCTGCCGGTCCAGTAGAGTACGTCGTCCTGACGATCGAATACGTACACTTTCATCGCCATTTGCTCGGCGGCCGTGAGGCGGTCGAGTTCGAGGCCGAGCGTCGCGTGCGCGGGGTCGCCCGTTTCCGCTTGCACGTTGCGGATGACAGCGCTGGTTTCGATCGCCGTAGCGTTGTCGCCCGAGCGCAGCTGGAAGGCCACGCGCAGCCGCTCGCCAACCTTGCCGAGCGCCCACGCGGCGCTCACCGAAAGCCCGAGCGCGCTGATCCCGCGCGCGAGCGCCACGCCGTCATAACCCGCACCTTCCTCGCCGATGCCGTAGCGCACGGGAAATTGCGCGCGCACCCGAATCGAGCGGCGTTCGCGCAGGCGGCGGATGTTGGCGGGCTTCGAAAGCACGAGATAGTCGAGCGGCGACTGGCTGAGCGCATGCACGGTGCATACGAAGCGATAGACGGCCTGGCTCGCAATCGCGACGATCTCCACGTTTTCACCCGGCGTGATGGCGACGGGGCGGCCATCGACATAGGGCGTCGTCACGAAGAGCGCCTCGTTGGGCGCGAAACCGATCAGGCGGCACGGGTGCATCGGCGCGCCGCTCGCGCCCATCTGCGGACGCAGGCCCATCAGCGCGCCGATGGTCAGGTGCATGTCGCGCGTGGTGGCCGCGGTATCGCCGATGCTAGCCCCATTCGCGGCCGTCGCGCTCTCCGGTGCAACCTCGAGCCGTTCCTTGTCGCCGCGATGCGGCTCGAAATGCAGGAACAGGAAGTCGCGTTCCGCTTCACCCATCAGCACCGAGCCGGCATCGAGCAGCAAGGCGCCGTCCCGATCGACGACAGGCCAGGCGAGCGGCTCGCCGACCGGCAGGGCTTGCGGCGTGAGCGGGGCGGCTTCGGTTGCAGCGTCGGCTGCGGCGTCGGTGGCTGCGGCTTGATCTTCAGTGGTCGGGTTGGTCATCGGCGCAGGGTGGACGGTGAGCGGTTCGCGTCGCGAATTCACTTCGCGGGTTCACCTGGTTTACGGCGCTACGACAGGGAAATTGAGTATGTGCCGCGATTCGAAGGCGGTTTCGCGAGCCGCAGTATGATGGCGCCTGAATGCAATCTGTAATCGGCCGGCACGCGGTACGAGCGGTATCAACGGAACGCGCGGAGCAAGAGGAAACGCCTCATGAAGCTCTGGACACGATGTTTGCGAATCCTCCGCCAATGGAACCGGGCGCTCATGCAGTGGGTGGGCAGCCATCCGTTCATTGTCGGCACGATGGGCTCGCTAGTCGGCGCGGCCATCGTTGCCATCGTGCTGTTGGGGCTGATGCAGCAGCGCACCCAGGCCATCTTCGGCACGCAGCGCCATTCGGCCGCGCTCGTTGCGCTGATGTCGAACGACCTCGAGGCGAATTTCGGCATCTACGACCTTTTGCTGATCGATGCCGCCGAAAGCGCGCGCGACCCGCGCACGCAAGGGCTTCCGGCCGACATCCGCCGCAAGTTGCTGTTCGGCCGCGTGGCGGCCGGCGCGTATCTCGACGACGCGTTCAGTGCCGACGCGAGCGGCAATATCGTCGAATCGCGGGACGGCCGCGCGTATCCCGGCGTCAATCTGGCGGATCGCGACTATTTCACGGTGCAGCGCGATCGCTCGGTCGGCATGTATATTTCGGACCCGATTCGCTCGCGCACGCGCGAAGGCCAATATTCGATTGCGCTGTCACGCCGCGTGACCGAATACGACGGTTCGTTTGGCGGCGTCGTGCTGCTCACGCTGCGGCTTGCCTATTTTCAGCAACTGTTCGACCGGATCGACGTCGACCCGAAGGGCAGCGCGTTTATCCTGCTGAACGACGGGACCATGCTCGCGCACCGTCCCTATTCGGACTACGAAGTGGGTGCGCAAGTCGGCGAGCTGGAATACATCCAGCCGATGCTGAAGGCGGGCGCCGGCTCGTTCATCGCCGCGGGCGAGGAGGACGAGGTCGAACGCATCTACACGTTCAAGCGTGTTCCGCACACGACGCTCATCGCGGTGGTCGCGCCTTCCGTGGACGGCGCGCTCGACGCATGGCGGCACCGCCTGCAAATCTATGCGCCGATGGCGTTGATCTTCGGCGCGCTGATTGCGGCTTCGTCGTGGCTGCTCGCACTGTCGATGCGCACGCGGCTCGCCACGCAAAAAGAATTCGAACGTCTCGCGGTTACCGACGCGCTCACGGGCCTCTTCAACCGGCGCGCGCTCGACTTGCGCATCGAAACCGAATGGCAGCACGCGAGACGCGCGGGCGAACCGCTCTCGGTGCTCTTCATCGATATCGACAAGTTCAAGCTCTTCAACGACTTCTACGGGCACGCAGAGGGCGATAAGGTGCTCGCTGCCGTCGCACGCGCGATACGCGAGGCCTGCCGCCGCGCCACGGACATGGTTGCGCGCTACGGCGGCGAAGAGTTCGCCGCGGTCCTGCCGGCCACGCCGGCGGACGGCGCCGTGAAAATCGCGGAAGCGGTGCGCCAGCAAGTGGCGGCGCTCGGAATCGCGCACGAGCACAGCGAATACGGCACGCTGACCGTGAGCATTGGCTGCGCCACCTGCGTGCCGCACAAGCGCGATGGCGCGCAGGCGCTGCTGCGCGCCGCCGACACTGAGCTTTACGCCGCGAAGCAGGCAGGGCGCAATCAGGTGAAAGCGCGCGAGTTCGAGGGTGCACCACCCGACCCGCGCGACGCGCTGCCTACCTTGAAGGCGTGAGCGCTTTTTTTTTAGGCATCCTCGCGATACCAGCGCGGCGTGTAAATCCATTCGCCACCGTCACCACGAGCGAACCCGCGTGTGGCCGACGACCCGACGATAACCATCGTGCGCATATCGACGTCCGCCGAACGCAGTTCGCCCAGGGTCGTGGCGCGCAGCGTCTCGCCGGGGCGGCCTACGTCGCGGCCCAGCACCACGCGCGTGTGCGGCGCGCGCACGCTGCGCACGATTTCCAGCGCGCGCTCGAGCTGCCAGGGCCGCGCGCGCGAGATGGGGTTGTAGAACGCCATCACGAGATCGGCCTGCGCCGCGTGCAGGAGGCGCTTTTCGATCACCGTCCACGGCTTCAGGTTGTCGGAAAGCGAAAGCATGCAGAAGTCGTGGCCGAGCGGCGCGCCGACTTGCGCCGCCGTGGCGAGCGCTGCGGAAACGCCTGGCACGATAGCCAGCTCGACGGCATGCCAGCGTGCGTCGTCCGAGCCTTCGAGCGCTTCGAGCACGGCAGCCGCCATGGCGAACACACCGGGGTCGCCCGAGGAGACCACGGCCACGCGCCGGCCTTCGCTCGCCATCTCGAACGCGTGGCGGGCGCGCTGCAGTTCTTCGCGATTGTCGGTGGCGTGGCGCTGCTGGTCCGCGCGAAACGGGCCCGCCATATCGACATAGGTTGCATAGCCGACGATATCGGTGGCGCTGTCGAGCGCGGCGCGCGCGGCAGGCGTAAGCAGGTCGGCGCGGCCGGGGCCGAGGCCCAGCACCGTGAGCTTGCCGCGCGCGCGGCCCAGCGCGCGCGGGTCGAGCGGCGCGGCCGCGCAGGCGAGGGCGACGCCGTCGTCGTTCGGCGTGTAGCGCTCGACGTCCGCCGCGAGGTCGAGGGCGGCGAGCGTAGCTTGCGCCGTGTTCTCCTCGCTATCGACGAAGCGCAGCGGTACGCCGAGTTCCGCTGCCGCCTGCGCGAGCGACGCATCGCGCATGTGCGCAGCAGGGGCGACGAGCGCCGCGAGCGCAAGCGGCGCGAGGCCGTGCGCATCGAGCGCGCGGCGCACGTTATCGGCAAGCGCTTCGCGTGGCGCACCCACGGCCGCGACGATGCTGCGCGGATGAATGACGAGGTCGTCGGGACTGCCGTCCCAGACGTGCGCGCTCACGCGGATGGCATGGCGCGCCGCGGCCTCGCGTGGCAGATCGACATTTTCGAGCCACGGTGCGTGGCCGTCCACGCGTGTCGCTGCGCCCGCAAGCAGATCGGAGACGAAGCGCTTGCCTTGCGCGAGGCTCGCGAGCGCATAGCCCGCAGGCGGATTGAGCAGGCAGGTGCCGAAGCGCAATTCGCCGCTCGTGGTGATGGCGGGCGCAACCGCGAGCGCCGCGCCGATTTCGCGTGCCATGACGTTCACGCCCGTGAGTCCACCGAGCAGCGGCACGACGGCGCTGCCGTCCTCGGCGAGCGCGAGCACCGGCGGCTCTGCGCCCTTGTTGGCAAGGAGCGGCGCGAGGCAGCGGATCACGATGCCCGCCGCGCACAGCGCGACGATGGGCAGGCCGCGCGTATAGCATTCGCGCAAATGCGCGCCAAGCTCGCTGAACGCGACATCGCCTGCCACGCGGCCCTCCAGCGCATGGACCTGCGCGCCTGGGTAAAGCGTCTGCACGCGCCGCGCCGTGGCGAGCGCGCCGGGCCCGAGAATGACGATGGCGGGCGGCGTCACGACTGCCATTTCACCCCCGGCACGACGAGCAGCGAGAAGTACGGCGAAGCCATCGGATCGACGTCGTCGAGCGGGACGATGCGCTGGTTCGCCATGGTTGCGCGCTCGACATACAGCGCGCGATGCGCGAGGTCCAGTTCGCCCAGCACGCGGCGCACCTTGTCGAAATTGCGGCCCAGCTTCATGATCACGGCGGCATCCGCGTCGGCCAGGCGCCGGCGCAATTCGTCCTCGGGCAGCACGCCCGAGAGTACGGCGAGGCTCTGGTTGCGGTAGACGAGCGGCACGCCCAGCACCGCCGCGCCGCCCAGCATCGAGCACACGCCCGGCACGACTTCGGCCTCGTAGTGTGCGGCGAGCCGGTCGTGCAGATACATGTACGAGCCGTAGAAGAACGGATCGCCTTCGCAGATCACGGCCACGTCGCGTCCGGCGTCGAGATGGCGCGAAAGCGTTTGCGCCGCGCCGTCGTAGAAGTCGGCGATGATCGCTTCGTACGAGAGCGGCGGTTCGAGCGCTTCGGTCGTCACGGGGTACACGAGCGGCAGGCGTTCCTGCTCCGCTTCGAGATGGGCCTCGACGATGCCGAACGCATTGCCTTTCTTGCCCTTCGCGACGAAATACGCGACCACGGGCGCGGCCTTGAGCAGGCGCAGCGCCTTGAGCGTGAGCAGTTCGGGGTCGCCGGGGCCGACGCCAATGCCGTGCAGACGTCCTTTGCGGATCATTTATTCGGTCTCCGAAGCGAGTGCGTTGACGGCGGCGGCGGCCATCGCGCTGCCGCCGCGGCGGCCGTGCACGACGACGAAGGGTACGCCGTGACTTTCGGCTGCAAGCTGCGCCTTGGACTCGGCCGCGCCGACGAAGCCGACGGGAAAGCCGAGGATGAGCGCGGGGCGCGGAGCGCCGGCGGCAATCATGTCGAGCAGATAAAAGAGTGCGGTGGGCGCATTGCCGATTGCAACGACGCTGCCTGCGAGATGCGGCCGCCACAGTTCGAGCGCGGCTGCCGAGCGCGTGTTGCCGATCTCGCGCGCGAGATCCGGTACAGCTGGATCGTCGAGCGTGCAGATCACAGCGTTGTTCGCCGGCAAGCGCGCGCGCGTCACGCCGTAAGCGACCATTTTTGCGTCGCAGAGAATCGGCGCGCCGCCCGCGAGCGCGTTGCGGCCCGCTGTGCCCGCGCCTGCGGAAAATGCGAGGTCGGCGGCCACATCCACCATGCCGGATGCGTGAATCACGCGCACGGCAAGTTTTTCGAGGTCGGCGGGAATGCGCGAGAGGTCGGCTTCGGCGCGGATCGTCGCGAACGACTCGCGATAGATCGCCTGGCCGTCGCGAATGTAATCAGACATCTTGGTTACTCCGGGGCCGCTGCGCGAGTGCAAGCGCAGCGGCTTCGATCGTCAGGTTGCGCGCGATGAGTTGGCCAAAGCGCTGGCCGAAGCCGCTTTGCGTGTCGTCGCGCTGGTACAGGTCGTAGTGGTCCGGGGTGCTGGCGAGCAACGTGAACGGCGCGCAATGCGCGGCCGCGCAGGAGCGCTCGCAGCCGCTCAGGTGGGCTTCGGCGTCGGGCGGCAGCATTGCGGCGAGGCGCTGTGCGTCTGCCTTCGTGTCCGCGCGGCTTTTTGCACATCCCGTCGAGCCCGTGCACGCGACGAGGCGCGCGAGCGGGTCGGCGCGGGAGGCGATGAGACCGAGCGCGTCCAGGCGTTCGAGCGCGGCGGGCATGGCGTGCGCGGGCACATTCGGCAGCAGGACGCCTTGCCAGGGCGTCGCGCGCAATGTCGCGTCGCCCGAGTCTTCCGCGAGCGCGGCAAGTGCGCGCAGCGTTGGCGCGTCGATACGGCCGAGCACGGGCTGCGCGCCCACGTAGCCGCTGCCGTCGGCGTGCAGCGCGTGTGCGCCGAGGCGCAAGCCGGCGGGGCTCGCCGCGCGGCGCCAAGCGGGCAGCGTGGCGTCGTCACGCGTCAACGTGAAGTCGCCATGCTGTTGCGCGCGCTGTAGCAGCGAGTCGAGCGAATGAGTGGCGAGGACGTCGCGCATGCGTGTGGCGTCCGCGCCCGCGAGATCGAGGAACGCATGCAACAGCGCGCGCATCGATGCGCAAACGTCTTCGGCCGCGAGCGTGCCGACTGGCTGCGCCGTGGGGCGACCTGCGAGGCCCACCGCGAAGCGCACCGTTGCGCCATAAGGCAGCGCGGCGAGCCAGATGTCGTGCGGATGCTCGAGCATCGCCACACGTTCACCGCCGTCGAGTTGCAGCGCGAACTTGGGCGAGAGCGCGGCAAAGCGTGGCTCGCGCTGCATCATGTCGATGAGCGCGGCGGCGAGTTCCGTCGTGTCGCACAACGCGTCAGGGTCGAGGCCCGCGAGCGGACTCAGCATCACGTTGCGCAATTCGTCGGCGGCGCATGCACGCTCGACCGGGCTCGCGGCGTCGATGCCGGCAGGGCCGAGGCCTGCGTCGATCAGCGCGGCGCTCAATGCCGCTTCTTCGCCGGCGCGCACGCCGCGAATCTGCACGTTCGCGCGATTGGTTAGATCGAGTACGCCGTTCGCGTGCGTCGACGCTGCGTCGGCGAGGGCCCGCGCACGCGCGGAGCTCAGCACGCCGCCAGGCAGACGGATGCGGCACAGGCCGCCGTCACGCGCCGCGACCACGCGCAGGAGCCCCGGGCACGCCGAGGGGCGGAGCATGGCCAATGCGGCAGCGGGCGAGACAGGCTTCGTTTCGTGTTTCAAGGCATTACCGGGTAAGCATCACGCTGGAGCGGCGCGCTGCCCGCACGGCAGGCGGGAAACGGCAGCGGTATCGGTACACCCCGTCCGATATGGGTTCGCGCGAACAGTCGGCCGGCAGGTCTCCTGGCTCGCAGGTCGTGAACCGCATCGGCCTTCCCGGTAAAACCAGTGGCTCGGGTGGATGCGGTCTCGCTGCTCACAGTCGCGGGGCGGCCACAGCTTGCTGTGTTCCCTTTTTGCGATCCGGAGTTGGCGCTTCAGCGCTTGCTCCGGTCCCATGCAAAACTGCCTTAAAGGCGCCGGCGGACACGGTATTATGCCCGTTTTCACGCGTGCTCCGCCCCACAATAGGGCTGCGGGCCGTGGCGGTGTAGAGAAACAGGCAACGGCGGGAGAACGAATGCAGGGCAAGCAGGTATGGCTGACGGTGGTGGGCATCGGCGACGATGGATACGCGGGGCTCGGGCGCGACGCGCGGCGCGTGCTGTTCGACGCGGCCATCGTGACGGGTGGCGAACGCCATCTGGCGATGCTGCCCTCGCGCGTGCGTGCACGGCGCGAAGCGTGGCCGCAGCCGTTCAGCGTGGAGGCGCTGCTTGCCTACCGCGAATCAAATCTGTCCGTATGCGTGCTCGCGAGCGGCGACCCCATGCTGTTCGGCGTGGGCGCGACACTCGCGCGCCGCGTGGTGCCCGGTGAAATGCGCGTGCTGCCCGCGCCTTCATCGCTCTCGCTCGCGGCGGCGCGCAAGGGGTGGGCGCTGCAAGATACGGCGATGGTCTCGCTCGTCGGCCGTCCGCTCGATGCGCTGCGCCGCCATCTCTACGCGCGCTCGCGCGTGCTCGCGTTGAGCGCGGATGGGCGCACGCCCGCGGCGCTTGCCGCGTTGCTCGCCGAAGCGGGCTTCGGCGCCACGCGTCTTGCCCTGTTCGAGCATCTGGGCGGCCCGCTCGAACGCCGCATAGAAGGCCGCGCCGATGCGTGGCACGTTGAAGAAGCCGCGGCGCTCAATCTGGTCGCGTTCGAATGCGAGAGCGATAGTGCGCAGACGCTCGCGCGCGGCTGGACGCTCACGCCAGGCCTCCCCGACGACGCCTACCGACACGACGGTCAGATCACGAAGCGCGACGTGCGCGCGCTCACGCTCGCGCGTCTCGCGCCGACGCCCGGCGCGTTGCTGTGGGACGTGGGCGCGGGCAGCGGCTCGATCGGCATCGAATGGATGCGTTCGCACGCCGCTTGCCGCGCGATCGCGATCGAGGCGAACGCCGAGCGTCAACGCTTCATCGAGCACAATCGCGCGGCGTTGGGCGTGCCGGGTTTGCAACTCGTTGCGGGCCGCGCGCCCGACGCGCTCGCAGGACTCGCCGCGCCCGACGCGGTCTTTATCGGCGGCGGCGTGACCGTACCCGGCGTGCTGGACGCGTGCTGGGCGGCGCTCGCGAGCGGCGGGCGGCTCGTCGCGAACGCGGTGACGTTGCAGAGCGAAGCGGCACTCGTGGCATGGCGCGCGCAGCACGGCGGCGCGCTCACGCGCGTCGGCATCGGCGAGGCGCAGCCGCTGGGCGGCTTCGACACCTGGCGTCAGGCCTTGCCCGTCACGCTTTACGAGGCCGTCAAGCCATGACGGCGCGCATCCTGCTGCTCGGCGGCACCGGCGATGCGCTGGCGATCGCGCGCACGCTCGGCCCCCAGCACGTCTACTCGCTCGCGGGCCTTGGCCGCGTGCCCGCCGATCTCGCCTGCGCGGTGCGGGTGGGCGGCTTTGGCGGAGCCGAAGGGCTCGCGCGTTTTCTCGCGGACGAAAACATCACACTGGTTTTCGACGCCACGCATCCCTATGCCGCGCAGATCAGCGCCAACGCGGCGCGTGCGTGCGAAGCTGCCCACGTGCCGTACTGGGCGCTGCGGCGTGCGCCGTGGCAGCCGCAGCCCGGTGACGACTGGCGCATGGTGAGCGGCTGGGCCGGCGTAGTCGAAGCGGTCATGCCGTTCGCGCGCCCGCTCTTCACGCTCGGGCGCGAACCGCTTGCGCATCTGAACGAAGTGCCGCCGCAGCAGCACTGGACGGTCCGTTGCCTCGAAGCGCATCCTGGCCACGCCCGTGCGCGCATCATCGACGCGCGCGGGCCGTTCACGGCCGTTGGCGAGCGCACGCTCTTTACCGAAGCGCGCATCGACGTCGTGGTCAGCAAGAACAGCGGCGGCGCGGCGACCGAAGCGAAACTCGCCGTCGCGCGCGAAAAGGGCTTGCCCGTGGTGATGATGCAGCGCCCGCCGCTGCCCGACGCGCAATGTGAGTTCACATCAGCGCAAGAAGCAATCGACGCGCTCGCGAACCCTATTCAGCGGAGTTTCCACGCATGACTGTTTTCTTCATCGGCGCGGGGCCGGGCGATCCTGACCTGATCACCGTGAAAGGCCAGCGCCTCGTGCGCAGTTGCCCCGTCATTCTCTACGCGGGCTCGCTCGTGCCGCCCGCCGTGCTGGAAGGCCACCGCGCACACAAGGTGGTGGACACGGCGCCGCTCACGCTCGACGAGATCGTCGCGTTGCTCGAAAACGCGCATGCCCAGGGCTTCGACGTGGCGCGCGTGCATTCGGGCGACCCGTCGCTCTATGGCGCGATCGGCGAGCAGATCCGGCGGCTGCGTATGCTTGGTATTCCTTATGAAGTCGTGCCCGGCGTGACCGCGACCGCTGCGTGCGCGGCCGCGCTCGGCAGCGAACTCACGCTGCCCGGCATTTCGCAGACGCTCATTCTCACGCGCTACGCCACCAAAACGTCGATGCCCGAAGGCGAGCAGTTAGGCGACCTCGCGCGTCACCGAGCGACGCTCGCGATTCACCTGGGCGTGCGCCATATCGCGCGCATCGTCGAGGAATTGCTGCCGCACTACGGCGAAGATTGCCCGGTCGCGGTGATCTATCGCGCGAGCTGGCCCGACGAGGAACGCGTAACGGGCACGCTCGCGGATATCGCGCAGAAGGTGCTCGCTACGGATATCGAGCGTACCGCGCTCATTCTCGTAGGGCGCGTGCTCGAGGCGGAGGGGTTTGCGGATTCGAAGCTGTATGGGGCGCAAAAGCGCCACGACTAGGAAAGCGCGCGCAAGTGCGCGCGCAGCTTGTCCACCTCGCCCTTGGCGAACTCCTTTTCGATCTCCTCATGCGTTTGCTGCCATAGCGGAAACGCAGCGTTGAGCAGCCGATGCCCCTCGTCCGTGAGGCTCAGCAGACGGCTGCGCTTGTCTTCCGGGTCCTGCTCGATGACCACGAGACCGCGCCGCTCCAGCGGCTTGAGTGCGGCGGTGAGGGTGGTGCGGTCCATGGCGAGCAGCGAGGCCACGTCTTTCATACCGGGCGGATGCGGCCGGTTCAGCGACATCAGCAGCGAAAACTGCCCGTTCGTGAGATCGAGCGGACGCAGCACGTCGTCGAAAATGCGCGCGAGATTGCGTGCCGCCCGCTGCATATGCAGACACAGGCAGCAATCGCGCACCAATAGCGTGGTTTCGAAGGGAAGTTTCTTTGCGCGTGCCATGTTGCAATTATGTTGATATCAACCTATGCTGTCAAGGCCGGATGGGCGACATACCGTTGCTCCCGTTTTCAGACCAGCAACCAGACCAGCAGTTGGAGGACACATGAGCGATCAGAAACTGTTTCTCGCTGTTTTTCTCGGTACCAAAGACAACGCGCGCATGAAGGGATGGGCGGCGCTTTCCGAAGCCGATCGGCACGCGAAGGAAAAGGAGGGCATTGCGGCCTGGCACGCGTGGGTCGAAAAGCACAAGGCATCGATCGTCGATATGGGCGGCCCGCTCGGCAAGACGAAATCGATTGGCGAGCATGGCATCGCGGACACATCTAACGCGCTAACCGGCTATACCGTTTTCCGTGCTGCATCGCACGAAGAGGCTGCGAAGCTGTTCGAAGGCCACCCGCACTTTTCGATTTTTCCGGGCGAGGCCGTCGAGGTGATGCCCGTTCTGCCGATTCCCGGTGTGTGAACGGAGGCGCGTCATGAAACTCTATGGTTTTGCCGGCACGCGTTCGCAGCGCGCGCTATGGGGCCTCAAGGAAGTCGACGCCGATTTCGAATTCATCTCGGTCAATCTGCTCGCAGGCGAGCACAAGCGGCCTGAATACCTGCGCATCAATCCCGCAGGCAAGGTGCCCGTGCTGATCGACGGCGACCGCGTGATTCCCGAATCGGCTGCCATCGTGCTGTATCTCGCGGATAAATATCCAGAGAAGGCGCTGTTGCCCGCGGATCTCGACGAGCGCGCGCAGGCGTATCGCTGGACCCTGTTCGCGGTCACCGAACTGGAGCAGCCGCTCTGGAGAATCACGCGGCATTCGTTCCTGTATCCACCGGAAAAGCGCAGTACCGCCGATATCGAACTCGCGCGGGAGGACTTCAGCAGCATGGCCGCGGTGCTCGAAAGGCACCTCGAAGGACGCGAGTTCATCGTCGGCAACAAGCTTTCGGTCGCCGACTGCGTGACGGTGTATCTGATGGACTGGGCCAACGAAGTGCAACTGCTGGAGAGCTTCCCGCGCTTGCAGGCGTATCTCGAACGCCTCTACGCGCGTCCCGAGGCGCCGCAGCGCATCGCCGAAGCGCGCAAGGCGGCATAAATGGAAAACGGCCCAACCGGATCTCGCCGATTGGGCCGCCTCGCTACCGCGTTACGCCATATCAATGCGCCCGCGCATGCTCATGATCCACATGCGTGCGCTGCTGCGTCACCGTGCTCACCACCACGAGCACGATCACGTTCACGAACAGCGCAAGGAAGCCGATGTTGACGTCCTTGAGCGCGTCCGGCGCGAACGGAATCAGCTGAGCCACGCTCACATGCGTGAGCGTCGTGACGATCACCACCAGCACGCCCGCCACGATGCCGCAGAACGCGCCTTGCTTCGTTACGCGATTGCGCGCGGAGAGGCTGCACACCATCGCCGGGAACAGCTGCGTGACGAAGTTGTAGCCCATCAGGAGCAGCGCGACGATGGTGTCGCCGCCATTGAGCGTGAAGCCGACTGCCACGAGCGCGATCACCGGCACGAAAACGCGCGCGAGCTTCGCGACTTGCGCGTCGTCCGCGCTCTTCACGAGCCCGCCGCGATAGATGTCGTTGGCGAGCAGCGTCGAAGCCGTGGTGAGGATCATCGAGCCCGGCACGAGTGCGGTCAGCACGCCGGCCGCGCCGATCACGCCCACGAACCATGGATCGAACGTCTGCAGGGCGAGACGGAACAGCGAGAGGTCGATGTCGCCGCCCTTGAGGCCCGGCACCTTGAGCACGGCTGCGAAGCCGCAGAAGAAGACGAACAGCAAAATAAGCTGATAGAGCGGCAGGATCATCGCGTTGCGGCGGAAGATGCGCTCGTTCTTCGCGGTGTAGACCGACATGAACGTATGCGGCCACATGAAGAAGCCTAGTGCCGTGAGCAGCACGGTGGACTGGAACCACGTCACGCTCTGGCCGCGTGCCGGGAACGTGAGGAAGCCGGGCTTGGCGGCGTCGATGGCGCGGAACATCTCGCTCAGGCTGCCATAGTGGTGAATCGGCAGGTAAATGCCGAGGAACACGGCGATGGCGAGAATCATCGTGTCCTTCACGACCGAGTTCCACGCGCAGCCGCGCACGCCCGAAACGATCACGTAAGCCGTGACCACGGCCGCGCCGATCCAGATCGCCACGGTGGAGGAGATCGCGCCATACGAGGCCGTCGTCACGATGATGCCGAGGCCCTTGAGCTGCAGAACGAGATACGGCACGAGCGCGAGCACGCCCACGCAAGCCACCAGCACGCCCAGCGCGGGGCTCTGGTACTTGCGCGCGAAGAAGTGCGGCTGCGAGACGAGCCGGTGCTGCTTGGCGAAGCGCCAGACGGGCGGCAGCATCCAGTACGAGAGAATGTATGCAAGCGTGCCGTAAGCCAGAATGTAGTAGACGGGCGCGCCCTTGCCATAGGCGAAGCCGCTGCCGCCGAGGAACGTGAAGGTGGTGTAGATCTCGCCCGCCATCAGCAGGAACACGAACGCGGTGCCGAAGCTGCGGCCGCCCACGGCCCACTGCTCGAGGTTCATGTCGTGCCCGCGGCGGGCGCGCATGCCGAGGTAGAGCGCGACGAAGGTCATCGCCGCGATGATGATGAGGGCGCTCATGATCGCACCTCCGCGTCCGCTTCGCCCGAGAGCCGGTTGACTGGGTCGAGCCGGTAGACGATCCCCATGATCACCGCGGCCAGCACCACCCACATGACGATCCATGCGAGCACGAGCGGCATGCCGAGCACGAGCGGCTCGGTGCGATTGACGAACGGCACCCCTAGCAGGATGCCGATAAAGGGCAAGGCAGCGAGCAACCGCAGTGACATGGCAACTCCTCTTTCATATGAGAAGAAAAGAAACGTCGCGTCGGGGTGCGAAGCCACCCACTCTATGCTTGTGAACGCGCCCCGTAAAGCCGCCAAAAATACTGAAGGGCTTGCCGTAAAGATTGGTGCAACGCGCCATTTTTCGCGGCATCGAGCGACATCGATCAGGCACGCCCGACGCCGATACGGCTACACTTCTCGCAGCCCGGCGCGCTTTTTGCGCATGCCCTCAACGGATCGACTCCATGATCGAGAGCCTGATTTCAGACATCCTGTTCGGTTTCACCGGACTCATCAGCATCATCAATCCCTTGAGCGGTGCTTTTGTTTTTCTCGATCGCACCACAACGCTTACTGACGAAGAGCGGCGCCTGCTCGCCAAACGCGTGGCGATCAACGCGTTCTTCGTGCTGGTCGGGGCTTTTTTCGTCGGCACGCCCATCCTGCATTTCTTCGGTATTTCAATGGAAGCGCTGCGTATCGGCGGCGGCCTCGCCGTAGCCGTGGCCGGCTGGCAAATGCTCAACGCGCCCGAGCCGGAGCCCGCGGTCGATCATCCGGTCAAGCCCGTGAGCGCGAGTTCGGCTTCCGGAAAAGCCTTTTTTCCGCTGACCATTCCGCTCACCACCGGCCCGGGCTCCATCGCCACGGCCATTGCGCTGAATGCCAACCGCACGCACAAGCTTTCGGCGTGGCTGCTCTCGAGCTTCGCGTCGCTCGTGATCTCCGCGCTCGTCATGCTCGTGATCTATTACGTGTACAGCCGCGCCGCACGGCTTTCGCAGTACCTGGGTGTGGAAGGCACGCGCGTGGCCATGCGCGTGTCGTCGTTTCTGCTCCTGTGCATCGGGGTGCAGATCATACTGACTGGCCTGACCGGCTTTCTCACGCCGATCGCCGACCTGCGCGCCGCGAAGTAGCGGCGCCTGTAGCTCGTGAGCAGGCCGGCGTACACAAGCGTCCTCACGCGAAGGAGACCATCATGTGCCGCTGGCTCGCTTATAGCGGGAACCCCGTGCAACTCGAAACCGTGCTGTTTCACGCACGGCATTCGCTGATCGATCAAAGCCTGCATTCCACCAAAGGCGCGACCACCACGAATGGCGATGGCTTCGGCATGGGTTGGTATCAGGACCCGCACGACATTCCCTATCGTTACCGCAGCGTGCATCCCGCCTGGAACGACCGCAACCTGCGCGAACTGGCGCGCGCGGTGCGTGCGCCCATGTTCGTCGCGCACATTCGCGCGGCCACGCATACGCCGGTGCAGGAAACGAACTGCCATCCGTTTCGGCACCGGCGCTGGATCTTTGCGCACAACGGTCTGATCCGCAGCTATCCGCTGATGCGGCGCGACCTGCTGGTCGCGATCGATCCGGGGCGCTTCAATGCGCTCGAGGGGTCGACGGATTCGGAAACGATGTTCTATCTCGCGATGACGTTCGGCCTCGAAGTCGAGCCCGTTCTTGCGCTGGAACGCATGGCGGGTTTTGTGGAGGCAACCGCGCAAAAGTATGGCGTCGAGCCGGCGCTCAACATGACGGTTTGCGCATGCGACGGCGAGCAGATCGTCGCTGTGCGCTATTCGAGCGAGCGCAATTCCCGCTCGCTTTATCACACCACGGCGTTCCGGCATCTGCGCGAACTGTATCCCGACGACCCGCGCATCATCGCAGCCGGCGACGACGCGTATCTGCTCGTTTCCGAGCCACTTGGCGATGCGCCCGATGTATGGGCCGAAGTGCCGGAATCGACGGCCATTGTCGTGCGCGGGCCCGAGGTCGAATACCGGCCGTTCGCACCTATCTCACCTTAAGGCACCGTAACTCAAGGGCGCGACAAGTCGAACGTCACGCGCTGCGGCGCCTTTGCCTTGCCGCCGCAAGCGCGAGCACCTCGTCGAACAGCGTGACGTCCACGGGCTTCACGAGATGCATCTCGAAGCCCGCTTCGTGCGTGAGCTCGATGTCGGCAGCCTGGCCGAAGCCGGTCATCGCGGCGAACAGCGTGTGCTTGAGTGGCGGCAGCGCGCGCAGGGCACGCAGCGTCGCGTAGCCGTCGATCTCGGGCATGGCGATGTCGATGAGCGCGGCGTCCGGCGTGAAGCCGTCCACTTCCTCGCGCGCGTGGGCGGCGCTGTAGGCCACGCGCACGTCGTGCCCTTTGAGTTCGAGCAGCATGGCGAGGCTGTCGGCCGAATCGCGGTTGTCGTCGACCACGAGCACGCGCAGCGGCGGCACGCCGGCTTCGGCCAGCGCGGCAAGCTCGGCCGTGTCCGGCGTGAGCGGCGGCGGCTGCACGGCATGCGTGGCCTCGCGCGCGAACGGCAGGCGGATCGTGAACGTGCTGCCTTTGCCGGGCCCGTCGCTCCTGGCGGAGATGGTGCCGCCATGCAGCTCGACGAGCGAGCGGCACAGCATGAGGCCGATGCCGAGCCCGTTTTCCGTGGGCCCCGGCGCCGAGCGGTCCTGGCTGAAGAGGCCGAAGATCGACTCGTATGTGCCGGGCCGCAGGCCGCGGCCTTCGTCGCGCACCTGGATCTGCACGGCGCGCGCGGCGGAACGCACGTCCACGACGATGCGGCTGCCGTCGGGCGAGAACTTCGAGGCGTTGTGCAGCAGGTTCTGCAGCACCTGCACGAGCCGCGTGTGGTCGCCCTTCATGGTGAGCGGCTCGTCGGGCATCTGCACGTCCACGTGCTGACCGCGTGCCGAGGTGAAGGGCTGCGCCGCGTCGATGGCGTGCGCGACCACTTCGTGCAGGTCGAGCGGCGCCTCGCGCAACTCGATCTTGCCCGACGTGATGCGCCCGACGTCGAGCAGGTCGTCCACGAGCCGGGTGAGGTGCACGATCTGACGGTCGATCATTTCGCTCGCTCGCTCGATCTCGGGGCTCGGCGCATCCATGAGGCGCATCGTGGCCACGGCGTTGCGCACCGGCGCGAGCGGGTTGCGCAGTTCGTGCGCGAGCAAGGCGAGGAACTGCTTCATCTGTTCGCTCGAATGCTCGAGTTCGTCGGTGCGGCGGCTTTCGGTCATGTCGCGCGTGACCTTCGCGAACCCCGTGAGGCGGCCTTGGCCGTCATGCACCGCGGTGAGCGTGACACTGGCCCAGAACATCGAGCCGTCCTTGCGCACGCGCCAGCCCTCGCTCACGACCCGGCCCAACTCCTTCGCGCGGCGCAGCTCGCGTTCGGGCTGACCGGCGGCGACCTCGTCGGGCGGATAGAACACGGAAAAATGCTGGCCGACGATCTCGGCCGGACGGTAGCCCTTCAGGTTGGTCGCGCCGGTGTTCCAGCTCACCACGTTGCCCTGCGGATCGAGCATGAACATCGCGTAGTCGCTCACGCTTTCCACGAGCAGGCGAAAGCGCTCTTCGGAAAGACGCAGCGCTTCGACCTGGCGGCGTTCGGCGGTGAGGTCGCGCGTGACCTTGGCAAAGCCGGAGAGCGAGCCGTCGCTCTCGTGCAGCGCGGTGATGACGACGTTGGCCCAGAACATCGAGCCGTCCTTGCGCACGCGCCAGCCCTCGTCGTTGAAGCGTCCGTGCAGCGCGGCCTGCTCCAGCTCGTGATCGGGCCAGCGGCGCGCGTTGGCTTCGTCGGTGTAAAAACGCGAGAAATGCTGGCCGATGATCTCGTGCGCTTCATAGCCCTTGATGCGGGCCGCGCCGCGATTCCAGCTCACGATGTAGCCGCCCGTATCGAGCAGGAAGATCGCGTAGTCCTCGATCGGCTCCACGAGCGCCTCGAAGCGGCGTTCGTGGTGGCTTTCGGCGACGGTGTTTTGCTGGGCGATGCCGGGGTCGGGCGTCGTCATGGTCCTCGGGTCTGTCATAGGGCCTGTTCACAAGATTGACAGGCTCCGGCCTCCTGAATGGACGGCCCGCACGCAGCGGGCGTCGCAGCTTACCACGCGCGCTGCCCTGAGCGGTCGTACTTTTCGGCCATTGCCGGAATGCCCGCGCGCACGTGGCGTTCCGCGCGGCGTACCTGGCGGGTGAGCAGCACGACGTGCGGCGGCACCACGCGGCGTGCGCGCAACGTCCAGAACGCGCCGCGCAGCAGCGCCACGCCCGCGGGCCCGAGCGAGCGCTGGCGCGCGAACACCGCGAGCGCACGGCCGGTCGCCGCGATCGCATCGCGCGCGGGCAATCGCATCCACGCCACCCAGGCGGTGTTGCGCGCGAGCGAGCATTGCTGCGCGCGCGTGAACCAGCGGTAAAGCGGCTCGCGATGCGCGAGCGCCTGCTCGCAATAAACGATCTGGTGGCCGGCCGACAGCATGTCGAGCGCGGCAAGCTCTTCGGCGCCGCCGTGTGACAGCCGCTCCTCGTAGCCGCCGAGCGCGTGGAACACGGCCGCGCGGAAAATGCACGCGCCGGCCATGAAGTTCGCGAGCGCAGGCCCGGCTTCGCCTTCCGTACCCGGCGACGTGGCGGCGAGCATCAGGCAGGCGGGGTGAATTTCGCGCTCATCGCCGCTCACCACGCGCGCGTTGAGCACGGCCACCTGCGTGTGGGCGTCGAGCAGGTGCGCCGCACGCGCGAGCGCGCCGGGCGCGAACCAGGTGCTGTCGTCGCAGCACGCGACATAGTCGGTGCGCGCGAGCAGCACGGCGCGATTGAAACCGGCCATGCCGTGATCGCCCAGCGACTGGACGATGCGCACTTGCGGAAAGAGCGACGCCAGCAGGGAGACGGTGGAATCGGTGGAGCCGTTGTCGGCCACGATGACGTCCGGGTGTTCTGGAAGGGCGGTGAGGCGCGCAACGGTATCGACGGTTTGACGTACATGATTGCGCGTGAGGACGACCACCGTCACGCGCGGCGCGCTGGGAGTTCCGGGGGCAGGGGCGGAGTCGTTCATCGCAGCAGGCGGCGGGAGCCGGCCGGTGAGTTGTCGAATTGACCTATGTCAGCATACGCCGATGGCGCGCGACATGCAGTACATGACGTGCGCCAGAGGCGGGGCGGCGCAGCCGCGGTGCTGCACTGCACAGCCGAGAGCTGCGCAATTTTCGCGCCGCGTGCGGCGGCGCGCGCAATCAGTCCGAGCGGCGGCTCGATCAGCGGCTCAATCGCGAGCGCAGACTTCGTCGAGGTGGTCGAGCAGGTCGGCGGGATCTTCGTACACGCGTAGCGCGCCCGCGCGTTGCAGCTCCTCGGTGCCGTAGCCGCCCGACTGCAGGCCGATGCCGAGCGCGCGGCAGCGTTGGGCCGCTAGCATGTCCCAGACGCTGTCGCCCACCACGAGGCAGCGCTCGATCGGCACGTTCAGCCGCAGCGCCGCGGCGACGAAAAGATCGGGGTCGGGCTTGGCGTGGCGCACTTCGTCGCGCGTGACTACCGTCGTGACGGACGGGTCCACGCCGAGCGCCTGCAGGTTCACGGACGCCGTGGCGAGCCGCCCGCTCGTCGCGATCGCCCAGGGCACTTGCGCCGCGCTGAGGGTGTCGAGCAGCGCGCGGGCGCCGGGCAGCGGGCGCACCTGGTCGGCGTGGCGGCGGTAGGCGTCGGCGTGTAGTTTTTGCAAGCGCGCGATGCGCTCGGGGGCGATCGACTCGTGGGCCTCGTGGGTCTCGCGCAGCAACTGGTTCATGAAGAGACCGCCGCTCATGCCGATGCGCCGGTGAATGCGCCACACCGAGAGCTCGATGCCGTCCGCGTCGAGCGCTTCCTTCCATGCGAGCACATGCTGATACACGCTGTCGACGAGCGTACCGTCGAGGTCGAACAAAAAGGCCGTTTCATTGCGCATGGGGGGCTCCTGGTTGCTATACGACGATTACGCTGCGGTGGCGCAAAAAGTGTACGCCGCGCGCCGCCGGCGTGCGGCGCGGCGGGCGCGCGGCGCGGCGGGCGCGCGGCGGCGCCTCAGGGCGTGCTGGCCGCGGCCGCGCCGGACGCCGCCGGTGCGCCTTGCGCGGCGCCCGTCTGCGGATACATCTGCAGCAGCACGCGCAGGACGCCGTTGGTCCATCCAAAGCCGTCCTGCAGCGGATATTCGCCGCCGCCCGCCGACGAGGCCTTCGTGGCCGACGCGCTCACGTCGTACTTCTCGACGAGCTTGTGCGTGCGCGCGTAGTAGGCGAGATTCGTCGCGATCCAGCGCGTGGCGATCTCCTGCGCGAGGTCCTGTGCGCCGTAGCGGCGCAGCCCCATGACCGCGAGATATTGCAGCGGCGCCCAGCCGTTCGGCTCGTCCCATTGCTGGCCGGTCGCGACCTGGGTGGTGGCGAGGCCGCCGGGGCGCAGCAGCCCGGCGCGCACCGCGGCGGCCACTTCCTGCGCCTGGGCCTTCGTCGCCACGCCCGCATAGAGCGGATAGACGGTCGCCGCCGTGAGCCGGTGCGTGAGCGTGCGGTGCGCGAAGTCGTAGTCGCTGTAGGCATGCAGTTGCGGGTCCCAGAGCACGCGGTCGATGGCGTCGGCGCGTTGTTGCGCGCGCTTCGTCATCAGTTCGGCCTCGCGCGCGTCGCCCTTGAGGCCATAGGCCTTCGCGAGCGTGCGTTCGAGGATCACCATCAGCGAATTGAGGTCGACCGGCGCGAGCGAGGTCACATCGATAGTCGAGAGCGTTTGGCCGTCGGCGAGCCAGCGCGAGCTGTAGTCCCAGCCCGTTTCCGCGCCCGCGCGCAGGTTGCGCCAGAGGTCGGAGGCGTCGCGTTGCGGCGTGGCGCGCGCGGTCAGGATGTCCTCGCGGTACGACTCGTCGCGCGGGCGGTTGCGCGCGTCCCAGTAGCGGTTGAGCAGCGTGCCGTCGGGCAGGCGCACGAGGTGGCGCGCGGCGTGACCGGGCTTGAGCGTCTGCGCGCCGGCCATCCAGTAGTCGTATTCCTTGCGCAGTTGCGGCAGGTAGTGGAGGTACACGGCGTCGCCGTCTTTTTCCGCAACGAGGCTCACCATCTGCGCGAAAAACGGCGGCTGCGAGCGGCTCAGGTAGTACGTGCGATTGCCGTTCGCGATGTGGCCGTATCGGTCGATCAGCGCGCCGAAGTTGCTCAGCTCGTCGAGCGCGAGTTCGTGGCGGCCGCTCGCTTCCAGGCCGAGCATGATGAAGTACGAATCCCAGTAGTAGATTTCGTTGAAGCGCCCGCCCGGCACGATGTACGCATAGGGCAGCGGCAGCAGCGACGAATACGGATTCGGCTTTGCGTCGGGGCGGCGGCTCAGCACGTTCCAGAGCGTGTCGATGTGGCCGACGACATCCTGGTTCGGATCGGAAACGTAGTGATCTTCGGTTTGCGCCGGGGCCGTGAAGTACCGGTTCACGAACTGCGCGAGCGCGGCCTTGCGCGCGGCGCTGTCGTGCAGCCCCGCGTGTTGCTGGCGCCAGCGCTCGTAGGCGGCCGTGATCTGGCTCGGGCGCTCGTTGGGCAGTATGTCGGCAAACGTCTTGCCGTCGGGGAAGATCTGCGCGAGCTGCACGTCGTGATAGAGGCGGCCATAGAGGTCGGCGGGCGTGGCGGGCCGGCTCTCTTTTGCGGCGTCATGCTGCGCCGGCGAGCGAACCGGCCTTGCCGATCGCGCGGGCGTTTGTAATTCCTGCGCGTTGGCGGGTGCGCTAGCGGAGGCTGCGACGTCGGCTTGTGCGTCGGCGGCATGGGCGGTTTGCGCGAGCGGCCAGGCGAGGCACAGCGCAGCGGCGAGCGTGGCGGCAAACGGGACGGGGCGGGATGTCGTGGCGGATGTGGGCGTGCGGGAGCGGAACGGGAAGGACATGGCCTTGATGTTTTTGAGGGGCGACGAGCGCGCCAGTGCGCAAACCTGGGGCGCAGGCGAAGCGTGGCAATGAGCAATTTCCGTTCCGCACAATGGCGATGCGAGACGGCTGGCGACTGCAACACTATTCAAAATAGAGATAGTCCATATTCTCCATATCGCGTTGCGCGATAACGCGTGCTGCGGCGAAACTTGCCAAAAATCAATTCAAGCAACGCCGCATCAGGAGACATCTCATGCGCACCCAGGTTGGCATCATTGGCGCCGGGCCCGCGGGCCTGCTTCTTTCCCATCTTCTGCATTTGCGTGGCATCGACTCGGTCGTGATCGAGCTGCGTGGCCGCGAGCAGATCGAATCGACCATACGCGCCGGCGTGCTCGAGCAAGGCACGATGGACGTGCTCACCGAAGCGGGCGTCGGCGAGCGCATGAAGGCCGAAGGCGCAGTGCATCACGGCTTCGAACTCGCGTTCGAAGGCAAGCGCCGCCGCATCGATCTCACCGGCCTCACGGGCAAAGCCATCACCGTCTACGCGCAGCACGAAGTGCTCAAGGACCTCGTGGCGGCGCGCGTGGCCGCGGACGGCAAGCTCTTCTTCAATGTCTCGAACACGTCGATTCACGGCGTCGAAACCAGCACGCCGTCGATCCGCTTCACGCACGAAGGCGAAGAGCACGAGCTGCACTGCGACTACGTGATCGGCTGCGACGGTTTCCACGGCGTGTCGCGCGCCTCGATTCCGGCGGCGCTGCGCCAGGACTACGAGCGCGTGTTCCCGTTCGGCTGGTTCGGTATTCTCGTCGAGGCGCCGCCGACTTCCGACGAGCTGATCTACGCGCGGCACGACCGCGGCTTCGCGCTCGTCAGCACGCGCTCGCCGAACGTGCAGCGCATGTACTTCCAGTGCGATCCGACGGACAACGTCGACAACTGGTCCGATGACCGCATCTGGGCCGAGCTGCACGCGCGCGTCGATTCGCGCGAAGGCCACCAGGTGGTGGAAGGCAAGATATTCCAGAAGAACATCGTGGGCATGCGCAGCTTCGTCACGACCACGATGCAGCACGGCCGCCTCTTTCTCGCGGGCGATGCGGCGCACATCGTGCCGCCGACCGGCGCGAAGGGCCTCAATCTCGCGGTGGCGGACGTGCGCGTGCTGACCGCGGCGCTCGTGGCGTTCTACCAGGAAGGCCGCACCGATCTGCTCGATGGCTATAGCGAAACGGCGCTGCGCCGCATCTGGCGCGCCGAACACTTCTCTTACTGGATGACGCGCATGATGCACCGCCTTGACGACGCCACGCCGTTCGAGCAGCGCCTGCAGGTTGCCGAACTGGAACATGTCACCACGTCCCGCGCCGCCGCGACGGCGATGGCCGAGAACTACGTGGGCGCGGTTGCCGTGTGAGGTAAGCTCAACGCATGAAACGGCCGCGCGAGTCCCGCAGGGTTCGCGCGGTTTTTTATTTACAGCGTCGCGTTGGATCGCCTCAAATCGCCGTAAGCGGCGCAATGCCCAGTTCGGTGGCGATGTCGGCGAACGGCTTTCTCACGGAGGCGGGCAGCGTGATCGTCTGCATGTGCCGCGCACGATTTTCCGCTTCGTACTGGCCAGGGTACTGCACCGGCTGCGACGGATCCTGCGGCGGGCAGCTGAGCAGATAGTCGAGGAACGATTCGACCTCCTGCGAGCGCCACGTCGTGTTGAAGTCCACCTGCGGATCGAGCACCAGTGCGAACAGATTGTTGGTCGCCACGCCATTGCGCGGGTTGTCCGGATGGATCGTGCCGCCGCCCGAGAGCACGCCCGCGAGCAGTTCCGCCACGAGACCCAGCGCATAGCCCTTGTGCAGACCGAACGGCAGCAGCGCGCCTGGCGGGTCGGCGAACAACACGTTGGGGTCGGTGCTCGGCTGGCCGTTCGCGTCGATCACCGAGCCGTCAGGCGCCGGCAGGCCGTTTTCGGCGAGCACGCGCGCCTTGTTCACGGCGATGGCGCTCGTGGCGATATCCACGACGAAAGGCGGCCGCCCGCCCGGCAGCGGACCCGCGAAGCACAGCGGGTTGGTCGTGAGCCGGGGCTCGCGTCCGCCGAACGGCGCGACGGTCGGCGCGCGATTGACCACGTTGGTGAAGGCGAGCAGCACGTAGCCCTGCGCCGCAACCATTTCGCCGTAGTGGCCCATGCGCCCCAGGTGATGGCTATGACGCAGCGTTACGATGCACTGCCCATGTTCGCGCGCGCGAGCGATCGCGTCTTCCATCACGACCTTGCCAATGTGCTGTCCGAAGCCGCTGTGGCCGTCATAGCCGATCAGGCTGCCGCGGTCGACGACGCGCTCGGCGCGGCCGTCTGCGGTGACGAAGCCCGCGGCCAGCACGCGCTTGTAGTTAGGCAGGATCGACAGGCCGTGGCTCGCGTAGCCCACGCGGTCGGATTCGATCAGATGGTCGGCCACGTCGGCGGCGATGTCTTCGGGCACCGAGACGTTCGTGAGCACGGCCGTGGCGAAGCGGCGTGCGTCGTCGATCCTGACTTCCATGAGCGGCTCCTTGCTAACCGTGCAGCGTTCGGGTGCAGTGTTCAGATCCAGCCCAGCCAGCGCCACCACGTCGCGGCGAACAGCAGCAACAACACATAGCCTACGACGGTCAGCACGATGCCCACGCGCGCAAACTGCTTCGCCGTGAACGTTTCGGTGGCGAGGCACACCATGTTTTGCGGCGCGTTGATCGGCAGGATGAAGCCGAAGCTCACCACGTAGCCGAGCAGCATGGTGAGACCGAGCCGGTTGAAGTCGCCCTGCATGGACTGCAGCACCGACACGAGAATCGGCAACATCGCGGAGGTGAGCGCCGTTGCGCTCGCAAAACCGAGGTGGATGAGGATGAGGAAGGCCGAGAGAATCGCGAAGGCCATGAACGGCGTGGCGGTGTCGAGCCCGGTGTGATGCGCGACGAGGTCGCCGAGCCATTGGCCCGCTTTCGTCGTGAGCAGCGCCGTGCCGAGGCTGATGCCCACGCCGAACACGATCACCGTGCCCCACGGAATGCGGCTTTGCACGGTCTTCCAGTCCATCACGCCAAAGCGCGGCAACAGCAGCAGCACGAGCCCCACGTAAGTGACCGAAGTGGTGTCGAACGGGTGCAGCTTGCCTTCGGTCGCCCAGAAGAGCAGCAGGCCGATGGACACCCCGAGCAGGCGTTTCTGCGGGCCCGTCATGGGGCCGAGTTCGCGCAGCGAGGCTTCGACGGCCTCCTTGCCGCCCGCGATGGCATCGGCTTCGGGCGGCAGCATCTTCAGCACGATGAAGAGCAGCGCCGCCGACATCACGATCGCCCAGGGCGCGCCCGCAATGAGCCAGTCGAGCCACGTGACGCGCGCGCCGAGCATCTTGTCCATGAAGCCCACGGTCAGCAGATTCTGCGCGGCGGCGGTCTGGATGCCGACGTTCCAGATGCTCGTGGCTTGCGCGACCACGATCATGATGCCCGCCGCGATGTTCGAGCGCTTGTCGACGCCGAACGCCGAGATGACGCCCACCATGATCGGCACGACGCACGCGCTGCGCGCGGTGGCGCTCGGTACGACGAGCGAGAGCACGATGGTCACGGCGACCGCTCCGATCAGGATGCGCCGCGTGGTGGTGCCGATCAGCGAGAGCGTGACGAGCGCAATGCGCCGGTCGAGCCCGGTGACGGTCAT
This sequence comes from Paraburkholderia sp. BR10141, assembly GCF_056155635.1. Classification (NCBI taxonomy): domain Bacteria; kingdom Pseudomonadati; phylum Pseudomonadota; class Betaproteobacteria; order Burkholderiales; family Burkholderiaceae; genus Paraburkholderia; species Paraburkholderia sp. BR10141. The sequence continues at coordinate 130,356 of NZ_JBMIQH010000009.1, read as the reverse complement.
CGCCGCGGAGATGAAGAGTGCGCCGGCCACGAGCGCGAGCGCGGAATTGGAGAAGCCCGCGAGCGCCATGCTGATGGCTTTGTTGGTGCCGTAATCGACAGCGGGGTTTTCGATGGTGGGCGCGGTGCCCACGAGAAACGCCATGAGCGACGTGATGATGATGGCGCTCGCTTCGTACGATACGGCTTCGGTGAGCCACACGACCACGGCGAACGCGAGGATGGCGAGCATGCGCTGGCCGGCGGGCGGGAGGCTATCGGGCAGGGGCAGCAGAAGCACGACGACGAGCGCGACCACGCCCGCGATCAGGCCCACAGGTATGCCTTTTTTCTGGGGCGCCGCGCTCGCGTTGGCGGCTGGCTGGGGTGCGTTCATGGCGATGACTCCCTGTTGGGCATGCACGCGGCATGGCTCGCGTGTCGCTTCTGGCAGAGCGCATGCAGCATCGAAAAGCGGCGGTGTGGCGGCTTGCGAACGAGTCAGCGCATTCGCTTCGCGGATGGTACTGCCATTCGACTGATGAAGCGTTTAGTGTGTACAGCGGGAGTGCGCGAGCGCGAAGGCGGGGGAAGCGCAGCGTTGCAGCATGCTGCGGATGATGCGGGCACGTTGAGGGTGGAGGCGTTTTAACCGGCAAAACAGCCGGTTAAAACGACCGCTGACGCGAATTACTGGCTGGCGCCTGCAGCAGCGTTAGCTTTCTTCTGTGCGTCCTGCAGGTTCTGCGGATAGTTCGGGTCGTTCAGCGCCGGCTTGTAGCCTGCGTCTTCCAGCTTCTTCAACTCGGCATTGTTCTTCGCGCGGGCCTGCTTGCGTTCGGCCTTGCGCTGCGCTTTGGCTTGAGCTTTGGCCTGCGCCTTTTGTTCCTTGGTGAGCGGTTGCGAGGCCGTGGCGGCGGGTGCGCTGGCTTCCGTTTGCGCAAATGCCGGCGCGGCAACGCCGATCAGGAATGCGGCGGTCGCCGCGGCGAGAGTCAGCTTGCTGGTTGTGGAGCGCATTGATTCCCTTAATGGTTGATTTGAACGACTTACCCAGGTCTGGGAGGACGGGCGCAAACGACTGCGGCGCGCCCGTTGCTCAATGTAATCGATCCCCATCAAAGACGGTAGCAAGCGCTGACCCTGGCTTGCCGGTAACCGCAGTAGTTACCCCGGCGGCCTCAACGGGCGCTCAAGCACCGAGCTTCGCGGCCGCCGCCGCGACTACGCGTGCGCGTGCGGCGAGCGATGCGGCTGTCTGCGCGCGCAACCTTTCCACGATTGCACGCGGTGCGCTGGCGGGGTCGCCCGCATCGAACGGCGGCGCGGGCGCGTACTCGAGTTCGAGCTGGAGCGCCTGGGCGTCCTCGTCGCCGATCAGTTCGGCGGCGAGCGTCAATGCGAAATCGATACCCGCGGTGATGCCGCCGCCGGTCAGCACGTTCCCGTCGCGCACCACGCGCGCTTTCACGGGCAGCGCGCCGAGCGGCTCCAGCAGTTCGTGGAAGGCCCAGTGCGTGGTCGCGCGGCGTCCGCGCAGCAGCCCGGCCGCGCCGAGCACGAGCGCACCCGTGCAAACCGAAGTGACGTAGCGCGCCGTGCTCGCCTGGCGGCGCAGGAACGCGAGCGTCTCGTCGTCTGGAATCAGCTGGGAGACGCCGCTGCCGCCCGGCACGCAGATCACGTCGAGCGGCGGGCAGTCCTCGAAGGTCGTGTCGGGCGTGAGCATGAGGCCGGTGCTCGAGCGCACCGGGTCGAGCGTCTTCCAGATGAGCCGCGCGCGGGTGTCCGGCATCGAGGCGAGCACGTCGTATGGGCCGGTCAGGTCGAGCTGTTGAACGTTGGGGAAGACGAGAAATCCGATCTGCAGTGCCATGTGGTGTTCCCGGTCAAGGTTTGGCTGTCGAAAAGGCCGACGCGGTGTGCCGATGATTCGGGAATCACTGTAATCTCGCGCCGCTCCACAACCATGCCAAAAACCGCGCAAAAACTGCCAGCGGCGCGCGAGCCGCAATCGGAAAGCACTCGGTGATCGACACCCGCGCCGCGTTCAGTCGCTGCTTAATTTGCGGCAGCTGAAGCAGCGCGCTTGCTGCTTCGGACTCAAGCCGGCATCTTGCGGAACGTCACCGCGATGCGGTTCCAGCCGTTGATCGCGATGATCAGCAGCGTGAGGTCGGCGATCTCCTGGTCGCTGAAATGCGGCTTCACGCGTTCCCACACTTCGTCGGGTACGTGCGTTTGCGCGAGCAGCGTGACTGATTCGGTCCATTCGAGCGCCGCGCGCTCGCGCTCGGTGAAGAACGGGGTTTCGCGCCACACCGATACCGTAGCGAGCCGGCGATCGGTTTCGCCGCCTTTACGCGCATCTGCGGTGTGCATGTCCACGCAATAGGCGCAGCCGTTGATCTGCGAAGCGCGCAGGCGCACCAGTTCCGCGAGGGGCTTTTCAAGCGAGCTTTTGCTCGCGCGCTCTACTCGGCGTTTCGCGCAAGACCACGCTCGACGTATTCGAACGGCTGCTCGCCGAAGGCTATCTGAACTCGCGGCGCGGCTCGGGCACTTTCGTGGCGCAGACGCTCGAACGCCTGCCCGCGGGCGAGCACGGTCATCCGAATCCGCAGATACGCGCGGCCACCGCGGCGATCACTTCCACGCGTACCGGCAAGGCGCCGCGCGGGGCGCGCAGGCGCAAGCCGAGGCGCTGCACGGTTCGTTGCCGCGCCTCGATACGCGGCTCGCCTGCGATTTCGCGGGCGGTGTCACCGACAAGTCGCGCTTTCCCTTCGACGTCTGGCGGCGCTGCATCAACGATGCGCTGCGCGTGCAGGCGCGCGGTTTCGGCATGTATCGCGATCCGGCGGGCGAGGAGAAGCTGCGCCTTGCGGTGTCGCGCTATCTTGCTTTCAACCGCGCGGTGCAGGGCATCTGGCAGGACGTGATTGTCACGCAGGGCGCGCAGCAGGCGCTCGATCTGCTCACGCGCAACATCTTTGCCGCATTGGGCGCGAAGGTCGTGCCGGTGCCGGTGGATCACGACGGGCTCGTCGTCGCGCGGCTGCCGAAAGCGGCGCGGCTCGTGTACGTGCTCGACGCTGCAGCGGTGGCGCAGGCCGCGCGCAGCGCGTCGATCGGGCTGCATCCGCTCGCACCGTTTCATCTCGAAGCGCCTGTGCAGAGCGGTTTTCTTTTCGGTTACGGTGGGGTCGACGCCGAGCGTATCGACGCCGCGCTAACATCGCTCGCCACGCTGCTGCGCACGCTTTGACTGCATTTTGCCGTCGCGGCGACACCGGCATGGCAGCCGAAATCGCGAGAAAACGCCATACGTGTGGCGCTTTCCTGTCGAACGCGCCGTGCGCTGCGCCCCACCGAAGCGTATCGTCCGTCGGTGATCCGGCTGCGCCAGGTGCACGTTTACCCCTGTAAACAGGCGTCAAAATGTGTTCGAGAGTCAGCGCTGCGCAACAAAATCGTAACGACAATGCAAAAGCTTCACGCAAAACGCTTGCGCGTATGTAGAATCCGCCGTTGAAGCACGTGCATTCCGCAGTGCTTCTTCGATTCACTGACCAACACTGGTAGGAGAAACATGCCGACTTCCGCAAAGAAAGTGGCCGCAAAAAAGGCAGCTGCCCCGGCCAAGAAGGTTGCCGCAAAGAAAGCGCCCGCCACCAAGACGGCCGCAGCTAAGAAGGTCGCCGTGAAGGCGTCCGGCGTACCGACGCCGATCAAGGACACCTTCACGAAGGCCTCGCTGGCTACCCACGTCGCTGAACGTGCAGGCGTCGAGCCGAAGGCTGCCAAGGCCGTGCTCGCCGCGCTGGAAGACACGATCCTCGGTTCGGTCCACAAGAAGGGCGCTGGCGAATTCACGCTGTCGGGCCTTCTGAAGATCGTCGTCCAGGCCGTGCCGGCGAAGAAGAAGCGCTTCGGCAAGGATCCGTTCACGGGTGAAGAGCGCTGGTTCCCGGCGAAGCCCGCATCGGTCCGCATCAAGGCGCGCGCCCTGAAGAAGCTGAAGGACGCAGCAGCAGCCTGATTGCGCTGATTGCGCTTGAAGCCGCGACCTTCGGGTAGCGGTTACCTGTCAGTACCAAAAAATCCCCGTTGGCGTCGAGCTCACGGGGATTTTTCATTTGGTGCGTGCAATGCGCACAGAACATGCATATCTATGCTCTGATGTTATGGTCAGGTATCCGGTATGATGTCCCTGTGTTAGAGGCATCAGTGTCATTCATGTCGTACGAAAACGATGTCGTAGACCCGCTAATTTAAATTTCCATAGCATAGTGTTATGCAGGCAACCGACCTCAGTTTGCGGCAGGTGGAAGCGTTTCGCGCGCTGATGCACTGGGGTACCGTCACGCGCGCGGCACAGGCGCTCGGCATTTCTCAGCCTGCGGTGAGCCGTTTGCTTGCCGACTTCGAAGCCAGGATGGGGTTCGCGCTTTTCGAGCGGCGCCAGGGGCGTTTGCTGCCGACCGTCGAGGCCCATACGCTGCAAGATGAAGTCGAGCGCGCGTTCTTCGGCTTCGAGCGCGTGGCTCAGGCGGCCGCGCAGATTCGCGCACAACGGCGCGGGGTCGTGCGCGTTGCCGCTTCAGCGGATCTTTGCGCCGACTTCCTGCCGCGCGTGGCCGCCGCGTTTGCAAGCGAGCACGAAGGCGTCGATTTCGAACTGCTGACTGGCGAAGCCGCCGGGATTGCCGAGCGCGTGGCGGCGCAACGCTGCGATCTCGGTTTCGTCGCGCAAGCCGTCGCGCATCCTGGCGCGCGTCTCGAGTATCTGGGTGAATGGCCGCTGCGCTGCATCGTGCCGCGCGGACACCGGCTTGCGCGCAAACGCGTGATTCATGCGCAAGACTGCGCGGGCGAACGCTTCATTTCGTTTGCCGCGGCGAGCGAGGCGCGCCTCTCCATCGACCGGCTCTTTGCCGAATGCGGGGTGGTGCGCGAGCCCGGCGTCGAAGCGGCGCTCGCGCAATCGGTCGTGGCGATAGTGGAAGCGGGGATGGGCATCGCGCTCGTCGACGCGCTGACCGCCCAGCACGCGAGCGCACGGGTGAGTGTGAAACGCTTCACGCCCACGCTGTCGAGCGCGCTCCATGTCGTGCGCAGCGCGCAGCGCGCGGCGACGGCGCTCAGCGACGCATTCGTGTGGCACGCCGGCGCCGCGCTGGCGCGACTGCGCTGAGTCTTGCGCTCGTGTAAATGGCGCGTAAACGGCGCAAGTTGTGGCGTTGCGTGAGAACACCCTGGAGGATCGCTTCTAAAACCCGGCGGCCATAAAAAAACCAGCCAGGGCTTGCGCCCGAGGCTGGTTTGTGCAGCGTGTAGGTTTTAGCTGCGCGGTCTCGCTCGCTTCGCCGGATTGGCTCGTCAGCCAGTTCCGGCGCCGGGCCGAAGCCCGGAGTAAAGCGTTGCTTAGAACTTGTGGCGGATGCCCAGGCTGACCAGGGTCTGCGAGCTCGAAGCCGAGTTGAAGCCGTACGAACCGATCGATGCGCCGGCTGCCGTGCCTGCCGGTTCGCCCGGTTGCTGGCCGTTGGCGTGCTGCCATGCGGCGACGCCGTACAGGTCGGTGCGCTTCGACAGATTGTAGTCCGCGCCGATCGAAACCTGGTTGTACGTGTTCGACGAGTCGCCAGCACCGTGCGTCCAAGTGTAGCCGAGGCCGAGCAGCAGGGCCGGGTTCAGCTGGTAGCCGAAGAAGCCAGCAGCGACGTTGTAACGCTGGGTCGAAGAGAACGTCGAGTAGCCGTCAGGACGGATTTGAACGTTGCTGTAACGTGCGCCGAACGTGAACGGGCCAGCGACGTATTGCGCAGCGATCGCAGCGGTGCCAACCGACTTGGCCGACGCGTAGGCTTCGTTGATCTGGCTGTCGAACATGGCGCCCGAGGTTGCGCCCGAAGCCCAGCCCACCGTGCTCACGCCGTTGGACGTCGTCGTACGCGCAGCGAGCGACGACGCGTTGTCCATGCGGAAGTAGCCAGCAGCGACGTTGAACGAACCGATGCCGTACGTAGCCGCTGCGCCCCAGCTCTGACCCGAGCCCGTTGCGCCAGCCACGCCGCCCAGAGCGTACATGCCTTCGAACTGGAAGCCTTGGAGAACCGGCGAGACGTACTTGATGCCGCTGTTCGTACGCGAGCTGTTATCGTTGTTGTCGACGTCGCCCGGCGTTGTGAACGTGCTGCCGAAATAGTTGTCCGCGGTCAGCGGCTGAACCATGTCGACCAGCGGGTCGTACTGGCGGCCGAGAGTGATCGTGCCGAACTGCTCGTGCGTCAGGCCGACATAGGCTTGACGGCCGAACATCAGGCCACCCTGACCGAGCTTGCCGTTGTTGATGTCAAAGCCGTTTTCCAATTGGAAAATCGCCTTCAGGCCGCCGCCCAGATCTTCCGTACCCTTCAGGCCCCAGCGGTTGCCCGACAGGTTGCCACCGGCGAGGCCGACCAGGTTTGCATTCTTGTTGTTGGCGTCCATCGTGTTGTGGGCCCACTGGATCGATTCGTCGATCACCCCATAGAGGGTCACGCTGCTTTGAGCGTGCGCGGTGCCTGCTGCGGCCAAGAGGGCCAGCGAGAGGGTCGAGAGAGCGACTCGTTTCATTCTGTTTTCTCCACGCAGAAATTGTGTAGTTGTTGCGCGTTGGAGAATAACGCAGCAGGCCAGGCGACCTGAACTGAAAAAATAAAGATTGTCGCGAAAACCTGACACCGGCCAGAATCCCTTGTCAGGCGGGGACTCCGTCCATTATGCCGTTTCAAGAAATATTGGATTGTTGATCGAGCATTATTGTTGGTTTTGATAAAAGTTCCGTAAACAGCCGTTATTTTTGCGCCTTGTTGCGACCTTTGGTAGCAGCCTTAATTGGCGCGGCGGCATGGGGGTGGCGGCGCCTGCCGGCGGTTGTCATGGCGAGCGCCGCGCTCGCGACGAACAGCACCGAACCCCACGGATGGCGCTTCACATAGCGGTCGGCGGCGGCGACCGTGCGGCCCGCGTGAACCAGCGTGAGCGCGGCCGCGTAGGTGGCGCTGTCTTCCATGCGCACGACCGAACGGCGGATATGCAATCCCGATTTCAGCCTCCCGAACGGGCCACCATGCGCGCTCGCGCGCCGAATCGCGCCGAGCGGGGTTTCCGATAGTGTCGATTTGTCTGCCGAAACAGCTGCCGCCAGCGCCGCAGGCATTGCCGGGGCGGCGGCGCCGCCGTTTCCGATCGGCACGGCCTGCGGCGCCGACGCAGCGGGGCGGTCCCCACGCTTCGTGTCGTGCCGCGCGACGATGGTGGAGGCGGCGAGCACCGAGGCCAGCTTGGCGCGGCTGCCGGGCGGCGTTTCCTCGAGGAAACCCCAAGCGCCGCGCGGATCGTGCATACGCCCGCGCGCGGCCGAGAATTCCGCGCCCAGCAGGAGCACGGCCGCTGAAAAATAGAGCCACATGAGCAGCACCGCGAGCGAGCCGGCGGCGCCGAAGGCCGTTGCCATGCCCGCGTGCGCGAGATAGAGCGCGAACAACTTCTTGCCCGCCGAGAACAGCACCGCCGCGACGATGCCGCCCACCATTGCGTCGCGCCAGCGCACGTCGGCGTCTGGCAGGAAGCGCAGCAGGGCGCCGAAGGCGACGGCCAGCACTACGAGGCCCACGGCAAGCTGCATCAGGTTGCCGATGACCACATAAGGGGAATTGCCCCAGATCCACTGACCGACGAACGTAATAGCCGTGTCGAGCACGAGCGAGACGATCAGCAGGAACGCGACGCCCAGCACGAGGCTGAACGAAATGAGCCGCACGCGCACGAGCGCCATCACGCTGGAGGGACGCTGCCCGTCCGGCGGCCAGACGATGTTCAGCGCGGAATTGAGCGAGGAGAAGGTTGCGGACGCGCCGATCACGAGCAGGGCGAGCGAGATGATCGCCGCGACGCCGCCCTTGCCGCCCGCCCGGTGCGCGTTCTGCACGATGGTGGTGATGCCCGCGGCCGCGTCGTCGCCGAGCACGTTGTGGACCTGGCGGTAGAGTTCACCGCGCGCGGCATCGACGCCGTAGAACCAGCCCGCCACGGCAATCACCATCACCAGCGTCGGCGCGAGCGAAAACGCCGAATAGAACGCGATGCTCGCCGCGAGCGACGGGCAGCGATTGGCGATGAACTGGCGCAACGCGCCCACCACCCACGACGCTTCCTTGCGTGCGGCGGACTGCAGTCGTTCGGTGGAAAGCGTTGACATGATGGTGCGCCCCGCGGTGGTGCTTCAGTGGTTCGTTTTCGTCACAAAGATGGTTCATTCGCCATTCGATATTAGCAAGCGCGGTTCCCGGGCGAGCTCGCGCTGTACGCGCGTAACGCTCGCGAGCATCCAGCGCGATCCGTCTCCCAAAACGTCTTATACTGAAAAAACCCACAATCAAGCCGAGGACGAATCATGCTGCAGATGTCCCGGCGCCAGTTCCTCAAGGTCACGGCAACATCGCTGGCGGGTTCCAGCCTCGCGTTGATGGGTTTCGCGCCCGACAACGCACTTGCCGAGGTCCGACAATACAAACTGGCGCGCACCACTGAAACCCGCAATACCTGCCCGTACTGCTCGGTTGGCTGCGGGATCCTCATGTACGGTCTCGGCGATGGCGCGAAGAATGCTACGACGAGCATCATCCATATCGAGGGCGATCCCGATCACCCCGTCAATCGCGGCACGCTGTGCCCGAAGGGCGCGAGTCTGATCGATTTCATTCATAGCGAGAGCCGCCTCAAGTATCCCGAGTACCGGGCGGCCGGCTCGAACGAGTGGAAGCGCATTTCGTGGGATGACGCGCTCGACCGGATCGCGAAGCTGTTGAAGGAAGATCGCGACGCGAACTTCGTCGAGAAGACCGCCGACGGCAAGACCGTGAACCGCTGGTTGACCACGGGCATGCTGGCCGCATCGGCAGGCAGCAACGAAGTCGGCTATCTCACGCACAAAGTGGCCCGCAGCATGGGCCTGCTCGCATTCGACAACCAGGCGCGTGTCTGACACGGCCCGACGGTGGCAGGTCTTGCCCCGACGTTTGGCCGTGGAGCGATGACGAACCATTGGGTCGACATTCGCAATGCGGACGTGATTCTGGTGATGGGCGGCAATGCGGCCGAGGCGCATCCGTGCGGCTTCAAGTGGGTCACGGAGGCAAAGGCGCACCGCGGTGCACGGCTCATCGTGGTGGATCCGCGCTTCACGCGCACCGCATCGGTCGCGGACTTCTACGCGCCGATCCGCACCGGCACGGACGTCGCGTTCCTCGGCGCGGTGATCAACTATTTGCTCACCAACGACAAGATCCAGCACGAGTACGTGAAGAACTACACGGACTTCTCGTTCATCGTGCGCGAAGACTACGCGTTCAACGACGGCATTTTTTCGGGCTACGATCCGCAAAAGCATTCGTACCCGGACAAGTCGTCGTGGAACTACGAGCTCGGCGACGACGGCTTCGTGAAGACCGACGACACGCTGCAGAATCCGCGCTGCGTGTACCAGCTGCTCAAGCAGCATTACTCGCGCTACACGCCGGAAATGGTCGAGAAAGTGTGCGGCACGCCGAAGGACAAATTCCTCAAGGTGTGCGAAATGCTCGCGACCACCGCCGTGCCGGGCCGCGCGGGCACGATCCTGTATGCGCTCGGCTGGACCCATCATTCGATCGGCTCGCAGAATATTCGCACCGGCGCGATGGTGCAGCTCCTGCTCGGCAACATCGGCATTGCGGGCGGCGGCATGAACGCGCTGCGCGGCCACTCGAACATCCAGGGGCTGACGGACCTCGGGCTCATGTCGAACCTGCTCACGGGTTACATGACGCTGCCGTCCGAAGCGGAGCAGGACTACGACGACTACATCAAGAAGCGCGCGTCGCAGCCCATGCGGCCGAACCAGCTCAGTTACTGGCAGCATTACGGCGCGTTCTTCGTGAGCTTCATGAAGTCGTGGTGGGGCGACGCGGCGACGAAGGACAACAACTGGGGCTACGACTGGCTGCCCAAGCTCGACAAGCCGTACGACCTGCTGCAGACCATCGAGCTGATGAATCAGGGCAAGGTCAACGGCTATATCTGCCAGGGCTTCAATGTCCTCGCTTCTTCCCCGAACAAGGCCAAGACCGTCTCGGCGCTCAGCAAGCTCAAGTGGCTCGTGATCATGGACCCGCTCGCCATCGAGACTGCCGAGTTCTGGAAGAAGTACGGCGACTATAACGATGTCGATCCGACTTCGATTCAGACCGAAGTGTTCCGTTTGCCCACCACGTGCTTTGCGGAAGAAAACGGCTCGCTCGTGAGTTCGAGCCGTGTGCTCCAGTGGCACTGGAAGGGTGCGGAGCCGCCGGGCGAGGCGAAGAGCGACCTCGAGATCATGTCGGGCCTGTTCCTGCGCGTACGCGCCGCGTATCAGAAGGACGGCGGCAAGCTGCCCGATCCGATCGTCAAGCTCGACTGGCCGTATTCGGATCCCGCGAGCCCCACGCCGGAGGAACTGGCGAGGGAGTACAACGGCCGCGCGCTCGCCGACCAGACCGACGCGAAAGATCCGACCAAGGTGCTCGTGAAGAAGGGCGAGCAGCTCTCGGCGTTCGCGCAGTTGAAGGACGATGGCACGACCGCGAGCGGCTGCTGGATTTTCTGCGGCGCGTGGACCCAGGCGGGCAACCAGATGGGTCGCCGCGACAATGACGACCCCACGGGTATCGGGCAGACGCTCAACTGGGCCTGGGCGTGGCCGGCGAACCGGCGCGTGCTGTACAACCGTGCCTCATGCGACGTGGCGGGCAAGCCCTTCGATCCCACCCGCAAGCTGATTGCCTGGAACGGCAGCGCATGGGCGGGCGCGGACATACCCGACTACAAGGTCGATGAAGCGCCCGATCAGGGCATGGGTCCGTTCATCATGAACCCCGAGGGCGTGGCGCGTTTCTTCGCCCGCGACGGCATGAACGAAGGTCCGTTCCCTGAGCATTACGAACCGTTCGAGAATCCGCTCGGCTATAACCCGTTCCACCCGAACAACCCGCTCGCCACGAGCAATCCGGCGGCGCGCGTGTTCCCCGACGACCGCAAGACGTTTGGAACCGCGCAGCAGTTCCCGCATGTGGCGACCACGTACCGGCTCACCGAGCACTTCCACTTCTGGACGAAGCACGCTCGGCTGAACGCGATCATTCAGCCGCAGCAGTTCGTCGAGATCGGCGAGGCGCTCGCGAAGGAGGTGGGCGTGGTGGCGGGCGAGCGCGTGAAGGTGTCGAGCAATCGCGGCTATCTGATCGCGGTGGCGGTCGTCACCAAGCGCATCAAGCCGTTGACCATCGAGGGCAAGACCGTGCATCAGGTTGGCGTACCGCTGCACTGGGGCTTCAAGGGGCTCACGCACCCAGGCTATCTGACGAATACACTCACGCCCCCCGTGGGCGACGGCAATTCGCAGACGCCCGAGTTCAAGTCGTTCCTCGTGAAGGTCGAAAAGGCATAAGGGGGCGACGACATGGCATGGCAATCACTTGACGTCAAACGCCTCTCCGCGACTACCTCGGAGCCACCCGGCGTGCGCGAGCCGGTGACTGGCACGGTCGCGAAGCTCATCGACGTTTCCAAATGCATCGGCTGCAAGGCGTGTCAGACCGCGTGCATGGAGTGGAACGATCTGCGTGACGAAATCGGTATCAATACGGGCGTCTACGACAATCCGCACGATCTCACCGAGCACTCGTGGACCGTGATGCGCTTCACGGAATACGAGAACTCGCAGGGCAACCTCGAATGGCTGATCCGCAAGGACGGCTGCATGCATTGCGAGGACCCGGGCTGTTTGAAGGCGTGTCCCTCGCCGGGCGCGATCGTGCAATATACAAATGGCATCGTCGACTTCCACCAGGAAAACTGCATCGGCTGCGGCAATTGCATTACCGGCTGCCCGTTCAATATTCCTCGCATGTCGAGCGAACGCCGCGTCTACAAATGCACGCTCTGCTCGGACCGCGTGGCCGTGGGACAGGAGCCCGCGTGCGTGAAGACCTGCCCGACCGGTGCGATCGTTTTCGGCACCAAGGAAGACATGAAGCAGCACGCGGCCGAGCGCATCGTGGACCTCAAGGAGCGCGGCTTCGAGAACGCCGGGCTTTATGATCCGCCGGGCGTGAGCGGCACGCACGTGATGTACGTGCTGCATCACGCGGACCGGCCGTCGCTCTATGCCGGACTGCCCCAGGATCCGCACATCAGCCCGATGGTGCGGATCTGGAAGGGCGTGGCCAAGCCGATTGGGCTTGCCATCATGGCGCTCACCGCACTGGCCGGTTTCTTCCATTACACGCGGGTCGGCCCGAACGAAGTGACGGCTGAAGACGAAGCCGCGGCGCGCGAAGAGGCGCGGCGCATGCGTGGCGAACCACCGGAGGAGCGCGGCGATGAAAGACGATGAACCGCAACTGATCGAGCGCTATACGCCCAACGAGCGCAGCAACCACTGGATCACCGCAATCTGCTTCATCCTGCTTGCGCTCTCGGGCCTCGCGATGTTTCACCCGGCCATGGCATTTTTGTACGCGGTACTCGGCGGTGGCCAGTGGACGCGCATTCTGCACCCGTTCATCGGCGTGGTGATGTTCGTCTCGTTCCTGATCCTTGCGCTGCGCTTCTGGCATCACAACTATCTGGACAAGGACGACATCCAGTGGATGAAACAGATGGGCGACGTGCTCAACAACCGCGAAGACAGGCTGCCCGAGATCGGCCGCTACAATGCGGGCCAGAAGCTGTTATTCTTTGTGATGGTGGTTTGCCTCGTGCTGTTGCTCTTGAGCGGCATCGTGATCTGGCGGCGATATTTTTCGGTCTACTTTCCGATCGAAATTATCCGGCTCTCAGCGTTGGTGCATGCGGTAGCGGCATTCGTGTTGATCTGCGGCATCATCATTCATATTTATGCAGCCATATGGGTGAAGGGGTCGATCGGCGCGATGACGCGCGGTTACGTCACCTGGGGCTGGGCGAGAAAGCATCATCCGCGCTGGTTCCGCGAGAGCATCAAGTAACGCACAGGCTGCGCGCCGCCTGCCGCGCCGTTTGGCGAAGGCAGTGGCGGCGCGAGCGGCAAACCGCCGGCGCCCGCGAGGGCACGGCGGTTTTTTCTTCGTGAAGCCGTTCTGGAGTCGACCCGTCGTGACGCAACGCATTCTCGACCCGCAGCAAATCGAATCGCTCGATCCTTCGGCCATTCCGCGCATTCGTCTGCCCGAACGGGTCGCCTTTTTCAGTACGCGCGCCGTGCGCCTGCGGCATCTCGCGGACCACAATCCCATTGGCGGCTACGTGCGGCTCATGGCGGCGCTCGTCGACGCGCAGCAGGAGGCGCTAGAACATTGCAGCGCCTCCATGCCTTCGCGTGAAGCGATTACGAACGCGCAGCATCACTCCATGCCGATCCTGCCGGCGCTTTCGGGCGAGCGTGATCCGCAATGGCGCGCCGTGCTATCGCGTCTTGCCGATCGGGTCGAAGCGGCAGGAGCGGTTGGGCCTGCGCTCGCGAAAGTGCTGGGCGACCTGCGCGCCATGAACGAAGGGCAACTCGATGCCCAGGCCGATGCGGTTCTCGCCCAGCGCTACACCGAAGTCGCGCCCGCCACCGCGCCGTTCATCATGGCCGCGCTGCAGGTGGTGTGGACCGACCTCGCGAGCCGCATCGACGTACGCGACGTGCCCTATGTCGACGCACCAGGTGCGTGCCCCGTGTGCGGATCGCCGCCTGTTGCCAGCATCGTGCGCATTGGCGGCGTGTATCAGGGCTACCGGTTTGCGCAATGCGGCCTGTGCGGCACCGAGGCTCACGTGGTGCGCGTGAAGTGCACGAACTGCGATTCGACCAAGGGCATTGCGTATCACGGCATCGAAGGCGGCAATGCCGCACTCAAGGCCGAATCGTGCGACGAATGCCATACGTACCGCAAGATCGGCTATCAGGAGAAGGACCTCGATTTCGAGCCGCTCGCGGACGACCTGGCGAGCCTCACGCTCGATCTGCTGATGAGCGACGCGGGCTACCGTCGCGCGACCCCGAATCCGTTGCTATGGCCCGAAGTGCCGGGCGACCAGTAAGGAGCCGCGCACGCCATGAGTGAAGCCGTGGGACAAGCAGCGGAGCACGATGCGCACGCCCTGCATGTGCTGCTCGCGAAAATGCCGGCGGTCGAGCGCGTGATTGCCTCGGAGCAAGCGCAGCCGCTGATCGCGCAGTACGGACGCACCCAGGTGATCGACGCGATTCGCGCCACGCAGGACGGCTGGCGTCGCGATGTGCGAGCTGGCGTTCTGGCGCATGAAAACAAGGATGCCGAACCATTTTCATTGGAACGCGTGATCGAGGCGACCACGCAACGGTTGGCCGAACGCGCGCAAAGCCGCCTGCGTTCCGTCTTCAATCTCACGGGCACGGTGCTGCACACGAATCTCGGCCGCGCGCTGCTGCCCGACGAGGCCGTGAAAGCGGTGGTGCAGGCGCTCACGCAACCCGCAAACCTCGAATTCGATCTCGCGAGCGGCAAGCGCGGCGACCGCGACGACCTCATCGACTCGCTGATCTGCGAACTGACGGGGGCAGAAGCCGCGACCGTCGTGAACAACAACGCGGCGGCCGTGTTGCTGCTGTTAAGCGCACTCGCCAATCGGAAGGAGGTCGTCGTTTCGCGCGGCGAACTGGTCGAGATCGGCGGGGCATTTCGCATTCCCGACATCATGAGCCGGGCGGGCGCACGCTTACGCGAGATCGGCACGACGAACCGAACGCATCTCAAGGATTACGAAGCGGCGATCAACGCGCACACCGCGCTCCTGATGAAAGTCCATTGCAGCAACTACGCGATCAGTGGCTTTACAAAGAGTGTCGAACTCGATGAACTCGCGCCGCTGGCGCGTCAGCACAGCCTGCCCGTAGCGGTCGATCTGGGCAGCGGAACGCTCGTCGATCTCGCGCAGTGGGGCTTGCCGGCCGAGCCTACGGTGCGCGCGACCGTGGAAGCGGGCGCGGACCTCGTTACCTTCAGCGGCGACAAGCTGCTGGGCGGCCCGCAGGCGGGACTGATCGTCGGTCGCAAGGAATTGATTGCGAAGATCAAGAAGCACCCGCTCAAGCGCGCGTTGCGGGTCGGCAAGCTCACGCTCGCTGCGCTCGAGCCCGTATTGCGGCTCTATCGAGCGCCCGAATTCCTGCAGGAACGGCTCACTACGCTGCGCCTGCTCACGCGGCCCGCCCTGCAAATGCAAGAGGCCGCGCAGCGCGCGCTGCCCCCGTTTCAGCGCGCCATAGGCGAAGCGTATGCGGCGAGCGTCGAGCCGATGTTCAGCCAGATCGGTAGCGGCGCACTGCCCGTAGACGTGCTGCCGAGCAGCGGGCTCGTCGTGCGCCATGCGGGGAAGGGCGGCAGTGGCCGTGCGCTGCTCAGGCTCGAACGCGCCTTGCGCGAACTGCCGCGTCCCGTGATCGGCCGTATTGCCGACGACGCCCTGCGCCTGGACCTGCGCTGCCTCGAACACGCGGACGAAGCGGCGTTCGTGGCGCAACTCGCGGAGCTGCGTCTGTGATCGTCGGCACGGCGGGTCACATCGACCACGGCAAGACCACGCTGGTCCGCGCGTTGACCGGCGTCGATACCGACCGCCTGAAAGAAGAGAAGGCGCGCGGCATTTCGATCGAACTGGGTTATGCGTACCTGCCGCTCGCCAACGGCGACGTGCTGGGCTTCATCGACGTGCCCGGCCACGAGAAGCTCGTCCATACGATGGCGGCGGGTGCGTGCGGCATCGACTTGGCGCTGCTCGTGATTGCGGCCGACGACGGCGTGATGCCGCAAACGCGCGAGCATCTCGCCATTCTGCAACTGCTGGGCGTGCAGCAAGGCGCCATCGCGCTGACCAGGTGCGATCGCGTGGATGCGGCGCAACTCGACGCCGTGCGTGCCGAAATCGCCGCGTGGCTTGCTGACACGATGCTTGCGGACGCACCCGTATTCGAGACCAATGCCACGCAGCCGCATGACGACGGCGTGGCGCGCCTCGACGCCTGGTTGCGCGAGCGCGCGAGTACATGGCGGGCGCGACGAGACGATGGACTCTTTCGCCTCGCCGTGGATCGTGTATTTACGCTGACGGGCCAGGGGACGGTGGTGACGGGTACCGTATTCGCCGGGCGCGTACAGGCGGGCGACGCGCTCGTGCTCGCACCTGCCGGCACGCCTGTGCGCGTGCGTGGCCTGCATGCGCAGAACCGAGCGGTACAGGCGGGCGATTCAGGCCACGCCGGCCAGCGTTGCGCGCTCAATCTCGCGGGCATCGACAAAGAGCAGATTGAGCGCGGCGACTGGATCGTCGATGCGCGGCTGGCCGAGCCGGCCGTGCGTCTCGACGTCGAACTGCAGTTGCTCGACGACGCGGGTATCACGTTGCAGCACTGGTCGCCGCTGCATGTGCATCTCGGCACGACGCATCGCGTGGCGAACGTTGCGTTGCTCGAAGGCGAAACGCTCGCGCCGGGCGCGGCTGCCCGAGTGCAGCTCGTCTTCGAAGCGCCGTTGCACGCGTTGCCGGGGGACCGCTTCATTGTCCGCAACGCGCAGGCAAACCACACCATAGGTGGCGGGCGTGTGCTCGATCCATTCGGTCCGTCGCGGCGGCGCCGGACGCCAGAACGGCGTGCCTGGCTCGACGCGTTGCGCACATGGCTCGACGAAGCGAGCCTGGCGCCGCTGATCGAAGAAGCGCCGCGTGGCATTGCGCGCGCGACGTTGACGCGGTTGACCGGTTACGACGACGCTGCGCTCGCTTTGCCCGCCGATGCGATTTCCATCGCACCGCAAGGACGCGACGACGAAGGCGCGGTGATCGCACACGCGCACTGGTCGAGGCTCACCGAACGCATTGTCGAGGCGCTCGCCGAGTTTCATGCGCGCTCGCCCGATGAGCAGGGGCCGGACGCGGCACGGTTGCGCCGCATGGCGGCGCCGCTCGTGAGCGATGCGGTGTGGCGCGCCGCGATCGAAGCGCTCGAGCGCGAGGGGCGCGTGGCACGCAGCGGGCCGTGGCTGCATCTGCCGTCACACGCGGTGACGCTCGACGCCGAAGACGAAGCGCTCGCCGCGCGCCTCATGCCGATGCTCGCACAAGGGCGTTTCGATCCGCCGTGGGTGCGGGATCTCGCACGTGAGACGCGGCAGCCGGAAGAGAAGGTGCGTGCGCTGCTGCGCAAGCTTGCGCGCCTGGGTATGGTGTATCAGGTCGTGCGCGATCTCTTCTACGATCGCGACATGGTGCAGACGCTCGCGCGTGCCGTCGCACAGATTGCCGCGGAGCAGGGCGGTGCGGTCAACGCCGCGGCGTTTCGCGACGCCACGGCATTGGGCCGCAAACGTGCGATCCAGATTCTGGAGTACTTCGACCGCGTTGGATATACTCGCTTTCAGCGCGATACGCATCTGCTACGGCACGATAGCCGGATGCGCGAATGGTTGTAGGCACATCGATATGTGCGTGTGGTTGCAGGTGATTGGGTTTCACGAAGGAAGGCATTCGTATCCGGTGGTACGGCCGGGCTTCAAACCCGGTTGGGGGCGTCAGCCGCTCCCGGGTCGGTTCGACTCCGGCTGCCTTCCGCCATATGGGCCTTACGGCCTGGTCCGATATCTCTTCCGATGGCCGCCAGACGACCGCGTTCTGTTCGAAGCTCTCTCGCCGCAATATGACGGATGCCTGGACGTCGGCGGAAAGATCGTGGACTATCAATTTCGCCACCCGCCTTACGGCTGCCACGACGAATCGGCTATTGCCCAGAACGCGGCTTTCGGTTTCAGGTTCGCGTCGAATAGCAGCGGCAGATTGGTACGCGGCACCGGTATGGAGGTCAGCCACGTGTGCTTGTCCGAATAGCCCCAGAAGCTGACGGCCTTGATGCTTGGCTCGTGCTCGAACAGATCGAACACCGCGCGATACCGCTGCGCCTGCGCACGCATCACGTCGTTCGGCACCGGTTGGCCGAGATCGGGCAAACACGCAGGCGGATGGCTCCAGCATGCGCCCGGGTCGCTGTAGAGACTGACATCGAGTTCCGTCACCTGGTTTTCGAGTCCGAGGGCGGCGACGTCGTCGAAAGCCTGCTTCATATTTTGCAGCGGCGGCCAGTTGATGCTGATATGCATTTGATGCCCGACGCCATCGATCGGCACGCCTTGAGCACGCAAATCGCGTATCACGGAGAGCAGCTTCGCGCGCTTGGCCGCGTCGTCCGTGCTGTACTCGTTGATATAGAGCTTGACGTCAGGGTCGGCCGCACGCGCGGCGCGGAACGCAATTGCAATGTAGTCCTTGCCGAGCGCGCGATACCACGGGCTGTCTTCGCGATAGACCTGATGCGGGTCGTCGCTGATGACTTCGTTCACGACGTCCCATGCATAGACCTTGCCGCGAAAATGCGTGACGACATCGGTCACATAGCGTTGGAGCCGTGCCGCGACGATATCGTGATAATGCGGATCTTTGGCGTCGCCTGCAAAGAACCAGTCCGGCGCCTCGGTCCATTCGCCGCTCCTGTAATGCCACACCAGCGTGTGCCCACGCACGGCCAGGCCATGCGCCTGCGCGAACGCCACGATCTGGTCGGCCGGCGCGAAGTTGTACTCGCCTGCGGCCACGCCTATCGTGCCCGGCTTCATTTTGTTCTCGGCGGTCAGGCTCGAGAACTGGACGGCCAGCAGCGCGGCGTCGGCGGGACTGTCGATGGAATCGGGTTCAATCGCCGCGCCTACCTTGAAATGCGCGGCCATCACGCTTTTCAGTTGCGGCACGGCCTGCGTGGGAGCGGCTGCGAGCGGCAATCCATCGAGGGTGGCAGCCGTTTGGTTGTGCGCGCAACCTGAGATCGACGCAATCGTGAGCAATGTGACGCCTGCGTACAGTGCACGCACGGCGACTCCCGATGGACGCATTCCCGTCTCCTTATAGTGATGTGCCTCGCCAGAAAGCATGTTTGCGTACCATGCGACGTTACCGGTAACGTCGTGGGATGTTAAACACCGGACTTCAAGGCTGCCATGCGGGGTTTACCTGACGCGCGCGAGGTGCAGCGGCGGCTTTTGACGAGAGAACGAGAACTGCGCATCGATGTCGAGTACGCGCGACATAGACTGCGCCGCTCGACACGTCGCAGCGCTAGCTACAGCGTTACCTACCAAAGAAAGCGCACGCCGAGATCGCCCTCGACGCCACTGCGGCGGACATTGCTACTTCCACTTACGGCGAACTGGTAGCCGAACTGTCCGTAAAGGTTCAGCCGATCCTTGATCCTGGCGGTGACACCGCCGGCGAGCTCGAGCCGCGTGGCCTGCACATTCAGCGGCACCGGTTCATTGCCGAAGGTCGTGGTGGCCTGGGCATTGAAATCCCGCCACAGGTTGGCACGCATATAGGGCTGCCACACCGCTTCATGGCTGCCTTCGATGGTCCACTTCGCGCGCACGCCGAGACGGCCAGTCGCGCCCGACGTGGAGCCGAGGGACACGTCGCCCAGACCGTCGTTCGTGTCGGAGAACGACACATGCTGCCAGATGATTTGCGCCTGCGGCTCCAGCTCGAAACCCGGGCCGAGCGGCAGCGGGATCGGGTAGCCACCCTCGAGGGATGTCACGAAGCCCGTACCCTGAACCGGCAGATTCGCGAACTGCGTGGTCGCGGCGCCGTCGTAGTGCGTACCCTGCACGACTGCATCGAGATACCAGCCGCTGGGGCCGTAGTGCGTCCAGTAGCCACCGCCTGTGTAGGCATTCAGATGCATCGAGCCGGTGTGCTCCAGCACGTATCCGGTTGTCGCGGCGTTGGTGACGAGGCCATCGACATCGGCACTGCCGTAGCCGTATGCAAAGTAGACGCCTGCCGCATCGCGATGGCCGGGCAGGAAGCTTCCTCGCCATACGTCGAGACCCGTCTGCAAGCCTCCGACTCCGCCGCTCGCGCGCGGATCGGCGTAGGCCTCGTAGTGGTTGTCGATCTGGCCGCCGAACACGCGTCCCCATGCGGAGCTTGCCCAGCCCGAACCGCCCGCTGCGCCGCTCTGCGTCGTAAGCGTGTCGCCGATGCGCTCATGCAGCGTCCCGAGCATCTCGACACCCATCTGCCGGGCGACCGGTTGCACGACGCCGTAGGTGGCGAGTTCCGGCCCGATGATCGGGTAGATGCCAGGCGGCAGCGGATCCGGTGGGGGCCCGGTGCCGGTTCCCGGTTCCAGTTCCTCTTCGCCTCCCCCCGGTGGAGGCGGCACGACGAACGAGGAGCGCAGAAACCAGTCCTCGGGATTGCTGCTGTTGAGGCCACCGCGAAACAAACGATAGTCTTCCGCGCCACCGCGCGCCTCGCCAGCGAGCGTAAAGGCATCCGACGCCGTGGTGCCACCGTTGGTTGTCTCGACGACGAGAATGCCGTTGCCCGTCGTCAACCCACCGGAGCCGCCGGCGTTCGTGATGCGTACGGCTGAAGGGTCGGCGCGGCCGCCGTTGATGACGAGCTTGTCCGACGGCGAGCCATCCAGACCGAGGAACGTGCGCAGCGCGAGCGTGCCGCCGGCCCCCACATAATTTTTGACGGTCACCACACCGAATTGCCCCGCTGGGAGACCGAAGCCCGGCTCAACCGTTCCGGCATTGGTGACGGTATTCAAGTCCGTTCCTGCCCCGCCCAGGGTTCCGTTCGCTTCCACATTGACCGGCGACTGCAACGAGCCGGTCAGATTGAGCACGCCACCGCGAACGTTGGTCACACCGGTATAGGTGTTCTGGCCGGACAATGTGAGCACGCCGTTGCCGACCTTGGTCAGCGCGCCGCTTCCGGAAAGCACGCCGGACCATGTCGCGCCGATGCCGTTGGTGTCGATGGTCGACGTCGTGCCGCCGACGAGCGTTGCGTTGACGCCTGCGTTCAGCGCCGAACCCACCACCTGGATCGTTCCGCCACCGAGGTTGAATGCATACGTGCCGCCCAGATTGTTGAAGTCGCCGAACAGCGAATTTCCGCCAATCTGCAGTGTCCCGCCCAACAGGTTGTACGTACCGTTGCCGGCGGCCGCGAGGAACAGTCTCGACCCGCTGCCGATTGCCAGGGTGCCGCCGGTCTGGTTGATCGTACCGGTGCCCTCGGTACCCGTCGACGCGACGTTCGAGCCGAGGAACAGCGACCCGTTGGCCACGTTGAAGGTGCCGCCGCTCAGGTTGAGCGTGCCGCTGCTCGGGTTGCCTTGCGTATTGCGGCCGAGCGTCACGAAGTCGGTGACGCTGTTGCCGAACGTGACCGTTCCGCCCAACAGGTTGTAGGTGCCCGTTCCGCCCTGATTGCCGATATTCAGCGACACCGGCGTGCCCGGCGTACCGAAGACGACATTGCCCGCGGTCTGCGTCACCGTGCCAGTGCCGCCGAAGTCGCCGACCTGAAGCGCGGAGTTGAACGTGAGCATGCCGCCGCTCACGCTCAACGTGCCCGACGACGTCGATCCGGGCACCTGCGTCGCCAGCGCATTGCCGAGGCCCAGCGAAAGATAGTCGATCGCGGCGCTGCCGCTGGTGAGCGCGAGTCCGCCGCCCACGACAAAAGCCGAGCCGCCCTGAATCCGCGCGCCGTTGATCGTGAACGTCCCTGTGCCAGTCTTGACCAAGATGCCGTGCAGCGCGTCGTTCACCGTGCCGGTATTGACGATCGTGCCGGAGAAGGTGGTGTTCGTGTTATCGGTGCCAACCACCAGGATGTTCGTGCCGTCGATCACGGTGCCGCTGCCGGACAGGTTCGGCAGCGGCACGACACCGGTCGGGATCCCCGGTATCGGCGTGGTCGTGACGCCCGAAATGTCGAAGGTGCCGTTGTTCAACATCCCGCTGGTCAGATTGATGCTGCCGTTGCCGGTCAGCGCCAGCGTGCCGGCCGAGATGGTCGTCATGCCGGTATAGGTGTTCGCATTGGTCAGCGTGAGAACGCCGTTGCCGACCTTGGTCAGCGCGCCGCTTCCGGAAAGCACGCCGGACCATGTCGCGCCGATGCCGTTGGTGTCGATGGTCGACGTCGTGCCGCCGACCAGCGTTGCGTTGACGCCTGCGTTCAGCACCGAACCCACCACCTGTATCGTTCCGCCACCGAGGTTGAATGCATACGTGCCGCCCAGATTGTTGAAGTCGCCGAACAGCGAATTCCCGCCAATCTGCAGTGTGCCGCCCGACAGGTTGTACGTACCGTTGCCGGCGGCCGCGAGGAACAGTCTCGACCCGTTGCCGATTGCCAGGGTGCCGCCGGTCTGGTTGATCGTACCGGTGCCCTCGGTACCCGTTGACGCGACGTTCGAGCCGAGGAACAGCGACCCGTTGGCCACGTTGAAGGTGCCGCCGCTCAGGTTGAGCGTGCCGCTGCTCGGGTTGCCTTGCGTATTGCGCCCGAGCGTCACGAAGTCGGTGACGCTGTTGCCGAACGTGACCGTGCCGCCCAACAGGTTGTAGGTGCCCGTTCCGCCCTGATTGCCGATGTTCAGCGACACCGGCGTGCCCGGCGTACCGAAGACGACGTTGCCCGCGGTCTGCGTCACCGTGCCAGTGCCGCCGAAGTCGCCGACCTGAAGCGCGGAGTTGAACGTGAGCGTGCCGCCGCCCACGTTCAACGTGCCCGAAGACGTCGATCCGGTGCCCAGCGAAAGATAGTCGATCGCGGTGCTGCCGTTGGTGAGCGCCAGTCCACCGCCCACCACGAAAGCCGAGCCGCCCTGGATCGTCGCGCCGTTGATCGTAATCGTCCCGGCCCCGGTTTTGACAAACTGGCCTTGTAGCGACACGGGATCGCTCGCAACGCCAGCGTTGTTGATTGTGCCGGAGAAAGCGGTGTCGGTGCCGTCGGTGCCAACAATCAGGACGTGGTTGGGGGGAGTGTCGATGGTTCCGCTCCCGGAGAGATTGGGCAGTTCAGTGGGTATCTGCTGTGCCAGCGCCGACGCGGGTGACAGGCCCAGGAGCCAGACGGCATGGAGGATGTTGAGGGGGTTGAGCCGCTGATGCCGCGTCGTCAGCGATGTCGCCAATTGACCGCGCGCGACGCCTGCAAAAGTGTTTAACGATGCGCGACGAATCGATCTTGCAGCCATGCCAGCCCCTCCAATACCCGCCGGTGGAAGCTTGCCAGGTCAGACGAACTCGACCTTGGGAGACCGACCCATCGACGATAAATGTTGGACAGCGAGGCCCCGAACAGTCATTGCCCTACTGGTTGTGCCCTGTCGGTTGAGTTGTAATTAAGCCTCGCTAATAATAGGTAGGCAGATCGAATTGTCAAGAAGAAACCCGGAAGGATTCGATTGCGAATCTACCATCTCCTAAACACGCGTGAACGCAACCAAAATGCATGTTATTCAATATGTTTGCATTCAGTAAATTGGATACCTAAATATTATTAGCGGTGGCGACGATTGGCCGCTTCGCCCTTTAAATGAACTGCCCTTCGAGAACTTCCTTTGACGCTGATTGCAGTGTCGTAACAGTTCGCTGACAATGATGCAGGCGTGCAATTACACCGCTTGATGCAGAATCGGCGCAATGGCCACAACGACACGACCTGAATACCATGGACGACCCAGAATCGCTTTCCCTGGCACTGCCCGACGGCACCAAGGTCTCTGCGCTCCTCCGAGTGCCGGAGGACGCGCGAGCCCTGTATGTCTTCGCGCACGGTGCCGGTGCGGGCATGCAGCATGCCGGCATGTCGTCATTGGCCGACGCGCTTGCGTCGGCCAATGTCGCCACATTGCGCTACCAGTTTCCGTACATGGAGCGGGGCTCCAGGCGGGTGGACTCGCCGGCCGTGGCACATGCTGCCGTGCAGGCAGCAGTCGCAGAGGGCCGCCGGCGGCTGCCAGACCTGCCGCTCTTCGCGGGCGGCAGGTCGTTCGGCGGCCGCATGACGTCCCAGGCCCAAGCCATCGCACCGCTCGACGGCGTGCGTGGCCTCGCTTTCGTCGCATTCCCGCTGCACCCGGCGGGCGCGCCCGGCGTGGAGCGGGCACGGCACCTGGCGGACGTCACGGTGCCGATTCTCTTCCTGCAGGGCACGCGCGACAAGCTGGCCGAGCTTCACCTGCTGAGGTCGGTCGTCGAGACGCTGGGGCCACGCGCCACGCTGCATGTGGTGGACGACGCAGATCATTCGTTCCACGTGCGCGCATCCTCCGGCCGGACCGACGCGGAAGTCGTGCTCGAGTTGGCACGGACGATGTCGGCGTGGTTCTTCGCCGAAGGAGAGTTCGTGCCAGGTACCTGGTCCAGCAAATCAGGCGCGAGTCGATAAATCTACAAAGACTTCAACTGAACCGAAGACCGGGTAGAGCCCGATTGGGAGTGCGTGAACGTCCGTTCGTCGGGGCGACGCGGGGGTACGTTCCTACGGTTTAGATAGGAATACTTACTCAAGGACCACATTGAGTGTCGATTTTCCAGGAAAACTAAAACTCATGAAGCCTGCGAGGAGTCGCGCAGATCGGGGCGCGGGTAACAGGCGAGGGCGCCGGAAGACCGTGTACTGTCCCGAGGCGTCCCGATTGGACGCTCCCATGCGGGCGGCGTGCGTCGCGGAGCCGGCTTGCCGTCCGCGATATTTCCTGGCGAGCTCACATACGGCTCGGAGGGGCGAGGGCCCAGGCTGTGAGGAATGAACGTCGGTGTGCGCGCGAACAAACCGCAATGATCGGCAAGATGGCATCACCTTCGCTCCCTGCCTGCTGGCGAGGCCAGGATCATATCCAGAAGCAGGAGCGGCTGCAACGGCTTCACGAAGTGGTGATCGAAGCCTGCGGCGCGGCTGCGCGCCCGGTCGCCGTCCTGCCCGTAGCCGGTCAGCGCCACGTACGTGCGCGCCCGCGAGACGAGTAGGGTGCGTAAGCGCCTGCACAGTTCGTAACCGTCCATGCCAGGAAGGCCGATATCGAGCACGACGACGTCAGGATCGATTGACGGCGCGCATTGCAGGGCTGCGACCGGATCATGAAGCGTCTCTACGATATGACCATGGATCCGCAGCCACTCGGCGAGCGCAAGGGCCGCATCTTCATTATCGTCGACCACGAGGACCCGCCGCCCCGCGGCTGCCGTCACAGTCGCCATACCGCCCTTCGCATCGGCAGGCAGCGGTTCGACGTTGCCGCGCGGCAGCTCGACGGTGAATTCGCTGCCGCATCCGGGCCCGTCGCTCGTCGCGCGCACCGAGCCGCCGTGCAGCTCGACGAGATTTTTCACGAGCGCCAGACCGAGCCCCAGTCCGCCTGCACCGCGTCCGTCGGCTGCGTTGCCGCGATAGAACGGCAAGAAGATTTGCGTGAGCGAGTCCGGTGCGATGCCCATGCCGTTATCGCGTACGCGGATCTGGACATGTTGACCGTCGCATGAAGCTCTTACGCTTATCTTGCCCGCCGCATCGGTATAACGTGCCGCGTTCGTAAGCAGATTGCTGATGATTTGCGCGAAGCGCACGGGATCTGCGTCGCAGATCATGTCGCTCCCGATATCGACCTCGAGGGCGTGCCCGCGCAGCTCGAGCAACGGGCTTGCCATTTCTACTGCCTTCGCGATCGCCTCCCGAACATTGACGGCTTCCTTTTTCAGCACCACGTCGCCGCGTGTGATGCGGGAAACATCCATCAGGTCATCGACCAGACGGACGAGGTGGTCCACCTGGCGCTCGACGATCAAATGCTCGCGGGCCACAGCCGTTTCTCCGCGCAGCCGCATCAGCTGCAGCGCGGTGACAATCGGTGCCAGCGGGTTGCGCAGTTCGTGACCCAGCATGGCGAGGAATTCATCCTTGACGCGACCTGCCTGCTCGAGATCAGTGACCAGCGTGGCCCGTTCCGCATGCAGTCGTTCCAGCCGTTCACGCGTACGCACATGCTCCGTAACGTCAACGGCCGTCAGGATCAGGCTGTCGACGGTCTGGCCGCTTTCCGGATGCAGCGGATTGATGTGCACGGTGAACACGCGCCCAGCGCCAGCGGCTCCGTGACGGCGGTGTTCGTCGATGACGACCGCCTCGCCGCGCGCGAACGCGCGCCGCAACGCCTGTACGATCTCATGATCCCCGGGAAACACGTCGGCGTAGCGGCAACCGATGACGTCATCATGACCCGCCAGCGCCGCGTAGGCGAGATTCGCGAGGCGGAAGCAATGATCGGGACCGACGAGCAGTGCGGAGGCGACAGGTGAATTCATCAGCATGCCGTCACGCTGTCGCTCGGCGCGCTGCCGGCGCAGGATTTCCGCCTCCAGGGCGCCCGCTTTTTGCCGCCAGAGCGCAGTGTGCCGGAATGCCTCCGCTGGCGAATCGGCGGTGAAAATGTCGTCTGGCAGCACGCGCGTATGGGCGTCGCAGATGTGCCGGAAAACGCCAGTTTCTTCGCCAGTCGGAAAGAGGCGTTGCGGGTAGGCGCACATCAGCGAGAAGTGGTACCGGGTGCCCAGCGCGTTCCACAGGTGCTCGAGCCGCAGGGCTGCGTCATGCCGGCCCTGCGCGGACAACAGCGCGACCATCTCGCCAAACGCGTGCACGGGTCCGCTGCGTCGCGCAGCGCGGGCGACAATGGCACCGACCGTCGAATTGAACAGACGCTCGTCCGGCCAGCCGTCAACGCTCAGACCTGAGAGCGTCGTCTGCGCGTCGAGCATGACGAGTGACGACTCGCGGGCCTCAGGATCGCCGCGGATGCTGCGACCGCTCAGGCGCGCCCGAAGCGCGGCAAGATGCGGCTCCGTTGCAATCAGGATCGCGCTGCCGCCGGCGTCCAGCCCTTCTTCCGCGAAGTCCGCGACGCGCCGGATCAGCGGCGCGTCGTCTTCATAGAAGTGCACGCAGTGGTCGGCATGGCCGCCCGATCCTGCCGTCAATACGTCGGTAGTTTTCATCGATGACACCGGAGGTATGGATCGCCTGCGCCCTTGCGCATCGGAGGCCTCGGCCGCCGAAAGACCAAAGCGGTGCGAGCAACGTTATGCCCAGCAAAAATCGTTCCGCTGCATACACTCCAGTTCCGTGCTGATCGATTTCCAGTGACGCATCAGCCCGATGATTTCGGTGACCGCTATGACATGAAGCGAAGTTCCCGACGCGGGATATTTGGCTGTACGACGCCTGTGCTAGTTGCGCTGGAGCGAGCGACGCACTCGCGAATTCATGTCGCGGCCGACTGGCAGCCCAATAGCCGAAAGAAAGTATCGCGCCTGCGGGAAGCCGCTTTCGGGGTAGCGCTCGAAAATTCGGTTGAACGCCTCGACGAGTGGACGGGCACGCACCGGAACGGGGGCGTCAGGCCCCAGCATCAAGGCAGTTTGTCCAAACTTGACCGGTCCAGCCTTGATCAAGGCACGCAGCCCGGAATTCGCGCTGCCGCGCCCGAACAGCTCCATGCCGTATGCGCGGATCATGGCGCGCACGATCGCTTCCGCAGCGGGCGTAAGCGGCGGCATGGCCTCGACCAGGTGCAGATGCGGTGAGCGCACATCCGGCGTGGTGAAACGTCCGATATCGTCGATGTCGGCTTGCAGACGCTGCACCGGCAGGTCAGCGCTAAAGAGCAGGAGCCGGATGCGTTCATAAAGCGCGTCTTCGTCGTCGGGATCGATGACTGCAATATCTGTCATTCTCTTTTCCTTGATGTGGCTTGTGCCCAAACAGTTCCGGAAGCACGGCGAACCGGACTCGGATCGACCCTCGAATCCGCCGTTGTTCACCGTGCGTCCGGACGGCAGTTGCTGATTGGCGGCTAGGTTCGTCGGACATACCGGTCTGAAACGACCGAGCGCTGCTGGATCCACGCGACGGCAAGCTCCAGCGCTTCATCGCGTGCCTCCTGGGCGTTGGCAAAATCTCCATCGACACCGAGCGTGCGTATTTCGCCCGCCCGGTCGGTGACGACGGCCGCGGCTGCGTAACGGCCACTCCCGGTGGCGGTGACCACCGGCCGGACCTCGCAGCCGTGATACTCGATGACTTTGTCCGTTTGCATATGACATCTCCAGCTGAGCATCATTTCCGAAACATCACCGGACACGCGGAATTCGCGTCCAGTCCGTCAAGCGCAGCACGTGTCATTCCCCGACCTGCACGCTCGGGTGGCCATCGGTTGGACGCCCGACGACGACCTGTATCGCACCGGGGTTACCGGAGAATTTCACGGTAACCTCGCGCCCACACGCGACCGCGGAGATGACAAGCCAGGCGTTGTGATCGCACACCCATTCAGCCTGCATGTCCCGGCAACACGATATCCGCCGGTTGGCTGCCCGGCACGAGGGACGGCTCCGGCCTCTCCCCACTGCCGTTGCCGGCGGTCTTCCGGCTTCGGCGGGCTGCGTCGCCCGGGTGAAGCGCGTCGAGGAACGTTCGGCCCTTCCCGGTCAGGTATGCGCGGCGTGCGCCCTCGGCGCAATGTTCCAGCATGACCAGCTGGCGTTCGAGCAGCGCGTCGAGTTCGGCGCGGTCCATGTCGAGCTGGTCCGGCGCCTGACGAACCAGCATCAGGGTCGCAAATTCGTGTGGACTGAGCATTTTCTTCTCCCGTAAGGCAGGGTCCCGAAAGCAGCGGTCCCCTGCAGAAAAACGAAACGTAGTGCAAGCCGGAAAGGGGCTGCGCTACCATGCAACGCGGCGCGCTCACGCGAGGAATCGCGCCGGCGAACCCGTGTCGTTCAGACAGCCTGCGTTGATGGCGCGTATCGCGTACTCGACCGTCTCCCGATGCGCCTCGTCCACGCTTGCCCAGTGCTGGGCGTAGCGCGGCAGATGCCAGTCCGCGACCATCTGCTCCGCGTGCCGGATGCGCACGACGGCCACGTACGTATCGCGGCCGGCATGAGGCAGCGCATAGTGCCGAACCGGAAACGCGCGGGTCTCGATCACGAAGCCCCTCCAGCATTCGCTGCGTACGTCGTCCATAAATACCTCCGCGTGACAGGTCACGCGGCGCGGGCCGCCCGGTCCACGCCGCATGACCGGCCTTGCCCCTGTGCATACGCCTAGCCAACGTTCACCTCAATGCGTCGCGGCTTTGCCTTCTCACGACGAGGAACGGTGAGCTTCAGGACGCCATCGCGCAACTGTGCGTCGATGCGCGAGGCGTCGAAATCGGGGCTGAGCGTGAAGGCGCGCCTGAAGTGCGGGTGGACCACCTCGCCATGCTGCAGGCGCAGTCCTGATGGAACGGGAATCACTGCCTCGCCCTCGATGTTCAGACTGCCGTCCTGCACGCGCACGTCGAGCTTTTCGCGCGGCATACCAGGCAGGTCGGCATATAGCGTGATGCCGCGGCTGTCCTCGAAGATGTCAACCGCAGGTGAGATCCGGGTCAGCTGCTTCGCAGGTTGCGCACCCTCGCGCGAGGCAACGTCAGTGCGCGACTCACGGGCGGCCAGTTCAGTGCTGTCGTTCATGATGTCCTCCGTGCTTTCACGTACTCCATTTGCGCCGGGCTCACTGGACGGCGATGGCGCGTGGCTTCGACGCCTCGGAACGTCCGACGCTCACCGTCAGGCAGCCGTTCACATAGCGCGCACTGACCTTGTCGGGGTCCGCGTGCTGCGGCAGCTCGATCACGCGCCGGAATGCCCCCATGAAGCGTTCCGTGGCGTAGACGCGGGTCTGATCGTCCGCTTCAGGTCCGGGCGGCTTGCGCTCGCCACTGATCGCAAGCACCCCCTTGTCGATCGAAACGTTGATGGCGGCGGGATCGAGTCCTGGCGCGAACGCGACGATCTCGAGGCTGTCGTCGGTGCTGCCGATGTTGACGGGTGGAAAGGTTTCGCTGCGCGTGGCGCGCAGGCTCGCGGGCAAGCCCGCAAAGACGCTGGCCATCTGCCGTTGCAGGCGGTCGAATTCGCCCAGCAGATCGGTGCTGAAGAAAAGATCGCTCATGACTGGCTCCCTGAAACCGGGGCCGCGCACGAAAGACGAACGGAACCACGCGCTCCAGTCCGCCTGCCCGTGGGAACCCCCGCCGACAAACAAATCGAAACACGCAGCGCTTGATCGCGACTGCCTGAGCGATGCATAAAATAGCGCAAGGAACGGAAATTTCAAGTGGCCCTGCAACATGTCACCGGGGGCTTTATGGACCTTTTCGACAGGCTTCAGGAGCAGATCGATACCGTGCAACTGCCGCTCTACTTGCCTCCCGCGCCGCCGTTTATCTGCCGTCGACGGGCCTCCGCTGTCAGAGGGTGGCAGCCAGGCAGCCGCCACCCGGTGCTTCCTGCCGTTGTTGCCCGCGCGCCGACCTCAGCCCGTCCGCACTTCGATTCGTCGCGGGCGCGCCTCGTCGCGGCGCGGAATCGTGAGCTTCAGTACGCCGTCCTTCAGGCTCGCCTCGATCTTCGAGGTATCGAAGTCCGGGGAGAGCGTGAACGTGCGCGCGAAGCGCGGCTCACGAACCTCAGCATGCTGCAGCCGCAGATTTGCCGGTGTCGGCACAACCGCCTCAGCCTCGATGGCGAGATTGCCGTCGTGGACTCGCACATCGAGCTTGTCCCGGGTAACACCGGGGAGGTCCGCCCACAACGTGACGCCCTGGGTGTTCTCGTAGATATCGACAGCGGGAGTAATCGTCATCCGCCGTGCGGAGGGCCGGCTTTCGCTGCGCGCGACCGCTGACGGGTCGCGCCTGCTCAGTTCGGTGGTATCGCTCATTTTCAGCTCCCTGGATTACTGGACTGTGATGGCTCGAGGCTTCGAAGATTCGCGCTTGCCGATGGCGATCGACAGGCAACCGTTCTCGTAGCGTGCCTGAACCTTGTCGGGGTCCGCGTTCTCCGGCAGTTCGATGACCCGCCGGAACGCGCCAGTGAAGCGCTCCTGCGCATAAACGCGCGTGTCCTCGCCGGTATCCGGTTGTGCCGGCTTGCGCTCACCGCTGATGGTCAGCAGTCCCTTGTCGATCGATACGTTGAGCTCCGCCGCATTGATGCCCGGTGCAAACGCGACAATCTCGATCGAGTCGTCGGTGGCGCCAATATTGACGGGCGGGAACGTGCCGAAGCGGCTCGCCCGGAGACTGGAGGGGAAAGTACCGAGAAGGCTCGCCATCTGCTGCTGCAGCCGGTCGAACTCGCTGAAGAGGTCGGATCCAGAATAGAGATCGCTCATGATGCAGTTCTCCTTGAACGACGCAAGGAGGCGAACGGGCCTACGCGCTCCAGCTCGCCTGCCAGCGTCTGGCAAACAATCGAAACACGCAGCGCACGGGACGCGGAAACCCGCGCGTCTGCCTGAGCGAATCCTAAGATAGGTACTCTGGCGAGGATTTCAAGGAGCAAAAGCAGCGTTGCACCTTGAAAAAATTTTGCCAGCTCATATCATCGCGGCGGAAACATGTAGCAAGCGGAGGACACGATGGAATTCGATACCGACTGGTTGACCCTGGGCCCGCACCGCGTGCGTCTGCGCTCGACCAAAGGTTTTCCGACGGAAGCAATGCGTAAGGCGGTGGACGTCATCCGGACTGCGGTCGACAACAACATGAGCGCCCGCGCGCGCCTGGTGGAGGTGGTCTGCCGACAGGAAAAAAACTATGAAGTCACGATCGGGACGACCGTCGCCAAGGACAAGGTATGCGCGCCGCAGCTCGAAACGTTTATCGCAGGCGTGCTTGGTCTCCTGCCGGACCAGATCACCCTGATCGTTACCGCAGTCGATCAGTCTGAAGTGGACCTCCACTTCGGCGTGTACGAGCGGATGCTGGCCGAAAAGCTGGGCACCGCACCGCCGATCCAGTGACAGGGCTGCAGACGGGCCGATGGCAGCCGCCGGAGTGTGCCCCCGGCGCGACAAGGACGTGAGGCGTCGGCCGAAGGCCGTCCTGCGGAGCAGGTCGGGCTGGATCCGCGATATCGACCCCGCCGGGAACACTGACCGAAAGGCGCTCACCCTGCTTACATCCGTTCGGATCACGAGCCGGGCGGGCGCCGCGTCAGCCTCGCGGCTTCAGGTCGACCGGAAAGCGGATTTCGAAGGTCGTGCCTTGACCCTCGCGGGACTCGAAGTGGATCTCGCCCTCGAGTGCGTGGCACAGCTCCCTGACGATCGCCAGACCCAGGCCGGCGCCCGGGATGTCGTCGCTGGCGGCCCGCTCGAACTCCCTGAACACGCGCTCCGTATCTGACGGCGCAATGCCGACACCGGTATCGGCCACGCGCATGAACCACCGGCCGTCACCGCATCTCGCGATGACCAGTTCGATTCCCCCCTCGCGGGTATATTTCGTTGCATTCGACAGCAGGTTCAGCGCAACCTGCTTGAGCTTGATGCGGTTGGACTGCACACGGACCAGTCCGGCCTCAAGCGAGGCGGACAGACGCAGGCCTTTTCCTTCGATCGCTGGACGGGCGTTCGTGACCAGTTCGTCAAACAGCATGGGCAGATCAACCGGCTCGATGCAGATCTGGCTGCTGTCGCCGACGACAACCGAATATTCCACCATTTCGTCGACCAGCTGCTTCATGTCCTCCGCCTGCCGGGTCGCGAGCGCAAGTCCGGCCTCGGCTCGGGACGGAACGCGCGCAATCAGTTGCAGGTCGATCGAAAAGGCGTTCAGAAAGTTGCGCAGGTCGTGCACGAGGCCGCGCGTGACCTGCATGCGCGACCGGTACAGTTCGCCGACCTCGCGTTGCTGCTCACGCAGTTCCTCGTTAGCACGCTCCAGCTGGCTCGTGTATTCGGCGATGGTCCGGTCACGCTCGCCGATGACCTCGCGGATCGATGTCAGGGTGACAAAGCTGAGCGCCTCGTCGATCAGATGCAGGGCGCGGGATTCGTGGTCGCGTGTGAACGTGTCGTCGGACGCCGCGAATGCCCGGACGGCGGCGGCCAGTTCCTGCCGGAACAGCTCCAGTTCACGCACGAGTTCATCAACGCGGTACCCCTGCTGCCAGCGCACGTTCCCGTGCTGCCTCGCATTGCGTTCAATGGCCCGCTCGACTGGTTGGAGATCCTGCTCTTCGAGCGCGATGCAGATGCCGCTCAGGATAGCGGGCAGGTGATCGGCCAGCTGCTCCCACGTCAGCCGGTCGGCTTCGATGAGGTCGGCATCGGCAGCGACGGCCTGCATCCATCTTTCCGTCAGGCGCGCCTGTTCCCGTCGTAGAAATCCGGCGAGGGCCTGCAGGGTAGTTCCCGTTTGAGAATCGGTCATGATCCGTACCAATGCGTGACACCATTTCGAAAGACCTGCGTGGGAGGACACATTATCGTTTCCTCGCACCGTCTATGGACAATGACCAGGATGGCAGCCGGGAACGCAATTTGCTCCGCCTGGCGGAAACAAGTCCACCGACCAGCAGAATACCTTCTATCCTGCCTGTCGACGACCCGCCTGAACTGCCCGACGCCTACTGCCTCATGTTCACCCTCGAACGGGTACGGCGTGCACTGCGCACACAAAGGCGTGGAGGCCCTCAACCATGCCCTGCGCCAGCCACCGATCTGATCATAACGGACCGGACGATGTCGCTGACCGGTGTGTGAGCTGTGCCGCCAGATCCGGGCGCATCCTGCGCTGGCACACATCCGGATTCTGCTTCCTACGGCGATGCCACCTTCGATGCCGGGGCCGCTGCAGTGGAACGACTGTCTTTATCAAGCCGGTCCCGGCTGCGCTCAGGCCCGCCACCGTGAAAAGGTGGTGTCCTCCGTGAGCCACGGGCGGATATCCTGACGCGATCCGTCCGACAGGCAACGCCGGCTTTCAGCGTCCGGTAATCCGGGATGTCGGGTCCAGGTGAGCGGGACCCATCGCGCCACCTTGAAAATTTTCATCAGTGAAACTAACTTATATCCAGCTCTGGCAGTGTGCCCGGTGATGGATCGGTTGCATGCTGCGTGTTTCGATTTGTTTGCCCCGCAGCATGGCAGGCGAACTGGAGCGCGCAAGCCCGTTCTCTTCCTTGCTGCGTCGAAGGAGAATACGATGAGCTGCCTTCATTTCCGCCCGGCTTCGACTACGTTGTTCGGGCACGTCCCCCGTACGATCGTCGCCGTGTCCGGCGTTTTCCAGCCGGTTGCGCAGCGTGCCCGGCGCACGCTGTCGGAGCGCATCGCCGCCGGGTAGCTGACGTTTCACCAGTTCACGTCGAGCCTGTGCCGCCGTTGGCAGGGCGGTTGCCCCGCGGGCACCGTTTGCCACGACGGTATGCCGTCGTTCGCGCCGTGCACCCGGTGCCGTCCCACGAAGCGTTCAGCGCCGCGTTCGGAGCGGTTTTCGCGCGAGCACCGCATGGAGGGTGCGATACCGGTACCCGCGCGAAGGGGAGTGCTTCAATGGAACGGCTGAGAGTCGAGATACGCAACGGACTGGAGATCCGTATGCACACGCTCGTCGTGAGGCACGTACGCACGGCGGCATGCTTCAGGGAAGTGAAAAGAAAACGTGACATGCAGGGGAGCGTCACTGGACGTCAAGAGGCTTGTACCATGAACAGACGATTGTGCGCCTTGGTCCCGGCAATTGTGATTGCCGGGTTATGGTCAGAGAACGCCATGTCAGCCAGCCCGCCGCTGCCGACGTTGCCCCTGCAACACGACATCTGGATCACCGGGACTGTCCAGCGTGGCAGCGGGGAGTATGCGCCGGGTGACTATACGACAATCATGCTGGATCGCCCCTCCACCTCGCCCTGCAACCACAAGGTGGTGTCCGACATCCTTCTTGGAGAGGGGGGCGAACCATCCCCCACGCTCCTGCTGCCGTATCTGAAACAGCGGGTTGCCGTCAGGGGACGCGTATCCTGCCCCGACTCGGGCATTGAATTTACGCCGCAACCAGACGTCGTGTTTCCGGTTTGGTAGAGGTGAGGGGAACCAGGTATTGGACGCCACGATGCTTCCGCAGATCGCCGACTGCAAATCCGTCCATCAAACCGGGCAATCTCAGTGCGCGATCGACAGAGGAAAGCGCCCAATGTTTCGCGAAAAAGCGTGCGGCGGACGTGGCCGTTCC
This sequence comes from Paraburkholderia sp. BR10141, assembly GCF_056155635.1. Classification (NCBI taxonomy): domain Bacteria; kingdom Pseudomonadati; phylum Pseudomonadota; class Betaproteobacteria; order Burkholderiales; family Burkholderiaceae; genus Paraburkholderia; species Paraburkholderia sp. BR10141. Next base: position 95,316 of record NZ_JBMIQH010000009.1, on the reverse strand, counting down.
GCCTCAGTACACCCTCACAACCATTTGTTTCGCTCACTCTGCGCCCACGAATCCATAAAGCTTCTTCGGGTTCTCGACGAAGATCTTCTCCTGCCAGTCCGCTCGTCCTATCCACGAAGCCATGACGTCGACCAGCAAGGCATCGTCCGGCTTGCGCGCTTTTTCCGTAGGATGCGGCCAGTCGGTTCCCCACAGCATCCGGTCGGGCGCCATCGCAATCAAGGCCTTGGCGACCGGCGCCACATCCGCATAGGCGGGAGCGCCGGCTTTTGTGTCCACGTATGGTCCGGAGAGCGTGACCCACGTTTTCCCGTTGTCGACGAGGCGCTGCGCGGCCTTCATTGCCTCCGAGCCGAGGCCGTCCGGTTGCGGGATGTGCGCGATGTGGTCGATGACCAGCGGGCACGGCAAGGCGTTCAGGCGTGGTGCGAGTTCCGGCAGCCTGGCACCCTGGACGACAAGTTCGATGTGCCAGCCCAGCGGCGCAATACGCGCTGCGAGAGGCGCAAGCATGTCGATGGTCGTGGCACCTGGATAGCTCAGGTTGAAGCGGATGGCCCGCACGCCTGCCGTATTCATTTCATCGAGTTGCTCGCGGGTCACCGATGTGTCGACGACGGCTACGCCGCGCGCGTTGCCGTCGAACTGCCGAAGTGCGTCGATGAGACAGCGGTTGTCGGTTCCGTAAGTCGACGGTGTAACGACAACGTTGCGATGAATGCCGAGGCGCTTCTGCAGGTGTCGATACTGCTCGACTGTCGCATTTGGCGGCCGAAGCGAAGTGCCAGGCGCAACGGGGAAGCGGTCGTCGTAGATATGCATGTGGCAATCAATAGCACCTGCCGGCATTTTGAACGACGGCGGATTGACACCCGTCGACCAGACTTCTTCTTCAGCGCCGAACGCGCGCATGCTGGCCGTAATTCCAGCCGCGCCGATCGCGGCGAGAAACTTTCTGCGAGTGGTCTGCATCTCAGGCGATTTCGACTTTGTTCTTGTGGAGTTGCTTGCCCGAGCCGGGGCGCGTGAGCAACACGAGCGTGACGACGCTGACGAGGGTGAGCGCGCCGAGCGGCATCAGCGCGAGCGCGTAGCTTCCCGTTGCGCCCTTCACCCATCCATAGACGTTGACCATAAGGCCGCCGCCCAACAGGTTGGCGATGGCGTTGATGGTGGCCAGTCCAGCTGCGGCCGTGCTGTTCGAAAGCATGCTGGAGGCCAGTGCCCAGAACGGTCCCTTGAAGGCGTACGCGCCGACGAGAACCGCGCAGAGCATGACGATGGTTGGCCCGAGCGAGCCGCTCAGCGACGTGCCGAAGAGGCCGAGGCCGATCAGCAGCATGGGCATGACAGTGTGCCAGCGTCGCTCCTGGCGGCGGTCGGAGCTACGTCCCCAATAGACCATCAGGACGGAGGAAAGCGCGTACGGAACCGCATTGAGGAGGCCGGTCTGCATGACCGTCAGCCCGAATGACTTCAGCAACTGTGGCTGCCATACCGAGAGCGTGCTCCCCGCGCCCGACGCGCATACATCGACGAGCGCGAGGCAGAGGACGTAGCGGTTGCAGAACAGTTTCGCGAGGGACATCTGAGCGACTTTTTTGGGTTCCCGTTTTTCCTGCGAGAGCGCTGCCGTGAGCCATTCGCGCTCATCATCCTTCAGCCAGGTCGCTTGCGTCGGCTTGTCGGTAAGCAGTTTCAGGCAGATCAAGCCGAGAATGACCGTCGGGATGCCTTCAAGGATGAACAGCCACTGCCACCCGCGAATGCCCGCGAATCCGTCCATATGCAGCAATACGGCGGAAATCGGCGAGCCGATAAAGCTTGCCGCCGGGATGGCGACCATGAAAGTCGCGATGATGCGCGCACGATACTTCGCCGGAATCCAGTACGACAGGTAAAGGAGCACGCCAGGGAAGAAGCCGGCCTCTGCGGCACCGAGGAGAAAGCGCAGCACGTAGAAGCTCGACGGCGAGCGAACCAGCGCGGTGCCGGCGGAAACAAGGCCCCATGTAATCATGATGCGCGCAAGCCACACACGCGCACCAAACTTCTGGAGCGCGAGGTTGCTCGGCACTTCGCAGATGAAATAGGAGACAAAAAACAGGCTGCTGCCAAATCCGAATACCTGTGCAGACAGACCGATGTCATTGTTCATCTGCAACGAAGCCATGCCGACGTTGCCTCTGTCGATGAATGCGAGCAGGTAACAGAGCATGAGGAAGGGGACGAGACGCAGGACGACTTTCTTGATGGTCCGGGTCTCCACTTCGGTTGCGAAATCAGTGCTGGAAATGTTCATACGCGTCTCCAATGCGTTTATTGTGCGCCTGTGCGGCGTTGCTTGAAATGGTGCAGGGCGGTAATGGCGACGACACTCGATGCGAGCACGATCGCCATCGCCGTGAAAGTCGAACGCACGCCCAACGCTTCGGACACGGTACCGACGAGCAGATAGCCGAACGGCATCGTGCCGTTGTAGGCCATGCCGTACATGCCGACGAGTCCGCCGCGAACGTGGTCCGGGCACCGCTGCTGGATGGTGGCGTTTGTAGAGGTTGCTGAAAACGTGAGGCTGAAGCCGAGCACGCAGAAAGCGGGCACGGAAAGGCTGGCATCGTTGGTGAACGCCAGCGTGAAAAGCGCGGTGACAGCGAGCCACGGTGCGAAAGCGAGCAGCTTCCTGGTTGCACGTGGCCCCCACGCGGACGAGAGCAGAATCGCAGCAGTGAGCGAGCCGCCGCCCGCAGCGGCGAAGAAAATGCCCGTATAGCGCGCCGCGTTATGAAAGGCGTGGTCGGCAAGCAGCGGCACCAGCGTCTGATAGCTCGCAGCGAAAAGGCCCATGCAGGCAAGCGTCGGAAGGTAGCGAGCGGAAAACATATCCGAGAGGACGTAGCCCACGGCATCCCGGAGTCCGCCTCCGTCCGCGCGCGAACGGGCCGAAAGATTGGCGGGGTGGATCGAACGCACGCACATCGCCATCACGCACAACGCGCACGCGTACATCGCGAAAGCCGCCGCCGGCCCCAGCAGCGGATAGACGAACCCGGCGATGCTCGGACCCACCATGCGTCCGACGTTGTAGACCATCGTGTTCATGGCGACCGCGTTGGACGTCAGCAAAGGATTGCGCAGACTGCTGACGAGCAGGAGCTGCCGCGCCGGCGTCTCGATTGCGCTCGAAATGCCAATCGCCAGCGCGAGCAGGAGGATGAGCTTCACGCCGAGTGCGCCAGCCAACCACAGAACGAGCAGGATCGACGTCAGCGTCAATGACGTGGCAAGTACGCAGAGCGTGGCGCGGCGTGCATTCGCGGCGCGGATGCGCGAGCCGGCCACGGGTGCGACGATCAGCTGAGGTCCGTAGAGCAGGAAATTCAGGAGTGCCAATACGGAGGCCTTGCCCGAGAGATGATAGACGAGCAGGTTCAGCGTGATGTTCTGGGTCCAGCTGCCGAGTACGGAAAGCACCTGCCCGCATGCGTAGCGACGCAGCGCGGGCTCCGCGAGCGCCGGGAAGAGCCGGTCGTAAAACGCACTTTGACGTGCCGCCGTATTCATGCGAGCGTCTTCCCACGCGTTTCAGGTGCAAACAGAACGACGACCGCAGCGGCTGCGAAGGCAACAATCGTCGTCGCGAGTCCCTCGACGAAACCACTGGGCGTGGTGGCGAGCGAGCCGATGATGAGAGGCGCGATAAAGCCGCCGAGACGCCCGCCGTTGTAGGCGAGGCCCATGAGGAAGCCGCGCGAAGCGGTGTCACCAATCACTTCCGCGAGGAACGGACCGGCGCCCGCGAAGATGCCGTTGACGCCGAACCCCGTGAGAAAGATCGCGCACAGAATCAACAACGGCTCCGCCGAGCCGATGTACACGCCGACGGCCACCGCCCCCACGAGGAGATACGCGATGAACATCGGGCGACGCCCGAGTTTGTCGACCAGCGCCGAGAAAAGCAGGAAGCCTGCGATGGCGCCGAACTGCAGTGCAAGCACGAATTTCAGGCTGTGTGCGAAATCAAAGTGCTTGACCGTGACGAGGAAGGTCGGCGTCCAGGTGAACACGCCCCAGTAGAGGTACTGGAGAAAGAAGATGAAGAAGAAAGCTGTGAGCAAGCCACGGACGTTGAGCTGTGCGCGCGGCGCGTTCCGGCTGGCGGCGGCCCGCTGTGCGGATGCCTTGCGCTCGAGCCAGATCGGAGATTCCGGAGTTTTGCGCGCAACCCAGAAGAGGATGAAGAACGGCGCGGCGCCGATGAGGAACAGCGTGCGCCAGCCCTGACCGCCCAATCCGCCATTCAGTTCGGTCACGATGCCCGCGATGCTGATCGCGATGATCGCGCCAATGGGAAGCCCCATCTGCATGAGCGCGCCGCCCTTGCCGCGCCGGCTCGCGTGCCAGGTCTCCGCCACCAGCGCCGCGCCGGCGGTCCACATGCCGCCCATGCCGAGCGCGCCGCACAGCCGCGTGACGGCGAACCAGTGCTCGTTCGGCACGACTGCGAGCAGGCCCGAAAAGAGGGAATAGATGCCGATGCAGAGCAGCGCGGTGCGCACGCGGCCAATTCGATCCGACACATAGCCAAAGAGGATGCCGCCAATGATCTGACCGGCGGCCGTGATGCTCGTGAACACGGCGAGTTGGGGTTTCGTGAGGCCAAACTGCAAGGCGAGTGTCGGCAGCAGGAGCGAGAGCAGGAAGGAGTCGTAACTCTCGAACGTCCAGCCGAGTCCCGCGAGAGACAGCGCCCGCCACTCAGGCGCAGTCACGGAGCGGATGCCTGCGCGCTTCGTACTCGCGGGCGCCCCGCCGGCGATAGGGGTGTTCACTTTCATTTACTCGTCTCCTGGTACCGTGAGGCCGTATGTCGTTGTAGCGGTGCGGCTGAAAAGCGCCGACCTCTCCGTCATCGATCCGCTGCCGGCGAGTCGCTTGAAGGCGTTCCAAAGGACGGTGTAGCTGAACATGCCCTTGTCGACGGGGAAGTTGCTTTCGAACATGCAGCGCTCGGCGCCAAATAGCTCCATGCAGACGTCGAAGTACGGTTTCCACGCGGCTGCGAGCGTTTCCGAAGCAGGAGGACGCTCGGCCTGGGCGAAGTCGAAGCCGAACACGGGCATTCCGGCGCCGCCGAGCTTGAGCCGCGTGTTCGGCAGGGCGGCGAGACGCCGCAGCGATGCCGACCACGCCGCTCTCGTCTGCGTCGTTTGGCCGGCGTGAATACCGACGCCGACCGGGCCGCCGAAGTGGTCGATGACGATGGTGACGTCCGGGACGAGGCGCGCCAGTTCGAGCAGCGCGTCGAGCTGGGTGTGATAGACCCAGACGTCGAGCGAGAGTCCGTACCGGCCCAGCGTGCGCACGCCGTCGATGAACGCCGCGTTCTGCATGAGATCGCGCGGCGGTGTCATCGGGCTCGAGCGAACCCGTTCGTCCGCGTGCCACGCCAACGGGTTGCGGATGCCGCGCAATCTGCCCCCGGAGACCTCGAGCATCGCCTCGATGACTGCATCGACGTCATGCCCCAGCGCAAGATCCGCACCGGCGACAATGGCTTCGCAGCAGCGCATCGCGCCATACGTCCCGCTCGCGAACATCGCGGCGACGCCATTGGCGAACTCGACCTCGCCCACGGGCTTCATGGCATCCGGGCCGTCGGTTCGCAGCATCGAGCGGCACTGCACGAACACCGTCGATACAATGCGATGCCCGGCTGCCATGTCTTGCCGGAACTCGTCGGCGAGATAGCGGCCTGTCTGCCGGTCCCAGAGGTGATGATGCGCATCGACGATGGGAAGCTCCGGCAGCAGCGCGTCTTCGCGATGCAACGCGAGCCAGGCGTCGCGAACTGGAAGATGCGGGGCGGGGACGATCTGCATGGTTTTCTTGCTCAGAACTTTTTGCGCATGCCGACCACGAAGCCGGTCTGGTCGTAATTCGCCGCGACCGTGCCGTAGCCGTTCACACCGAGCGCGGAGCCGCCCTTGTTGCGTGCGAACGCAGCGGTGGCATAGATATCGGTGCTCCTGGAGAGCAGATAGTCGGCGCTCAGCACGGACATCCACGGATCGGCGCTGCTGCCGTGCACGTCCTGGTAATAGGCGGCCGCCGTCACGAAGAAGGCGGGCGTGAACGCGTAGTTCGCGCCGGCCCACCAGAGATTGGCCGCACCCGACTGCGAGCCGTTGGCGGCGCCGATCGGATTCGCGGGCAGGAAGGCGCGCGACGCCTGCAGGTAGCGATAGCCCGCGAACGCCTTGAAGCTGCCGACGAGCCAGGTTGCGGCGGCGGTGGCGCGGCGCTCCGTGGCAGTGTTGGTCGCGACCGTGTTGCTGTTGCGCTGCTCGTACGAGAGGCTGGCGGCGAGCGGTCCGCCCGCGTAGGTGAGCGAGCCGCCGAAGTAGCGGCCCGTGAGTTGCGCGCCGGGCACTTCGCTACCGTAGCCGGTGTCGTAGCGCGTGCTGTACATCGCAGCGACACTCACGGGGCCGAAGGCGCCCACGTACTTCGCGGAATTGTCCACGCGGGCCGCCGTCGCGTAGTCGATGGAGAGCGTGGAGTAGCGTGAGGATGCACCCATCGGATCGAACACGACGGCCTGATCGTAGAGCACCGAATTCTGGCGGCCGAAGGTGATCTGCTGGCCATGCCACGTGAGGCCCACCCACGCCTGGCGGCCGAACAGGCGCGAGGTGGTCGCCGCGTTCGCGCCCAGGCCCTTGGTCGACTGCGCGCTCGTGCCGTCGTTGACGTTGAAGCCGTTTTCGAGCGTGAAGATAGCCTTCATGCCGCCGCCGAGATCTTCTACGCCTTTGAGGCCCCAGCGCGAACCTGAGAGATTGCCCGACACTTCGCGCGTGGTCGCGCCGCCGCCTGGCGTGTTGTTGATGTGCTCGATGCCCACATCGACGATGCCATAGAGCGTCACGCTGCTTTGGGCGTGAGCGGCGTGCGGCGCGAGGGCGAATGCCGCCGTTGCTGCCGCTGCCGTTGCCGTCGCCGCGAAAGCTCGCGGCGAAGTGCGCGTGAAGGCGTGCGTCGTGTAGGTCTTGTGTTCCTGCATGGTGTCTCCGGTTGTTGGTTTGAGTGCGTGCGGATTTTGGCGAGAAGCGGACAACGAAAAAGCGAAAAAATGATTCAGGCGTTCGGCTCCTCTCCCACGCCCGCGCCGGGGTCGCCAAGCCATGCGATCGTCAGCGCGCCGAGCAGCAGCACGGCGGCCACGGCGAGTAGCGGCACGGTGAAGCCACCGGACATATCCTTGATGGCGCCGATCATCGACGGCCCGACGAAGCCGCCGAGATTGCCGATCGAAACGATCAGCGCGATGCCGCCCGCGGCGGCGCGGCCGGTGAGGAAGCCGGAGGGAATCGCCCAGTAGGTCGCCTGAAACGCCAGGATGCCGCTCACGGTCACGCACAGCGCGACGAGCTTGAGGAGCGGCGTGTCGAGCATCGCGCTGATCGCGAGCGCGGCGGCCGCGATGACGAGCGCACCGGCCACGTAGGGAATGCGATGTGCGGCACGGTTCGCGAGGCGTGCCCACCAGAGCATCACGACGGCGCCGAGCGCATAGGGAATGGCTGCGAGCCAGCCCACCGTTGCGTGGCCGACGCCGAACTGCTTGATGATCTGCGGCATCCACAGGCCCACGCCGATCGAACCGACAATGCCGCAGAAGTTGATCAAGGCGAGCACGAACACGCGCCAGTTCGTCATGGCGTCGCGCAGGCTGGAGCCGTGTTTGCCGGCGATACTGCGCTGTTCGAGCGCGAGGCGATGCGCGAGCACGTCCTTTTCCTCGCGGCTCAGCCAGCGGGCCTTTTCGGGGCGGTCTGCGAGGATGAAGAGGCAAGCGATACCGAGCGCAATCGCGGGCAGCCCCTCCATGAGCAGCAACCATTGCCAGCTGCGCAACCCGTGCAGGCCGCCGAGCTGGAGCAGCGCTCCGGATACGGGCGAGCCGATCATGTTCGCAACGGGAATGCCGACGAGAAAGGCCGCTGTGACTTTCGCGCGCCACTTGCCCGGGAACCATTGCGTGAAATACAGGTAGATGCCCGGCGTGAAGCCGGCTTCGGCGATGCCGAGCAGAAAGCGCGCGGCGGCGAAGCTTTTCGGCCCGACAACGAAGGCCGTCGCCATCGAGATCAAGCCCCACGTGATCATGATGCGCGCGATCCAGATACGCGCGCCCACTTTCTGCATGATCAGATTGCTCGGAATCTCGAAGAGGAAATAGCCGATGAAGAAGAGCCCCGCACCCACGCCGAATTGCTGCGCGGTCAGGCCGAGATCCTTGTTCATCGTCAGCGCCGCGAAGCCGACATTGGTGCGGTCCAGATAGCTGATCACATAGCACGCGAAAATGAACGGCAGAATGCGCCGGAACGCGCGCGCAAGCGTGCGCTCGCTTTCAGCGTGCTGTGCGGCCGACATCGACGCAGGAGTCGATTCGGCATCCTTATTGTCCGTAGACGAAACCGCCTCGCGGAGGGATTGGGAGATCTGCATGTGCGCTCCTCAGTTGCTCTTTGCTCGATGCAACTTGCTGTCTCGAAGCCGGCTGGCGTTTGCGCGCTGCCGGCAATTTTCTTCAGGTCGCCTGGTTTGGCGTTTTTGCCTGTTTGGGAAGGGGCCCGGCGATGTCCAGCTCGGCCTTCAGCACGGTGCCGGAGACAGATTCGGTCATGAAAAGTGTCTTCATATCCGGGCCGCCGAAGCACAGGTTCGTCAGCGAAGCGCCCGCAGGGCTGGTCAAGATCAGTTCGGGCTCTGCGAGGTGATTCAGCACCCACGCGCGACCCAGCCCCGGATTGGCGACGAAGAGCCTTCCCGCGCTATCGATGGTCAGGCCATCCGGGCCGCTCGGGCCATACGACGTGAAGAACTGGCCGACCTTGCTCACCGAGCCATCGGCCTGAAGCGGCGCGCGCCATACGCAGTTGCCGCGGGTCATCGCCACGTAGAGCACCTTTTCGTCGGGCGAAAGCACGAGTCCGTTCGGGCTCGGGCAGTTGCCGAGCAGCATGTCCAGCCTGCCCTCGGGCGTGAGCCGGTAGACGCGCCCGGTCGGGTCGTGCAGGCCCGTCTGGCCCTGGTCTGTGAAATACAGGTTGCCCTTCGAGTCGAACGTGAGGTCGTTGACGCCGCGAAAGCGTTCCGTGTTGCGCCGCTCGAGATATGGCGTGACTTCGCCGCCTTCGATATCCAGCAGCATCAGGCCGTTGCGGTAATCTGTGATGAGCAGGTGGCCGTCATCGACGAGCTTCATGCCGTTCGGCTCGCCGTCGTATTCGACGACGAGCTCCCACTTGCCGTCGGCGGAGATACGGAACACACGGCCGTGCGGGATGTCGGTCACATAGAGATGGCCGGACGGGCTCCAGACCGGACCTTCAAGGAATGAGTCGGTCGGCTGCCCGCCGCGATTCGCTCTGGACCAATCCGTTTGCACGCCTGCTTTGCGCAAGTGCTCCGGCATGCGGGTGAACACGTCCGCCTGGCGGACTTCCGGCTGCTTGAGATAGAACATATCGAACCTGCGTTTTCGATCAGGACTGCAAAGCGCTACGCGAATGCTCTTCGAATACGGCGATCACATTCGCCGCCGCACCCTTACCCATGTTCACGTACGCTGCGTCGCTGACGCCGCCGATATGCGGCGACAGAATGACGTTCGCGATGCCCTGGAACACATGGGGCGAGGGCATCGGTTCGACATCGAAACTGTCGAGGCCGGCCGCGAGCAGCTTGCCGCTCGAGAGCGCCTCGGCGAGCGCGGCTTCGTCGATCAAGCCGCCACGCGCCGTGTTGACCAGAATCGCGCCCGCCTTGAACTTGCCGAGTGCTTGCGCATTGATCATCTTGCGGTTCTCGTCGGTTAGCGGGCAGTGCAGCGATACGATGTCGGAAGAGGAGAAGAGTTCGTCGAGGCTGACGAGCGCAACGCCGGCGGGAGCTTCCTTCGCGTACGGGTCGAACGCGAGCACACGCATGTCGAATGCCGTTGCGGCTGCCGCTACACGCCGCCCGATTGCGCCAAGCCCGACGAGGCCGATGGTGCGACCAGCAAGTTCGAGAGACTTGTGCGTGGACTTGTCCCAATGGCCCGCACGCATGCGCCCGTCGAGCTGCGGCACCGAGTTCGCGCAGGCGAGAATGAGCGCCCAGGTGTGTTCGGCAACCGCCGCCGCGTTGGCTCCAACGGCGGCGCGCACGGCGATCCCTCGTTCAGCGGCTGCGGTCTGGTCGATGACGTCGATGCCGCTGCCGTGTTTGGAGATGACCCGCAGGTTGCCACCGCAGGCGTCCATGACGCGCGCGTTGATCTTCCCGTAGCGGACGATGATGGCAGCGGGCTTGTGCAAGGCACAGAGCGCAACAAGGTCGCCCTCTGTCGGTTGACGGCCCGCGAATACAACCTCGAAGTCGCCCAGCATCTCGAGCGCTTCCGCTGCGAGATCGGCGCCGGTGACGATAAGGGCCGGCTTTTGCGTCGAAGCGTTCATTACAGGACCTCGCCTTCGGCGAGCATGCCCGCTGCGCGCAGTTCCTTGTCGAGCCACGCCGGGCGCAGCGCCTCGCGCTTGCGGATGGCGGCGATACGCGCGGTTTCCGCGTCGACCTTCTGTTGCGCCAGTACGAGAATGCGCTCGACGTCCTCGCGCGGAATCACGACGACGCCATCGGCATCGCCGACGATGAGATCGCCGGGGTTGATCGTCGCGCCGCCCGCGGAAATCTGGAAATTGACGCGGCCTGCCACGCTTTTGGTCGGGCCGCACGGGTTGAGGCCAGCGGCGAACACGGGAAAGCCGTTCTTCGCCAGTTCGGCAGAGTCGCGCACCGCGGCGTCGAGGACGAGGCCGCCGAGGCCGCTTTCGTGGGCCTGTGTCGTCATGATTTCGCCGATGAGCGCGCACGACAGGTCGCCCTTGCCGTCAACGACAATGACGTCGCCCGGCTTGGCGATGGCGAGCGCGGCGTGAATGGCAAGGTTGTCGCCCTGACGAACCTCCACTGTGACCGCGGGGCCCGCGACCTTCATGCCGGGAGCGACCGGCTTGACGCGGCCATGCAGCGTGCCACGACGTCCCGCGACGTCGGCGAGAATGGCCGCCTGGAATTGCGACGCGGCTTTGACCAGTTCGGGCGAGACGCGCGTGATGTCGCGAACGATGGCGCGCGTGATGCTGGGAGATGCGCTCATGGTAATCAACCTCTTCGATTGTGTTGCACGTAGTACAACACTGTTGTACAGGGTGAAATCACTATAACGGTGCGTAGGGCGCACCTGCCATCCTCGTTTACCCTCCGCAATGTACAACACAGTTGTACATGGTAAAACATCAGGGCAGAATGTTGTACGATGTACAATCGAGCAACATAAACTGGAGAGGGGACGATGGGAAACGAAGGGGTGCAGTCTGTCGAGAAGGCGCTTTCGCTACTCGACATCTTCAGGCCGGGTGCCGAGTCGCTGTCTCTCGCGGCGCTGTCGCAAGCATCGGGCATGCATAAGACGACTGTATATCGCCTGATGAATTCGCTAGAGCGCATGAACTACGTGATCCGCTCGGACAGCGGCTCGTATTCGCTGGGGCCGCGCGTGCTGTATCTCGGCAAGCTCTATGAGCAGTCGTTCCATCTTTCGTCGGTGGTCGAGCCGGCACTTCATGCGCTCGCGACGTCGACGAAGGAGAGTGCGTCGTACTACGTCATCGATCACTCGCAGCGCCTTTGCCTGTTCCGCGCGGAGCCATCCGAAGGTCTGCGCGAAACGCGGCTGCCCGGCACCGTGTTCGCGCTCGACGATACGGCGATCGGTCAGGTCTTGAGATTCTGGGGGCTCGGCGAAGCGATATTCGACACGACGCCTGAGTTGCCGCTTTTCACGTCGGGGGCGCGCGATCTCCATACGGCTGCATTCGCGGCACCCATCTTCGGGTCCGGCGACAAGTTCATGGCTGCGCTCACGCTCTCCGGACCGGCGTCGCGGCTCGACGCCGCGCGTACGTCGGGGGACATCGCGACGGTGATGCTGCGCGCCGCATCGGAACTGTCGAGGAAACTCGGTGCAAGCGTTGGACTGTGCGAGCGGATGTACGGCGGCCTCGCTCCGGGGAGGGAGGCCGCCGCTGCTTGAGCGTGGCGTTGCGCTTGCGACTGGAGCTTCTGCTGAGGCTCGTGTGTCAAAGTTTTCTCTGGTGAAAATCGTACCCGGCTATGCACCGCGGGGGGGAACGTCGGGGCGACGCGAGGGTACATTCCTACGGTTTAGATAGGAATACGTATCTTATCGTATCGATGCATTGCTCGTCGATTCTTTAAGAGGTCCGCAAAGCCTGCGATCGACATGAAAGCTACTCATCCAACGGCGTATGCTGCGCCCGAAAGATGTATCCTCGTCTTTGTGAAAACGATGGCTGACCCAGGCCGGGAAAGAATAGGGATGCGCATCACGGCGTCCTCGCAACACCGCCAGGAGGAGGACTCATGGAACCGCAGCAACCCGCAACGACCCCCGCACCGCAACAGCAGCAGGAGTTCGACTTCTATATCAATCTCGCCAAGCCGACGCTGGGACTTTATGTGCGCAAAGGCATGGGTTTGCCCGATCTTGCCGACCCAAAAGAGTGGCAGTTTTCCGGTCACATCTGGCAAAGCGAGCTCGATGCTGAAACGCTGAAGAACCTGGAGGCGAACGGGCATGCGTTCCAGGAACTCGGGGTATGAGCAGACGGCATTCCTCGCAGTAGGCCAGCAGGCACGAAACAAACCCCGGCGGAATTGTTCCGCCTCCGCCTTCGCATTTGACCGAAATTCGGTAGCTCTTTCCATTGGGCATATCCGAAAGGCTGTACTGGTGAATCTGCCGGAGCCCGAGTGAGAACCACCAAAGCGAACTCGCTGTATCCCGGCATGGATCATGCCTAGCCGGCGCGGTATGGTTCGCGCTCAGGGCAGTCGTTCACGGTCAGTGTGCGGAGCAGATCGGGCACGCACTGTTTCATGATCTCGGCGACCGTATGCACGCGCGTGGGAATCGGTCTTTGCGCCCGAATCAGCAGATGCAGTTCCTGGGGCGGGACACAATACTGAGGCAATAGCGGCACGAGTTCTCCGCTGGCGAGCGCGTCGACACACGCAAAGGTCTCGACGACTCCGATCCCCATCCCGTTCCTGATCATCTGATACATCGCCCTCCAGTGGTTCGTCGTAATGGTGGTACGGATCGCGACGTTATCGCGCTTTGCGAACTCGTCGGCAAGCGGTAGGTGATCGGTGCCGAACATCGACTTGATGCGGATGAACGCGTGCCCGGTCAGGTCGGAGGGTTCCCCTATCGGCGGATGCCCGGCGAGATAATCCGGCGAGGCGACAAGAGTTCGTTCCACGTGACCCAGACGGAACGCATGGAATGTACCGTCGCCCACCGGACCCTGGCGAAACGAGATGTCGATCCCTTCGGTGTAGAGTTCGACGACCCTGTCATTTAACGCGAGGTCAATGTCCAGTTGCGGATGGGCTTCGTGCACGAATACCAGCGCGGAGGGCAGCAGCACTTCGCCGAAACAATGGGGAGCACCAATACGAATGGTTCCCGTTGGGGTCTGTCCATCGCCCGATGTCGTTCAATACCGTAGAAAAATTTGAGAATGGGCGCCGGAGGTTAAAGAATTAACGGTTTAACCACCGGGCGCCACTTCATTCCTGACTATTTAGCTGGCGTTCCGCCCCGACTCTTTGTCGCTACGCTTTTTGCGCCCCTTGCCGGAGGCGGCTCCGGTCGAAGGTGCGGCCTTGTCTGCGTCTTCTTTAGACTCAGCGCCATTGCCTATCTGCGGCTCAGACGTGGCCGCCGGCTCGAGCTTGTTAAATTTCACTTCTTCGCTTTCTTTGTCGTAGTCAATTGCCACGCTATCGCCGGATTTGAGCGTGTCGCCGAGTATTTCCCTTGCAAGGCGTGTTTCCACTTCCTGGCGGATTTGCCGTTTCAGTTCGCGCGCACCGAATTCCGGTTGATAGCCGACATTGACCAGGTGGTCCACCAGCGACTCGCTCACCTTGAGCGTGATGTCCTGTGCGGCTGCAGTGCGAACTACGCGATCGAGCTGAATCTGTACGATCGCGCGAATATTCTCCTTTGAAAGGGAATGGAACACGATGATATCGTCGATCCGGTTGAGGAACTCTGGACGGAAGTGGCCCTTGAGCACCTTCATCAGCTCCCCGCGCACCTCCTTTTCGCCCTTGCGCTGCGCCTCTGGCTGCTCGAGGTTATCCATGATGATCGAGGCGCCCAAATTACTCGTCGCGATGATGATCGTGTTGCTGAAATCGACCACGCGGCCCTTGCCGTCTGTGAGACGACCGTCGTCGAACACCTGCAGAAGGACGTTGTAGACATCGGGGTGCGCTTTCTCGATCTCGTCGAGGAGGATTACGCTATACGGGCGCCGCCGCACGCGCTCGGTGAGCTGTCCGCCTTCGTCGTAACCCACGTATCCAGGCGGGGCGCCGATAAGCCGGGCGACGGCATGGCGCTCCATATATTCGCTCATGTCGATACGGATAATTGCCTGCTCGTCCCCAAAAACGCTCTCCGCAAGCGCCTTTGCGAGCTCGGTTTTGCCGACCCCCGTCGGCCCGAGAAAAAGGAACGTTGCAATGGGGCGGTGCTCCTGACCCAGGCCCGCGCGTGACAGGCGAACGGCATCGCTCACCGCCACGACCGCGTCGTCCTGACCGACCACGCGCTCTCGCAACTTGTCTTCCATCTTCAGAAGTTTTTGACGTTCCTCCTGCGTGAGCTCGGCAACAGGAATACCGGTAAGGCGCGAGACGACCTCTGCGACGGACGCTACCGTAACTTCCAGTGTTTCTGTGCCGGTTTTACGCTGCCATGATTCCATCTGCTCATCGAGCTGTTTCTGCTTGTCGTTGATGCGTTCCTCGAATGCCTTGGCCTCATCGAAGCGCTTGCGCGACGACGCGTAGTCCTGCTCGCGCTTGAGCTGGGCAACTTCCGCTTCGAGTTCCTGGATGTCCGCCGGCCGGGACGTGGCGCCGATGCGCACGCGCGCGGCGGCCTGATCGATCAGGTCGATGGCCTTGTCCGGGAGAAAGCGCGAGGTGATATAGCGGTCTGCAAACTCCGCGGCAGCGACGAATGCGTCATCAGAGAACGTTACCTGGTGGTGCGCTTCAAGCTTGTCCCGCAGGCCGCGCAAGATCACGATGGTCTGCTCGACGCTGGGTTCTGGAACGAGCACCGGCTGAAATCGACGTTCCAGCGCCGCGTCCTTCTCGATGTACTTCTGGTACTCGTTGAGCGTAGTCGCACCGATGAGGCTCAGTTCGCCGCGCGCAAGCGCGGGTTTCAAGACGTTCGCGATGTCGAGGCCACCTTCACCGCCGCCCTGTCCGGCACCGACGATGGTATGCAGCTCGTCGATGAACAAAATCAGTTCGTCCTGCTTGGCCGTCACCTCGTCGATCAACTGTTTGGCGCGCTCCTCGAATTCGCCGCGGTACTTCGCACCGGCGACCATCGAATTGATATTGACCTCGACGAGGCGTTTGCCCCGCAGCACTTCAGGCACATCGCCATTCACGACGCGTTGTGCGAGTCCTTCAACAATCGCGGTCTTGCCGACGCCCGGTTCGCCAATGAGTACAGGATTATTCTTTTTGCGGCGCGCTAGCACTTCAATCGTGCTTTCAATTTCCTGAGCGCGACCGAGTACCGGGTCGAGCTTGCCCTGGCGAGCGAGCGCGGTAAGGTCGCGGCCGAACTTGTCGAGGTTCGGCGTGCCGGTGGGTGTTTCGACACGCCCGTCTTCCGCGCCCTTGCCGACGACCTTTACGACCTTCTGGCGCAGCGCCTCAGCCGTTACGCCATACTTCTTCAGCAGCGTGCCCGCCAGGCTTTCCGGGACGGCTGCAAGGCCGATCAGCAGATGCTCCGGGCCAACATAGGAATGTCCGAGATCGCGGGAGGCCTGGAATGCGAACTGAAATGCCTTTTTCAGACGCGGCGATACGGTCATTCTCTCGAGCGATTCGTCGTCGCTGGCGGTCCCGTGCTTTGCGTGCTCGTCGATATAGCTCTTGATGTCCTGGGGAGAGAGCTTCAACTCTTTCAGTAGCGCCGCGCACACGTCGGTGTCGGCGAGCACGTAAAGCAGATGCTCCGTATCCAGCTCGGTGCGGTGTAACTCGTGGGCCTTTTCCGCCGCGCGCTGGAGCAGCTCCATGGTCTGTTCACTGAATGCATCGGTTGCGTCGACGGACTCTCGAGGCACACTCGCGCTCAGTCCGGACTCGTCTCCGAACCCGCTCAGCAGACCGGACAGATCGCCGCCCCCGCCGAGCAGAGAGTCGAACGGATTCAGCATGCTTTGGTGGCGCATCAGCTGTCGATAGTGATAGTCGCAGATCGACAGCGACTTTCGCTCGCCGTTCTCGGTCACAACGACTCGCGCAACAGCGGGGCGAGCGTGGCAGATATCGCAGAGTGTAGCCATGATCGAAGCACCTTTAACCGTTGGGGGTTAACCTGAAGAAGTCAGCGGGCGCCGTCCGTTGCCTGTGAAAGGGCAACCGGCACCGACGCTTCGCTTGTTGGCATCAAGAAAGTGAACGTTTCACGCAGATACAGCCTGACCGTAGTGTCGGTGTGGCCAAGATAGCCGATGGAAAGCTCCTCGCCGAAATGGAGCTCGTAGTCGCCCCCGCGTGTATCATGGCGCGCGCGTTCCAGTTGCGAGAGCCGGGGTCGCTGTTCACGACCGTGGTGGTGGCGTCGCGGTTGTCGGGCAAGTGTGCGGCCAACTCGAAGCGCAGGTCGATCGTCGCCGCAATAAAATTCGCGAAGGCGCCGACGGAACGCATCACGGCTTGCGGCTCGGTACCTGGCCTCTTCATCGGGAGACTCCTGAATAACGATGTGTGATATCCACGCAGTCAATACGTTGAATCACACTGTTTCAGTACGGCGAGAAGCCGCCTTTCAATACACCGTGGACTATCCGGAAGACCGCGCCCGGGGTTGGGGGAAATCGCGGCGAAACCAAAAAGGGACAATTTGACGATTGAATTCTATTGTCGGATTCAGCGGATGTGAACATCTCGCCATCCGATACTTTATATCGGCGAATTCATGACCGAGCCAATTCACGATATCAGGTATCGGGTTCGGGAGAGGAACCCGACAATTTTGCGTGGTGAATTCGATGTACGATTTGTCCAATGTGGCGATAAATGCATTGCATTGCTCACACGAAATGCATGAGGCGCCGTTCGGCCCGGGAGTGATGCGGGCGGCGCAGTTCGGAAGCGTGGATCGTCGCAGCGTGTCTGAGGGGAACGTCATGAACGGCATTATCGGAGGATACGTCGGTGGCGTCGGAGCGAAGAGAGCGCCGCTCAATCCTGTGTTCGGTCCCGACCTGATCACGGGGTCTTGATTTTTGGTTTCGTCAGCTGCCGCCGGTCCGGTAGCGCTTTCCAACGGAGTTCAGTGATGAAATTCGATAACGAGGCGAGCGCGCGTGTGGATGCGCCCAAAAAAGCCGGGCCGCACCTGACTACGCACGAACATGTGGGGCTGAACGGCAAGATTGCGGTCGCCATTACCAATGTGGTGGGGACAATGTGGTGCGCTTATGTCTTTGCGGCGATTGCACTTGTGAGCTTACCCTCGGCAATCCAAAGCGGCATTTCAGCGCTCGTTGCGTGGATCGCCCAGACCTTTTTGCAGCTCGTACTGCTTTCGGTAATCATGGTCGGCCAGAAGGTGGCAGCAGCGGCATCCGACAAGCAGGCATTGCAAACCTACAAGGACGCCGAGGCACTCCTGAAACTGCAGGACGAAATGCGCAGCCTCATTGAAGTTAACAATACGCTAACGGAAGCAATTCATCGCGCAGTGCAGGAGATGAGAACCTCGACGACCGGACGGCCGGCCGCGCCGGCGGATTGACGACCAGCAGCCTGCGTAATCACGGAGACCCCGGATGGTGCCAACCGGGAATGTGACGTACAACGGGTTTGTGATAACGACACGATCCCGCAACAACGAGCGCGGCGGCTGGATCGCGCACGTGGAGATTCGTCGCGACGGCCGGTTGTTTGTTTGCAGCCCTGACACCGTCCAGCCGGAATGGTTGACGGAGACGGAGGCCAATCGGGATGGCCTCGAGCGAGGCTGCAAATTCATCGACCGTATAAAGAACGACCGCCAGGATCGCTCGTGGGTCGCCGTTCGCGAGCACGCGGAGCGCTGGTTCTTCAGACTCGAAACCTCGCAGGAAGCGCAGCAGATCGTCCGCGATCTCGATGCGCATTGAGGGCCCGCTAGCGCAGTCGAACCACGCCATGCACCGTGGCCGTACCGCGACGCATCAACTGTCGTCGACATTGTTGGCGTAGTGATCGATTGCGACCTTGCACTCGTCTACGATGACCCGAAGCTGGTCCGGCGTTGGCGACTCATATCGGTCGACCCTTTCCCGGGATGGTGAAGCTGTGCCGCGTGCGAATCAGGCTGCAACGCAACGCCTTACCACGATAGAGATTGTGTGAAGATTTTGCCGCCATAACCGCGCACGACGTCCTCCACTTCATTGTCAGGCGGATTCCTGGTTTCGAGAATGAGCGCGAAGGTCCCCGGACGGAGTTCGAGTTCAATCGCGCCCGTTAGTTTCTTGTCCAGAACGTGCTCCAGCGCCCGACCCGCGAGCCCGGCACCCGCGCCTGCGACAGCGCCCGCGATTGCGCCGGGCGGCCCACCCAACAGACCGATCAGCGCACCGCTTACTGCGCCGATCACGACGCCCCAGTGCGGCTCGCTGTATTGCGTCAGCACGTGCAGCTTGCCGTCCGCAGTCTTTTCGACCATCACGCCGCTTTCAAATTTGAAGTCATCGTCCTTTTCGAAATTGTGCAGATCGCGCGAAGCTCTTTGAGCGACATCCAGATTGCCAAACGTTGCCACGATCAGTTTCTGAGTCATGGCCTCTCCTGTGATCATCATCCGGGACTCTTCAAGATAGTCAATCGGGATGCTCGCGTCATTGAACATTATTCCGATATTAACTATTGGTTCAACGCCTCCGAGATGTAGCTTCTGAGCGTGTCGACGACTTTGCGGACCCGCAGGGCAATTGGACGCTGCGGCTGGATAAGCAGGTTCAGGGCAAGCGCGGGCACTTCATATTGGGGAAGCACCCGCACCAGTTCGCCGGTCGCGAGGGCGTCCTTCACGGCCGGCGCTTCGAGCACACCGAGCCCGAGTCCAGCCAAGACCAGTTCATACATCGGACGCCAATGCGTCGTCTTGATGATCGTCTGAACCGGCACGGAATCTATGAGCGAGCCGTCCCGGCAGATGGGTAGCAGGTCCGCATCGAAAGCACCCTTCACACGGATCAGATTGTGTTGCGAGACATCCGCCAGGTCGTCGATCGCGTCGCTGCGGCTCAGATAATCCGGCGAAGCAACGAGCACGCGTTCGATGTCCCCAAGCGGCCACGCGATGTACGCACCGTCGCCCAGCTGTCCGAGACGAAACGAGATATCGACGCCCTCGGTGACAAGATCGGTGACCTTGTCGTTGAGCACGAGCTCGATGTCGATGCGCGGATAGCTTTCACGGATACGCTTGACGCCCTCCGGCAGAAGGGTTTCGCCGAAGCAATGCGGCGCTGCAATACGGATCGCGCCCTTCATTGCCTGTTCGTCGTTCGAGACTTCGGCCACGGCTTGCTCCACAGCGCCTAGAACAGCCTTGCTGCGTTCATGGAAGATGGTTCCCTCAGGTGTGCACTTGAAGGCGCGCGCGTTGCGCAGCAGTAGGCGGCATCCAAGGTACTTTTCGAGCCGCTCGATGCGCTCGCTGACGGCCGGCTGGCCGATGTCCAGATCTCTTGCTGCGCCCGAGATGCTGCCTCTTTCCACGACTCTGACGTAAATCCGCATAGCCTCCAGCAGATTCACATTGCGTTCCCTGCCGTGGCCGGGGATATTCGCGGTGCGTCCTTCCGTAAGTGGCGTTGACATACGATTCCTCTCATTTCTTTAGCTCCAATTCTTGCGTCGCATCCAGAAGAGGCGACGTGGCGATGGAACAAGAGTAAGAGGGGGGACTCATGCGCGGAACGCACAAATCGCACTCACTGAGTAGAGTACAGTTTGGATGCACGAGCGCCGGGTGAAGAGCGTAGATAACAGTTGGAGCACTGGCCAGCCCTGAACTGTTATGGAAACTGGATCGCCCAGTGCCGGGAGCGCTGGCGCAAGCTGCCTGCACAGTGCCACGGCTGCGGACGCGCTCGCGTTGCGCTTTCTGCCGCTCGCGTCGGCACTTACGTCAATCGCGTGCCACGTGGAAAATGAATTTGGATTCCTGATTTTCAGCGAACCCGATCTCGATGCAAGGGTGAAAGACTTCCTTCTGCAGCGCGATACGGCGGTTCATCGTCAAGCAGCGCACGTAGCGCATGGCCCGTCAACCCGGCGCTCGCCCCCATAGCAAAGCCAATAATCGAGCCGACCGGCCCACCGAGCAGGCCGATGAGCGCCCCCGTCACCGCGCCGATCGTCGTGCCCCAGAAGGACCGCGTTTGCCGCTCAAGAACGGACAGCTTTCCGTCAGGGCTCTTTTCCACCACGCATGATCGAACCCGTACAGTTTCAGGGAGATCGGCTCAAATGGGCTTGCGTGTCCACTCAGGTAAGCTGATAGGGGCGAACGGGAGAAACCGGCTCGGGAACGGGACATCCACATAGCTCCAAAACGGAGCGTTCAATATTGCGCGACATCGCGTCGAGTGCGAGCGCATTGGGCGCGACGCTGAACGGATCGGCGACTTCACTGGCAATCGCTTCGAGCGCTATCAGCGTATAGGCAATGAAAACGCACAGCAGCGGCGTAAAAAATTCCGTGGAATCCACGAGCCCGAACGGCAGTAAAACACAGTAGGCATAGACGGTTCGATGCAACAACACGTTATAAGCAAACGGAATCGGCGTTGCGGCGATACGCTCGCAGCCGCCCAATGCCTTGCCCAGTTCGTCGATCTGTGCGTCGAGCATCCACAACTTCGTGTCGGGCGTGTGAAGGCGATGCTTCGGGAGCGAGAGCTCGCGCCGTATTTCGTTGAGAATGTACATCGGTTGATAGATCTGGCCGCCTACGATCTCGGCCTGCTCGCGGCCGAGGAGCCGCTGAAAATCCACCGTGGGATCGGTGCCGCGCAGTTCGTGCTTGAGGGCGTAAATGAATCCGACAATCAGCTGGGCGATGCGCAAGGTGTCTGCGCGCTCCGGAATGTAACAAAGCATCTGCGAAGTGAGCGTGCGTGACGCGATCAGAAAAACACCCCAGAGATGCCGCGCTTCGTTGAAGCGCTCATAACTCGCATTGTTTCGAAACGCGAGGAAGATAGCCAGTGCGACGCCGAACAGGGTGAAGGGCGCGGTGTTGAGCGGGATCTTTTCTCCAAATACGCGCCCGTGCGTGAAGACCGCCAGTGTACTCACCACCGCCATGAAGCACAGTTGTGGGATGATGGATGACAGAACCGAGCCGTTCCAGACGAACAGCAACCGGAACCAGTTTTCTCGGGGCCGGACGATCATGATGGACTTTTATTATCTGGAATAAGGAAATACGTTCGCCTGGCCTTAAGGCATGCGTGATCCATTCAGGTTTCCTCGCTGGCGCGCGCCGTAGTTATTCGGAGCTTGCGCGCGCCGCGAGGAATCATGTGCTTCAGTGATAGCCGTGGTCTCCTTCACGCACCTTGCCGCGGAAAACGCGATATTGCATCGCGTTGTAGACGAGAATGATCGGCAGCACGATGATTGTGCCGACGAGGGCGAACAGTTGGCTCGAGTGGCTCGACGACGCGTCCCAGATCGTGAGCGAGGGCGGAATGATGTACGGCCAGATGCTGATAATAATGCCGGTATAACCGAGGAAGCAGATTGCCAGGGAGAGCAGGAAGGGGGTCGACTCGTGGCTCTGGTTAAGCGCGCGGTAGATGCCCACGACGCACAGCACAACCAGGATCGGCACCGGCAGGAACCAGCCGAGATTGCCGCTGAAAAACCATCGCTGTCTCACGGCGGGCAGGCCTAGCACCGTCCAGAGGCTGACGATGGCAATCGCGAGGAGCAGAACCGCGAGCAGCGGGCGCATCACCACGCGCATCTTGCGCTGAAGTTCGCCGTCGGTCTTCAGGATCAGCCAGCCGCAGCCGAGCGTCGCATACGTGAGCAACACGCCGAAACCGCAGAAAACGCTAAACGGCGAGAACCAGTCGAACGGGTCGCCCGCGAACTTGTCGTCGACGATCTTGATCCCCTGCAACAGCGATCCGAGCGTGATACCTTGGCACATTGCCGCGAGCGCCGAACCGCCGATGAACGCGAGATCCCATGCATGTTGCGTGCGCGTGGCTTTTGCGCGCAACTCGAACGCCGCGCCACGGAAAATCAGGCCGACCACCATAAGAATCAGCGGCATGTAGTTGGCGGGCAGCAGCGTTGAATAGGCGATCGGGAACGCGCCGTAGAGGCCGGCGCCACCGAGCACGAGGAACGTTTCGTTGCCATCCCATACCGGCGCGACGGTATTGAGCATCACCTCGCGTTCGGCTTTCCCTTCGAAGAACGGAAACAGCAGCCCGATGCCCAGATCGAAGCCGTCGAGCATCACGTAGATGAA
Organism: Paraburkholderia sp. BR10141; assembly: GCF_056155635.1. NCBI lineage: Bacteria > Pseudomonadati > Pseudomonadota > Betaproteobacteria > Burkholderiales > Burkholderiaceae > Paraburkholderia > Paraburkholderia sp. BR10141. Next base: position 72,575 of record NZ_JBMIQH010000009.1, on the reverse strand, counting down.
AACGCCGAGTCCGATGATGATTGCCCAGATCACAGGAAGATCGATTTGCATGGCCTCATTCCCCCACCACAGCGTCGAGTGCGCGATTGTGCAGTCCCGGATACTTGAGCGATTCGATGCTTTCCACTCCGGTGGCCGGACCTTTTTTCATCATCTTGAGCATGTAATAGACGCCCGTTCCGAACACAAGAAAATAGACAATCACGAAGATCAGCAGCGAAACACCCGCCTGCTGCGCGCCAATGGGCGACATGGAGTCGACGGTACGCACGATGCCGTACACGGTCCACGGCTGCCTGCCCACTTCAGTCGTAATCCAGCCCGCCAGTAGTGCCAGAATGCCGGATGGGCCCATGCACAATACGAACCACTGGAACCAGCGCGCTTCATAAAGGCGGCCGCCGCGACGAAGCAAAAGTGCGACCACGGCGGTGAGCAACATCAGCATGCCGAGTCCGGCCATGATGCGGAACGTCCAGAAGATAATTGGCGAAAACGGGCGATCCTCCGGCGGAAACTCCTTGAGTCCGCGAATTTCGCCGTTCCAGCTGTGGGTGAGAATCAGGCTGCCGAGATGCGGGATGCGGATCGCGTAACGCGTCACTTCCGCGTTCATGTCGGGAAAGCCGATTAAATTGAGCGCGGTGCCGCCGCGCTCGGTTTCCCAGAGCCCTTCAATTGCGGCGATCTTCGCCGGCTGATGCTCCCGGGTATTGAGGCCGTGCGCGTCGCCGACCAGAATCTGAATCGGCGCGAGAAAGAGCAATATCCACAGCGCCATCGAGAAACTGCGCTTCACCGGCACGTCGCGCCGCCCCTGAAGCAAATGCCACGCGCCGCAGGCGGCCACGATAAAGCCGGCAACGATAAAGGCTGCGATGGTCATATGCGCCAGACGGAACGGGAACGAAGGATTGAAGATCACCTTCCACCAGTCCACCGGCACGATGCGGCCATTCTGAATCGCGTAGCCTTGCGGTGTTTGCATGAAGCTGTTTGACGAGAGAATCCAGAATGTCGAAATGAGCGTGCCGATCGCGACCATGAGCGTGGCGAAGAAATGCGCTTTCGGACTCACGCGATTCCAGCCGAACAGCATGACGCCGAGAAAACCCGCCTCGAGAAAGAATGCGGTCAGGACTTCATAGGTGAGCAGTGGACCCGTGATATTGCCCGCAATCGTCGAGAACCCACTCCAGTTCGTCCCGAACTCGTAAGCCATCACGACGCCCGAGACCACGCCCATGCCGAACCCCACCGCGAAAATCTTCGACCAGAAGCGGTACATGTCCTTATAGGCCGCATCGCCCGTGAGCAGGAGGCGCCATTCGAGCACGGCGAGAAAGCTTGCCATGCCTATGCTGATCGCCGGAAATACGATGTGAAACGAGACGGTGAATGCGAACTGCAGCCTGGCGAGATGAAATGCGTCGAAGATGTCCATGATTCTTCTGAGCTCCTGGTGACGACTGCATTTGCCTGCCAAGGACAGGCCGGCCGCGGGAAGCCGGGCACCCGGCCGGACTACCGGAATACCATGAGACTAGTTTCCCGCCGCGCGCACGACATGCACGGGCACCGATTTGTACGAAGGCGTTCCGCTTTCCTTGTCGATATAGTCCAGTGGGACAAGCACGTTGGCTTCCGGGTAATAGGCCGCCACGGAACCGCGTGCGATGCTGTACACAATGGCTGTGATGTTCTTGAGCCGCAGCTTGCGGCCCGAGGTGACCGTTTCGATGTCGACAAGATCGCCGTGTTCGATGCCGTACGCGGCCATGTCGTCCGCGTTCATGAAGAGCACGTCGCGCCGTCCAAACACGCCGCGGTAGCGGTCGTCCATTGCGTAGATCGTCGTGTTGTACTGGTCATGACTGCGGATCGTGATGAGCCGCAGCACGTTTTCCGCACCCAGCACGTCGGCGTCTTCCTTCACGCCGCCATAGACGGAGAACTCGGCCTTGCCCGATGGCGTGTGCCACTGCCGTTCGGTTGGCGGAAGCGGCAGGCGGAATCCGCCCGGTACGCGAATGCGCCGGTTGAAGTCCTCGAAGCCGGGTACGGTCTGTTCGATCAGATCGCGAATCTTGTCATAGTCGGCGATCAGGTCCATCCACGCCACTTTGGTGGCGGGCAGCGTGGCGCGCGCCATGCCGGCAACAATCGCGGGTTCGGAGCGCAACTGTTCGGAAGCGGGCGTGAGCTTGCCGGCCGATGCATGAACCATGGACATCGAATCTTCCACCGTGATGGATTGACGCCCGGTACCCTGCATGTCGAGTTCCGTGCGGCCGAGGCACGGGAATAGATAGGTTTCCTTCGAAACGAGCAGATGGGTTCGATTGAGCTTCGTGCCGATGTGCACGCCCAGGTCGAGTGCAGCCATCGCGGGAAACGACTGTTCGGAGTCCGGTAGCGCAACGGCGAAATTGCCTCCCAGGCAGAGTAGCGCCTTGGCCTTGCCGTCGATCATGGCTTGCATGGCTTGCACCGCGTCATGACCGTGCGCTTCGGGCGGCGTGAATCCGCAGGCCTTCTCGATCAGCCCGAGAAACGCTTTCGACGGCTTTTCGGTGATGCCCACCGTGCGGTTGCCTTGCACATTCGAGTGGCCGCGCAGCGGACAGATGCCGACGCCGGGCTTGCCGAAATTGCCGCGCAGCAACAGCAGATCGGCGATCAAGCGCACGTTGGCGGTGCCTTTATTGTGCTGCGTGACGCCCATGCCATACGTGACGATCGTCGCGTTCGATTTGGCGTAGGCGATCGCCACATGTTCGAGGTCGGGCCGCGTAAGGCCACTGGCTTTCTCGATGTCTTCCCACGAAGTGGCTTCGAGGTCCGCCGCGAAGGCGTCGAAGCCTTCGGTGTGCTGAGCGATGAACGCCTTGTCGAGTATGTCGCCTTGCTCCGACTCCATCTGCAGCAGCGCTTTCATGACGCCCTTGAGCGCGGCCGCGTCGCCGCCGGCGTCCAGCTGAAAGTAGGTCGACGCGATGCGGGTCGAGCCGAACGTCGCCATTTCAATCATGCTTTGCGGATCGGCAAAGCGTTCGAGCGCGCGCTCGCGCAGCGGATTGAAGACGATGATCGGCACGTTTCGCCGCGCGGCTTCGTGCAGCGTACCCATCATGCGCGGATGGTTCGTGCCCGGGTTGTGACCGATGGAAAGAATGAGTTCGGTCGAGTCGAAATCTTCGAGCGAGACAGTGCCTTTGCCGATCCCGATCGATTGCGGCAGACCAACGCTGGTCGGCTCGTGGCACATGTTCGAGCAATCGGGGAAATTGTTCGTTCCGTACTCGCGTGCGAATAGTTGATACAGAAACGCCGCCTCGTTGGATGCGCGTCCGGACGTATAGAACTCGACCTGGTCCGGCGTAAGCGAGCGCAGGATCTCACCGATGCGCGCGAATGCGTCTTCCCAGTCGACGGGCTGAAACTTGTCGGTGGCGCGGTCGTATACAAGAGGATGTGTGAGCCGCCCCATGTCTTCGAGCTCATAGTCCGTTTTCTGCAGCAGCGAGCTGACTGTGTTCTCAGCGAAGAATTCCGGCGTCACCCGCTTCGTGGTGGCTTCCCAGGTCACCGCCTTTGCACCGTTCTCGCAGAACTGGAACGTGGACCGGTGTTCCTTGTCGGGCCACGCACAGCCGGGGCAATCGAAACCATCGGGTTGATTGGTCCGCATCAGCGTAATGGGCGCCTCGATGCTTTCCATTTGATCGTGAATCGCCTGCGCGGTTGCTTTGAGCGCGCCCCAGCCGCCGGCGGGGCCGGTGTAGGGATGGACGCCGGGCACATCACGTAGTTTCGTCATGGGAAACTCCATTGGGTTTTCTACGCACGCTGCGAAAAGCCGGGACAATGCCATACCGGGACCGCACAAGTCCGCGGATGATATCCGGCGTGCCACGCTTGATTCTAGGCAATCCCGAATTCGGAACAAGAATTAACTTATTAACTTCGACTTTTTATTTTATCGTTGTGTATATTCGAATATCTCGATCTCCATTGCTGGACAGACACCGTCACATGACCATCGTCCAAACAAAAATGAGGTGGAGCTAAAATTCTCCACCCCATTCTAGGGATGCAGCGCGTTGTCGTGAACTGCCGCCTAACCGATATTAGCTATCGGGAGCGCAGGCGTTAGTGCTTGACCGGTACCACCTTGCCTCGGAACAGATAGAGGTTGTACCCGATCATGACCGGAAACACGATACCAATGCCGATCAGCATAGACGTAAGCGTGGTGCTGTCCGAGGCGGCGGCCACGGGCGTGAATACGGCGACGATCGCCGATGCCGACCGTTGTCGGCAGGCCGCGGCTCGTGGCCTCATGGCGCATGTTCGAGCAGCCGGGGAAATTGTTGGTGCCGTACATGCGTACGAACAACTGATAGAGGAACGCAGCTTCGTTGCTTGCGCGGCCCGATGTGCCCATGAAGGTGTGCGCGGTATCTGGATAGGCGCAAGCGTAGAAGTTAAGAGGGGCTTGCATGACACACAGAATCCACCTGGAACATGGAGTACAGTTTCGTCCGCCGCAGTACACTGTATGAACTGTGCTGTGAGGGATTGCCGGGGAGGCCACAGTGAAACTCTATGAAAAACTCGCGGACGATATCGAGACGCTGATTCGCAAGGGCGTCTACCGCCCCGGCGACCGAGTGCCGTCGGTTCGCCAGGCGAGCCAGCAGCACCGCATCAGCATTACCACCGTGATACGCGCCTATCTGCTGCTGGAAAGCCGCGGCGTGCTCGAGAGCCGCCCGCAGTCCGGGTACTTTGTGAGCACGCGAGTGGGCGAAGGACGCACGCATTCGGACGAATTGCGCACGAGCCGGCCGATTGCGGTGTCGGCGACGGTCGATGTGAGCCGCCTCGTGCTGTCCACGCTGCGCTCCATCGGCGCCGACGACGCTGTGCCGCTCGGTTCGCCGTATCCGGACCCGCAGCTTTTTCCCTATGAAAAGCTCAACCGCTACGCGTCGGCCGCGGGACGCAGGAAGTCACTATGGGGCGTGACCAACGCGCTGCCGCCGGGCACACCGGAACTGGTCCGGCAAATTGCCCGGCGGTACCTCGAAAACGGCATGGCCGTGGACCCCAACGAGATCATCGTGACGGTGGGGGCGACGGAGGCCATCAATCTGTGTCTGCAGGCGGTCGCCAAACCGGGCGACGTGATCGCCGTGGAATCGCCCACGTTCTACGCCATGCTTCACGCCATCGAGCGCTCGGGCATGAAGGCGATCGAGGTGGCAACGCACCCCGAGTACGGCATCGAAATAGAGGCGCTGGAGAAGATCATTGAATCAGGGCCGATTGCCGCCTGCATGGTAATGCCGAATTTCCAGAATCCGCTCGGGTTTCAGATGCCTGACGAGCGCAAGCGCGAACTTGTCGCCCTGCTTGCGAAGGCGGGGATACCGGTGATCGAAAATGGTGTGTACAACGAACTGTATTTCGGCGATTCGCATCCCACCACGCTCAAGTCGTATGACAAAAAGAACATGGTGCTTCACTGCGGTTCATTTTCGAAGAGTCTGACAGCGGCGTATCGCATCGGCTGGGCTTTACCCGGCCGTTATCGCGACGAAGTCGAAAAGCTGAAGTTTCTCAATACGCTGACGACTTCGGTGATTCCTCAGCTCGCGATCGCCGAATATCTCGAACGGGATGGTTACGAGCATCACTTGAGGCGCATCCGCAAAAACTACGCGCAACAGGCCAATCTGATGAAGTCGATGGTCGCGCGCTTTTTTCCGGCGGGCACGCGCACGTCGAGTCCGACGGGTGGATACGTGTTATGGATCGAATTGCCGGCGAAGGTGGATTCGATGAAGCTCTACCAGCTCGCTCTGGCGCGGGGAATCACGATCGGACCGGGCCATATGTTTTCCGTCTCGGACAACTATCGCAACTATATCCGGCTCAATTACAGCACGCCGTGGTCGCCGGAGATCGAGCAGGCGGTCATCACGGTCGGCAAACTCGCAGCGTCTTGCGCGCGATAGGGAAAGCGTGCTGCTCAGGTAAGCCAGCAACCAAAGTCATAATATCGGACGAGTTCGCGCGGTCGTACATTTGTACCGGGCCGTGATGTGCCGTCAACGTTTGGTCAACGGCATGCACCACGCAACTTGAATGTTATTTGTCGATCTGATGCGGCGCGGCGCGCAGTGGATTCCTGTGAAATAACCCTCTGCGTATTCCTACTTCTTCATCATGGCCATAACGAGAAAATGAAACGGTAGCGTGAGTAGAACGGTCGCGCCGAATCCGACGCACCAGAGAATGGCCATCCACTTCAGATCGTGCAGAAAACGGTGCCTTCGGCTCTTTCGCTCAAGCGCCACGATTGACTCCCGCTGGTCGTCAGGAAACTGATTATGGCACCGGCACGCGCGAGCAAGCAAGACGGATTGGTCCAGCAGGCCCGCGAACACCGGACTTACACGTGATGCCAAGTATCGGAAGAGATGAGGGAGATTTTATTTCGGGACTTGCTGCCGCGGCACAGACCATGGCGCAGCAGGCACAGGTACTGTGTACATGCGTTGCCATTTTCAAGCTCGATGGCGAGCCTGTGGGCCGACTCTCATCGAAGCCGTCGGTGGCCGATTCGTGGTGATATGCTCGAAGGGGCGCACACAAGCCTGTCGCGAAGGCGGGCGGCCCGGGCTGGATTGAAGCGTCTGCTGCGTTCGTCGAACGGTACGCGTTGGAATCGTAGGGTGGACTGCGATCACGAGGTTACTCATGGCCATCGACTTCACGTTTTCGATGAAGGTCTTCTCCTCGCTCTTTGCGATCATGAATCCCGTCGCGAACATCCCGGTTTTTCTTTCGCTAACCGAAGGGATGGCGGACGGGAAGAAGCGGGCCGTTGCGGCCACAACCTTTATCGGCGTGACAATTGGCTGTGCCATCTCCGTCACGCTGGGCGAGACGATCCTCAACGTGTTTGGGGTCAGCATCGACGATTTCCGTCTCGCGGGAGGCTTGCTTGTATTGCTGATCGCGCTGGACATGGTACACGGCTCGCCCAGCGCGCAGCACACGCCGCAGCAACGCGAAGTGGGGGAGAGCGGCTATGATCAGGACGTGGCGATCTTCCCGCTGACGACGCCTCTTCTTGTCGGCCCCGGCACGATCGCCACGCTGGTCGCGTTCGGGCACGCCGCAGCCGCCAACGGAGAGATTGGGAGTCTCGCCATTGGGCTGGTCGTGTTCCTCGCATTGCTGGCCGTTGCGTTGTTTTCCGCGCCGTATCTCGGGCGCTTTCTGTCTGCCAAGGTGACGGCAATCGCCAGACGTCTGATGGGTATGATACTGGCAGCCATCGCAGTCGAAATGATGGCCGCAAGTTTGACGACAATATTCAAGGGTTTGGTTCACTAGCTCGCAGTGTCATTGATGGGTCTTCGGGAGAATCGCTATGACTGGCCAGATATTGAGCGAAGCGTTCATCGAGAATCAGCGTCAGCGCTTGCTGGCGATGCAACGCGAGGTGCTCGGCGGTGAAGAAGGGACGATTTCGGCCGAGCGCAATCAGGAGGAGGCGTCCGGCGACGAGGCGAGGGAGTTCGAGGACGATGCCCAGAAGATGGAGCAGGATATCGCCAATCAGGCGCTGCGCAGCGTGAACGACCGCAGGATCGCCGACATCCAGCGTGCGCTTGAAAAGATCGCCGAAGGCACCTATGGGTATTCCGATAGAAGCGGCAAACCTATTCCCATCGAGCGACTGAAGGTACTGCCCGAGGCAATCCTAACGGTACAGGAGGAAAGCGAGCGCGATGCCGGCCGCTGACTTCGCCCGCTTTTCACTTACTCCGCCACGCGACGGGAAGTAGCCGCGATCACCCTGCGATGCTGCTTAAAAATTGTCGCGCCGGCGCAAAGAACGTCACCCCCGTTACGGCCTTTGAGAAGTCCAGAATCCGGTCGTGGAGCGGTGGCGGATCACCGATAAACATTCGCTCGAGCATTTTTTCTATCACCCACAGATGGCGTGAATAGCCAATGAAATAGGTGCCGTACTCGTTACGCCCCGGCGCGGCGAACGGCATGTTGTCGCGGAGAATATCGTGTTCTCCGTCTGCATCTTCAATGGTGCAGAGCGTCTTGTGCGATTTCTGGCCCGTCGTCGCGTCCGCCAGCTCGACATTATCGAATTTTTTTCGACCTATGATGGCTTCTTGCATCTCCACGCTTTGTGCTCGCCAGGCAGCCATGTCGTGCAGATACTTCTGGATCACGACATAACTGCCGCCGGCATATTCCGGGTCTTCCTCCGCGACTATTGTTGCGTCGGGCAGATCGAGACCATCGGGGTTCGCGGTGCCATCGACGAATTCCAGCAGATCGCGTCCGTCGAAATAACGGAATCCCGCCACGTCGTCAATGACTTCGACTGCGGTGCCGAAGGCTTCGAGGAGAATTCTTTCGAATTCGACGATGACGTCCGTCGATTCCGCGCGTACGTGATAAAGCAGATCGCCCGCGGTTGCGACGGCGGTGTGAGTCGCGCCCCGTACTTCCTGGAACGGTCTGAGCTCCTTCGGCAGCGGCTTCCCGGTGAGTGGCCCCCAGGCGCGATGTGAGATCCCTACGTTGCAGCTAAAGAGGCCACCGTTGGCTCGAATCCGGACGTCTTTGACAAGATCGTCGGTGCTGGCGATGACGGATCGAGCGAGAGCGATCGACGCGTTGTCGTCCTTGACCACGAGTACGAGGAAAGCGGCGGCGGCCGAGCAGGGCGCATCGATCGCTTGCGGTTCGACCGCGAGTGCTTGTTGTTGCGCGGATGGGATCTGCGAAGTTGGCACGTTCAAGGGCCCTCCTGTGGTGACGCGAACTGCCGGATCGCATCGGGACGATGTTCAGGGACGGCAGGTTTGTGGCATGAGCCGCTACACAATCACGATAACATCCATGCCGCTTCTCCATTTTTTGGGCAGACATTGGGCACCCACTTTCTTCGCCGAAGTCAGGAAAAAACGGCAATAAACTTATGAATGACGGTCTCTTTCCGTCATATCACTTGTAGTTTTGCGCGATCTGAAGCTGCGGCATGCTCCGATTCTTAATATCGGATGAAACCAATCTGAGGTAGTGCGAGAACGGACCGAAACCAAAAAGTAATGCCTAGCGAATCGGCGCGGTCGAGTCGCCCGCAAGTAGCAATTGAGGGAGCTGCGAAAATGACCAGTTGTCCCCGGTGCGATCGAATATCCATACGACGTCGAAACGGTCATCGGGCCACGTTGCAGGGACGATGGGCGCGCGCGGCATGTGCCTGATGAGCGACGGCAGCACTTTGTGCTCCCACGCAATCAACACGACGCCCGCGCGAGTGAGTACGTCTGCCATTAGCGCTCGACCGTCGTCTTTCAGATAAGTCGTGACGTAGTCGACCTGCGACGTCTCACGCAGCAGCGAAACAAGGGGCGCCACAGTTTGCATCGACCGCTTGCTCTTGCTCGAAGGACCTGCACCCGCAGCGAATACGGTGGCTGGTTTGAGTTGCGCCGCATGCGCTTTCTCGATTGGGCAAAAGAATCGTGCCAGAGCGCCAGCACGCTGCCAACCGCGAACGCAAAGGCTCTCCGCGTCAGGCTTGCCGTCCGCTTCGATTCCCATACCTTCATTTGCGGCGGGCTTATCCGCGTGCCGGATAAACATGATTCTGTCGGGTCGCATGCTGCCTCCAGAGGGTACCGGTTAAAACACGGTCTACGATGTTATAACGAATGTCGAGTCGACTGGCTGATGCGGTTCGATACGGGGCAGTGGCGGGTCGGGACTTGTGAGAAAAGCGATCGAAGAGCGGCGAGCGCCGAACAAATGGAGCGCAAGACGCGGCCGACTTCTGTCAGGACTACTCCGCGGATGCGCAATACCAGCGAGCACGCGTCCAACGACCGGGCTTGGCAGCGCGAGACCGTATGCCGGGCGCGGATGCCGGAGCGCGCTGGGACTCCCTTTCATCGGGAGCACTCGTTCTGCGGGATGTTTCGCCCCATGGCGAATCCCCGAAGGTCTACAAGGTACCGGGTTACCCGGCCCTCGGAAACCGCAACTGCATCCTGCATCCGGGCTCGTTGTCCAGGATCTCGATGGCCGCGTCATGAACCCGCGCAATGGCGGCGACGAGGCTCAGGCCAAGGCCATGGCCCGGGATTGAGCGTCCGGACGTGTGTCCGCGATAGAACGCCCGCAGCACAGCACCGCGCTCGGCAGGTGCGATGCCGTGCCCTGTATCGGCTACGACGAGCAAGGGTTGCCCGCCGTCGATCCGCGCGCTCAGCTTGACTGCACCGCCTTCGGGTGTGAACTTCAGCGCGTTGTCGACAAGGTTTTCGATTGCGCCGAACAGGAGATCGAAGTCCCCATTGACTTCGACTGGCATGGACGTATCCAGAGTCAGCGAAAGGCCGCGATGCTCCGCAAGGGGCTCATACAGTTCGGTGACATCGCGCATCACGGCGTCGAGGGAGACCCTTCGAAAACTCGCGCGGCGGCTGCCGGACTCGACTTCCGCAATGCGTAGCAGCGCGCTGAAGCGATTGAGCACGAGGTCCGACTGGCCAATTGCCTCATCGATTGCGCGAGCGTACTCGTCGGATGTGCCCGTGCGCCGGCGTGATCGCTCGAGTCCAGCACGCAGGGAGGTCATCGGCGTGCGCAGATCGTGCGCCACGCCCGCACACACGCCGCGCACTTCCTCCACTAGCCGTTCGATCTCGTCGAGCATCGTGTTGACGATCGCGGCAAGGTGGTCGAGGTCGTCATTGGTGCCGCGCTGCGGGAGCCGCCGGTTCAGCTTGCCCGCCATGATTTCGCGGGCGGTCTCGCCGATTGCCGCAATCCTGCGGTTCGCGAGGTGGTTGAGTGCCGCGCCGCAAGCGAGCGCGAGCAGGCTCGCCAGCGCCACGCCGGCGCACAGCGTCTTGAGCAGGGTGCGGTCAAAGCTGAGCACTTCGTCGATCGAATGGCCGACCACGATGCGCAACCCGCTCGTGGTCGGAATGATGATGCCGCGATAGTGCGTGGTCACGGTGCGGTTGCCGTCCTGGATCGTCTCCGTATAGTTGAATGGCTTGCGATCCTTCTGCGGCGGCAGTATCGAGACATTGCCCGCGAGCCGTATGCCATTCGCCTCGAACACGCCATAGGGCCGCGTGCTGGCAATGTCCCGATGGCTGAGCGCGCCAATGGTCGCGATCGCCTGGTCGCGACTGATCGCATGAAACTCGGCAAACTCGCCGCGCAGGCGTTCGTCGACCTCGTGCAGCAGATAGCTGCCCGTGAGCCAGTAGAGAAGCGCGAAGAGCATGATCGCCGAGCCGACGAACGCCAACAGCAGCCAGCCGACGCTCCTCATCCGCGCATGCCCGCGCCTCTTAAGCCGTTGCATGGATGATGTAGCCCGCGTTGCGCACCGTAACGACCATCGCCGAGAGGCGCCCGTTGAAGCTCAACTTGCGGCGCAGGTTGCTGATATGCATGTCGATTACGTTCGTCTGCGTGTTGAAGTGATAGTTCCAGACTGACTCGAGCAGCATCGCGCGTGTGACCACCTCGCCCGCGTGACGCATCAAGTATTCGAGGAGGCTGTACTCGCGCGGCTTCAGTTCGACGAGCTGTGCACCGCGCCGCACGATGCGCGTTTGCGTGTCGAGCGTGAGGTCGTCGACCCGTAGCAGTGACGCTGCGGGCGTGCCGCTCGTTGCCGCATACCGGCGGCGCAGCAGCGCGTTCAGTCGCGCCGTGAGCTCGAGTCCGTCAAATGGCTTGACGAGATAGTCGTCGCCGCCCGCCCGCAAACCCCGAACGCGTTCGTCCACCGCATCGAGCGCGCTCAGAATCAACACGGGCGTTTCCTTGCCGATATTGCGCAACGTCGCGAGAATCGACAGGCCGTCGAGGTCCGGCAGCATGCGATCCAGCACGATGGCATCGAAATCGCCATTGGTCGCGCGCAGCAGCCCATGAAAGCCGGTGGGCACGCATTCGGCGTCGAACCCGTAGTCTTCGAGCGCTGCGGTGATTTCGAGCCCCGCGCCGGGGTCGTCTTCGACGACCAGAACGCGGGAGCGGCTTGAGGACGGACTGCTCATCGGGGGCTCATTGGCGGGTCGATGGCCGCGCTGCGGCGTTGGCGTTCTTGTCGTCATAGGCGAGCGAGCCCGTCGCAGTCCAGCGCGTATCCGGCAGCACCGGTGTGCCTTCGAGCTTGACGGCCTGTAGTGCATCGGGCGGGAGGCCGAGCGCCGCGAGTATCGATGGCGCGACCTGGGTCGTCGATACAGGCCACGTCACGCTGCGGCCCGCTTGTGCAAGCCGTGGGCTCGATATGAGCAGCGCGACATGGGTGTCGTCGTCGTGGAACCCCCCGTGTTCGGCGAGCTTACCATCGTGAGGCGGCGTAAATATGACGCCGTTGCGCGACACGATCACGATGTCCGGCGTGCGGCTATCGGCGGCGGGCGCGGGGAACCGCAGCGCGAGACGCTCACCGCTGATGACGTCGACGATACCCAGTTCGCGCGCATGCGCACGCAGCGCGGCGGTGATGCTTTGCGCGGCGGACGGGTGGCGCAGCCAGACGAGCGCGCCGTGGTCCGTGGTCAGTTGCGCGAGCGCGCCGGGCGCTGCCTGGTCGATCACGCCAGCGAGGCGCGCCTCGTCGATCTTGTCGAGGCGTGCTCGATCGATCGGCCCGTTGCCGTGCTTGGCAGTCACGATCACGAGCGTGTCGTCGCGCAGGTGCTGTCTGTCGAGTTCACTCAGGAAGCTGCGCAACTGTGCATCGACATGCGCGATCGCGCCGTCGAGACCTGGCGTGAGCTCGCCGTTGGCGTCGCGATAGCCGTAGATTTTCTGGGCGACGTTGACCGATTGCAGATTCAGGCCGAACACGTTCGGCACGGTTGCCGCTGCGCTGCCGTCGTGAGTGCGGCCATCGATCTCGTTGACGATGGCGCGCGCCTTCATGTCGTCATAAGCCTCGGTTTTCGCGAGCGAGCCGGTGATTTCGCGGGGCTTCGCGTCGCTCAGGCCTTCGTAGTTCGCGCCGATCTCCGGCAGGAACAGATCGTCGACACCATGGCCGGACGGGCCTTCCACCAGTTCGTAGGTCGGGTGCTTGTCGATCCAGGCGGTGTAGCCGCCCGCGTCGCGCACCGCCTCGAAAATTGTGTTCACACGCAGGTACGCGTGCGGGTAGACGGGCGCGCAACCGTGTCGCGGGTCGCGCGGCAGCTTGGCCGGGTCGATCATGTCGTGGCCGTGGCCGTCGTCCTCGTCGAGCGATTCGTCGTAGCGCACGCGCGTGCCCATGCGGCTGCAGTCGCTGCCGGGAGGGGAGAGGGCGCGGTCATAGGAGTCGTCGTAGTAGACGCCGGTGGCTGCGGGAGTGCCGCCCGTCACGAGTGCGAGCAGGCCGGGGAAGGAGTCGGCCGGCACGACCGCGCGGGCGTGTGTGTAGTTGACGCCCTGCGCCGCAAGCTGCGCCAGTTCGCTGTCCGGATGCGCGGCAACGAAGCGGGCGAGATCGCTCGCATGCAAGCCGTCTACGCTCACGAGCAGCACGTGGTGGACGTTCGCTTGCGCGGGCAACGAAGCGGCGGCTGCGGCGCTGCCCGTCAAGAGGGCGAAAGCGCCGGCGAGCGCGGCGGCGAGCGTGGTGACCATGGAAGGCAGCAGACGATTCATTCCTGATCGGCGAGATTGAAGTTGACCCATAGTTGTTCGGTAAGAGTTTTTCCTGCGAAGTCGGATTCCGGCATCGGATAGTTGGCGTCATGCACGGCGGCCAGCGCGGCGCGGTCGAGCAGGCCGATGCCGCTGGACACGAGGACCGTGGCGCCCGTCACGACGCCGTCGCGGTACTGGAACGCGACGCGCGTTCGCCCTGACATGCCCGCCATGCGTGCCGACTCCGGGTAGTGCAGCGCGGCCTGGATCGCGGCGCGTAGCGCGCTTTCGAAGCTGACACTGGCGCGTGCGGGCGCGGGCGGAACAGCAGGCGCGGGCGGCGGCGCCCGTTCGGGCGGTGCGGCCGTTGGCGCGGTCGCCGGCGCCGGAGTTGGCGCTGGTATCGGCACGTTTGGCTGCGGCGCCTCTGCGTGCTGCCGCGCAGCGGCATGCACCACGCGGCGCACCGGCGGCGTCTCTCGAGGCCGTGGCGGCTGAACCGCCGGATGCGGCGGCTGCGGCTTCGGAACCGGCGTTGTAACGGGAACTGCAGCGGGCGCGGGCTGCGGCACCGGTGCGCTCGTCAGCGCAAGCAGCGTAGGCGGCCGCTGAGGCGGCGGCTCGGCGCTTTTCTGCCGGAGCATGAACCACGCACCCGCGAGCAACGCACTTTCCACGACCAGCGCGACAGCCGCCGCCGCGTACAGGCGGTGCTTTTCCGGCGCGAGGCGTGCGGTGGACAAGGTTGTCATGTCACTTCGCCGCCGGCTGGGCCGCGAGGCCGACCTGGCTCACGCCGGCGGCGCGGCACGCGTCCATCGTCGTGACCAGATACTGCAGGCGTGTGGTGCCCGCGCCCGCAATCGTCACGACGGTATGCGACGGGTCGGCCTGCGCGGCCAGCAACGCCGTGAGCTGCGCGGGCGTGAGCGTGCGGCCGTCGACCGAAAGCGCACCGTCCTCGGCGAGCGTGACCGTCACCTTCGGCGGCGGCAACGTTTGCGTGGTCGAACTGGATGGCAGCTGCGTGGCGAGACCCGCGTTCGGAATCATGTGCAGCGTGATCATGATGAAGAACACCAGCAGAAAGAACATGATGTCGATCATCGGGATGATCTCGATGCGCGCTTTGCGTGCTTCAAAATACTTCATCGTCACGCTCCCTGCGGGGCGATCGCGGCCACACCATGTACCGTGTCACGCGCATTCTCGCCGGCCTCGAAGCGCGCCTCGTGCGCATGGCCCGCCATGCGGTTGACGAGCGACACTTTCAGCGTTTCGAGCTGATGCGCGGCGAGCCGCACACGGTTATGCAGACCGTTGAAGAACAACAGGCCGATCATCGCAACGAAAATGCCGGATGCGGTTGCCACGAGCGCTTCGGCAACACCACCCGTCACCTGCGTGGGCGCGTTGCCGGGATTCGAGAGCACCTGAAACGCGTGAAACATGCCGACGATCGTGCCGAACAGGCCAAGCAGCGGCGCGAGCGTCACGATGGTGTCGAGCACCCACAGGAAGCGGTCGATGCGCGGGGCTTCACGCATGATCGTTTCATCGAGCGACGCCGTGAGCGTGTCGCGGTTGTGCTCGCCGCCCATACGCGCGGCGGCAGACAGAAGCCGCCCCACCGGCAGCTCGCGATAGCGGGCCGCCAGCGTCGAAAGCGTGGCCGTATCGACGCGGCCGGACCGGTCGAGCTGATTGAGGACCGTACGGCCGCTGGCGGCCACGCGTTGCAGGAACCAGGTGCGCTCGACGATCAGTGTCAGTGCAACGAACAGCATCGCCGCGATGACGTACAACACGCCGCCCGAATCGCTCGCTAGTTTCATCAGAGTGTCGGCAGTCATGGAAGGGAACTCCAGTCAAAGTTAAAAGTCGGTGGACACCGTCGCGAAGACCGCGCGACCCGGAATGGTCCAGTAAAGCGGCGTGTTGTCCGCGACGGTGTAGCCTGCGAGCCCGTTGATGCTCGTCCGGTTGAAGAGGTTGTCGATCTCGAGGCCGATTCGCGTGTTGCGCATCCAGGTAGTCGGCGACTTGATCGTGTACGCGCCGGCGAGATTCGTGACCATGTAGCCGCCAATGGGCTGCTGGTTGCCGGTATCGCCATACTGGTGGCCGACGAACTTGCCTATGAGTGAGCCGTGCAGCGGGCCGCGGTCGTAGATCACGCCAAGCGCGGCCGTTTGTTGCGGCGCATTCGGCATCCAGTCGCCGGTGCTCTTCTGCTTCGCCGAATTGAAGGTCAGGTTGCCGTACAGGCTGAAGCCGTAGCCGGCGTAGAACGTCGCTTCGGTCTCGAAGCCCTTGTAGACCGCGCCACCGGCGTTAGAGAAGATCGTATTGCCGCCGATCGTCGTGCTCGTCACGGCGTTGCGGAAGTTGATGTAGTAGAGGTCGGCGGATACCGTAAAGCGGTCCGACTTCCAGGTCGTGCCGATCTGGTAGTTGTCGGTACGCTCGGGGTCGGGCTGTCCCGATGCCGAAGGGTCCGGCACGTAGAAAACGTTCAGATTCGGCGCGAGAAAGCCCTGAGCGTACTGCACATAGGCGCTCCAGTTGCGGTTGATCTGATCGTGCAGCGTGACGGAAGGAAGCACCTTCGACCACGTATGGCTGAAGTCCAGCGGCTCGCCGGTCTTCTGATTGAGCGGCGAGTCGATGCTCCGGCTAAACGACACGTACTTCACGCCGGGCGTGAGCGTGAGCCCGTACGGCAGCTTCCACGCGTACTGGATATACGGCTGGAACGTGAGCAGATCGTCGTGCATCGTGAAGTTCAACTGCTCGAGCGCGAAGTTCAGCGAGGCGTCCACGTTCATGTTGTCGCGGAAGTTCGACTGATGCGTGAGCCAGCCGCCCATCTGCAGCGTGCCGGGGCCGAGTTCCCGCTGTGCGTTGAACACGTCGCCAAACGCGCGATAGTTGTTGGCCATCTGCGTGGCCGGCACGTTGTTCGGGCCGAAGCTGGTGCCGTTCGGCGTCTCGCCGTTGGGGTCGAGGCCGTTGAAGCCGTCGTGGTAATAGCCGTACGTGTACAGCTTGTTGTCGAGTTTCCAGCCGCCCAGTAACGTTTGCACTCCGATGTACTCGAAGTCGGTATTGATGCGGTCGAAGTTGTAGCCTGAGTAGGCCTGGCTCGTCGGGTCGTTGTTCAGCGCGAAGTTGGGGCCGAATTCGCGGATCTGCGCCGCCGTCGCGCCGAGCGACGTGTTCTGGTAGATCCGGTTGTAGGTTGCGAACAGCGTGACGACCGTGTTGTCGCCGATCGGTTTGTCGAGCTTGAAATAGACATTGTCGCGCCGCTGCCCGACATCGTTCAGATACCCGTCGC
Source organism: Paraburkholderia sp. BR10141 (assembly GCF_056155635.1). Taxonomy (NCBI): domain Bacteria; kingdom Pseudomonadati; phylum Pseudomonadota; class Betaproteobacteria; order Burkholderiales; family Burkholderiaceae; genus Paraburkholderia; species Paraburkholderia sp. BR10141. The sequence goes on along the minus strand of NZ_JBMIQH010000009.1, from coordinate 55,522 downwards.
TGCTGGAGTGGTTGTAGCCGACCACGGCGCGCGCATCGCCCCATTGCTGGAGGTCGCCGGTATTGAACTGCGCCCCCGCGAGCCAGGTGTTCCAGCTGCCGTACGAACCCAGCACGCTGAAAGCGGGCGTGAGCGACGGCTCGATCGACGTGATGGCGACAGTGCCGCCGAACGTAGCGAAGCCGATTTGCGAAGCGTCACCGGGGCCGCGGTCGACGGCAAGGCTGCCGATCGTCTGCGAGCTGAAGAACGACGTCGAATGGTGCGTGAAGTCGTTCGAGTCGCCGAACGGAATGCCGTCGAACGTCACGTTGTACTGGCCGTCCTGGAACCCGCGGATCGACAGGCTCTGGGTTTCCATGAGGCCCGGGCCGTTCGGGTTGATGCTCGAAACGCTCGGTGCGATCTGCAGGATGTCGCTGTAGTTCGACGTGGGCGGTGTGCTGTTCTGGATGTAATTCCGGTTGATGATCGACTTCGGCTCGGTCGCGGTGAGCGAGCCCTGTGTGGGCGCTTGCGCGGGAGCCGACTGCGGGTTGGACGATGCGCCGGTGTCGCTCACGGCGGCTGATGAAGTCGCGGTGCTCTGAACGGAGCCGAGATCTCCGCTGGATTGCGCGAAGGCGAGCGGGGCGCCCGTCGTGCAAAGCGAAGCCAGAATGAGTTGTGCAAGCGGCTTTCTGCGCAGCCGCGGGTGAGGGTGTGTCATCCGTAGTAGTCCTTGCTTTCGATTGACGCTCTGCTTGAGTAACGCTGCAATCGTATGCACAAGGAGTTAATCGACCGTGATGGCAATCTTACGAAGTTAAGGAGTCGGGGCGGGAATGAGAGGCGTGGGAAAAACTGGCTTTTCCGGTCGCGTCGATTGTTGCGCGCGCACCGAAAAGCAAGGGATTGTGAAGGGGAAGTGTTTCAGTTCCAGGAAGAACTGCTTACATTGCTTACGCCACCATGAAAAACGGCCTCGCTCGAGGAGGAGGCCGTCTTGTCGCTATTTTTTAAGCACCTGCGGACGCCTGCGCTTGCTCAGCTTACGATTTCGCCGGAACGAGCGTTACGCCGCGCAGCACCTGGCCGTACGGGGCGGTCTGCATGACGGTGAAGCCGCTCGTCGTGACCGTCTGACCGCTCACGCTCAGCTTGAGCGTAACGAGCTGGTTCGAGTCGGCGCCTGCGTCGAACGTCGTGCCGAGGCTGTTGCCGATCGTCGAGGTGACCGCGTAAAGCGTGTACGAACCATCGCTATTGATCTGGCCCGTGACGTTGCGCAGACCGTCCGGCGTAGTCGTGTAGTTCGCGCCCGCGGTGCCGTAGGTGCCGGCTGTGTCGGTGATCGTATAAGGCTGGCCCAGGTTCAGGCCTTGCGTGATGTGCGCGATCGCCGTCCACGTGCCGCCCGACTGCTGGTACACCCACAGGCCGCCGCTGCCGCTCGGTGCGTACGCGCTGGTGCCGCCATCGCCTTCGTCGGCCACGAACATGAGGTTCGTGTTGTTCGACGGCACCCACATACCGAACGGGTAACCCACGCCCTGCGAAAGCGTCCATGCCGGCGGCGTGGTCGTGGCCGAGGAGGCGGTGAGCGTGGCCGCGCTCGTGGTCGGGAAGCCCGGCACGATGGTCATCGACGCGTTCTGCGGGAGCTTGCCACCGTTGGCGAGCGCACCTGCCGCGCCGACCTGGTAGACCGTGTTCACGCCGTTGCCGCCGCTGCCCTTCGACACATACATCGTGCCGTTCGGATCGACGAAGAGGCCGCGCAGATTGTCGTCCTTGCCGGTCTTGTCGAACACCTGGCCGGCAACCGAGGCGAGCGTAAAGCCGAACTGGTTGCCGCCAGCGTTGGTCTTCTTGCTGAACACCTGGGCCGAAAGCGAGTCCGTGATGGTGCCGAGGCTCGCGAGCGAGCACGCGGTGCCTGCAGCGGCCGGCGTGTAGGTGCTGCCGTTGCCCGTATTGAATGCGCCAATGACCTGCGTGAAGGCGCAGGCGCTACCGGGCACGATGCTCTGGACACCGGTGTCCATCGTCAGGGTGTCGAGCGTGCCGTAGGTCGGGTTCGGGTTCGAGCCCGAGTTGCCTGCGTTGCCGACCATGTAGTACATGCCGTTGGCGAGCACCGCTGCGCGGCCGTTGTTGCCTGCGTAGGCGTTGGTGCGCGTGAACGACAGCGTGTTGCTGGCGAGGTTCAGCTGCGCGACCGTGCGGTAGGTCGGTGCGGCCACGTCGGTGTTGGTCGGATCGATCACGCCCGGCGTGTTCGAGTTCGAAATGTCGACCTGATCGATAGGCGCGTTGTAGCCCATGAACGTGATCGCGCTCTTGTCGAGCGAGACGTTCATGCCAAGTTCCGATTTCGACGGGAAGCTCGTCGAGAAGTCGAAGCCGCTCTGCCTGGCCATTGCCGTGATGTCCGTGGTCTGCGCGGCGCTGGTGGCGCCCGGCGCCCATTGGTCGAGATAGATCTCGGCCGTGACGCCGAAGTTGGGGTCGTTCGCATCATTCGTAAATACGTTCGGGAAGCCGCCCGGCGTCACCGCGGTGACCGCCGCAGCGGCCGTGCCCGTGCCTTCAGGATTGCCGTTGTTCGGCAGTTGGCCCGCCACGGTGAAGCCCGCGTCGTAGACCGAGCGCGACACCAGCAGATTGCCCGCGGTATAGGGGCCGGTCGATGCGTTCGACGTGCTGGCGGGAGTGCTGTTGTGGTTCGAACCGCCACATGCGCACAAAACCGAGGCGATGGCGGCGATAGGCAGCAGGCGCAAAGTCGTATTGCTCATGTTCCCCTCATTCTCATTGGATAGATGTTATCGGTTTAAAAGTAGCAGTCCTGATTCAATACGCGGCCGGGCCTCGGAACGGTGAACCGAACCGGAGGCAGACATGTTGGCTTACGGAATTGAGGCGGACGACCGTGCAACGACCGGAGCCAGGCACAGAGCGTTGATGTTTGAATACGTGCGCTTGCCCGGTTGCCAGCGGAGAATCACACCCCGGCGTGACACGAACATGGCGCAAGGCTTACAACCGCGTTGAGGAAGCAGACGCGCCAGGTGATGACGGCTTGTGGATGCGGTGGCTGGCGGAAATTTTTTGCGTCGAGCGGGAATATTTGAAGTACAGCGGTCGTTTAGCCTGCGGCGATATTTCGCCAGTCAGACGCGGAGGGAAGTTATGTCTCAGATCTCGTGGGGTCTCAAAGCGGCGGCCGTGATCGTCTTAGCCGCCGGTTTCACAATCGGGCATGCTGCTGCCGATGAAGCTTACGTCGTCACACCGCTTGTATCCAACCTGGCAGGCTCTGCCCCGAAGGTCGACGGGGTCCTGCAGAACGCCTGGGGTATCGCCTTTAGTCCGGCAGGAAGTCCGTTCTGGATCAACGACAATGCCACCGGCTGCTCCACGCTCTATGACGGCCAGGGCACAAAGGTGGCGCTGCAGGTCTCCATCCCGCTGCCAGGCAACGTCATACCGGCCGGCGCCTGCCATCCCGTCTTTCCCAACAATCCGCCGAAACCCACGCCCGCGGCACCCACGGGGATAGTTTGGAATCCTTCGTCGTCTTTTCTCGTCCCAGGTACCAACATCCCGGCCGTATTCATCTTCGCGACCGAAGACGGCACGATTTCCGCCTGGGCCGGTGGATTGAATCCGGCGAACAATGCTGTGATCGCGGTCGATAACTCATCCAATCCCTCCGCCGCCAGCGGGGCCGTCTACAAGGGGCTCGTCTTCGGAGTGAACGCGCAAGGGGGATTCCTCTTTGCGACGAACTTCCGTGCGGGCCGGATCGATGTATTCGGACCGAACGGTTCGAACGGGTTGTTCACGCCCGCGACGACCGACGGTGGCTTCGCCGACCCGAACATGCCGGCCGGCTACGCCCCGTTTGGTATCGCGAACATCGACGGGGACCTTTTCGTCACCTATGCGCAGCAAGACGGTCCGAAGCATGACGACGTTGCAGGCCGCGGTCATGGATTCGTCGATGTATTCGATACCGACGGCCACCTGCTGCGCCGCTTTGCGAGCCAGGGGACGCTCGACTCGCCCTGGGGCGTAACGCGAGCGTCGTTTGCGTTCGGGCGCTTCAGCGGGAAGATCCTCGTTGGCAACTTCGGCAACGGCCGAATCAATGTCTTCGACAACGACGGCACGTTCGTCGATCAACTGGAGAATGAGTTCGGCAATCCACTGGCTATTGACGGCCTGTGGACGCTGACGCTCGGAGGCGGGCGCAATTCAAGCCCGGACGCGCTGTACTTTTCGGCGGGGCCCAACAAGGAGTCCAATGGACTCTTCGGTATCATTGCGCCAGTCAATGGCACCAAAGGACGAACGTCCGCTCAGAACGGGCAATGAACCGCAGCGTGGTTCCCCCGTGATGTCGATTCGAGTTGAGCCGAAGGACTCCACCTCGTAGCTTGTGCAACCGTAAGCGCGCAGCGGCAGCTGATGAAAAAATTGCCCGCCAACGTGGCGGGCAATGTTCTACGCCAATGCCGAATGCGATATTCCTCGTCTCGCAGTCCGGGTACAACAATCCGGCTCGGTGGCCGCGGTATGAAGGTTCTGGCGGCCGCTTAGAAGCGGGTCAGCATGCCGATCGCAGCCATCACCTGATTGCTCGTCGCCGAGAAACCGCCGGCGTTGTACATCACTGCGACGTTGTTGTGACCGATCGCGCGCTGGTACATCGCTTCTCCATACACTTCCGTGCGCTTCGACAGCGAGTAGCGCGCAATCGCGTTGACCTGATTCCACTTCGGATCGGAGCCGATGTTCGACTTGCTCACTCCGTTCAGATGACCGTCCGTGAAAGTATCCATGAGGCCAAGATTCAGCGCCGGCGTGAGTGCGTACTTGACGTTCAGTTCATAGTTGTCGAAGTGAGTCGAACCGCTCACCGGGTTCAGGCCGAACGCGGACGTGTTCTGGTACTGGCTGTGCGTATAGACAAAGTTGACCGCCGCCGGGCCGAACGTATAGCCGATGCCTGCACCGACCGTGCGCTGCACATCCGCCGTCAGGTTGCCGCCGCCCGCGGTCGCCTTGAACTCGCTGGGGTCGGCCGCAACGTTCTGGTTCGCTGTTCCGGCAGGGGTGCTCGCCGCTGCCGAGCCGTTGATCTGGAGATAGGCCGCTGCCAGTCGCAGCGGGCCGTTGTTGTAGCTCGCGCCAGCACTGTACGCACGATCGACGGCGAAGCTGGTGCTGTTGCTGAATGCGTACATGCCGCCAAACTTGAAGCCGGCGTAGTCGATACTGGCAAACTTCACCGAGTTGCTGAAGCGGACAGTATGTTGCAGGTTGTCGTTGTCGTACACGTGCGCGAAGCCAGAGTCGCCGAACGTGCCCGCGGTGCCGGACAGCGGCGAGACGTAATCGACCATAGAGTCATACTGGCGCCCCATCGTCAAGGTGCCGTATTGATCGCCGGTCAGGCCGACAAACGCTTGACGGCCGAACATGCGACCACCCTGGCCGAGTGTGCCGTTGTTGACGTTGAAGCCGTTTTCGAGCACGAAGATCGCATGCAGACCGCCGCCCAGGTCCTCGCTGCCGCGCAGGCCGAAGCGGCTGCCGCTGATATTGCCGCTCGCGAGTGCGACGCGCGAGCTACCGTGGCTGGGCGCGCCGTTCTGGACGTTGTTCGTATAGGAGATGCCCGCGTCGATCAGGCCGTACAGGGTGACCGAGCTCTGAGCACTGGCCGCGGACGCTGCAGATGCTGCGCAAACGGCGACGGCAATGGAAATCTTCTTCATGAGATGCCACTCGATGACGTGAGAGAAACGATCGCGCCAGTCTATAGCCGCGCCCGGCGCAGAAGCCGAATCGCCCTTGAAAATAAGTGCTGCAAGAGAATGGGTTCTTTCATCAAATTGCAGCAATTGAGCGGCGATTTGACTTTGCGACCTGTGGCGAGACGACCGGCATACGTATCGTTTCCATAACGAGTTGTGCCACCGCAACAACGTTGGTTAAGTAGGCGTTTCCTTGGTTCAGTGAGGACGGGACTTGCTTGCATGAAAATTTGCAAACGATTAATTAAGCAGATTTTTAAGGCGGCTTTCACCCGTATGCGACAAGAACGGGTGGCGTGGGCACGACATTGAGTGTTGAACCGCGTTAAGGCCGGGGATCAATTGTGAACAGACTTAAGTCTGCGGCCGTTGATTCGCGAAGCGACAACAGACAATTGCGTTCGTCGTTTCAACGTCTGACGCACATATACTTTCCAGCGCCACCTATCGTTATACCTATAGGAGTACTAGTGGAAAAGTATTTGATCGCCAGGAGCGGTAAGGCGAAACCGGAAAACGTCCATCAGATCGTTCAGGAGGCGCTTCGCAGTGCTGCGACGGCGTCCACGCCCAACAGTGCTATTGACGTGCTGGGCGACGCGTTGCTGGAACTGGAGCGTCTGCTTGAGCTAAAGAGCGGGCGTATGCATTGATGGCCTGGCGCAGTGCCACTTCCCGTCAGTCGATCACGTTCTGTGACGTCGCGGGCAGTGGGCACCGGGCGATCCTCTCCGCCTCCAGGTATTTGAGGCCGAACGCCTGCAAAACGATGGCCGCTGTGTCCTCGGCGAACTGTTCGGCTCGGGTCCGGAGGACCTTGCGCAAACGATTCGCCGGCTTGGGTGACCCTGACAGGTCAAGCTCAGCAGCGACCGCAGCGAGCACAGTGCCAATCACTGAAATAACGCACATTAAGACATCGGCCACCGTGAAGCGCTTTTCTGAAATCCCTTTCGCAGTATCTCTCAATAGCCGTTGACCAAGCCCCCTGCTGAGCGCGCGCGCGGACAGCCCTTCGCGTATCAGCAGTTGTCCCCAGACCGGTTCACGGCAGGCGCGCATGAGCGTGTGGCGTACCGATACGGCGATCACTTCTGCCGGGTCGGAGAGTCCGCTGACAACGTGATCGAGCGTCTTTCCGAATTCGTCGAAAAGCCAGTCGCCGAGAGCAGCGAAGATCCCTTCCTTCGAGTCGAAGTGATTGTAGAAAGAGCCGAAACCCACGTCGGCGGCCTCGGTGATCTCGCTGATCGTAACGCCGTCCATTCCCTTTTCCGCTACCAGCACGAATGCGGCGTTGAGCAGCCGGACACGCGTCTCGTGCTTGCGTCGGGCTCGACGGGGCGATTGCCCCGTCATCGGCGCGCGGCTCGCGCCCGGCCCCTTGATCGGTGGCCGATGCCTCGCACTCAGGTTAGGGCCATCTGGCAATCCTGCCTCCCAATTCGCAGTTTCTTCATATTTTAGATGTACATCTCATAGTTGACAATAATATCAGTTATGGGTCTAATGTCATCCGTGCGGAGGGCATGGCCAAGCACCGTCTCATCTGTCCGCGCGGATGACTTTTTCACCTGGATTCATCACCTGCCTTTTGAACATCGTGAAACTTTCCGGACCCGTCGCGCCGAAACAGGCGCGCCCCTCGATTTCTTCCCTGTTCCAGCCGACGCACCGGTTGCCCGTTGTCATCGCGGCGTGCAGCGCGATCCTCCTTGGCGCATGCCATCAGCGAGAGGCCGTCGTGCCGGAGCCCAAGCCGGTGGTGGCACGCGCTGTTCATCCAGACGGACATGTGGCCAGCGCGTCACTGCCGGCGCAGGTGCAGGCACGCTATTCCACGCCGCTATCATTCCGCGTCGGCGGCAAGGTCATTGAACGGCGCGTGCGCATTGGCGACACGGTGAAGGCCGGACAGGTCGTCGCGCTGCTCGATCCGACCGATTTGCAGAACAACCTCGTCAACGCGCGCGCGCAGCTCGATGCGGCGGAGCATCGCCTTGTGTTTGCGAAGCAGCAGCTTGACCGCGATGAGGCACAGGCACGCGCGAACCTCATCGCAACCGCGCAACTGGAGCAATCGCAGGACGCCTATGCTTCCGCACTCGCACAGCGAACCTCTGCTCTCGCGCAGATGGCGCTTGCGACGGATCATCTGCGCTACGCGACGCTAACGGCCGATCACGATGGCGTCATCACCTCGGAAGACGTCGATACCGGGCAGAACGTGCAGGCCACCCAGGCCGTGTACCACCTCGACTGGACGGGCGATGTAGACATCGTTTGCGACGCGCCAGAAAGCACCGTCAACGCGCTCAGTGTCGGCAACAAGGCGCGCGTGTCGTTGCCGGCGCTTCCCGGCAAGTCGTTCGATGCAACCGTGCGCGAGGTGTCCGCTGCCGCGGATTCCCAAAGCCGCACGTGGCGAATCAAGCTGACCCTGACCGCACCGGGTCCCGAAGTACGCCTCGGCATGACGGCGAACGTGAGCTTCGCTGTCGCAGCCGATGATGCTGCGAGCGTGCCGTACACGCTGCCGGTGACTGCGCTTTTCCATCAGGGTGAAAACGCTGCCGTATGGGTCGTTCGCAAAGATAGCGACACGCTCGAGCTGCGCCCCGTCACGATTGATCGATTCGACGAACGCACGGTGTCGATCGCTTCCGGTTTGCACGATGGCGACCGGGTCGTGTTGCAAGGCGTGCATGCAGTGAGTTCGGGAGAGCATGTGCAGGTGGTGCCTCCGCTGCGTCAGGAGGACCCCACGACATGAACGCCCGCGACCATGAAAACACCCGCCATAGCGCGCCCGTCAGCGCTCCCGGCAAGGAAGCCGCCGACGCAACCGGCTTCAATCTCTCATCCTGGGCGCTGCGGCATCAGCAGCTCGTGATCTTCCTGATCGGCCTCGCCACGCTTTTCGGTGTGATCGGCTATGTGCACCTCGCGCAATCGGAAGACCCGCCGTTCACGTTCCGCACGATGGTCGTCAAGACCTACTGGCCGGGCGCGACCGCACGCGAGGTGCAGGAGCAGATCACCGATCGCATCGGCCGTCAGTTGCAGGCTGCGCCCTATGTCGACAACATCAAGAGTTACTCGCGGCCGGGCGAGTCGATGATCTTTTTCGCGATGAAGGATTCCGCGCCGGTCAAGGAAGTCCCGGAGACGTGGTACCAGGTCCGCAAGAAAGTCGGCGATATCGCGGCAACGCTTCCAAAGGGAACCGTCGGGCCGTTCTTCAACGACGAGTTCGGCGATGTCTACACGAACCTCTACGCGCTCGAAGGGGATGGTTTCTCTGCCGCGCAACTACACGACTACGCGGACAAGCTCCGTACGGTGCTGTTGCGCGTCCCAGGCGTCGCCAAGGTCGACTATTTCGGCGACCCCGATCAGCACATCTTTGTCGAGATCTCGAACGCGCGGCGGACGAACCTGTCGATCTCGCCGCAGCAACTGGCTCAGGCCATCGACGCGCAGAATACCGTCGCGCCGGTGGGCACCTTCACGACGGCGGATGATCGCGTGTTCGTGCGCCCAAGCGGCGCATTCAAGGACGAACAGGCGCTAGCGGACATGCTGATCACGGTCAACAAGCGGACGTTCCGCCTTGGCGACGTCGCGAGCATCAAACGCGGCTACGACGATCCGCCCGTCACGCAGATGCGTGTGGGTGGCCAGGCAGTGCTCGGCATCGGCATTACGATGCAAAAGGGCGGCGACGTGATCGACCTTGGCAAGGCGCTCGACGCGAAGACGGCCGAACTGCAGGCAACACTGCCGGCCGGGCTAAAGCTCGTGCCGGTTTCGAGCATGCCGCACGCCGTCAAGCACTCTGTGGACGAGTTCGTGCGCTCGGTCGGAGAAGCCGTGGCGATCGTGCTCGTCGTCAGCCTGGTGTCGCTCGGTCTGCGAACCGGCATGGTGGTCGTGATCACGATTCCGATCGTGCTTGCCGTGACAGCGCTGTGCATGCATCTGTTCGGCATCGGTCTGGATAAGGTGTCGCTCGGCACCCTGGTGCTTGCGCTGGGGCTGCTGGTCGACGACGCGATCATTGCGGTCGAAATGATGGCGGTGAAGCTGGAGCAGGGCTGGAGCCGGATGCGCGCGGCAGCATTTGCCTATTCGAGCACCGCGTTTCCGATGCTGACCGGTACCCTGGTAACGGTCTCGGGCTTCCTGCCGATCGCGCTCGCAAAATCGAGTACGGGTGAGTACACGCGCTCGATCTTCGAGGTGTCGGCCATCGCGCTGATCGTCTCGTGGTTCGCCGCGGTCGTACTGGTACCACTGCTGGGCTTTCATATGCTGCCCGAGCGCAAGGCTCATGCTGGCGCGGGCCATGGCGATGAGCAGGAGGTGTACAACACGGGCTTCTACCGCCGCCTGTCGGGCTGGGTGTCATGGTGCATCGAGCGGCGCTGGGTCGTGCTCGGCGTCACCGGCGGCCTGTTCGCGCTTGCCATGATTGCGTTCACCCGCGTGCCGCAGCAGTTTTTCCCGAACTCCGAGCGGCCAGAACTGCTGGTCGATCTGAGGCTGCCGGAAGGCGCCTCGTATCAGGCCACCCTGCGTGAAGCGCAACGCCTCGAAAAAGTCCTGCACGGCAGGCCTGGCATCGATCATTACGTCGACTTCGTTGGCACCGGTGCGCCGCGCTTCTATCTGCCGCTCGACCAGCAATTGCAACAGCCGAACTTCGCACAGTTCGTCATCACCGCGAAGGACGTCGAGGCACGTGAGGAGCTGATGCACTGGCTCGACGCGAAACTGGAAATGGACTTCTCCGGCGAGCGCACGCGTGTCGCACGACTCGAGAACGGGCCGCCCGTCGGCTTCCCGATCAAGTTCCGCGTGAGCGGAGACGACATTGCAACGGTGCACTCGATCGCCGAGACGGTCGCGGAGCAGGTCCGTGCCGACCCGCGTACGCGCAACGTGCAATTCGACTGGGATGAGCCGGCCGAGCGCTCGATCTCGTTTGAGATCGACCAGAACCGCGCGCGCCAGCTCGGCGTGACGTCGCAGGACGTGTCCAGCTTCCTCGCGATGACGCTGTCCGGCTACACGGTCACGCAATATCGCGAGGGCGACAAGCTGATCGATGTCGATCTGCGTGCGCCGAAAAGCGAGCGCGTCGATCCTGCAAAGCTCACGAGCCTCGCCGTCCCCACACCGAACGGCCCGGTTCCGCTCGGCTCGCTCGGCCATGTGCGCGACGGGCTCGAATACGGCGTGATCTGGGAACGCGATCGCCAGCCGACGATCACCGTGCAGGCTGACGTGCGCGGCGACGCGCAGGCCATCGACGTGACGCGCAACATCGAGCACGCGCTTGCCGCTGCGCGCGCCAAATTGCCGGTCGGCTATCGCATCGAGGTGGGCGGCGCGGTCGAGGAAAGCGTCAAGGGCCAGACGTCCATCAACGCGGAAATGCCACTGATGATCATCGCGGTGCTGACGCTTCTGATGATCCAGCTGAAGAACTTCGCGCGCACGTTCATCGTCGTGCTGACCGCGCCGCTGGGCCTGATTGGCGTGGTAGCGGCCCTGCTGCTTTTCGGCAAGCCGTTTGGCTTCGTCGCTTTGCTGGGCGTGATCGCGATGTTCGGCATCATCATGCGTAACTCCGTGATTCTGGTGGATCAGATCGATCAGGACATCGCAGCGGGGCACGCGCGCTTTGACGCCATCATCGGGGCGACCGCGCGGCGCTTCCGCCCGATCATGCTGACGGCCGCCGCCGCCGTGCTCGCACTGATCCCGCTGCTTCGCTCCGGATTCTTCGGACCGATGGCGACCGCGCTAATGGGCGGCATCACCGTTGCCACATTGCTGACGGTGTTTTTCCTGCCCGCGCTCTATGCGACCTGCTTCAGGGTCCATCGTGACGAGCGCGGCGCGCAACAGGTCGTCGTCGAGCATACCGAGGGTTGATCATGAGTTTGACTTACAAGACATCCGTGGCTGCCGCGGCTGTGGCGCTCGCCATGACGGCGTGCTCGTTCGGGCCGAGCGGCGAGCCACCGGCCATGCCGGCGCCCGAGCATTACGGTGCCGACGCGCAGCCGGCGAAGACAGTGTCCGCCGGTGGTGTTGCGCAGACCTTCGAAATCGGCGCGACGCCTGGCTCGCAATGGTGGCGGCTCTACGGGTCCTCCGACCTGGATGCACTCGTTGACGAAGGATTGCACAACAGCCCGACCCTCGCGGCGACGCAGCGTACGCTCGCGTCCGCGCAGGAGGAATTGCGCGCACAGGTCGGCGCATCGACGCTGCCGTCGATCGACGGCGCCGCGCAGGTCGAGCGCGCGCGTACGGCCGTGGTGCCGGGCCTTGGGCCCGAGCAGGTCCAATACAATTTTTTTGCCGGACAACTGTTTGCGCATTACACGTTCGACCTGTTCGGCCAGACGCGGTACACGAACTCCGCGAGCGCGGCCCGTGTGAATGTGCAGGCTTATGAGCTGGAGGCGTCGCGTCGCGCGCTTGCCGCGAACATCGTCGGCACTGCTATCAATGTGGCGGCGCTCGACCGGCAGATCGCACTTACCGAACGGCTCGTTGCCGTGTCCAACGATGCTGCGCATGAGGACCAGCAGCGCTACGCGCTAGGCTCCGTCTCGCGCGCACAGGCGCTTGCGTCAAAACAGGACGCGGCTGCCATCGCGGCGACGTTGCCGCCGCTGCGTCAGCAACGCGCGTGCGCGATCCATGCGCTCGCCGTGCTGATGGGCCGCACGCCCGATAACGCGCCGAGCGTGCCGGCCCTCGACAGCCTGTCGCTGCCCGGGCAGGTGCCCGTCGCCGTGCCGTCGGACCTGTTGCGCTCGCGCCCAGACATCCAGGCAGCGGACGCTGCCGTCAAGGCGGCTGCCGCGGATGTGGGCGCCTCGACGGCCCAACTCTTTCCGAGCCTCTCGCTGACGGGCTCAATGGGCCGCGGCGGGTTCAGCTGGCCGATGTTGCTTTCCGGCGCGGGCGGACTGTGGGCTATCGGCGCCAGCCTGTCACAGCCCATCTTTCATGGTGGCGCGCTGTTCGCGCAGCGCCGCGCATCGATCGACGCGTACGACGCCGCCGTGCTGCACTACAAGGCGACCGTGCTGTCTGCGTTCCAGGACGTGGCGAATTCGCTCGCTGCACTGGATAACGACGCGCAGACATTGGCCTCGACGGACGAAGCCGCAGACGCCGCTCGCACGGCATTCGACGATACCGCGTCGCGCCATCGCCTGGGTGCGCTGCCTTCGGCTGCGACACATGCCAGTGAATCACGGTATCTCGACGCGCAGATCGCCGCCACGCGCGCCACAGGTCAGCGCATGAGCGATACGGCAGCGCTGTTCCAGTCGATGGGTGAATTGCCAGCCGCCCAGCAGACGGCAGCGATTACGCGATGAACGCGTGTTCGTGATAACGGCCAGTCGATCGTTCCCGCTGGGGCAAGCGCCGCAAGCAGGCGTTGCACCAGCGGAGGCAACCGCATTTCCCGCTAGATTCTCCATGGAATATCAGAGACTGATTGTCTGCCACGAATGCGATCTTCTGTTTCGCAAACCTCGCAGTGTCAGCGGCTACCGCGCGACCTGTTCGCGCTGTGGCGCGAACCTGACAGCGCTACCTGGCGCCGGACTGTCGCTCGACTGGATCTGCGCTGTGACGCTCGCCGCGTTGATCACCTTTTGCATAGCGCAGTCTTTTCCCGTGATCGAACTGCACGCCAACGGCATGACGTCGGAGGCGACGCTGTTTGGCGCAGTGCATACGCTTTGGACGGGCAACATGCGTGTCGTCGCGACGGTGGTGTTCTGTGCGTCGATGCTTTTTCCGTTGGTCGAACTGCTCGCACTCCTATATGTACTGGTGCCGCTTCGGCTCGGCAAGCTTGCGCCGCGGTTCGACGGGATGTTGCGCGTCGTGCAACTCGTCCGCCCATGGGGCATGGTTGAAGTGTTCATGCTCGGCGTGCTGGTGACGATCGTAAAAATGGTCACCGTCGCCGAGGTGGTCCCTGGGCCTGGACTGTTCGCATGGGGCGCGCTCACCGTCATGCTGGGCATAGTCGCCTCGTTTGACCCGAGCGGGCTCTGGGCCGTCCGTGACGAAATCTCGCTTTCTCGAATGGCCCGGGTTCGCTGGTCACGAGTGAGTTCAGGCCGTGGGCGTTTCACGCGTCCAGTGCGAATGCGCAAGGCCGGTTCGTCATCCGCCATCACGGCACAACGTGCTGGACTCGTCGGCTGTCATGCCTGCGGTCTCGTTCAGACGCGTGGCGAAAGTCAGATCCACCAGCACTGCGCGCGATGCCGGCACATGCTGCATGAACGCCGGCCGGAAAGCCTGACACGGACGCTCAGCCTGCTTCTTGCCGCCGCGCTTGCCTATATTCCGGCGAACCTGCTGCCCATCATGCACGCGACGTCACTGGGCCGTCAGGAAGACGACACCATCCTGGGTGGTGTCGCGTACTTCTGGACGTCTGGAGACTGGCCACTCGCCATCGTCATTTTTGTCGCCAGCGTTCTGGTGCCGATGCTCAAACTGGTGGTTCTCACGCTACTCACGGTTGCCGCCCATCGAGGTTCCGGATGGCGCGCCCGGGAAAGGGCAGGTCTGTACCGGATTGTCGAGCGCATTGGCCGATGGTCGATGCTCGATGTCTTTGTCGTTGCCCTGACGGTAACGCTGGTGCATTTCGGCTCGTTCGCCGTCGTCACTGCGGGGCCCGCCGCGCTCGCTTTCGCCGCGGTGGTCATCCTCACCATGCTCGCGTCGCATCAGTTCGATCCGCGGCTCATCTGGGACAACGCGGATGCCGCGCTGTCTCCCGTCTCGACGATGAACGATGAAGCGCTGGCTGCGCCTCTCCTCACACACCGGAATTCCTGAAACCGATTTCGAACGATGTATCTTTCCAATCTATCTCCTCCTGAACTCAAGCCGCGCAAACGTTGGCTGCCATCCCTCATCTGGCTGGTGCCACTCATCTCCGCATTGATCGGTGTTGCGCTGGTGGCCAGGTCCATTGCCGACAAGGGACCCGTCGTAACCGTCACTTTCAATAGCGCAGAGGGCATGGAAGCCGGCAAGACGAAGGTCAAGTACAAGGACGTCGAGATCGGTACGGTGCAAGGCATCAGGCTGTCCGGCGATTTGCGGCGCGTCCTCGTGAGCGTCCAGTTGGACAAGGACGCCGGGAAATTCGCGACGCAAGGCACGCGGTTCTGGGTGGTGCGCCCGCGCATCGGCGCAAACGGCATCTCGGGCCTCGGCACGTTGCTCTCGGGCGCGTATATCGGCGTGGACATCGGGCGCTCGACCACAAGCCGGACCGCGTTTCTGGGTCTCGAGAACCCGCCCATCGTCACGACCGGACAGCCGGGGCATCAGTACACGCTACGGGGCGAGTCGCTGGGCTCGATCGATATCGGCGCACCCATCTTCTACCATCGTATCCAGGCAGGTCAGGTGGTCGGATTCTCGCTCGATCCCGGCGGTGCAGGGGTCATCGTGAATGTCTTCGTCAATGCGCCGTTTGACCGCTACGTCAGTGCCAATACGCGGTGGTGGCATGCGAGCGGCGTCGATCTGCGTCTCGATTCGAGCGGTCTGAAGCTCAATACGCAGTCGCTGGCGACGGTCGTTGTCGGCGGCCTGGCGTTTCAGTCTCCGGCGGGGCAGGACGCCGGCGAGCCCGCTGCCGACAAGGCCGTGTTCCGGCTTGCGGCGGACGAAGCCGACGCCATGCGCGAGCCAGACGGCCAGCCGCTCAATGTGGTGATGCGCTTCGATCAGTCGCTGCGCGGGTTGTCCGTCGGGGCACCCGTCGATCTGCGCGGGATCGTGCTGGGGCAGGTGACCGACATTGGCATCGAGTACAACGACGCGCAAAAGAGCTTCAGCATGAAGGTGTCGATGGCACTTTATCCGGACCGGCTCAGCCGGCGCTCCAGTGACGCGCTGCCCGCACCGGACACGCCAGGCGGTCACGAATTGCTGGAGCACCTGGTGATGGAGGGCCTGCGCGGGCAGCTACGGACCGGGAGTCTGATAACGGGCCAGCTTTACGTCGCCCTTGACATGTTCCCGAAGGCGCCTCGCGCGAGCGTCGATGTGCGTCGCAGTCCCATCGAACTTCCGACAGTACCGAATACGCTCGACGAACTCCAGGTGCAGGTGGCGGACATCGCCAGAAAGCTGGACCAGGTACCGTTCGACCGGATCGGCGCCAACCTGAATGGCGCACTGGAAAACGCCAACCGGCTGTTCGGGCACATGGACACGGAAGTCGTACCGCAAGCCCGTGACACGCTGGCTGCGGCCCAGAAGACATTCAGCACCGCGGAATCGACGCTGCGCGAAGCCGCGCCGATGCAGTCGGATGTTCAGGATGCGATGCAGCAGCTAACGCGCACGCTGCAGTCGCTCAATGCGCTCGCCGATTACCTGGAGCGTCATCCGCAGGCACTGCTGTTCGGCAAGAAGGGAGACACGCCATGAACCTGATGCAACCCGCCTCGTGGCGCGCGATGGCGCAGACCGTGAGCACCATTGGCCTGGCCGTTCTGACGGCGTGTGCTTCGCCGGCTACGCGCTATTACACGCTCGGACCGGACGCGCCACAGACGATGGCGAGCAGCAAAGCAAGCCCTTCGTTGCGGATAGATATACGCCCGGTTCGGGTGCCGGCCGCCGTCGCGCGAAGTCAGCTCGTGGTGCAGGTCGACGCAACACAGGTCAAGGTGCTGGAGGATGATCGCTGGGCGTCGTCCCTGCCGGACGAACTCCGCTATGCGCTGATTGCGGGCGTGAGCCAGCAGGCCGGCGGTGCGGGCGCACAGACGGTCATGCGCGATGAGGACAGCCCCGTGTATCAGGTTGCCGTCGACGTCCAGCGCTTCGAATCCTGGCCTGGCTCACATGTGCTGGTTGACGTCGTATGGGCCGTGCGCACGTCGCCAGGCGCCGATACATTGACCTGTCACAGCGTCGTGAGCGAGCCCGTGGCGGATGGATATCAGGCGATTGTGGTCGGCCATCGTCATGCGATAGGCGCCGTCGCCGGGCAAATTGCCGAGGTCGTGCGCGGCCTCGCTGCGAGGCCGACTGGCAGTCGATTGCTGACTGCGGGGGCATCGCGCGGAGCGGAGAAGACGCCGCTCGCTTGCCCGCAATCCGGGGACAGCCCGCAAACGGCAGCCAACGGGGCAGCTGCGCGCTTCGAGCGCTAGCTGTTCGGCTTACCGATCTCAGTTTTCGTCGACAGCTTCGTCCACGACGGGCAATGGGCGCGCGGCGATCTTTTCCGCCTCCGCGCGTTTTAGCCCGAGCGTTTGCAGCAACATCGCGGCCGTGCGCTCCGGAAAGTGCTCGCCGCTGAAGCCGAGCTCCTTCAGCACGCCCGCGGCGCTTGCGCCCGGCACAACGAAGTTCAGTTCGGCCGCGATGGCGCAGAGAACCGTTCCGCCCACGGCAAGAAAGCCGATAAAGGGGTCGGCAACGGCGAACCGCTTGGCCGCAATGCCACTGCCGATGTCGCGCAGCAGCCGCTGGCCGAGGCCGCGACTCATCGCGCGGGCAGAAAAACCCTCGCGTATCAGAAAACGTCCCCAGACAGGATCAGTGCGCGCGCGCAGAACCGTATGGCGCACGGAGACCGCGACCACCTCGGCGGGGTCGGAAATGCCCACCGAAAGGCGGTCAAGCATGTTCGCGAACTCTTCGAAAACGTTATCGACGAGCGTCGCGTAGATCGCTTCCTTCGATTCGAAGTGGTTGTAGAACGAGCCGAAGCCCACGTCGGCGGCCTCGGTGATTTCGTTGATCGCCACGCCCTCCATGCCTTTTTCCGCCATCAGCCTCAGGGCGGCGTCGAGCAGACGGGCACGCGTCTCACGCTTGCGGCGTGCACCGCGCGGCTCCCGTTCTTCGACAAGGGGGGGAGGGGCGACGGGTGCTGCCACCGTGGCACGTTTGACTGCCCGGCGATTTGTCGTGGTCGTCATGATGGATCCTGATCTGGTCATATTCCGCAGTATAGATTCGAACGTCTATATTGACAAAACGATCAGTCATGAGTTTAATGTCATCAACGGCCTCGTAGACCGATCTAACTAGAACTGATGGAGTGACTGTGGAGACAGCAATCAGACATGGCGCCGCGCCAGGCGGCCCGCATCACGTTATCCGTCTGCCCATCCCGGCACCGGGACCCGCTATCCATTGCGCGTCGGTGAATTGCCGCCCGTGGAAGGCCGCCAGCGATCCAGCGGCTGGCGTTCCGCTCTATCGCACCGTCGGCGCGACATCTCTCGAATCCGCATCGGCCACCGCAACCGCCTGATTACGTTCCGCCATGAAACTGACTACTTCACAACCGGCTCGTCACCCCCATCCGACGGCGAAGGCGACCGCATTGGCCTATCTGGTATTCGATCGGTCAGATCTCGAGCAAGCCGAGCGTTTTCTCAATGACTTTGGGCTTCAAACCGTATCGCGGGACGAGGCGATGCTGCTTTTGCGCGGCACCGGACCTTCGCATTTTTGTTATGTAGTGCGTAGGGCATCGAAAGCGCGGTTTGTCGGATTTGGCTTGCAAGTCGGCGGCCGGGCGGAGCTCGATGCGCTCGCAAAGCTGCCTGATGCATCGGAGGTCGAACGCTCTGCGCTGCCGGGCGGCGGCTACGTGGTGCGACTCACGGACCCGTCCGGGTTCGCTATCGAAGCGGTATGGGGCCAGGCGCCAGCGTCAAGCTTGCCGCATCGGCTACCGCTGCCCTTCAATTCCGTCGATGCCACCGTCCGGGTCAACGGTACGCAGCGACCGCCCGAAAATGCCCCGGAAGTCATCCGGCTGGGGCATGTCGTGCTCGAACTCGCCGACTATCAGGAGACTTGTGCGTGGTACACGCGCCATTTCGGTTTTATCCCGAGCGATGTCCAGGTGCTTCCCGACGGGTCGCCGGCTGTCGCGTTCATGCGCCTGGATCTCGGCGACAGGCCGGCCGATCATCACACACTTGCGCTTGCCCAGGGCTTTGCGGCGACGTACAGCCACAGCGCGTACGAGCTCATCGACGCGGACGCGGTCGGTATGGGGCAGCGCGTACTGCGCGATAAGGGCTGGACGCACGCCTGGGGTATCGGCCGACATATCCTCGGCAGCCAGATTTTCGACTACTGGCAGGACCCGTGGGGCGACAAGCACGAACACTACTGCGACGGCGACCTGTTCACCGCCAACGAGCCGACCGGCATTCACGCCGTAAGCCGCGAGGCGATGGCTCAATGGGGGCCAACCATGCCGCGCAGTTTCACGAAACCCAGGTTCACGTTCGCGAGCATGGTGGCGCTTGTCAGAAATCTGCGCCGCAGCCCTGACCTGACGCTGAGCAAGTTGCGGACGCTGGCAAAGCTTTTTGCCTGAATCACACCCTATTCACAGACTCCGGAGCATTCTGCAATGGCAATTCACGTCCTGCATTACCTTCATGATGGGCGCGCCCAGTGGGGTGTCGTCGCGGATGGCGTCATCACGCCGATTCCCGGCGAGTTCAGCTCGACAGGCGCATTTATCGCAGCCAATCCGGTAGAGCGGCTTATGACGCTCAACGGACCGTCGATTCCCGAAGCAAAAGTACAGTGGCTATCGCCTGTGACCACCGACCAGCAGTTCATATGTCAAGGCGCGAACTATCGCCAACATATGATCGAGTCGGGCATGGACCCGGACGTGAAGAAATTCAACATGATCTTCACGAAGGCAACGAGTTGCATCGTTGCGGCCAGCTCGGCCGTCGTGAAACCAGACGCGGTGCGCTTCCTCGACTATGAGATCGAGCTCGGACTCGTCCTCAAACGCGATATCACGTCCCGTGAAACGATCACCGACGAAAACCTGCATGAGTACATTGCCGGGGCGGTGATCGTCAACGACTACTCCGCGCGCGATATCCAGATTCCGCAGATGCAGTTCTACAAGGGCAAAAGCTACCGGACCTTTGGT
The DNA here is from genome assembly GCF_056155635.1 of Paraburkholderia sp. BR10141. NCBI lineage: Bacteria > Pseudomonadati > Pseudomonadota > Betaproteobacteria > Burkholderiales > Burkholderiaceae > Paraburkholderia > Paraburkholderia sp. BR10141. The sequence continues at coordinate 35,701 of NZ_JBMIQH010000009.1, read as the reverse complement.
CCTGTCGGTCCTTATCTTTGCCTGCTCGAGAAGCAAGACATGCCAAAGTTGAAAGAGCTCGTGCTGACGCTGACAGTCAACGGAACCGTGCGCCAGAATGACACGACTGCCGGGCTGGTCTATGGCCCCGCAGAGACACTGTCTGAGCTGTCTGGCGTACAGGACCTGCGCACCGGTGACCTGCTCGCAACGGGTACGCCCTCCGGTTGTGCACTGAGCATTCCTTCACCTGAGAAGCAACGCGCTGCCGCGCAGTTGCCTGAAGCGGAGAAGTGGCGGCTTTTCCTGAAGATGCAGGAGGACAGGCCGCAGTACCTTCAGATCGGGGACGTTGTCGAGGCACAGATCGTCAGCTACGACCGCTCCATCAATCTGGGCACGCAACGTAACCTCGTTGTCGAAGAGGCAGCATGAAAGACGTCGCGAACGCGCAGGACGTCCTTGCTGTCGAAGCACAGGGGCAACTGGCTGATCTTCCGTCGAGTACCTACGAAATGATCCGCCGGGGCGCCGCCATCAATCCATCGGCGCCCGCGCTCTCTTTCTTCCTGACAGCCGACGACTATGCCAGCCCCGAGTGCTGGACGTACGGCGAACTGGTGCGAGATATCACGCGCACTGCCAACATGTTTTCGCGACTGGGCGTGCAAAAGGACACGGTCATTGCCTATTTGCTGCCGAATCTCCCGGAAACGCATTTCGTGATCTGGGGAGGAGAAGCAGCGGGGATTGTCTGCGCGATCAATCCGCTGCTCGAAAGCGATGCAATAGGCGAACTGCTCAATGCCTCGGGCGCCAGTGTGCTCGTCACCCTCGCGCCATTTCCTGGGGCTGGGACTGAACTGTGGCAAAAAGTGCAACCGGTATTGCATTGCGTCCCCGCATTGCGGGACCTGGTGCTCGTCAACCTGGCCGACCGGATTCCTGGCGAAAAGGGATTTGCGTCACGGATGCTGCAGCGTGGTGAGAACGCCAGGCTGCATGGCGAGGGTGGTATGCGAAGCGTGGTTCCGGCGCAGCTTCGGATTCACGATTTCGCGTCCGCTCACTCGAGCGAGTCCGGGGTCGTGCTCAACGGCTCACGTCGACCGAGCATCGATGATGTTTCGTCCTGCTTCTGCACGGGCGGCACCACCGGACTACCGAAAATTGCCATGCGCCGGCATCACAACGAAGTGGCCAATGCATGGAATGCGGGGCAATTCTTCGGCGAAACCATCGGCCCGGGTAAGACAATATTTTGCGGGCTGCCACTTTTTCACGTCAACGCCGTGATGGTGACAGGACTGCTGGCGTTTTCGCGTGGTGCCCACGTCGTCCTCGGCACGCCGCAAGGCTATCGGGGTGAGGGCGTTGTGAAGCGCTTCTGGGAGATAGTCGAGCATTACCGCATTAACTTCTTCAGCGCTGTTCCGACGCTCTATGGTTCGCTGCTGGAGGTCCCAGTTGGAGAGAACGATATCAACTCGCTCGAGTATGGCCTGTGCGGCGCCGCGCCGATGCCGGTCGAGCTGTTTCGCAGTTTCGAGCTTCGTACAGGGATTCGCATCCTGGAAGGTTACGGGCTTACTGAAGGCGCCTGCGTCAGCAGCGTCAATCCGCCATTTGGAGAGCGCAGGGTGGGCTCGATTGGTCTGTGCCTGCCTGGCCAGGCAATGAAGGCCGTGATGGTGGACGAAGCGGGACGGTATGTACGGGACTGCGCGGGCGATGAAGTCGGCCAGTTGGTGATTTCCGGGCCAAATGTGTTTGTTGGTTATTCCAGGCCCGAGCAGGACAGCGGAATCTGGACAGACCTCGGCGACGGCGAACGTTGGCTCAATACTGGAGACCTGGGGCGCCGTGATGCCGACGGATACTTCTGGCTCACTGGGCGGAAGAAGGAACTGATTATCCGGGGTGGACACAATATCGACCCTGTGGCAATCGAGGAAGCACTGCATCGTCATCCGGCAGTCCAGATTGCCGCTGCGTTGGGGCGTCCCGATATGCACGCGGGCGAGCTGCCTGTCGCCTATGTCCAGCTCAAGCCCGGCGTCGCCGCAACCGAAGCGGAGCTTGCCGAGTTTCTGCGTGCCGGGATCAACGAGCGCGCTGCGCTTCCGAAGGGCATACGGGTCGTCGATTCGATGCCGCTCACGGCCGTCGGCAAGATATTCAAGCCGGCGCTGAAGCGCAGAGAAGTGGCAGACGCGTTACGGTCGGCACTCGTCGAGGCTGGCGTCGGTAATGCGACCGTTAACGTTGCAGATGACACGTCACGTGGGATTGCAGTTCACGTCGATCTCCCCGGTGCTGAATCAGAAGAGCTAGCGCGCACTACGCTAGGGCGTTTTCCTTTCTCCTTTTCGCTGTCTGTGTCGGCAGGTCTGGCAGGCGACAGTAAGAGCACTAAGCAGATCGAGACACGCTAGGCGCGCGTTCACGCGTATACGCTGCGCGTTTACTGAGGGAGCCTGACGATCATAAGGTAACGCTAACAGCAAGAACGACCGCGGACCCTGCAACTGGACGATTTCTGTTTCGGTTCAGAAGGCGGCGCTAAGGAGGGAAAGATCGGAGAGGTCAGAGAATGGTCCCATTTAACTTAGCAGGACTACATAACACACTGGCCGGACATTACCGGTTGTGATTAAAACAGATGAATGCCGACACAACGCAGTGCCGTTCATTGAGCGGAACGTGACAACTGTGCGAGCAAAAAATCCCGGCCTAAGAGACAGGAGAAGACACGTGAGGAATGACAGGAGAACGATTCGCTGCGCCGGTCTGGCGGTTTGTATCTGCTCGGCTGCGCTTGCCGTTACTGCAAACGCCCAGACCGCTGGGAGCTTTACCGTGGCGACAGGGTGGCTTCACGTCGCGCCGCAAAGCAGCGCAACGCCGCTCACCGTGGAAAGCGTGGGCGGAATGACGGTGAATCAGCAGCTACCGGGTTCCGGAGCGCACGCGACGCCCACGGATACGCTGGGGATCACGACCGAGTACTACGTCACCGATCACATTGGCGTTGCCACGTTGATCGGGCTCCCGCTGACAGTGAATCTGGACGGTGATGGCGCGCTCGCGAAGTATGGCACCCTGGGCTCGACGCGGCCGATGCCGCCCGCTATCGTTCTTCGTTACCACCTGCTCGACGCCCAATCGAAATTCCGACCTTTTGTCGGGGTAGGCGTGAACTACACCTGGTTCACACAGGTTCGCACGACCAACAGTCAGTTTGTCACTGACAGCCTCGGTCCAGGCGGGTCTGCGCACGCATCACTCAGTTCGTCATGGAATCCGGTATTCGAACTCGGGGCGTACTACGCAATTTCAAACCACTGGTCCGTTGGAGCCAGTGTCGGTTACGTTCCCGTAAAGACTCACTTGACACTGGACGGGACGACGGCGAACGGGACGCAAATCGTTTCCCGGTCAACGATCCGGATCAATCCCGTGAATGTCTTCCTGAATGTCGCCTACACGTTCTAACCCAACACGAGCGACGTCCCAGGCGGACGCCTGCGAGGGTGGCAGAGTTTCACCATTAGAGATTTCAATGCACAGCACAGAGGTTGAAAGCGACCCTTCGGTTCAAGCAGTTGACGCGTGTCTGGACGTAGCTACGGTCAAGCATGCGTTTGTTTTTTCTCCCTGCAGCGATGTGTCATTCCGGATGAAACGATGAAGCGACAAGTACTCAAATCGATTCTGTTCGCGCTGCCGAAGGTACTCGCTCTGACGGCGCGCCGCTTCCCCGACTATCGTGAACGCCTCAAGGAGCGAGACCTGGTTGCCTGGATCGGGTTGATGGATCGGAGCCTCGGTCGCCTCATTGAGATCAGGAACGGTCGCATCCGGTCGCGAGCATGCTCGTATCAGGATGCGGACGTGAGCATGCTGTTCAAGGACGTCGCCACGGCCCTCGAGTTCCTTTCTCCGCGCCAGGATCATGCCGACATTATTCATGCGGCGAAGAACTTCAAAGTCGTGACGGAGGGCGACGATGAACTGCTGGTGTGGTTCATGCAGACGCTCAGCATGATGCAAACCATCGGCCTGCCGATGGGCACGCCGATGCGAGATGGCACGCGCCGGTACACCACCTGTACGAACGGCGGGCCGCTGTTCGTCTACGTCAAGGAGGATCGCATCGTTCGGGTGACGCCTGTCGATCTGGACGAAAAGGATGCTGCCAGTTGGGAGATAGAGGCACGCGGGCGCCGCTTCAGCCCGCCACGGCGAGGCCTCGTTGCGCCGCACGCGCTGGCGATCAAGTCGCTCGTCTATTCGGACAAGCGCATTCTTCGTCCATTGAAGCGGGTCGATTTCGATCCCGACGGGGAACGCAATCCGCAGAACCGCGGCAAGTCGGGCTATGTACCCGTTAGCTGGGACGAGGCCCTTGACATCGTCGCCAAAGAAATTAACCGGCAAAAACGCGTTCACGGTCCCGGTTCGATTACGTTCCCGATGTCGTCTCATCACCAGTGGGGCAATGTCGGCTACTACCTGAGCGCGCTAACGCGCTTTGCCAACCTGATTGGCTTCACCCGGGTGGCTGCGAACCCGGATAGCTGGGAAGGATGGTACTGGGGCGCGATGCATCACTTTGGCAATTCGATGCGCGTGGGCGTTCCATCAGGCTATGGCGGCATCGAAGACTGCCTGAGGGAAGCGGAAATGATTGTCTTCTGGTCGTGCGACCCGGAAAGCACCAACGGGGCATATGCGGGATTCGAGGGCACGCCGCGGCGGCTATGGGCCAAGGAACTGGGTATCGAGTTTGTTCACATCGATCCGCACTGCAATCCGACCGCGCAGTTGCTGGGTGGGCGCTGGATTCCCGTGCGTCCGCAAACCGACGCGGCCCTCGCGACCGCCATCATGCACGTCTGGGTCGTGGAGGGTCTGTACGACGAGGATTACGTTGCGACCCGCACGACCGGCTTCGATGAGTGGCGCGCCTATCTGCTGGGGGAATCCGATGGGGTCCCGAAGACTCCCGAATGGCAGCAGTCCGAGACTGGCGTGCCGGCGAAAGATGTGCGGGCGCTCGCGCGCCTCTGGGGAAAGAAGAAGGTCTATCTCGCGGTCGGTATGACAGGTGCGGGGTTCGGCGGCGCAGGACGCGGCGCGACCGGGGCGCAGTGGGCGCGCTGCATGATCATGATGATGGCCATGCAGGGATGGGGCAAACCAGGCGTCAATTTCGGGTGTCTGGAGCTCGGCGCTCCGCACGACCTGCACTTCTATTTCCCGGGCTACGCGGACGGCGGCATGTCCGGTGATCTCGCGTGGACCGCCAATGCGGTGAACAACTATCAGCGAATGCCGCACATTCTGACCATGAATCCCGTCAAGCAGATGGTACCGCGGCAGCAGCTACCCGACGCCATCATCAACGGTCATGCAACGGGATACCTGTGGGACGGTATGTCTCAGGAAGCGCAGTTCGCGCCGTTTACTTATCCAATGCCCGGCTATTCGCCGATCCACATGATTTATCGCTATGGCGGATCTGCTTTCAGCACGGTCACGAAATCCGGACGCTGGGCCGACGCCTACCGGCACCCCAGCATCGAGTTCGTCGTCAATCAGTCGATCTGGATGGAGGGCGAGGCGCAGTTCGCCGATATCATTCTGCCGGCGTGCACGTCCCTGGAACGATGGGATATTGGCGAATGGTCGAATTCGGGCGGGTATGCGCATCACGGCTTCAACACCGTCAATCACCGCATGGTGATGATGCAACACAAATGCATCGAGCCGCTGGGCGAGTCCCGCTCCGACTATGACATCTTCACAGCGATTCTGACCCGCCTCGGGCTCGGCGGCGTGTTCACCGAAGGATGCGGCGAACTCGACTGGGTCAAGAGGGTATTCGAATCGTCGGATCTGCCGGATCACATTTCATGGCGCAACTTCTGCCGCAAAGGCTATTTTGTCGTCCCGCCCGAAAAGCCTGAACTGCGCCATCCGGTGGACATGCGCTGGTTCGCGGAAGGTCGTCGCAAGGATCTGCAGGAACCGCATCCGATGCCCTCGCAATACGCCGAAAAGTTCGGCATGGGGTTGCAGACGCCTAGCGGCAAGCTCGAGTTCGTGCCGGAGTTGCTGAAGCGGCACACCGCCGACAACCCCGAGCGGCCGCCGCTGAACCGGTATATCCCGTCGTGGGAGGGGCTGCGCAGCGAGCTGGCCCAGCGCTATCCGCTGCAACTGATTGCGACTCATAGCCGGTACAGCTTCCACACTCATTGCGACGGCAAGCATTCGTCGGTCAACAGCGTCGACGATCATCGCGCGTTGATCGGTGGGCATCGCTTCTGGCTGCTGCGGCTCGGCCCCGCCGACGCGGCGGCCCGGGGCATTGCCCATCGCGATCTCGTCAAGGTCTTCAACGACCGCGGCGCGGTTATTTGTGCGGCTGACGTGTCGCCACTGGTGGCCGTCGGCGTCGTGAAGTCATACGAGGCGAGCGCTGAATTCCAGCTCATCGAAATCGCCGGTGAGCGTGTCGAGATCGGCGGCTGCATGAACATGCTGACGCCTGATCGGCCCCAGACGGCGGGGACAAGCAGTATGAGCCCGAATTCATGCCTCGTGCAGGTCGAAAAGTGGAAAGGCGCCGACGCGTTCATGCTCGGCCGCGCAGCATGAGGAGCACACGATGAGCAAGTGGAATCTGGTTATCAACGTCGGGCAATGTGAGAACTGCCAGAACTGCGTGATCGCTGCGAGAGACGAGCACGTGGGCAACGACTTTCCCGGGTACGCGGCACCCGCAGCGGTCGATGCCGAAAGCCCCATCCGCATCCTGCGCCGGGTCCAGGGCGACTCGCACATGGTCGAGACGACGTACCTGCCGGTCATGTGCAATCACTGTGACGACGCGCCATGCATGCGAGTGGGTGGCGATGCGATCCGCAAACGCGCCGACGGTATCGTCATCATCGATCCGGAGAAGGCCAGGGGCAGAAAGGACATCGTGAAAGCCTGTCCGTACAGGGCGATCGTCTGGAACGAGGCACTGCAACTGCCACAGATCTGGATCTTCGACGCGCATCTGCTGGACGAGGGTTGGCAACAGCCGCGATGCGGGCAGTCATGTCCTACCGGTGTTTTCGAAACCATCAGGCTCGATGACGCTGCAATGGCACACAAAGCGCGACGCGAAGGGCTCAGGGTTCTGGAGCCCAAACTCAAGACAAAGCCCCGGGTGTGGTATCGCGGCCTCGAACGCTGGGATACCTGCTTTATTGGCGGCAGCGTCAGCGCACGGGTGGGGCAGGTAGACGAGTGCGTGGCTTCGGCCGCAGTCGCGTTGTATACGGGCGGCCAGAAGGTTGCCGATACCGTCACGGACGCGTTTGGCGACTTCCGGTTCGCAGGACTGGCCAAAGACAGCGGGCGCTATCGAATCGAGGTACGCCATGACTTCGGCGATGCGTCGCGTGACTGTCAGCTGGGCGAAAGCATCTATCTGGGCGAGATCGAACTCGCCCGGTCGACCAATGAAGTCGAGGCCGCCTGACGCCACTATCTCTTTCGCTCACGCCCTCAATTTTATGATTGACGAAAAAATCAGAAGTGAGTGTAATATACAAATAGAGCGATCCGAACGTGTGTTGACTCATTGAGAACCCGCCGCTGGCGCGCCTCGGTTCCGGTGAACGCAGAAGGCGTCGCTCGCCAGCGCTACATCATGAAGCACGAACGCTTGACACACGCACAAAGGAAGCGGCAGACCCGCGAGCGCCTCTTTGACGCTGCAAGAACCGTTTTCCTTGAGAAGGGCGTGGCCGCTACGAGCGTGGAGGACATTGCCGGGGCGGCGGGTTACACACGCGGAGCCTTCTACTCGAACTTCCGCGGCAAACGGGACATGCTGGTTGAGCTGTTGCAGCGCGACGCAGTTCTGGCCCGCGAGAACATGCAGGCCTTCATTGAAATGGGCGGCACGCCCAAAGAGATGCTGGCACGCGCGATCGCCTGCTACGGCAATGGGGAATTTGACAGCGATTGCTTCCCCCTTTGGATCGAAGCGCAACTTCTCGCGCGTCAAGACAATTTGTTCGGGGAGCGTCTTGATGTATTGCGGCATGAGACGCTCTTCCATATCAGCAACTGCTTGCGGACGTTCGTGCCTGATGCCGACAGGCTATGGTCTGGAGGCGCTGATGCGCTCGCGGTCGCTCTGATGAGCCTGTCTGAGGGACTTCAGTTCGTCAGGATGTGCAACACGCAGACGGTCAAAGGCCAGGTTCGCGGTCCGTAGTCATCGGTTCGCGATTCAGACGTCACAAGACGATGTCCTCAGCGCGACCGGCAATGCCGTAACAGAGACACCTGGTTTATCTCAACGATGGAATATATCGAAAGTTTGCGCCTTTTCCGCACCATCGTCGAAGTCAAAAACTTTCGGCGAGCTGGCGAAATGATGGGCCTGTCACCCTCGGTCGTCTCCCGTGCGATTGCGTCGTTGGAAGAGCGCCTCGGGGCGCGACTGTTTCACCGGTCGACTCGACAATTTTCGTTGACGGAAGCTGCGGAGTGCTTCTACGACGGGTGTTGCCGCGTCCTCGACGATCTGGATTGCATGGAAGCGAGCGCCGCGGACCACGGCCGGCTACCGACGGGAGTGTTACGACTGGTTGCGCACACGACGGCCGCCCTGACGTGGTTGCCGCCGTTGATTGCGTCGTTCAGACGGAAGCACGCAAATGTCACGCTCGATATCACGCTGACCGAGCGGCCAGTTGACCTGACGGCCGACGGTTACGATCTGGGTATCGTGCTGCCATTCATGCTGGCGACGGATCTGGCAGTGACACGGCTTCTGCAGCGGTTACCGCTCGTCATCGTGACAACGGAAGCTTACCTTGGCACGCATCCTCGGCCACGGCATCCTGCTGATCTCGAGCAACATGCATTCGTGACGGTTCCGCCGTCAATGCACAAGCCGTTTGTCACGTTTCGGACAGGAGAGGAGAAGATCGCCGTCCCGATCAACTACGAGATATCGTCGAACAATCCGATCTTTAACCGCGACGTCATTCTGGAGGGATTGGGCATCGGTTTGCTTCCCATCGCGCTCGTGGAAGAAGACATCAAGTCGGGACGACTCATTCGACTGCTGGAAGACTTCGAGATCGCGGATACCGCGGCGGAGGTCCGGCTGGCGTATATAGGGCGCGCGATGTTGCCAGCGAAGGTTAGAGCGTTTATCGATCACGCCGCGGCGTTCTTCGAGGTTAGTGAAGGCAGTGCCACTCGCCCACAGGTTGTCCGGGAACACCAATGATGCAGCAGACACTCAGAAAATTGATTTCTTGAGAGGGTCGAGTGTCTTGCGCATTATTGACATAACGATCAATATTGAATCTAATGTCATTAACAGTCTTTGCTGGTGTCCCGGTAGAGAGCGGTGTCATGGCGGAGTCGCATGCCAGGCGCGCAGTCGCGAGTGTGCGCGTACCACAGAAGGGAGTGTGAAGGCGAGGCGCTTACGGCTTTTGGATCACATGCCGCTGCCGACCGACTGCACGTGGACCTGCAATGTCCTGGCAAACATATTGGAGGGCAGGCGGCCCGTCGCCAATTGAATACGATGAATGCAACACTCTTATCAGCTACAGCGGCATTGTTCGGTGCAGCGATTGGCGGCCTGACATCTCTTGTTACTCAACGAACGCAGGCAAGGGCGGAGTGGCTCGCGCACGACCGCATCCGCCGACAGGACCTCTATAGAGAATTCATCGAGCAGGCATCGCAATGCTATGTCCACGCGCTACAGCACAAAGAGCCGGACGTTACCGCACTCGTCAGTCTGTTCGCTAAGATAAGTCGCATGCGTGTCCAATCCTCCACCGAGGTTTCCATTGAAGCCGATCAGATCGGGCGAAAGATTGTGGACACCTATGATGCCCCGGAGAAAACTTTCGTCGAACTGCGCGAAATGCTCGCCGATGGCTCGATCGACATTCTCAACCGATTCAGCGATCTTTGCCGTGACGAATTCGATTCGCTGCGGTCGGAGCAATTTTGAGTGAACCATTAGGCGTGAACAGCTCTGGCTTCCCGTCGACATTCGAGTAGAACGCGTCTCGAACAACTAGTGCGAAAGGTGCGGATATGACGACAGGTCGCTACAGGGCGGATAGGCAGTGGTTGATCGAGCATGATATGGAACTGGCGCGAAGTGCTTCCCACATCGCAAGCATGCTGCATGAAGAAAGCATGCAGGCAGCCATCAGGGAAACCCTTCTTCAGTTCGAGGCCGCGCACGGACCTGAGGAGTTGAAAATATTCACACGCGCCCTCGCCAGGAAGCTGGAGGAGCGCGGAAACCTGAGAGCAGCCGAGGTAATCCGGGGGTTTGTAAAGCATGGCCCGTCGCCAGGGGCAACGCCTTAAACCTTCGCTTCGCTCGCGTTCGCGCAAGAGCGGATGGTTATGCAAAGCGCCCGTATCAGCATGTAAAGCAATGAGTTTCGGGTTTTCGCGAGTTGTCCAACAGTTCTAACGCGATTTTCGAGTGCGTGTAAAACGCGACTCATCGTAGCTGTACCTGAAAGCGTTTCGATCTACCAACGTAGCGTATGGGAGGCGGCAACAATGGCACAGCGAATTGCTTATGTAACAGGGGGCATGGGCGGAATCGGAACCGCAATATGCCAGCGGCTCCATAACGACGGATTTACCGTAGTCGCCGGCTGTGGGCCAAATTCATTGCGTCGCGAGCGGTGGCTGACCGAGCAGGCTGCACTCGGTTTTTCCTTCACCGCCTCGGAGGGCAACGTCGCGGACTGGGAATCAACTGAGGTCGCCTTCGCCAAGGTAAAGAAGGAGATCGGCGAGATCGATGTGCTGGTGAACAACGCGGGCATTACGCGAGACGGCGTGTTTCGCAAGATGTCACGTGAGAACTGGAACGAAGTCATTGCCACGAATCTGACCAGTCTTTTCAATGTGACCAAGCAGGTCATCGACGGGATGGTCGGAAGGGGATGGGGGCGCATCATCAACATCTCCTCCGTGAATGGACAAAAAGGACAGTTCGGCCAGACCAACTACTCGACCGCGAAGGCAGGCATTCATGGCTTTACGATGGCGCTTGCCCAGGAAGTCGCGACAAAGGGTATCACGGTGAATACGGTATCCCCCGGGTACATCGGGACGGATATGGTTCGGGCCGTTCGTCCCGAAGTGCTTGATGCCATCGTCCAGAGCATTCCAGTCAGGCGCCTCGGAGAAGCCAATGAGATCGCTTCAATTGTCTCGTGGCTCGCCAGCGATGAAGCGGCCTTTTCGACTGGAGCGGACTTCTCGCTGAATGGTGGCCTTCACATGGGGTAACGATCTCAACCGAAGTCAATTAGCTCTCTCGCGGGTAACCGGGTGGCGGCGACACTCCCTCTCCGCCGCGTAACTGGTCGTCGGATCCCTGACCACTGCCAGTTGAGTCGAGGCCGCGGCACGAAAGGTCGCGGCGGCTTCGACATCGATTGATAACCACAGAACATCAATCGTTCAGAAAATTGCACTTATCGTTTTGCCGGCTCCGGGCGAATATGGCGAAAGCCACAATCGACCGGAACGCCGCGTATGTTCCAGAATTCAGGAGACACCTCGATGGACCCCTCGTCTAACCTTTCGACCAGACATTCAAAGGCCGCCGCGGTTTTCCGCGTAACAGGCGGGAATTTCCTCGAGCAGTTCGACTTCTTCCTGTTCGGCTTCTACGCCACGCAGATCGCCAACGTTTTCTTTCCCGCCAGGAGCGAGTTCGCCTCGTTGATGATGACGTTCGCGGTCTTCGGTGCCGGCTTCCTGATGCGGCCGCTGGGCGCCATCGTGCTTGGCGCCTACATCGACGACGTCGGCCGCCGCAAGGGCCTCATCGCTACGCTTTCCATCATGGCGAGCGGCACCATCCTGATCGCGTTCGTACCGGGCTATGCGACGATCGGACTTCTCGCGCCCGCGCTCGTGCTGCTCGGGCGGCTGCTACAGGGCTTCTCGGCGGGCGCCGAACTGGGTGGCGTGTCGGTGTATCTCGCCGAGATGGCCACGCCCGGCCGCAAGGGCTTCTTCACGAGCTGGCAGTCGGCGAGCCAGCAGGTCGCGATCGTCGTCGCTGCGGGCCTCGGCTTTGCGCTCAACCAGTGGCTGAGCGCACCGGCCATCGCCGCGTGGGGCTGGCGCGTACCGTTCTTCGTCGGCTGCATGATCGTGCCGTTTATCTTCATGCTGCGTCGCAATCTGGAGGAAACGCAGGAGTTCAAGGCGCGCCAGCATCGCCCGAGCATGAAAGAAGTATTCGGCACGCTGGTCCAGAACTGGGCCGTCGTCGTCGCCGGCATGATGCTGGTGGCGATGACCACCACGAGCTTCTATCTCATCACCGTCTACGCGCCGACCTTCGGCAAGACGGTCCTGCACCTGAGCACCGCCGACAGTCTGCTCGTGACGCTCTGTGTCGGCGTGTCGAATTTCGTGTGGCTGCCGATCGGCGGGGCACTCTCCGACAAGATCGGCCGCCGGCCGCTCCTCGTCGGCATGACGGTGCTCGCTATCGCGACCGCATACCCGGCCCTGTCGCTGCTCGCTCACGCGCCGAGCTTCGTCAACATGCTGCTCGTCCTCCTTTGGCTCTCTTTCATGTACGGAATCTATAATGGCGCGATGGTCGTCGCGCTCACGGAAGTGATGCCGGTGCAGGTACGCGTTGCTGGCTTCTCGCTCGCCTACAGTCTCGCTACGGCCGTGTTCGGAGGCTTCACGCCGGCGATCTCGACGGCGCTCATTCATATGACCGGCGACAAGGCCGCACCCGGCTACTGGATGAGCCTGGCCGCAGCGTGCGCCCTTTTGGCGACGTTCGCGCTCTATCGCCGCCGCGCAGTGACACTGACGCCGGCGCACTGATGCGCTTCCGCCGCTCGCATCGCAACCCAGCACGACCACGACCATGAGAAACCTGCTTCTGAAACTTTGCGCGGCAGCGCTCGTCGCAACCTCGGCCGCTGCGGCGAACGTGCAGGCCGCCGACCTGCACGTCATGAGCTCGGGGGGCTTCACCGCTGCGTACAAGGTGCTCGGCCCGAGGTTCGCTTCCCAGACGGGCAACACGCTCGACACCGCGCTCGGCCCGTCGATGGGCAAATCGCCCGAAGCGATCCCCAACCGGCTCGAGCGTGGCGAGCCTGCGGACGTCGTCATCATGGTCGGCTACGCACTCGACGACCTGATCAAGCAAGGCAAGGTCATTCCCGGATCGCGGGTCGAGCTGGCCGATTCGCGCATCGGCGTGGTCGTGCGTGAAGGTGCGGCAAAGCCCGACATCGGCTCGACGGAAGGCCTCAGGCAGACCTTGCTGCATGCGAAGTCGATTGCCTACTCGGACAGCGCGAGCGGCGTCTATATCGAGCGAGAGTTGTTCAGGAAGCTCGGTATCGAGGATCAGGTCAGGTCGAAAGCGAAGATGATTCCGCGCATTCCAGTGGCGTCGGTGGTGGCGAACGGTGCCTACGAAGTCGGCTTCCAGCAGGTGAGCGAATTGCTACCCGTCCAGGGGGCAACTTTAGTTGGCAAGATTCCCGAGTCTCTGCAGTCCGTCACGCGTTTCGCCGGCGGCATCCCCGTGGGCGCGCAGCATCCGAAGGAAGCGAAGGCGCTCCTCGACTATCTCGCATCGCCCGATGTGCAAGCCGAAGTGAGATCGACCGGGCTCGATTCCGTCTCCGCGCATTGAGGCGGAACCATGGGAAGGCTTGTCTCAGCCAGCCTCACGATGCGGTCTTCCTTCTCGTCTTCGCCGTCGTCGCGCTGTTGCCCACGGCATCACTGCGTGCGACGCCGGCACGCTTCGTCTCGATGATCGTCCGGTGAAACTCCTGTGCAGCCGGTGTGAGCGGCCGTCCGCGCCGTCTTACGATTCCCACGCGTCGTTTCACCACCGGTTCGACGAGCGGCACGCTCGTGAGGATTGGGTGGTCATGTCCGGGCATGGCCATTGAGGGCACGGCGGCGACGCCGAGCCCCGCCTCAATCAATCCGAGCATGGTCGTCACGTGCCGGGTCTCGCAAACGCTCGGTGCTCGCGGCGCCACGGCAGTGAGCGCCTGGTCGAGCAACAGGCGGTTACCGGAAGTCTTGTCGACCGAGACGTAGTCGTGTTCGTAGAGCTCGTCCCAGGTCACGCGCTTCTTGCGTGCGAGCGGATGGTCGCGGCGGCAGGCAGCAACGAACCGCTCCTGCAGCAGGACTTTGAACTCGATCTCGGACTCTTGACTGCCCATGAAGCTCACGCCGAAATCAGCCTCGCCGCTGATGACGGCGCCAAGCACCTCGTTGGCGCTCGAATCGAGGAGCTTGACCCGGATGCGTGGAAAGCGGCGATGATAGCTCGCGATGACGCTCGGCAGAAAGTAATACGCCACCGAAGGCACGCACGCGATAGTCACATGACCCAAGTGGCTCGATGAAACATCGCGAATGCCGAGCAGCGCGACGTCAAGATCATCGAGCAGTTGTTCTGCGCTTTGGGCGAACACGCGGCCGACGGTGGTGAGCGTGACGCTGCGCGTGGTGCGCTCGATGAGACGCACGCCGAGCGCTTCCTCGAGCTTGTCGATCCGACGGCTCAACGCTGGCTGGGATATGCTCACCGCCTCCGCGGCCTTTCGGAAGCTTCCCAGCTCCACCACCGCCCGAAACGCCTGCAAGTCATTCAAGTCAACGTTCACGCCCACAACCGGCCTCCGCATCCTGGATGCCGACTATTTTGCATGATTCAGCAGAGATCCCCACCACCCAAATGACGCCCGTATCCGCAGCTTTGGGACTGCCACCGACATGAGTGTGACGGACTGGTTTCGCACAACGACATTCGTGTTCGCGACGCAGTTGTCTCTTTATGGCCGACCTCTGTCCGCGCTACGGCGCAAAACGTGCGGGCCGTGCCGGCCGCCGGCGCGGCGAAGAATTGAGCATCCTCGTACAATTCATGCGGTGGCCTTGAGCTTCCTGACAAACCTGTCGGCGCAGCTGCATTAGTTTTCCTGCGTTCCGTTAGTGTCTCTGTGAGACCACTGTTCGGATTCGTCGTAACTCTGAAAAAGGAGAAAGAGAATGAAGGGTATTCAGGCAATCAAGCTGGCTGGTGGCGCACTGATCGTCGCCGCTTCGGTCAGCGCATGGGCGCAGGGGAACGATACAGGCACGGCGCCTGCCACTTCGCAAACGTCGAAGCAGGCCAACCACGCATTGGAAAAGAAAGTGCGTGCCGCACTGGATCACGCGAAGGACATCAAGCCGGAAAATATTGTGATTCGCGCTCGCGATGGCGTGGTGACGTTGGAAGGCACCGTTCCGGATTCCTCGCAGGTCGACAAGGCCGCTCAAGTCGCACAGGGCGTTGCCGGCGTGACCTCGGTCAAGAACGCATTGACCATCAAGGAAGTGGGTCAGTAACCCTGGCCTTTGGCGGGCCGCCCTTTCGTTTGCGCGAGGGTGCGGCTTCGCCGTTCCCCCTGATATGGCCGCCCCACGAGCGGCTGCTGGCTGCTGTCCAGGATCAGTGGTCATCCGCGCCTTCGCGGCAGGCGGCACGTCCGGAGAACTCAGCTGGACGAAGCCGCGCGCGTCGTCGACCATGTCAGTGTGAATCGGACGCTGCCGCGGGTGGGAACATAGAGCGCGCGAGTCCGCTCCACGCCGTCGAATGTGGCAACGACGCGGTAGTGGCCAGGGGGCAACCGCGCGAACAGGTAGGGGCCGGCCGATGTGCCGGCAAAGACGACCTTCCCGTTGGACCCGAATATCTGCACGGCGACACCCGAGAGATACTCGCCCGATGCGGCGGTGAATGTTGCCCGCATGCTATAGCCGGGGGCGAGCCTGCGAAGCGTAGTGGCTTCATCCTCGCCCACGCCGCCCGTGACATAGGCGATACCGCGGTCGTGTCCGACCGGTATGTCGCTGGCTGGGATCTCCTGAACAGGCGTCTTGCTGGGCGGCGCCTCAGTGGGGGGCGTCTTGTGGTCGGGTGCCTGCCGCGCAGGCGCGACGGCATGTGCGTGGGGTCTGCTGATACCCGATTCGCAATCCAGTCCGGGTATGACGCCATTGGGGCCGCCGAACCCGTTCATCGGACGTCCTTCCAGCAACCAGCGCGGGAGGGAGAGATTTTGCGCTTTTGCGCGGGGAATGAGCGTACTGCGCATGCGCTCCACGACCATCCGACGTTCTTCGAGCGTCGACGCACGGTGCATCTCTGCGCAGTACTCAATGCGTTCGTCGTCGCTCAGTAACAGGGAGGAAATCGATTCGGGGGGCACCTCTGGCTGCCTCGCGTGCCTGGCAAAGGCTGCTGTCGATGCAGTACACACAGCCACAACCAGGACGGTTCTCGACAGGCGGGAAAATGTCGTGAACATGATGAACCTCCGGGCCAATCTCGGGAGTGCGGCACCGGGTCCGTCCCGGAGTCGCCTGCGAGAGCCTCGACCTGCTTCAGACATTTCAGACGCTTCAGACGTTTCAGACGGGCAACGGCGATTGACGTGTCTTTTACGCGGTGAAATGCGCCAGGCGCAAGTACCACCGCAGTGTAGCAAGTCGGACGCGCAGAAGCCGGCCGGGCGGTCCCATCGAGTACGCGAGCGGTCGTGTGAGGCTGGACTCGATCCTGCGGCGAACTCTCGCAGAAAGCCAAATCCTGTGAACCGCGCAACAGAAGAAAGTATTGTTTCGCTTAATTCATTCCTTATACTAAAGCGCCACTGCCGCAGCGATGAATAGCTTGCCGCGTGCTCAAAGCGGCGCGGCGCATCAAGACCCGACAGCCAGGTCGTTTTCCCGAACATAGAGTTATCAGACGATTTGCACCTACCTGTCCCGGCACAGCAGATAAACAACACTCTGTAACGAATAGCTGTGCGGCAATGAAATGACACGCTACGCTCCCGTTCACGGCCTTTTGGTTCGAGCGCGAAAAGACTTTCCCAGTTACCCATCAATTACTGTGGATTGCCAATGAAAAAAATACTTATTTTTAGTGCCACTGGCGCGCTGTTCGCTGCAGCGGCGTCGTCGGCATTCGCACAAAGCTCGGTCACGCTGTACGGCATCGTCGATGAAGCCATTCGGTATCAGACGAATGCTGGCCCGGGTGGCAATGATCAGGTTGCGATGACGTCCGGCCCGGAAACCCACAGCCGCTGGGGCTTGAGGGGCAGTGAGGATCTGGGCGACAGCTGGTCCGCAATCTTCCGCCTCGAGAACGGCTTCGAAGCGTTCAATGGGCAGCTACACGTGCCCGGCACACTGTTCAGTCGGCAAGCTTTCGTGGGTCTGTCCAACAAAACGTGGGGCTCGCTGACCTTTGGCAGGCAATATGCGCCGGCCTACGACACCTTGGGCGATATCTTCGACCCACTGACCGTTGGCAACTATTGGCAAAACAGCTGGATGTATAACGGCATCGGCCCTTATCTGGAAGTCAACAACTCGGTCAAGTACAAGGGCAGCTTCGATGGCCTGGATATCAATGCCCTTTACGGCTTTGGCAACCAGCCGGGCGCGCTCGGTCTCGGCGCCACCTATGCCGTGGAACTGACTTACACGTACGGCCCAGCCATGCTCAACGCAGGCTTCCAGCAGGTCTCCGTTCCGACATCTGCGACTGGCTCTTCGGTTGGCACCAGTGTCGGCAGCTCGATCAATGGCGCCAAGACCAACTTCCTGCACATCAGCGGCGCGTTTCAGATCACCCACGACATCCGCCTGCTGGCCGGCTGGCTGCGGGGGCAGGACCGGACTGGTTTGACTGATAGCTATATGCAGCAATCTGGCGCGCCGACACTGAAGGGTAGCGGCAGCCCCAACCGTATCGACGACACCTGGTACATCGGTGCGAACTGGCACGCCATGCCTGCGCTGCTGTTCACGTTCGCCTACTACTACGGGCAGACGCGCAACGCAGAACTGCTCGACGGCACCCTCGGCAGGGGGATAAACCAATCGGCTACCGTTCTCGCCGAATACTCGTTCACGAAGCGCACGGAAGTCTACGGGATCACGGACTTCGCGCGCGGCACAGGCGCCTTCTCCGCCGACTACCCGGGCGGGGTCAACGGCGAGGGCGTTCCGACCAACACCATTGGCCGCACCAATCAGGTGGGCGTGGCAGTCGGACTTCGCACGATATTCTAGAGACGCGTGCATACCCTCCGACACGGGCTCGGGCCGGCGTAGCAGCGTCGGTCCGCTGTCGAGCGCGCAGCTGACGCTCCACCGTTCGTGCGCAAGCCATCGTGGACGGCTCAGGTGGTCGTCTCTCGTACCGGTTTTTCCGGCAGGCCCTGCGCCTCATGCGGGCAAAAGTCCAGCTTTTCGATAGCTTTCGATGAGTGCGTCATAGACAGAGATATCAGAACGGCTCTTCGCAATGAGCTGAGCGCCGGCGATGGCAGCAAAGATAGCGCGAGCGCGCTGTTTGCTCTCCCGGGAACCGACCACCGCCGCTGCGGACAGAACCTTGCTCAGCCACGCGACGTTCACGTCGGCAAAGGTCAGGACTTCATTCATCACGACATCCGGCAAGTCGTCAGTTTCGGCGGCCATGAAGCTGCAAAGGCATATGCGATTGCCGGTCTCAAGCGCCTTGCGGAATGTGTCTGGATAGTGACGCAGGCAGTGCAGCGGATCCTGCGATCTGGCCAGCATGTCATCGAGAGCCGCCGCGGAATCCTCCCAGTAACGCCTCGCTACCGCGGCGCCGAGATCAGCCTTGCTTTCGAAGTGGTGGTAGATGCTCGCGGCCTTGATACCAACCTCGTCCGCAAGATCACGATAGTTCAAACCGCCATAGCCGTGCGCCTGCGCGAGCCTCGTGGCGGCCGCCAGGATTCTCTCCCTCGAGTTTGAGCTCGCGTCATTTCTCACTGCTTCAGCCTCCGCAAACAGGAAATGGGTGTTGACACCGCTCATTGTACCTTCTATTGTTAACCTAACAAACGTTAGGTAGGGTCGTGAGTGACGTGTCTTTACAAGGCCCAATCCAATGCAACCGACTATGGAGCGAACCGGCAATGACTTCCAGTACCGTCAATTTCGAAGCAACCCAGGTGCCAGTGATGAAGATTTACGACTTCCCGACAGGGCCGTATCCGACACGCGTCCGCATCGCGCTGGCTGAAAAGCGGCTGCAATCATGCGTCGAGTTCGTGATGGTCGATCTTTACAAGGGGGAGCACAAAAAGCCCGGCTTCATCGCGGCCAAGAACTATTCAGGGACGCTGCCGGTGCTCGAACTCGATGACGGAACCTGTATCGCCGAGTGCACCGCCATTACCGAATACCTCGACGCGCTCGACGGCGCGCCTACGCTCACCGGCAGCACACCGCGCGAAAAGGGCGTGATCCACATGATGAGCAAGCGCGCCGAGCTGGAGCTGCTCGACGCCGTCAGCGTCTATTTCCATCACGGCACGCCGGGACTGGGCCCCGACGTCGAGACGTATCAAAACCCGGAGTGGGGGTTCCGTCAACGCGACAAGGCGTTGAGGGGTATGCGCTACTTTGATGCCGTTCTGAAAAGCCAACCCTATGTCGCCGGCGAGGCTTTCTCGATGGCCGACATCACCGTCATCGGCGGTTTGGTCTTTGCGAAACTTGTGAAGCTACCGGTGCCTGTGGAGTGTGATGCGCTTCAGGCCTGGTACGCAAGAATGCTGGAGCGTCAGAGCGTCATGAATCAGCCGGTGTTCGCTGCCCTGACCCGGGCGTCATAACCGGCCGGGACGGACCAGTGATGCAACAAAACGGTGACCGGTTAGAACGGCCACGCGCACGAATGCAGTAAGAGGTTAGGCGGTCAGTCAAACGCGCTCCCGCGCCACGGCGCTTCGC
Source organism: Paraburkholderia sp. BR10141 (assembly GCF_056155635.1). Classification (NCBI taxonomy): domain Bacteria; kingdom Pseudomonadati; phylum Pseudomonadota; class Betaproteobacteria; order Burkholderiales; family Burkholderiaceae; genus Paraburkholderia; species Paraburkholderia sp. BR10141. Next base: position 15,799 of record NZ_JBMIQH010000009.1, on the reverse strand, counting down.
GCAGGGCATCACCCTGATAAAACGCGGGGAAGCGTTCGAGCTGGCGAAGGGCATCCGCCATGGACACGTCAGCGCTCAACACGGCGCTCGAAAACCCCATGCGCTCCATCTGGAGCAACTGATCGACGAGCACTTCGCCCGTCGCGCGCAGGTCGCCTTCGAAGCCGAGCCGTCGCCGGATCAGGTAGGCCTGGCTATAGGCGCGCCCATCGGTGAACGACGGGAATTGAAGCTCCACGCGCGACGCAGCTGCAATTTCGATGGCGTAGGCAAGCGGATCGGCATCGTTCGCGAGGATCAAGGTGGATGCCGAAACATCGCCGGCATGAGCCTCAGCGTCCAGAAGACGTATGCGTGAGGCGGTTTTCATGCCGTGCCCTCCGTCGTGGCTCGAATCCCATCGGCGGCCGCCTTGAACGGATCGAGTCCCACGCGGCGCACCGTCTCGATGAATGTCTCGTTGCATTCGCCGTGCGGCTCGCGCAGCGCGACGTAAGCACCGATCAAGGCTTCGATGACCTCTGGCACTTCCTGCGCGGAGAAAGACGGGCCGATCACCTTGCCAGGACGCGCATCGCCGCTGCGTGCCGACCCGTCCGAGCCGCCGAGCGTCACCTGGTACCACTCCGCGCCGTCCTTGTCGACGCCGAGTATGCCGATGTGCCCGCTATGGTGGTGGCCGCACGAGTTGATGCAGCCGCTGATATGCAGGTCGATCTCGCCGATGTCGTTCAGTTCGTCGAGGTCCTGGTATCGTTCCATGATGCTCTGCGCGACCGGCAGCGACCGTGCGTTGGCGAGTGCGCAAAAATCGCCGCCGGGGCAGGCGATCATGTCGGTGAGCAGGTGCACGTTCGCGCTCGCGAGGCCGGCCGCGTTCGCCGCTTGCCACAGGGTGAGCAGATCGTCGGCGTGAACCCACGGTAAAACGACGTTCTGCGTGTGCGTGACACGCGCCTCGCCCGCGGAGAAGCGATCGACGAGATCCGCCACGCGCTCGAGCTGGTCGGCGGACGCATCGCCGGGTGCCTGCAGCACGCGCTTGAACGAGAGCGTGACGATGCGCAGCGACGGGTCCCTGTGCGGCGCGACGTTGCGCTCGAGCCAGCGCTGCAGCTGTGGCGTGCTCGTGGCTGCAGCCTCGAGCATGGCGGGGGCATGCGTATCGACGACACGTGCCGTGTCGAGCTTCGGCGGTTCGATAAAGCAACGGCTTACCCGCTCGAACTCGGCCTGCTCGATCGTGTGCGGGCCGCCGTCGATGTCGACGATCTGCCGGAACTCTTCCTCGACTTCGTCCACGAAGCGCTGGCCCTCGGCCTTCACGAGGATCTTGATGCGCGCCTTGTACTTGTTGTCGCGGCGGCCGTACTGGTTGTACACACGTACCACGGCCTCGATGTAGTTCATGATGTGCCGCCACGGCAGGAACTCACGCATCAGCGCACCGATCATCGGCGTTCGACCCATGCCTCCGCCCACGGTCACACGAAAGCCCAGTTCACCCTGTTCGTCGCGCACGAGGCGCAGGCCGACGTCATGCCAGCCCGTCGCCGCACGGTCTTCCGTCGCGCCGGTGACCGCAATCTTGAACTTGCGCGGCAGGAAGGCGAACTCAGGATGCAGCGTGGTCCACTGCCGCATGATTTCGGCGAACGGGCGCGGGTCCGCGATCTCGTCGGGAGCGACTCCCGCGCGCTCGTCGCACGAGATATTGCGGATGCAGTTGCCGCTCGTCTGGATGCCGTGCATGTCGACCGTCGCAAGCAGGTCCATCACGTCCGCCGCCTTCGAAAGCGGTATCCAGTTGAATTGAACGTTGGTGCGTGTCGTGAAGTGGGCGTGATGCGTGGGCAACCGCCTCGTACCGAGCTTGCGTTGCGCATCGAGCGCGCTGCGGTATACCTCGGCCTCAGGTTCGTCGTACTCGCGGGCCACGCGAGCGAGCACGCGAAGCTGTGCGCTCGACAGTTCGCCGTACGGGACAGCTACGCGCAGCATGGGTGCGTGCCGCTGCACATACCAGCCGTTTTGCAGACGCAGCGGGCGAAACGCATCCTCGCTCAGGCTGCCTTGCTGCCAACGCTCGATCTGATCGCGGAACTGCGCCGCGCGGCTCGCCACGAAGGCCTTGTCGAATTCGTTATAGCGGTACATGGTGAGTGCGGAAATGCCGTGATACGGCGGACAGAGAAAGGACGACGTTATCGCGTCCGCATCGGTGTCTCAAGAAGCAGATGCCGCAGAAATGAGCGCAGCAGAAGCGTTCCATTGGCGAAGCCCCGCACGACACGACAGTTGTCGTGTTGTTGTTCGATCAGTCGCTTGATTTCCCGCGCTGCCGTAGCGTCTACGCCGAGGCGATGTAGCAGCACGTGTCGGGTCAGCGGCGCATCGTCAACGGTGAATCAGGTCGCGGCAACGGTGGGCATTCGCACGCGGTTCTAACCGCCTTTGGGCGCAGCGGTCCGGCGCCGTTCAGACATCGCCAGGTCCACATCACATCGTTGCGCTGCCGCTGCCAGTACCGCCGGTGCCGGAAGAGGGGGTGGACGTCGCGGTGAGCGGATGCGCGGCGCCCGCCGCCGACAGCAGCGAGATGGCGGCCGGATCTGGCATGCCATTCGCGTCTATCGCGCCTGCTGCCGCCAGCGTGACTAGATCGCTATCGACACCTGCCTGGCCAACCGTAAAGGATGTCGTGAGAAATGCCGGTACCGTCAGCGTGACAGCATAGCGCTGCTGCAGATTCGTGACGACTGCGGATTGTGCAGCCTGCACGTCGGACGCGTTACCCAGTACCTGCTGGTACTGTGAGTTGGTCGGGAATCCCGCGATCAAACCACTCTCGCTCGTGCCGAGTTGTGAAGCGAGGTAGACGAGCATCAACTCGGTCTCCGGCGTCGTATTGAAGGTGCCCTCGGCAAACGCCACCGAATGCAGACTCACGCTGCCGGAGCTTACGCTGAGGATGCAGGCAGGCGTGGCATTGAACTTGATTGCGTAGTGTCCACCGCCATCGGACAGGGTGGACCCCGAGCCCTGAGCGCAACTGAGGTTGACCGTTGCGCTGGCGATCGCTGTGCCGGTCGCGGCCGTGCCGGAGATGGTGACATTCGGCGTCACGCTTGTGCCGCCGCAGCCATCGAGGCCAATGCATGCGTTTCCTCCGCAGGCGGCAAGCGTTGCGAGCGAAGCCGCGTACATTGCAGCCCGTGCCGTGCGAACGAAATACGCGCGCTGAGCGTTCATGGTAGCCACCGGTTCCGTCATTCACGCTCCGGATTGCGTAGTCGCGAATGATGCCGGCCATAAGACATATAGATCAGCATGCCGATCAGCAGCCAGACGATCAACCGTACCCAGGTGATGAGCGGCAGTCCCACCATCAGCAACACGCAAAACGCGATGCCGAGAATGGGGACAATCGGCACGCCGGGCGCGCGGAATGGACGGCTCGCGTCAGAGTCGCTGCGCCTCAGGTACATGACTGCGCCGCACACGAGCACGAACGCGAACAGCGTGCCGATGCTGACCATCTCGCCTAGTACGCCGATCGGCGTGAGGGCCGCCACGATGGCGACGACCGTGCCGATCATCATCTGGCTTCGATGCGGCGTGTGCAGGCGTGGATGGACGGTGGAGAACAGATGGGGAAGCAGTCTGTCCTCCGACATCGTGAAGAAGATCCGGCTTTGCCCGTAGAGCAGCACGAGTATCACGGTGGTCAGCCCGGTTAGCGCGCCGATCTTGATCAGTATGGAGAACCAGGTGAAACCAATGACGTCGACGCCCTTGGCGATCGGGTCTGGAACGTTCAGTTGTGCGTATGGAACGAGTCCGGTGAGCACGGCAGCCACGAGGATATAGAGCAAGGTGCAGATGACCAGCGAACCGAGGATCCCGATCGGCATGTCGCGCTGTGGCCGTTTCGCCTCCTGAGCGGCGGTCGATACCGCATCGAAACCGATGAACGCAAAGAACACGACGGCGGAGCCACGCAGAATGCCGCTGGCTCCGAAGCTGCCGAACGCGCCGGTGTTGGGCGGAACGAATGGATGCCAGTTGGCGGGATGCACGAAGAACGCGCCGATGGCGATGAAGGCCGCCACGACCGTCAGCTTGACTGCGACCATCACGTTGTTGATGCGTGCCGACTCGCGCGTGCCGAGCACCAGCATCGTCGTGAGAATCGCGATGATCAGCACGGCGGGGAGATTGATGATGCCGGCGACAGTCGAGCCGTCAGGCAACTGGACCGTCGTGCCGGGTGCGGCAGCAAGCGTAGGCGGGATGCTGATTCCGACGTTGCGCAACAGGCTGACGATATAACCTGACCAGCCGACGGCGACCGTCGCGGCACCCATGGCGTACTCGAGAATCAGGTCCCAGCCGATGATCCACGCAAACACTTCGCCGAGCGTCGCATACGTATACGTGTAGGTGCTGCCGCATACGGGGAGCATGGCGGCCAGTTCGGAGTAGCAGAGACCGACGAACGCACACGCAACGCCACCCAGCACGAAGGACAGGATGATGCCCGGTCCGGCAAATTGTGCCGCCGCCGTGCCGGTGAGGACAAAAATGCCCGCGCCGATAATGGCGCCGATGCCCATCGCCGTGATGCTTGGCGCCCCCAGGGTCTTCGACAGCGCGCGGCCGCCTTCGGCTTCGGCGCTTCCCACTATGTCGGCGACGGACTTGCGCGCCATGTAGCTCGTGTCAGCCATGATAGGTTTGCCCCATTCGACAGTGACTGGAAACGACTCGATTCGGCTTGCCTGACTTCTTTAGAATAGACACAGGCGCGAGCGGGCGATGGGTAAGTTTTCAGTTAACCGAACGACGACGACCGGCGTGCGGGGGGCAGAGATGTTTCGGAACGCTTCATGTGCATCTGCACGATGTGCTTCCGGGATATGCGCCACGCGTATCGCGGGATGCGTCGGCATCATTGATCCGCTGTCCAGGCAGAGTCCACGCTCGCGCGGGCGGTTCAGCAGGACGGCGGCCAGGAGAAGTGGAATGGACAACGACAAACCGTCGCCGCAGCGCGCGACGTACCAGAAAGGGATCCGGATCGGCGAGTACGGATGGTTCGGCCGGCTGGCCGCCGTCGTCGTGAGCACAATCGTGCTGGTGGTGGCAGCGATGCTGTCGCTGGTGCTGCTTGCCGTGCTGTTCGGCGTGGGCGCGATTGTCGTCGGCTATCTCTGGTGGAAGATCCGCGCGCTGCGCAGGCAGGCGCGCGAGTTCGGCGACGACGGCCGGACCGTCGACGTCGAGGTCGTCTATAAGGACTCGCACGGCGACGATATCGCGAAGCGCTGACCTGTGATGCCTGCGCGCGCACCTCCAGCGTACGCGTAAACGACAGTTGGAATCGTGTTTGCGCGAGTTATAAATACACAAGGCCGCGCAAGATATATCAAACGATTTCGGCCAATCGTAAGCATTCGACTTCCGCCACGCCTGTTCACGCGTGTCGGTCCAGCATGCATGCGCAATGCTGAACCATTCGCGTGAAAACCTTGCCTCTCTCGGGTTCGCCGTTCTTCAAGGGACACGGCGCGAGACTCTGCTTCCGCCATGTTCGCCACGGTTAGGAGATTCTACGATGAAGACTGGAAATATAGGAATGCTACTGATTGTCGGTGCGAGTGGCATGTTCGTCGGCGGAATCGCCCACAGCGATCCGCACGGCCCCCAACCTGGCCAGCGGGGCGCGGGCTTCATCAAGAGTTTTCAGATTATTGCTGCCGAACCGGCGTTTGGCGGTGCGACGCCTGCCGGCGCGGCTGGGCCATACGAGGTCATCACCGCCGTCGTGCACGGCGCCCTCGATCCGCGCTCTCCGCTCAATGCCGGTATTGTCAACATCAGGAACGCGCCGGTCGGCGTCGATGGTTACGTCGACTATTGGACCGATGTCGTGATCCTGCGTCCGCAAAGCGCGGCGAACGCCACGCGCGTGCTCTTCTACGACGTCGTGAATCGCGGCAACAAGCTCGCCGACGGGTCGTTCATTGGCGCAGGTGCGCTCGATACCGGGGCACCCCCGCCGTCCACATTTCCTTCGTTGCTGCGCCACGGTTATACGATTCTCTGGAGCGGCTGGCAAGGCGACATTCCGCTCAACGGGACGAGTACGCTGGCCGGCACGGGTCTGGTCGGCACGAGATTCCCCGTGGCCACCAACAAGGACGGTTCGCCGATGACTGCGCTATCGCGCGAGGAGTTCATTCCCGACTATGCGGGAGGCGACCCGACGACGATTCCGCTCACGTACCCGCCCGCCGATCTCAACGATACGGGCAGCGTGACCTTCACCGCGCGGCAATCGTGGCTATCGGCCTACGGCAGCATTCCGGGCGGCGTGCAAACCTATACGGCGCCTTCGACCAAGGTGACGGCGTGGAGCTATATCAGCACGCCGAACAATGTCTATGAAGGGAATTACTCGGTCAAGTTCACGCCGCCTGCGTCGGTGCCGGGTCCCAACGGCAGGACCGTCACGCCCGATGCGGGGACGATTTACAGCTTCGTCTACAAGGCCGCGGCGCCGACCATCGACGGCATCGGCTTTGCGGCGCTGCGCGATCTCGTCTCCTGGCTGCGCTACGACAGGGCCGATGCGCGGGGCGTCCAGAATCCGCTCAACGATCTGAAGGATGCGGCATGTGCAGCGTCGAAGTGCTCCCGGGATACGAACTTCGACGTCGCGATCGGGGAAGGCATTTCGCAGTCGGGCCGCTTCATCAAGGACTTTCTCTATCAAGGGTTCAACGAGGACAAGCACGGAAGGATCGTTTTCGACGGACTGTTTCCGATCATTTCCGCTGCACGCCGCACGTGGACCAACGCCGCGTTCGCACAGCCGGGACGGTGGTCGAAACAGCATGAAGACCACTTCATGCCGGGTTTCCAGTTCCCCTTCACGTACGCGGTTACGACCGATCCGGTCAGTGGCGCGACCGATGGCCTGTTGAAGCGTTGCGAGGCCTCCGGTACGTGTCCGAAGATCATGCAACTCGACGGCGCATTCGAATGGTGGGGCGGGGCCGCGTCGCTGGTCGTCACCGATGGACGGGGCAACGACATCCACTTGCCGCCGAATGTGCGTTACTACCTCGTGCCGGGCACGCAGCACGGCGGCGGCAGCGGCGTGACCACGGGCAACTTCACGGTGCCGGCGACAGGCAGTCTGTGTCAGTTGCCGGGCTCGCCTGTGGAAGAAACGCCCGTCGAGCGCGCATTGATTCCCGCGCTGGTCGCATGGGCCGGCAAGGGCGCCGAGCCGCCCGCTTCGCAATATCCGACCGTGGCATCGGGCAATCTGGTCGCGCCGACGCAAGCCGCGACGGGCTTCCCTGATCTCGAGAGCGTGACCGTGCCGAGCGGACCCGCCGCGACGCCGACAGCGCTCAGTCTCACGTTCAATGGCGAATACAATCAGGTCTTCGTGACCGACTACAGCAAGGCCGTGCCGGTCGTGAGCACTGCGCAGCCCTACACGATTCTCGTCCCCAAGGTCGACGCCAACGGCAACGAAACCACGGGCGTACTCGTGCCGGATGTGAGCGTACCGCTTGCAACCTACACCGGGTGGAACTATCGCGGTGCCGGCCACGCGATCGGCGAAGGCTGCATCTCCAACGGCGCGGCGATTCCGTTCGCGGTGAACGCGTCCGCGCAGACAGGCGGCGTCGATAGCCGGGCCACCCTGAACGCGCTCTATGGCGGCAGCCGCTCACGCTACCAAGCGGCGGTTGCGGCCGCGGCAAACGCACTCGTCAAGCAAGGCTATTTGCTGCAGGACGATGCGACGAATGTCTTCATCAGCAACGCTGCGCAGATTTCGCCGACCCTGCTGCCGAATCCTTGAACTGCGAACGAACGTCGTCGCGTCGCGCAAGCGAGTTGGAACAAGCGCGACGACGCATCGGCATCGGTCTCTACTGCACCGTAATGGTCGCCTTCATATACGGGTGAATCCCGCAGAACACCTTGTACACCCCCGGCTTGTCGAACTTGAACTGATACGTATCGTTCTGGTCGAGCGCGGCGGAGTGAAAGACGCCTGCATCGTTGACGACCGTATGCGGTTCGCCGTCCATATTTTTCCAGGTCACCGTGGTGCCCGCTTTCACGGTGAGAGCCATCGGCGAAAACATGAAATTCTTGATGTCGATCTCATTGGGCTCCTGCGCCTGGGCGGCAGGCACGCCAAGGGAGGCCCCGGCCATGAGCATCCCGATCCCGTAGAAGAGGGCGAACGCGCGACGATAGTGAATGGAGAGCATGGCTCGAATCCTTGGTCAGTGAGCGAGACGCGAGGTCAGGCGAGGGACGTGTCGGAAAGCGTCGCCGCGAGAGGATGGCGCGTGATCCGGATACTGGTGACGCCAAGCATTTTCGGCAGCTGATCGCTTGCCACCTTGAGCGGCCCGGGGCCGGGTCCGTCGCCGGCCGTCGGCTGCGGATAGGCGGTCGAGCGTGCCGTGTGGAACGTGATATTGCCCTCCACCTTGGAAACGATCTGATGTATGTGGCCATTGAGCACGGTCACCGAGCCGAAGCGCTTTAGGTAGTCCATGGCCTGGCCCGCATCGCCGGTACCCCAGCCCCATGGTTCGTAGATCGTCCACATCGGCATATGCGTAAACACGACGATCGGCGTGCTCGACGTGCGGCCCTTCAGATCGTTTTCCAGCCAGGCAAGTTGGTCCTCGCCCAGGTTGCCCAGCCCGTTCGGCTTGAAATGCATTACGTTGACGAGCGCGATGAAGTGCACGCCATTGTGGTCGAAGCTGTAATACCCCCGGTTGTCCGACGCCTTGCCGAAGCGCTTGAAGTATTCGCCTTGCGGTCCATCTGTCACATCGTGTTCGCCGGGCGTGGTGTGCAACTCCGTAATGTCGAGACCGGAAAGGAGTTGCGCCGCCAGATCGAATTCCTCGGGTTTGGAGAGATGGGTGATATCGCCCGTGTGAATCGCCAGGGCGGGTTTGACGGGCATCGCGTTGACATAGTCGATGGTCTGTTTGAGCGTGCCCGCGACGTCGGGATTGGCTTCCTTGTTGAAGCCAATGTGCGAGTCGCTGATCTGCAAAAAGAGCGGAACGCCGGCGTTTTCTTTGCTGCTCGCCGCCAGTGCCAGTTCCATGGGCGTGAGGACGCCTCCGGCCAGAACGAACACGGTGCCGGCGCCACCGAAGGCGAGGCATTTCAGGGCGTTGCGGCGTGACGGTTGGGAAGGAAGATCTGACGACATGATGTCCTCTCGACGGGGTTCAGAAAGTCGACCGCCCGCGCAATTCGGAGCGCCTCCAGGGCGGGCTTCACGTGCAATACCGCGAGCGCCGCTGTTTTATTCCCGGTTTTTTTTGCGAGTCGAGCACGGGAATAACCGGCGTGGGTTCGCGGTATGGCAGGCGTGGCACACGAAATGGCGGAAACCAATATGGACATCGTCGACGTGACCCGTCGCCGCGCCAGCGAAGCGAGGATCAACGTTCAATTCTTGCTGCGCCGGCTTCAACTCACGTCGGGCCTCGTGATGCTGACGTATCTCTTTCTGCATCTGGTCAATCACGCGCTCGGCATCTGGTCGATCGAGCTTGCCGGACACGGTCTCGTACTCGCGCTGCGGCTTTGGCGCAGCGCGCCCGGCACGATCGCGCTGTATGGCGCCGCGTCGGTGCATTTCGCGCTGGCGCTGCACACGATATATGGGCGGCGCCACTGGGCGCTTCCGCCTGCGGAATGGATCCGCCTGTGGGCGGGGCTCAGCCTGCCGCTCCTGCTGATCCGGCATGCGGTGACGACCCGGCTTGCTTCTTCGCTCTATGGTTTCGAACCGAACTACGAGCGCGTCATCGTCGTACTGCTCACGAGCGGCACGCAGGGGCTGCAACTCGCGTTGCTAGCGCCTGGTTGGATACACGGATGCCTCGGGCTGTGGTTCCGGTTGCGCCACCGTGCGTGGGCGCGTCGCATGCGGCTCACGCTGCTGATCCTCTTCGTCCTGTTGCCGCTGCTTTCGGCAGCGGGCTTCATCCACATGATGCGAGCCGTCGAGGGGGCGGGCCACCTGCTTCCGCCTGTCGACGCCGCGCTCGTCGTCCATCAGGCCGCCCTCAACGGTGCACGTCACGTTCTCGTCACGCTCTATCTCGCGCTGATTGCCGGCACGCTGATCCTGGGTCAGTTGCGCAACGCGCTGGAGCGCCGCAGGCTGCGCAAAGAGTCGGTGGGCGTCCGTTTGCTGGCCCGCAGTGCATCGTGCGAACAGGATGTTCAGGAATGACTAGCGATGTCTGAGCGGGTCAAATGGCGTTCGCTCCTGCTGCCAGGACGTTCACCATTTATCATTCGTGACGTGAGATGCCAAAATACACAGATAACCCGTAACGAGGCGGTGACTCGCCGGCCGCGGGGGATGATCCGCCCCTCTTTGCCGGGCCGCACGCCCGCACATCGAAAACGGCCGGACACCCTTGAGACCAGGACGCCGAATCCCATTTACCTGTCGTGAACCAGCGTATCCGTCCCCCCTTGCCGCCCGAATGGCCGTTTCCGCCGTATCGCGACGTGTCCGGCCGCGCCTTCGGCGATCTCGTCGCGCTTCAATATCGCGGCGCGGGCATGTGGCTCTGGCGGTGCCGCTGCGGCGCCCACGTCACGGCCGCGCTGGATGCGGTGGAGGGCGGCCAGACGCGGGATTGCGGCTGCGGCGAGCAGCGCCGCGTGTGGCGGTCCCGGCCGGGCTCGCCTGCGCTCAAAGGCGGCGAGGTGTTCGGCCAGCTGACGACGGATCGCTATGCCGGCGATGGCAAGTGGGTTTGCCGGTGCGATTGCGGCAATGAGGTGACCGTGAGCGCCGGGCGTCTGCGACTGGGCCAGGCGCGTTCGTGCGGCCGTTGCCTGGGCGCGTTAGCCGGCTGAGCGATGCGCACGCATCACGACTTGACCGGAACTCCGTATGAAAGCGCTTCATGATGGGCTCCGTGATTGTTCGGCACATCGTAAGCCGCGCGCAGCCGTATGAACAGTTCAGCAGCCGTTCTGGTATGCGGACTACTCGTCATGCTCCCGCCAGGCGAGCCAGGGTTTCGCCCTCGCTTTCGCGCTCCAGAAAACCCGACACGGCCGAAGCCTCCATCGGGCGCGAACAATAGTAGCCCTGAATGAGCGTTGCCCCGAGCGCTGCGACCGTTTGCAGTTCGGCCGCCGTTTCCACCCCTTCCACAATGCAGTCGAGCGACATCTGGCGGCTGAGATTGAGCAGCGTGCGAACCACTGTGAACGCCGTCGTGCGCTCCTTGAGACCGCTCACGAACATCCTGTCGATCTTCAGGCGCGTGAGTGGAAGTTTGCATAGGTACGAGAGGCTCGAATAACCGGTGCCGAAATCGTCGACTGACAAACCGCAGCCCAGCGCGCGCAGGACCTTGGCCGCTTTCTGGACCTGGTCGAAGTCCTTGGCCATCGCGGTTTCGGTGATCTCGAAGTCGAGCCGGGCCGGGTCGATGCCGCTGCCGGCGATGCACCGGGCCAACTCTTTCACCGCGGACTCACTGGCGAAATCATGCGCGGAAAGATTAAAGGACAAGCGAATATGCGCCGGCCATTGCTTCGCGCAGGCCAGGGCCTGGGTAAACAGCGCGAGGGTCAAGCCGTTGATGACGCCGTTGCGCTCCGCGGCAGGAATGAATTCACCGGGCGGGACCGTGCCGAGCAACGCGCTTCGCCAGCGCGCCAGGGCTTCGAAACCGACGGTGCGCCGGCGTTCGAGCGAGTAGATCGGCTGGAACGCAAGGTCGAGTTCGCCGGCGAGATCGGGGGAGCGTAGCGCCTGGGCAATCTGCGACTCGCGAATGATGGCGTTGCGGTGCGTCTCCGAAAAGATCGTCACCGAGCCGCGCGAGCGGTGCTTGCCTTCGTAAAGCGCGTAGTCGGCTGTTTCGAACAAATCCGCCTTGTTGCGTGAAATGTGCGGATAGGTGGAGAAGCCGATCGTCGCTCCGAGGCGAACCGAAATCTCGCCGACCAGTATGGGACATTGGAAAACATCGCAGATGGTACGGCCGAGTTGCGACAGGCCAGCGTCCGTGCAGTCGTCCGTGACGATGATGCCGAATTCGTCGCCGCCCAGCCTCGCAAGCGTGATCGTGCCGCGCGCCGCGTTGGCGAGACGCGACGCGACATCGGCCAGCACGTGGTCGCCCAGCGAGTGGCCGTGAATATCGTTGACGGACTTGAAGCCATCGAGATCGACGAGGCCCACCGCGAGCCGCCCGCCCGATGCCATGGCGGCATCGAAATGCTTGTCGAGCGAGGTGAAAAAGGCCCGCCGGTTAGGGAGATTCGTGAGGCTGTCGATATTCGCGAGCCGTTTGTTTTCGGCTTGTGTGGCAACGAGATCCGAGAAGTTTTTGAATTGTGTGAAGGCGACGATCAGCATCGCCAGCGAAACCAGCGACGTATCGATCGCGATCGCCTCGAATACGCCGTTTCCCGAACTCAGGAACGTGACGACGAGCGCGCCGTTGACAATGGCGGTGACGGTGAACGCCGCCTTGATGACGTTCATCAGGCAGAAGATGACGCCGATAACCGTGATGGCCATGTAAAACGCGACATGAAGCTTGAATGCCGCGCCACCATGAGGCAGCAGGGACAGCGACCATGCCGTGAACGAGATGGAGAAGACCCAGGCGAGCCTGCCGGAATTGCGCAGGATCGTAGCCGCGTCTTCCGCACTCACATGGAGCCTCGAAAGCCGCAACCACGAGAGCACGCGTACGAAACACAATGCTGTGAGCACGAGCGGACAGATTACGCCCTGCCAGGCGGGAATCACGTTCTCGTGGGGCAGCACCATGCCCCACGTGTTGACGACCAGCAGCCCATACATCATGGGAAGCTGATAGATCATCACGCGCAACTGCGCCAGCTTCAGGGCCGCGCTGTTTCCGGCGAGGAAAGTGCGCCGAATCGTTCCCCAATACTGGGCCAGAACGTTGAACATGGTCTTGCGAGTCGGGGCGGTCCCGTTGCAACTGCCGGGAACGAAATGTAATACCCCCGTTTACGACCGCTCGCGTTATTTCTGGAGGCAACGCACGGGCTTTTCATCGTCGACGCGCGCCTCATTCTTCGGGGCTTTCAACGTGCCCTTAAACCGGTCTTCCCCGCACCAGGGCGGTCAATCGCAATGCAATGATTTCGGCGCAAACGTTTGGCGTCCTCAACTATATGGACGTGCCGCCGTTCGCTTGGTGGCCCGGCCTAAAGTTCGCGTAGCCATTGCCGAAATACCGTCCATGGCGCGCAAACATCCCGACTATCCCGACAAACCTCCCATCTGGGCAGAGGCGCGCGCGCTCGAGGCAAGCATTCGCGCCATCCGCCGTGCGCAAGGCAAGAAGAACCCCGAGGACTTCCCGGCGGGAAGTCCTGAATGCACGGCCGCCATGGATGAATTCGTGCGCGACGTCTGCCGCGCCCTCGAGATCGATATCAACACGCTCGGCAAGGACTCCGGCGACTTTTAAGGTGCTGGGGGCCATTCGTTCCCTTCTCGCGCGGGAATGCGATTTGCGAGCTTCGCAAGATCGATGACGAGTTCACGAGGTTGCGCGTGAAAACGACTTTTATGCTCGCGTTGTCGTCATGTCTCGGCGTGGCGTTGCTCACGACGCAGCCCGCACATGGCGCAGATCCTACCCTCACGCCCACGCCTGACGCCGCGCCGCCGTGCGGCAAGCTAGTAGGAACAAACGCCGCCGGCGGCTTCGCACTGCGCAGCGGCGAACCGGTCGATTTCGTGTCGGACGGACAGGCCACGCATGGCACGCTGCTCGTCTTCAGCGATGGACCCGTATTTCGCGCGTACTGGCAACCCCAAGGCAGCGAAGAGAAGTACGCACTAGCCAACGCCGGTCCAGACAGCGTGCGCCTCGTTTCGACGCCTCCGCAGGGCACACCGACCGGTGGCGCCCAGCCCGGGGTCGCGGCACAGCCGCTGCAAGTGCTCTCGTGTCCGAGGCTTTAATTCCGCTGTCATGCCGTTTGCGGTCGATGTCCCACCATGTGAACCACCCTTTCGTATCGCGCCGCGAGCGACTAGTCTTTAACGATTCCAAACGGACGAACGGTCCGGCCCGTGATTGGCGAACCGCGCAGCGGAGCCGGCCTCGAAGGAGACAGAAATGGAGCTTGAAAACCGCACCATGGCGCGCGTAATGGCAAGGCTCGTGCCGTTCCTGATCCTTTGCTATTTCGTGGCGTATCTCGATCGGGTCAACGTCGGTTTTGCTGCATTGCAGATGAACAAGGCACTCGATCTTTCCGCGAGCGCGTTCGGCTTTGGCGCAGGGATCTTCTTCATTGCCTATTTCTTCTTCGAGGTGCCGTCGAACCTGCTGCTCGAACGTTTCGGCGCAAGGCGCTGGATCGCGCGCATCATGTTCACGTGGGGCATCATCGCGGGCGCGATGGCGTTCATTCCGGACCTCGCCCGCTTCACCGGCTTGTCGAACGCGCACGTATTCTACGGACTGCGTATCTTGCTCGGTATCGCTGAGGCGGGTTTCTTCCCCGGCATCATCTTTCTGCTTACGCTGTGGTTTCCCGCCAAATATCGCGCGCGCGTGGTGGGCTATTTCATGGCGGCCATTCCGTTGTCGACGGTGATTGGCGGCCCGATATCCGGATCGCTGCTTTCGCTGGACGGTAGAGGGGGGCTGGCGGGCTGGCAGTGGGTCTATCTGATCGAGGCAATCCCTGCGGTCGTGCTCTCCGTGGCCGTGCTGTTCTATCTGACCGACAAACCCGCCGACGCCGGCTGGCTAGCCGACGACGAGCGCCGCTGGCTCGTCGATCGCCAGGCGCAGGAGCGCCGTCATCGGGAGAAGGTGCGCTCGTTCAGCGTGCTGGAGGCGCTGATCAATCCGCGCGTGCTGGCGGTGGCGCTCATCTATTTCGGTGCGAATGCAACCAATTACGGTCTCAGTTTCTTCCTTCCGCAGATCGTCAAGGCGTTCGGGCTCACGAACGTGCAGACGGGCTTCGTTACTGCGCTGCCCTACGCGGTGGGCGTCGTTTCTATGGTGCTGTGGGGTCGGCATTCCGACCGTCGGCTCGAACGCAAGCGTCACGTCGCATTTGCGCTGGCCGTCGCGGCCGCCGGTATTGCGGCTGCCGCGGGACTCGATAATCCGGTGCTCAAGATGCTCGCGCTTTCGATTGCGGGCTTCGGTATTTTCGGCTGCCTGCCAGTGATCTGGACACTGCCGGCCGCGTTCCTTTCAGGCGCGGCCGCGGCCGGCGGCATTGCCGCCGTCAATTCGCTCGGCAATCTGGCGGGCTTTTTCGGCCCCTACGCAATGGGCTGGATCAAGGACAGCACGGGCGGCTTCGGCGCAGGCCTGCTATGTCTTGCGGGAGCCGGGCTCGTGGGCGCGGGCGCGGCGCTCGTCCTCCCTCACAACCCGGCGCTGGAAAAGCTCGACGATTCGCCGCAAGGCGAAACACACGGGGAGGGCGGTGCGGTGAGGCCGTGAGCGGCGCCTATGCATTGCACGCTACTCATCTCAGGCGCGCCATCACAAGGGTCGTGAGTTTTCGATAGACGCGCCTCGCCTGGGCCCACGACAACGCCAGCTCGATGAGCCGCCCGCGTGCGTTGAGCACGACGATGCGCGATTCGTGCTTTGTTTCGCGATCCGCCCAACGCACCTTGTAGTCGCCGTGCAGCGGCCGAAAGTCGAAATCGCGGCCATGGGCCTGGGCC
>NZ_JBMIQH010000008.1:0-294339 GCF_056155635.1 Paraburkholderia sp. BR10141 | reverse complement strand
CTACTTTCTTTGCCGCTGCAAAGAAAGTAGGTGCCGCCCCGCACAGGGGCAACGCCTGCATACCGACGCGAAAACAAGGAAAGGCCAAAGTGGCCAAAGCGGCCAAAGAGGATCAAGCGACGACCCGCTTCCTAAGCCGAGCAGCAGCATGAAGCGCGGGCTTTTCGAAGATCCGATAGAACACCCAGGCAACGGGAATCACGGCCAGAGTGAAGCCGAACGAAGGCCATATCGAAGACTGCAGCTCCGAGCGGAACAATAGCGAGCCGAGCAATACGAAGAGCGGCAAGTGAATGAGATAGAGCGAGTAGCTGAAATCGCCGATCCTGGAGAACAGCGACTGCAGAAAGCCAGGGGAAGCAGGCGCAGGCCGCGCAAGCGCTTTGACGAGATAGCAGGCAAACGCGCAAGCCCAAAGCTGAAACGCCCCAAACTGCCCGAAGTGAAACGCCACGCAACCGGCGACAGCGAAGAGCGCCGCAGCAGGATAGGCGAACCGAAAGCCAGAAGACCCGCGCAAACGCACTTCGGCGATCCAGGCGCCAAGCATCCACGAGAACCAGTACGAAGTGAAAACGATGATGTCATGCCGCTCCAGCGTCAACGCGGAAACGACATTGATGAGGGCCACGGCAACGAGCACGACGTTCAACCCAAACCGGCGGCGCGCAGCAAAGAGCAGCGGATACAGCAGATAGAACTGCACCTCGAGCGAAAGAGTCCAGAGCGCGCCATTCGAGCCATACGTCTTACCAGCCACGCCTTGCAGCGAGAACAGGTTCACGAAGAAATCACGCACCCCGATCTCATTGATCTTGTGGCTCACAGGAAGCAGCGAGAGGCTGACCGAATCCACAGCCAGCGTGAGCAGCAACGCGGCGAGCAGCACCGGATAGATGCGCACGAAGCGGCGCAACCAGAACTGCCGCGCGTCGAGCCGGAAATCGGGGTTCGAGAAGAGCCGCGCGGCGCCGCTGCGGTGAATGCAATAGCCGCTGATGACGAAAAAAATCGGCACGCCCGCCGATCCCCACGCAATCGGGAACGTCAGCCACGCGGCCAGCGTCCCGGGGCTCGCGAGGCTGGCGTGCAGCTGGTGGAACGCGCCCATGCCGATCCAGGTGACCTGGCGGCAATGGAAATAGGCCACCAGCAAGGCCGCAAAGCCGCGCAGGGCTTCGATCAGATGCTCGCCGGCAAGCTCGCGGGCCGCAGCCACCGGCCGCGCTGCAGGAGCAGCAGCGGCGGGCAGGGCGGATGCAGGCGGCATGGCGGTTTGGAGTACGGGATCGCTCATCGGTGTCGGCCGGTCCTTGGGGAGAGTATCCGCCGATCTTAGGGGCGCGCGCGCGAGGGAAGTAAGCAAAAGATTTTCAAAATGTATTCATACGGAAACGATAAATGGAGAAATAAATGGATTGAAAAACAAAGCGGTTTATTTATCGAATTTGGAATGCTAGTTTGAGCGTGATCGACTATGGTCGCTGGAGAATCCGATGAACCTGCACTTGCTGGCCGGCGTGGCCGTGCTGTTGATACTCGTGGGGGTGTCCGCGTATCGCGAGGCGTTGCGCAACGAGCCCATCCGGCGCGCACGCACGCGCTCCGGCGCATTGCCGCCCGTTGACGAAGCGGAATAGCCTGCGCCCCGAACAAGACGCGTCATTGACAGAAGACCCGAGCAGGAAATTCATGCCGATCTGCCTGGAATTATCCAGGATGAATGGTAATAATTTCCGGTGTTATGCTGGAATCGTGTAATCCGAATTTATTGGCCTTTTTTTATTCCTTAAAAGGCGCTAAACAATCTTATTCAATACAAGAATCTGCCACGGCAGAACCTCGGGGAAGTCGGCTTGCCTCGCTGCGAGACCGAGACTCAAACGAACGATCTGGGAATGGACATCATGCTGAAAGTAACCAAAGCGGTATTTCCTGTTGCAGGCCTTGGGACGCGCTTCTTGCCCGCCACCAAGGCGAGCCCGAAGGAAATGCTGCCGATCGTCGACAAGCCGCTCATTCAGTACGCGGTGGAAGAGGCGATCGCTGCGGGGATTACCGAAATGATCTTCGTGACCGGCCGCAGCAAGCGCGCGATCGAAGACCATTTCGACAAGTCGTACGAGATCGAATGCGAACTCGAAGCCCGCAACAAGCAAAAGCTGCTCGACGTCGTTCGCAGCATCAAGCCAGCCAATGTGGACTGCTTCTACGTGCGCCAGGCCGAGGCGCTCGGTCTCGGCCACGCCGTGCTGTGCGCGGAAAAGCTCGTGGGCGGCGCGCCGTTCGCCGTGATTCTCGCGGACGACCTGCTCTACAGCCACACGCCGGTCATGAAGCAGCTCGTGAACACGTTCAATCACTATCACAGCTCGGTGGTGGGCGTTGAATCGATCGCGCGTGAAGACAGCGCGTCGTACGGCATCGTCGACGGCCGCGAGTGGGAAGAGGATGTGTTCAAGCTGTCGGGCATCGTCGAAAAGCCGGCGCCGGAAGTCGCGCCGTCGAATCTCGGCGTGGTGGGCCGCTACGTGCTGATGCCCACGATCTTCGAACATCTGCGCGCACTGAAGCCGGGCGCAGGCGGCGAGCTTCAACTCACCGATGGCTTGCAGTCGCTGCTCACCGAAGAACAGGTGCTCGCATACCGCTATATGGGCACGCGTTTCGACTGTGGCAGCAAGCTCGGCTACCTGAAGGCGACGGTGGAGTTCGCGCTGCGCCATCCGGAAGTCAAGGACGAGTTCGAAGCGTATCTGCAAGCGCATCTGCCGGCGGCGCTGCCCGCGGCGGCATAAAACTCCATAGCGGCACAACCACGCTACGGGGTACTTCATGCGCGCGGGCTCGAAGCCCGCGCGCGTTTCACCCATCTCGCATTATCTCCCCAACATTCCTCCGCGACCTGGCCTTGCCGCGTCGCCGTGACAACTTTGCAATCGTCACCGGTGTATAACGGTTCTGGCGGGCATGCCGAATGCGTGCAACGCGTCGTTTGCGTTCGTGCCGCGTGGTGGGCCGCTCGTGCGGCGGCCATGCTGCGTGAATATTCCAACGATTTTGTACGGCATTCCGGGCCGGTTTGGCGCGCGGAACTCCCGTCATTCAACGCGTGTCCGAAGACCAGAACCCAGGCACGCGCTTCAAGGAGGAGCAACCGGCCATGACCAGGCACCTACCCGTGGCAGGCAGTGAACATCCCGCGCCCGCCGGCGCGCAGTGCGTCGGCGCTTGCGACCCGGCGGAGCGCTTCAGGGTCGTGCTGATCCTGCGGCGTCAGGCGTCGGCAGAATTTCACGAGCTGGTGGACCGGCTCGCCGCGAACGACCCCGCCGCGCAGCCGGTTTCGCGCGAGGAATACGAGCGGCGCTTTGGCGCCAGCGCCGCCGACATCGAGCGCGTCAAGCAGTTCGCGAGCGCGCATGGGCTCAGCGTGGATCAGGCCGATGCCTCGGCGCGCCGCGTCGTGCTCTCGGGCACGGTGCAGCAGTACAACGCCGCCTTCGGCATCGACCTGCAGCGTTTCGAGCATCAGGTCGGCAAAACCACCCATCACTTTCACCAGCCGAGCGGCCCCCTGCATTTGCCGGAAGACATGCATGAGGTCGTCACCGCGGTGGTGGGGCTCGACAATCGTGCGAAGGCGCAGCCGCACTTTCGCATCATGCCGACGAGTCTGACCAACGCGCCGGCAGACGCGCCGGGCGCACCGGGTGCCTCTATCCGCCCGCCAATCCGCGCCGCGCGAGCGGTGACCAGATCGTTCACGCCGTTGCAGCTCGCGGAGCTATACAGCTTTCCCGCGGGCGACGGCGGCGGCCAATGCATTGCCCTGATCGAAATGGGCGGCGGCTATGACACGGCGGACCTTAGCGCCTATTTCAGCGAGCTGGGCGTGAGCGCGCCGCGCGTGGAAGACGTGTCCGTCGATCAGGCGACGAACGCGCCGACCGGCGACCCCAACGGCCCCGACGCCGAAGTCACGCTCGATGTGGAGATCGCCGGTGCGCTGGCACCCGGGGCGCTCATCGCCGTCTATTTCGCGCCGAACAGCGAGGCGGGCTTCGTCGATGCGGTGAGCGCCGCGCTGCACGACAGCCAGCGTAAGCCTTCAGTCATCTCGATCAGCTGGGGCGCGCCGGAGTCGGCGTGGTCGCAGCAAACGCTCGGCGCGCTGAACGACGCGTTGCAAACGGCCGTCGCGCTCGGCGTGACCGTGTGCACGGCTTCGGGCGACAGCGGCTCGTCGGACGGCGTGAGCGACGGCGCCGATCATGTGGACTTCCCCGCGTCGAGCCCTTACGCACTCGGTTGCGGCGGCACGCACATCGCGGCGTCGAACGGACGCATCTCGCAGGAAACCGTGTGGAGCGAAGGTGATAACGGCGCGACCGGCGGCGGCGTGAGCGCGACGTTCGCGTTGCCGGACTGGCAAAAGGGCCTGCGCGTCGTGCGTGGCAGCGGCGGGGCGGGGGCGCTGGTGCGGCGCGGCGTGCCCGACGTCTCAGCCGACGCCGATCCCGCCACGGGTTACGAAGTGCGCGTGGCGGGCGCGGATACGGTGGTGGGCGGCACGAGCGCCGTCGCGCCGCTGTGGGCGGCGCTGATCGCGCGCATCAACGCGGCGCGCGGCACGCCCGTCGGTTTCGCGAACGCGAAGCTCTATGCGCAGCCCGGCGCCTTCAACGACGTGACGAGCGGCAGCAATGGCGACTTCTCGGCGGCGCCGGGCTGGGACGCCTGCACGGGCCTCGGCACGCCGGTGGGCAGCAAGGTGGCAACCGCGCTCGGCTCGGCGTAGGATGAGCGCGGCACGCCGCCGCGACGCGCGCTGAGCACGAGAGGCAAGCGGCGGGCGCGATGCGGGTTGCATGAGAGGTTGCATTCGAAGTCGCATTCACTGTCTCGAACGCGAACACACAGAATGTGGAGACGACATGAACGACGAAGCGCAGTCCACCAAGGGCAACGGCGGCGCTCAAGGGGCCAGCCCCGCGAGCGGCAACGGCAAGCATCGCTCCCAGGCCGATCAGCCTTGCTTCGATCCCACCGCTTACGGCAACGGTCCCGACGACTTCGTCACCGACATGACCGAGAACGCCGCGATCACGCATCACGCGATCCAGATCGGCAAGGAAGTCATCGCCTATACGGCCACGGCGGGTCACCTCGTGACGGTCGATCCGAGCAGTTCGCAGCCCGACGCCAAGATCTTCTACGTGGCGTTCACGAAGGACGGCGTGCAGGCGCAGGACCGTCCCGTCACGTTCTTCTACAACGGCGGCCCGGGCTCGTCTTCCGTGTTCGTGCTGCTCGGCTCGTTCGCGCCCAAGCGCATCAAGACCTCGATGCCGGGCTTCACACCGCCCGCGCCCTATACGCTCGAAGACAATCCGGACAGCCTGCTCGACAAGAGCGACCTCATCTTCATCAATCCAGTGGGCACGGGCTATTCGGCCGCGATCGCGCCGCATCACAACCGCGACTTCTGGGGCGTGGATCAGGATGCGGATTCGCTCAAGCAGTTCATCAAGCGCTACCTCACGGCGAACGATCGCTGGAATTCGCCGAAGTTTCTCTATGGCGAGTCGTATGGCACGGCGCGCAGTTGCGTGCTGGCCTACCGGCTGCACGAGGACGGCGTGGATCTGAACGGCATCACGCTGCAGTCGTCGATTCTCGATTACACGCAAGCCGGCAATCCGGTGGGCGCGCTGCCCACGGCGGCCGCCGACGCGTGGTACCACAAGCGCCTCGGCGTGACGCCCGCGCCGAAGGACTTGCAGGCGTTCGCCGCGCAAGTCGCGCAATTCGCGCGCACCGATTACCTGCAGGCGCTGTCGAAGTTTCCCGATCCGAACGACAAGAGCATTCCGGCCACGCTCAAGACCTTGTCGCAATACACGGGCATCGACACGCAAACGCTGGAGTCGTGGAATCTCGACATCGCCTCGTACGACAGCCATGGCAATTCGCTTTTTCTGATCTCCCTCCTGAAGGACAAGGGCGTGGCGCTCGGCTCGTACGACGGCCGCGTGACTGCCATCGACACGGGCATTGCCGGCAACATCGACCCCAACTCGGGCGGCAACGATCCCACCATGACGGCGGTGAGCGGCGTCTATACGGCGATGTGGAACAGCTATCTGAACGAGCAGCTCAAATTCCGCACGAACTCGTCATTCACGGACCTGAACGATCAGGCATTCAAGAACTGGAACTTCGGCCATATCGACCCGACGGGTGCGCAAAAGGGCGTGGACGCGCAGGGCAATATCGTGCTTTACACGGCCGGCGATCTCGCGGCGGTGATGGCGCTGAATCCGGATTTGCGCGTGCTCTCGGCAAACGGCTACTACGACTTCGTCACGCCGTTCTACCAGACCGTGATCGACCTGCAGAAGATGCCGCTGCTCGACCAGAAGGTGCGCGATAACCTGAGCGCGCGTTTCTATCCATCGGGGCACATGGTGTATCTCGACGCCGGCTCACGCACGGCGCTCAAGGCCGATGTCGCGAAGCTCTATCAAGTCGCCGTGACGGACCGCCCCGCGGTGGCGCGCATTCGCGCGCTCCAGCGCATGAGCACGATGAGCACCATGCATCATTGAATTTTTTGCCGGCGCCGGCGCACGCATTTGCACGCGGTTATGGCGTGCGCCCCTGCGCCATGGCTTCGAGACACGCGCGCGCGTCGCCCTGCACGAGGCGCGCCGCGCACGCGATCATCAGGTTCTTCGCCAGGCCGAAATCTTCCACCAGATAGCCGCGTTCGCACACGCGCCCTTGCGCGTCGGGTACGGAGGGCACGCGTTCGATGAGCGTGCCTTCGTCGGATGAGTAAGCCCAGATTTCCTTGCCCAGCGCGGCCGCATAGCCGATCTCGAAGGCGGTGCCGGAGTCGGGCTCGCCGGGGCCACGAAAGTCGTTGACGTTTGCCATCACGATATCGGCGGCGCGGATCGATTCGACGTTCGCGCGATAGATCCACGCGGCCTGGCGCGGGCCGTCGAGGTCCGCGGGCGCTTGCGCGTCGAGCGGATAGACGCCTTCGAAGCCGAATTCCGCACACGCGGCGACGAGGCGTGCGCCGTGCTCGAGCGCGTCGCGCCGGAAGACGTCGAAGCCGGCGAGATACACGCGCGGGCGGCGGGGCAGCAGGGTCGAATTCATGGCGCGCGGTCCTCCAGTACAAGGGGGTCGTCGAGACCCCCGGTTCGACGATTCTAGCGCCGGGTCCCGGGCCGGTGAGGTTTCGTCTATCTTCCTGTTGCTTACAGACGATTGACAACATTTGTTGCCTCTCGCTACGATCATCTTCCTGATCGAAGCGCTGCCTTCGCTCGTACCCCTGGTATTTCCCGCATGTTGCGCGATGGTCGATTGTGGCGACAAATGGATGCTTCGACCGCGCAAGATGATCCCCGCAGACGAAGCGAACGACGAGGACCGACCCATGAACCGACTGAAGCGGCTGTCGCCGGCTTGCTGGGCCATCGTGCCGTGCCTCTGTCTGCTGCAGCCCGCGGCCGCGCAGGTCGCGCAGCCTACGCTCGAGAAGATCCGCTCGGCGAATATCATCGCCATTGGTCATCGCGAGACCTCGGTGCCGTTCTCGTACGTGGTCGGCGACCACCAGGTGATCGGCTTTTCGCAGGACATCTGCGACAAGGTCATCGACGCAGTCAAGCTCAGGACGAAGCGCCCGAACTTGCAGGTGCATTTCATTCCCGTCACTTCGCAAAACCGCATCCCACTCGTGCAGAACGGCACCGTGGACCTCGAATGCGGCGTCACGACGAACCTGAAGGCGCGCCAGGCCCAGGTGAGTTTCTCCGATACGTTCTTCGTCGCGACCACGCGCCTGCTCACGCGCAAGGACTCGCGCATTCACGACTTCGCCGATCTCGCGGGCAAGACGGTGCTCACGAACCAGGGCACGACGTCCGAGCGTATCTTGCGGCGCATGAACATCGACAAGCAGATGAACATGCGCATCATCAGCGCGCGCGATTATGGCGAGGGGCGCGCCACGCTCGAGTCGGGCCGCGCAGTGGCCTACATGATGGACGACGTGCTGCTCGCCGGCACGCGCTCACTCACGGCGAAGCCTTCCGAATGGGTGATCGTGGGCACGCCGCAATCGTCGGAGGCCTATGCCTTCATGATGCGCAACGGCGACCCTGAGTTCCGGCAACTCGTGAACGACACGATGGCGGGGCTCATGAAGAGTGGCGAAATCAATGCGATGTACGCGAAGTGGTTCGAGAAGCCGGTGCCACCCCAGCGCGTGAATTTCGAGTTTCCGATGAGCGAACAACTGCGCGCGCTCTATGCCGCGCCGAACGACCGCGCCTTCGACTGATTGCCTTGCGCAAGCGCGAACCATGAGATGATCTCGTTCCTGACGCGGCGAACGGCGAGGGCGGCCCATAGGCGCGAGGCTTCCAGCGCGCCTATGCGTCGCGGCCGCCGCTGCGCGCAATGAATCAATTAACGGGTAGAAAGCGGAAAAGGCGGGAGCGGACATGCAGGAAGACGGCAGTGCGGTGGTGATCGTTGGGGCAGGGCACGCGGGCGGCAACGCCGCGGCGCTGCTGCGGCAATACGGGTTTGGCGGCCGCGTGGTGCTGGTCGGCGAAGAACCGGTGCCGCCTTATCACCGGCCGCCGCTCAGCAAGGCGTATTTGAAGGGCGAGGCCGACGTCGAGCGCCTGTGGCTCAAACCGCGCGCGTTTTACGACGAGCAGCGCATCGAACTGAAGCTCGGCGCGAGCGCGCAATCGCTCGACCGCGCGAGCCGCACGCTCACGCTCGCCGACGGCAGCCAGCTGCAATACGACAAACTGATTTTCGCCACCGGCTCGACACCGCGCGCGTTGACGGTGCCGGGCCACGATCTCGCGGGCGTGGTCGCGCTGCGCTCGCTCGCCGACGCCGACGTGCTGCGCGAGCGCGTGAAGCCGGGCGAGAAGCTCGTGGTGATCGGCGCCGGTTATATCGGCCTCGAAGCGGCCGCGGCGGCGCGCCAGCTCGGCCACGAGGTCACCGTGCTCGAAGCCGCGCCGCGCGTGCTGGGCCGCGTGACGGGCGAGACCGTTTCCACGTTCTATGCGAACGAGCATCGCGCGCAGGGCGTGGAACTGCGCCTGAACGCGAAGATCGAGGCGCTCGTGGGCGAGGGCGGCAAGCTCACCGGCGTGAAGCTGGCGGACGGCGAGATCGTCCCCGCCACGCTCGCGCTGGTCGGCATCGGCATCCTGCCGAACGAGGCGCTCGCGAAAGCGGCGGGCATCACATGCGCCAACGGTATTCAGGTGGACGACGACACGCGCACGAGCGACCCGGAGGTCTTCGCGATCGGCGATTGCGCGCATCGGCCGCTTGCGCACTATGGCCGCGCGGGGCGCCTGGAAAGCGTGCACAACGCGGTGGAGCAGGCGAAGCTCGCGGCCGCCGCGATCGTCGGCAAGCCGCGTCCTGCCTGCGACGCGCCGTGGTTCTGGTCCGATCAGTACGACCTCAAGCTGCAGACGGTGGGCCTGCTCGAAGGCTATGACGAGGCCATCGTGCGCGGCGACCCGGCAGCGCGGCGCTTCGCGGTGTACTACCTGAAGGACCGTGTGCTGCTCGCGGTCGACGCCGTCAATTCGATGCCCGATTTCCTGTGCGGCAAGAAGCTCGTTGGCAAGGGCGTAAAGCTCGATCTCGACGCGCTGCGCGATCCCGCCACCGACATGGGCAAATTCGCAGCGGCGGCGCTCGCCTGAGCGGCGAGTCGAACGATGAAGTCAGGGGGCGGCGACGTCCCCGCTATTTTCGCGATCGGGAGACGCTGTGCGCCGGATCAACCTCCGCGCAGCCCGCTCGCCCCATACCTCCCCGCGTCAATCCCGCTCCCGGCGCCCGAGCGCGGCCTCCAGTCCCGTGCTTTCCCCCGCGCTTTGCCCCGCGCTTTGGCCCGTATTGTCACGAGTCTCGGCTAGAATGCGAACGCGGCGCCGCCCATGAAGCGGCTCAATTCGATCAACAAGCCGCGTCAACCGGTGTTCGCGCCCGTCCGAACGCCGCCACTCGAGGAGAGTGACGCAATGGAACAACGCTCCCGTTTTGGGGCGAGCCTGCTGCCGTACCTGCTCGTCGGGCCGCAACTGGCGGTGACCGTGATCTTTTTCCTGTGGCCGGCCGGGGTAGCGCTCCTGCAGTCCACCCAGGCCCAGGACGCCTTCGGCACGTCGTCGGTCTTCGTCGGCTTCGCCAACTTCACGCGGCTCCTGCACGATCCGCTCTATCTGGCCTCGGTCGAGACGACGCTCGTGTTCACGGCGCTCGTCACGTTCGGCGGCCTCGCCATTTCGCTGCTGCTGGCAGCCATGGCGCACCACGTGACGCGCGGCAAGCGCTTTTATCAAACGTTTCTGATCTGGCCGTATGCGGTCGCGCCGGTCATTGCCGCCGTGTTGTGGGGCTTTCTGTTCAACCCGAGCATCGGTCTCGTGACCTTCGCGCTCGCACGCTTCGGCGTGACGTGGAATCACGCGCTCAACCCCGGCCAGGCCATGACGCTCGTTGTGAACGCATCGGTCTGGCAGCAGATCAGCTATAACTTCCTGTTCTTCTACGCGGGCCTGCAGTCGATTCCGCAGTCCCTCTTCGAGGCGGCCGCCATCGACGGCGCGGGTCCCGTGCGGCGCTTCTTCGGCATTGCGTTCCCGCTGCTCTCGCCCACGAGCTTCTTTCTGCTCGTGGTGAACGTGGTCTACGCGCTCTTCGACACCTTCCCCGTGATCGACGCGGCAACGGGCGGCGGGCCTGGCCAGGCCACGCGCACGCTCGTCTACAAGATCTTCGACGAAGGTTTCCGGGGCCTCGACATCGGCAGTTCGGGCGCGCAGTCAGTCGTGCTGATGGTGATCGTGACCGCGCTCACGATCTTCCAGTTTCGCTTTATCGAACGACGGGTGCAGTACTGATGGTCGAGAACCGCAAATACTTCAACCTGTTCTGCCACGTCATGCTGCTGCTCGGTGTGGCGGTGGTGGCCTTTCCCGTGTACGTGGCGTTTTGCGCCGCCACGATGAACGAGAAAGAAGTCTTCTCGGTGCCGCTCTCGCTCGTGCCGGGCACCCATCTGTTCGCGAACATGGCCACCGTGTGGAACGTGGGCACGGGCAGCGCGGCGAGCCCGTTCGGCGTGATGCTCATGAACAGCGTCATCACGGCGCTCGTGATTTCGGTGGGCAAGATCGCCATATCGATCATCTCGGCCTATGCGATCGTGTTTTTCCGCTTTCCGTTCCGGCGTCTCGCGTTCTGGCTGATCTTCGTGACGCTCATGCTGCCCGTGGAAGTGCGCATTTTCCCCACGGTGCAGGTCGCGGCCACACTGCATCTCACGAACACTTACGCGGGCCTCACGCTGCCGCTCATCGCTTCGGCCACGGCCACGTTTCTGTTCCGCCAGTTCTTCCTCACGCTGCCCAACGAGCTGATCGAGGCGGCGCGTATCGACGGCGCGGGGCCGCTGCGTTTCTTCTGGGACGTCGTGCTGCCGCTTTCCAAAACGAACATCGCGTCGCTGTTCGTCATTACGTTCATTTACGGCTGGAACCAGTATTTGTGGCCGATTCTCATGTCGAGCACGGCTTCGATGACGACCGCCGTGGTGGGCATCAAGAGCATGATTTCGAGCGGCGACGCAGCGACGCAATGGCATCTCGTGATGTGCGCGACGATGATCGCCATGCAGCCGCCGCTCGTGGTGGTGCTGGCCATGCAGCGCTGGTTCGTGCGCGGCCTCGTGGACGTGGAGAAATAAGCATGAAGGCAATTCGGGGGACGGCATGGCGGCATTGAGCATACGGGGCGTCACGAAGTCTTACGATGGCGCGCAACAGGTGTTGCACGGCATCGACGTGCAGGTGGCGGACGGCGAATTCATGGTGCTCGTCGGCCCGTCGGGCTGCGGGAAGTCCACGCTGCTGCGCATGGTCGCGGGGCTGGAAACGATCACGTCGGGCGAGATCGCCATCGGCGAGAAGGTGGTCAATCGCGTGGAGCCCAAGGATCGCGACATCGCCATGGTGTTCCAGAACTACGCGCTCTATCCGCACATGACGGTCGCGCGCAACATGGGCTACAGCCTGAAGCTGCAGGGGCTCGACCGCTCGACGATCGATTCGCGCGTGGCGGCGGCCGCCGAAATCCTCGAACTGGGCAAGCTGCTCGAGCGCAAGCCGCGCGAGCTTTCGGGCGGCCAGCGTCAGCGCGTGGCGATGGGCCGCGCGATCGTGCGCGAGCCTTCGGTGTTTCTGTTCGACGAACCGCTCTCGAACCTCGACGCGAAGCTGCGCGTGCAGATGCGCCTCGAGATCCAGCGTCTGCATGCGCGTTTGCGTACGACGAGCCTGTACGTCACGCACGACCAGATCGAGGCGATGACGCTTGCGCAGCGCGTGATGGTGCTCAACGGCGGACGCGCGGAGCAGATCGGCACGCCGAGCGACGTGTACGACCGGCCCGCTTCGATGTTCGTG
Source organism: Paraburkholderia sp. BR10141 (assembly GCF_056155635.1). NCBI lineage: Bacteria > Pseudomonadati > Pseudomonadota > Betaproteobacteria > Burkholderiales > Burkholderiaceae > Paraburkholderia > Paraburkholderia sp. BR10141. Next base: position 281,803 of record NZ_JBMIQH010000008.1, on the reverse strand, counting down.
GCGAGCTTCATCGGCTCGCCGGCCATGAACCTGCTGCGCGGGCGCGTGAGCGACGACGGCCGGCGCTTCGAAGTCGCGGGCAACGGGCCGCATCTGCCGCTCGGCGATGCGCCGGCCTGGCTGCCGAAGGGCGCGCAATGCGTGTTGGGCGTGCGGCCCGAGCATATGCACGCGCGCGGCGCCAACGAGCCGGTCACGCTCGAAGTCGAGACCTGTGAATTGCTCGGCGCGGACAACCTCGCGCACGGCCGCTGGGGCAGCGCGGATGTGGTGGTGCGCCTGCCGCACGAAACGCGGCCCACGCCCGGCGAGCGGCTGGCCGTGCACCTGCCGCCGGCGCGCCTGCACTTCTTCGATCCGGCTACGGGCAAGCGTCTGGGCTAGGCTGCGCCTGCCGGTGCCAACGCCGCGGCCTGCGCGCGAAAGCGGCGCTCGCCACGGCCTCGATTGTCGTAAACTGTCGCATCGCGCGGGCGCAAATGCCGCCCGCGCCATTCGTATCGGCAAGTAACGGCGCGTACCGGCATGTACCGGTATGTACCGGCACTAAACACGAACAGGCGACATGGCCGCAATTCCTTTTCTCCGCTTCCCCGCCCCATCTGCACAACCCGCGCGTAACCTGTGTCAGGCGCGCCGGAGCCGCGCTTGAGCGCGCGCGAACTGCCCACCGGGCTGATGCTCGTTCACGGCAATCAGCCCGAGCGCATGCGCGACCTGATCGTGAGCTGGATCGGCCAGAACCCGATCGCGCCGCTCGAAAAGGAAATGTTCCTCGTGCAGAGCAACGGCATCGCGCAGTGGCTCAAGCTCGCGTTTGCCGCCGATCCCGAGGAGGGCGGCTGCGGGATCGCGGCGGCGTTCGAAATGTCGCTGCCGTCGCGTTTCCTGTGGCAGGTGTATCGCGCCGTGCTCGGCAACGACGCGGTGCCCGCGGTCTCGCCGTTCGACAAGTCGCGCCTCGTCTGGCGTCTCATGCGCATGCTGCCGGCGCTGCTCGACGAGCCGGGCTACGCGCCACTCAAGCGCTTCATGGCCAACGACGAAGATCAGCGCAAGTGCTTCCAGCTCGCGCAGCGCGTGGCGGATTTGCTCGACCAGTATCAGGTCTATCGCGCGGACTGGCTCGCTGCGTGGGCCGCGAACGAGGACGTGCTGATCGATGCGCGCAACGCGCGCACGCCGCTGCCCGAGGAGGCGCGCTGGCAGGCGGCGCTCTGGCGCGCGCTGCTCGCGGATGTGGGCGCGCAGGCGCAAGACGGCATCGGCCTGCGCGACACGGGGCGTGCCGCCGTGCACGAAGCGTTCATGGCGCGCGCGCAGTCGTGGCAGGCGGGCGACGCCCGGCCGAAAGGCCTGCCGCGCCGGCTGGTGGTGTTCGGCATTTCGAGCCTCGCACGCCAGTCGGTGGAAGTGCTCGCGGCGCTCGCGCGCTGGAGCCAGGTGCTGATGTGCGTGCATAACCCCTGCATGCACTACTGGGCCGACATCGTCGCCGATCAGGATCTGCTGCGCGCGCGCCACGCGCGTCAGCGCCGCCGCGCGGGTGCGCCCGACCGGATCGATGAGGCGCAGTTGCATCTGCATTCGCAGCCGTTGCTCGCGGCCTGGGGCAAGCAGGGACGCGACTTCATCGGCCTGCTCGACGAATACGACAGCGATGAAGCGCGCGAGACTTACACGCCGCATTTCTCGCGCATTGGTCAGCGTATCGATCTGTTCGACGGCGAAGACGCGCTCACACTGCTCTCGCAGTTGCAGGACGACATTCGCGATCTGCGTCCGCTTGGCGAGACGCGCGAGCACTGGGAGCCTGTCGATGTGCAGGCGGACGAATCCATTCGCTTTCACGTTGCGCATAGCGCGCAGCGCGAAGTGGAGATCCTGCACGATCGCCTGCTCGCCGCATTTGCGGCAGACCCCACGCTGCGTCCGCGCGACGTAATCGTGATGGTGCCCGACATCGAGGTCTATGCGCCGCATATCCAGGCGGTGTTCGGCCTGCTCGACGGCAGCGACCCGCGCAGCATTCCGTTCAGCGTAGCCGACCGCGCACAGCGCACGTTCGACCCGCTCATCGGCGCGCTGGAAATGCTGCTTTCGCTGCCGTACTCGCGCGTGACGGTGAGCGACGTGCTCGACCTGCTCGAAGTGCCGGCCGTGCGCGCGCGCTTTGGCATCGACGCCGAAGACGTGCCCACGCTGCGCAACTGGATCGACGGCGCGAATATCCGCTGGGGCCTGCATGCGGGCCAGCGTGCGAGCCTCGGGCTCCCCCAGGCCGACGAACTCAGCGCACCCAATAGCTGGGCGTTCGGTCTGCGGCGCATGCTGCTGGGCTACGCCGCGGGCGAGCGTGCGGGCGCCTGGCGCGGCATCGAACCGTACAGCGAAATCGGTGGGCTCGACGCCGCGTTGCTGGGCCCGCTTACGCGCCTCGTGGATGCGCTCGACCACGCGTGGCGCACGCTGCGCGAACCGGCCACGGTGGAAGTGTGGTGCGAGCGTCTGCGCGCGTTGAAGGCGGCGTTTTTCGCGGCGCAGGACGAAGACGCCTACACGCTCGACCGCCTCGACGGCGCGCTCGAAACGTGGCGCGAGGCCTGTGATGAAGCCGCGCTCACGCAGAGCTTGCCGCTCGCCATCGTCGCGGAGAACTGGCTCGCGGCGCTCGAAGGCGGCGGCCTCTCGCAGCGCTTCTTCGCGGGCGCGGTGACCTTCGCCACGCTCATGCCGATGCGGGCGATTCCGTTCCGGCGCGTGTGCCTGCTCGGCATGAACGACGGCGACTATCCGCGCAGCCGCACGCCGCTCGACTTCGACCTCATGCGCCGCGACTATCGCCCCGGCGACCGCTCGCGCCGCGAAGACGACCGCTATCTGTTCCTCGAAGCGCTGCTTTCGGCGCGCGACCATCTGCATGTTTCGTGGATCGGGCGCAGCGTGACCGACAACACGCCGCGTCCGCCTTCGGTGCTGGTCGGACAGTTGCGCGATCATCTCAAGGCCGGCTGGCGGCTCGAAGGCGACGAAAACGACAACGGCGAAGCGCTGCTCGACGCGTTGACCATCGAGCATCGCCTGCAGCCGTTCAGCCCGGACTATTTTCCGCCGCGGCCGGAAGAGGCGACGCTGTATACGTATGCGCACGAGTGGGGCAAGCCCGCCAAGGTGCGGCCCGCGGCTGAAGCGAACGCCGACGTCCTCGCGCCGACTGAACGCGACGAGCCGCTGTCGATTCGCGAGCTCGGCGAATTCCTGCGCGAGCCGGTTCGCAGCTTCTTCCGGCAGCGTCTGCGCGTGGCCTTCGAAAGCGTGGACGCGGCGAGCGAAAATCACGAGCCCTTCGAGGTGGACGCGTTGCAGGCGTGGCAGCTCCAGGGCGAGTTGATCCGCGCGCAGGTTCTGGCAATGGAACGCGGCGAAGACGATCTCGAACCGGCCGCGCTTGCGCGCCTCGAGCGCATGCATCGCAGCGGCGACCTCGCGACCGGCGGCTTTGGCGAGGTGATCGGCGAAGAACTGCTCGCGCCCATGCCCGAACTGTTCGCCGAATATCGCAAGGCGCTCGCGCGCTGGCCCGAGCCGCTCGAGCATCAATACGAAATCCGTCTCGATGCGACGCGGGAAGGCCGCATCGTCTCGCTCGACGACTGGCTCGACGATTTGCGCGCGGGCCCGGACGGCGCGCTCGGCCGCGTGATTCTGGAGCCGGGCACGCTCGTGAAGGACAGCCGCTATCGCAGCGACCGTCTCGTGCCTTATTGGGTCGCGCATGTGGCCGCGCAGATCGCGGCCGGGCCGGTGACCACGGTGATCGTGAGCAAGGTGGGCGTGGTGGAGTTCGCGCCGCTCGACGCGCAGGTTGCGCGCGACTATCTGGTGGCGCTGCTGGCCGCGTGGGACGACGGTGCGCGCCGGCCCTTGCCGCTCGCGGTGAAGACCGCGTTCGCATGGCTGCGCAAGCTGCCTGATCCATTCGACGGCACGCGCGCGATGGTGCCTGCCGAAGCGTGGGAAGCCGCACGCGCGGCCTACGAGGGCAATGCCCGCACGCCGGGCGAGCGCGAGACGAACGCGTATTTGCGCCGAGCCTTCCCCGATTTCGACGCGCTCGTTGCCCACGACGAGTTCATTACGCTCGCCACGACGCTGCTGCTGCCGGTGAGCCGCGCGCCGCTCGCGTCGTCGCGTGCGAAACGGGCCTCCAGCGAGGCAGGAGGGGCGGCATGAATCCGCTCGGGAACATGGACGCCCAAGTCCTGGAGCCGCTGCGCTTCCCGCTTTACGGCAGCCGCCTGATCGAAGCGAGCGCAGGCACGGGCAAGACCTTCACGATCGCCATGCTGTACGTGCGCCTCGTGCTGGGGCACGGCGCGCTCAACGCAGCAAGCGACGAAGCGGATTTCGATGACGAGGCGCGCACGTCAGGCCGCGCGCTCACGCCGCCCGAAATTCTCGTCGTGACCTTCACCGACGCGGCCACGAAGGAGCTGCGCGAGCGCATTCGCGCGCGCCTCATCGAAGCCGCCGAATGCTTCCGCGTCGAGCCTGAAGACGTGCCCGAGCGTGAGCCGGGAGAAGACCTGTTGCACGATCTGCGCGAGGACTACGCGCCGGAGCAGTGGCCCGCGTGCGCGCGCCGCCTGCAACTGGCGGCCGAATGGATGGACGAAGCCGCGGTCTCGACGATTCACGGCTGGTGCAATCGCATGCTCAGCGAGCACGCGTTCGACAGCGACAGCCTCTTTTCGCAGACGCTCGAAACCGACCAGACGGAATTGCGCGCCGAAGTCGTGCGCGACTACTGGCGCACCTTCATGGCGCCCCTCGACGCGGCGAGCGCCGCCGAAGTGAGGGCATGGTTCGCGAGTCCCGACGAATTGCACGACGCAATACGCGGGCTGCTCGCGCACGCCGATCTTTTGCCCGACGCATGCGACCCCGGCGCGGCACTGGCAGACGCCCGCCGGCGCGCACGCGACGAACTCGAAACGCTGAAGGCGCCGTGGCGCATCTGGATCGACGAAGTCGAGGCGTTGCTCAACGCGGCGCGCGCCGCGAAACAGTTCGACGCCAGAAAGCTCAATTCGAAGCACAGCGAAACATGGATCGGCAAGCTGCGCGACTGGGCCAACGATCCCGAATCCGCGCATCCCGGTTTCGACGACAAGGCGGCCGTGTGGACGCGCCTCACGCCCGCGGGCCTTGCCGAGATCTGGGTGAAGGGCGAGCCGCCCGGGCATGCGGCCTTCGTGGCGATGGAAAGCTTGCGCGAATCGCTGGCTGCGCCGCCCGCGGCGAAGCAAGACCTGCTGTGCCATGCGGCACGCTGGGTGGCGAAGCGCTTCGAGGAAGAAGAGGCGCGCCGCTCGCAAATGGGCTTCGACGATCTGCTCACGCGGCTGCGCGCGGCGCTGCAGCGCGAGAACGGCCCACGTCTCGCGGAAATCATCCGCAAGCAGTATCCGGTCGCGCTGATCGACGAGTTTCAGGATACCGACCCGGTTCAGTATCAGATCTTCGATGCGGTCTATCGCATCGCCGAACACGACGCCGAAACGGCCATCGTCCTGATCGGCGACCCGAAGCAGGCGATCTACGCGTTTCGCGGCGCGGACATCTACACCTACCTGCGTGCGCGTCGTGCCTGCGAGGGGCGGCTCTACACGCTCAAGAAGAATTTCCGCTCGACGCGCGCGATGGTCGAGGCGGTGAATCGTTGCTTCGAGGCGGCGGAATCGCGGCCAGAGGGTAGCGGCGCGTTTTTGTTTCGCAGCCCTGATGGACGCGAAAACGCACTGCCGTTCGTGGCTGCCGATGCGCATGGACGCCCCGAGAGGCTGGTTGCCGCCGGCGCGGCGCTGCCCGCGCTCAACGTCTGGTGGATGCCGCCTGCCGCAGATGGCAAGCCGCTCAGCAAGGGCGCGTATCTCGCGGGCATGGCCGGCAGCTGCGCGACCGAGATGGTGCGCCTGCTCAATCTCGGCCAGGAGCAGGCAGCGGGTTTCTCGGGCGAGCGCGGCATGCGGCCGTTGCAGCCCGCGGACATGGCGGTGCTCGTCAACAACCGCAGCGAGGCGCAGGCGATACGCGAAGCGCTGGCCGCGCGTGGCGTGCGCAGCGTCTATCTGTCGGATCGCGACTCGGTGTACCAGACGCCGCAGGCCGAAGAACTGCGCTTCTGGCTCGCGGCCTGTGCCGAGCCCGACGACGGCCGCCTCGTGCGCACGGCGCTCGCCACCCCCACGCTCGGGCTCGCGTGGGCAGAACTCGACCGGCTCGGGCACGACGAGATCGCGTGGGAGTCGCGCGTGCTGCAGTTCCGCGAGTACCGCGAATGCTGGCGCAGGAAGGGCGTGCTGCCGATGTTGCGCCGCTTGTTCAACGACTTTCACGTGCCGCAGCGCCTGCTTGGCGAAACCGCTGGTGCCGGGCTCAATGGCGAGCGCGCGCTCACGAACCTGCTGCATCTCGCCGAACTGCTGCAACAGGCGAGCACGCAGCTCGATGGCGAGCACGCGCTGATCCGCTATCTCGACGAGCAGCGCGAAGACGAAAGCGCGGGCGGCGGAGGCGACGCGCGCCAGTTGCGTCTGGAAAGCGATGCGGGACTCGTGCAGGTGGTCACGATCCACAAGTCGAAGGGCCTGGAATATCCGCTCGTGTTTTTGCCGTTCGCGTGCGCGCACCGCGCCGTCAAACCCGACGACGTGCCGTTCAAGTGGCACGACGACGAAGGCGAATTGCGCGTCACGCTCGAGGCCGACGCGCGCGTGCTGCGTCAGGCCGATCGCGAGCGCCTCGGCGAGGACCTGCGCAAGCTCTACGTCGCGCTGACGCGCGCGCGTTACGCCACGTGGGTCGGCTATGGGCCGGTGCAGGGCGTCGAGGCGAGCGCGTTCGGGTATCTGCTTGGCGGCGGCGCGGCCATTCCTGCTCAGGAAACCGAAGCATGGCTCGACATGTTGCGCGGCCAGTGCACGGACATTGCCGTCGCGCCCGTTCCCGTAGCGCGCCGCGATCTGCTCGCGCTGCGCGACACCGGCGCCGTGCGCGGTAAGGCGCGCACGCTCGCGCATCGCGAGCGCGAACGCTGGTGGATCGCGAGCTATTCGAGCCTGAAGACGCTCGAAACGTCGATCGGTTCGGGCGTGCCCGTCGAAGCGGACGATGCGCGCGGCGCGCCCGACACGCGCAGCGAGGACGTGTTCCTCGAACTGCTCGACGCGAGCGTGCCGCCTGAAGACGACGATGCATTCGCAAGCGCCGGCCAGACGCTCGTCGCACCCGCGCTTGCGCCGATGCACGGGTTCGAACGCGGCGCGGACGCGGGCACGTTTCTGCACGAACTGATGGAATGGGCCGCCAACGAAGGCTTCGCCGAAATCGCGCAGGACGAAGCGCGCGTGCGCGACATGGTCGCGCGGCGCTGCAGCGTGCGCGGCTGGTCGCAGTGGATCGAGACGCTCACGGCGTGGATGCTCGAACTTGTGCGCACGCCGCTGCGTCTGCCGGACATCGACGGCGAGAGCGTGGCGCCCGTGGCGTTCGCGGCGTTCGAACCCGGCGCGTATATGGCCGAACTGGAGTTCTGGGTCACGGCGCATGCCGTCGATACGCTCGCAATCGACGCGCTTGTGACCGAATTCACGCTGGACGGCGAAGCGCGCCCCGCGCTCGACGCCGCGACGCTCAACGGCATGCTCAAGGGCTTCGTGGATCTCGTGTTCGAACACGAAGGCCGCTATTACGTGGCCGACTACAAGTCGAACTGGCTCGGCCCCGACGATGCGTCCTACACGCCCGCGAAAATGCGCGCGCAGATCCTGCATTCGCGATACGAACTGCAATACGTGCTCTATCTGTTCGCGCTGCATCGGCTGCTCAAGTCGCGCCTGCCCGATTACGACTACGACCGCCACGTGGGCGGCGCCGTGTATCTGTTCCTGCGCGGCGGCCGCGCGCCGGGGCAGGGGCTGCATTGCGAGCGGCCGCCACGCGAGCTGATCGAACGACTCGACGCGCTCTTCGCGCGTCACAACACGCTGGAGGATGTGGCATGACGAGGCGCCGCACGAAAGGGCAGGACGGACTCACCGGCGATCTGTTCGAGCATCTGGAGATGCCGGACGCCGCGCCGGAACCGAGGCCCGGCGCCGCGCGCGAAACGGCCGGGCAAATGCTCGGCGTGCTCGACAATTGGGTCGAGCGCGGCTGGCTCCGCACGCTCGATGCCGCCTTCGCACGCTTTTTGTGGACGGAAACGCCGCACAGTCCGCCGTTGCTGCTGCTGGCGGCCGCGCTTGCGAGCCATCAGCTTGGGCGTGGTCATGTGTGTCTCGACCTGAAGGCCACGCTGGAAGATCCGGCGTTCGCGTTGTCCCTTCCTCCAGATGGGCCGCAAATGCTGGCTGCAGTGCCGGCGCAGCCGCCTGCCGAAGTGCTCGCCGGCGTGACACTCGCGCAATGGCGCGCGGCGCTCGCGGTGCCCGATCTCGTGAGCGAGGAGACAGCGATTGCCGACGTGGCACAAGGCAATGCGCCGCTCGTGCTAACGGGCACGCGGCTCTACTTGCGGCGCTATTGGCAATACGAGCAGGACGTGCGCGAGGGCATCGAGCGCCGGCTCACACGCGCGGCACAGCTCGAAGCCGCGTTGCCGCTCGACATCGCGCGCGCGGCGCTCGATGCGCTGTTTGCGCCACGCGCCGGTCAAGTTGCGCGCGCCGCCGACTGGCAGAAGCTCGCCTGCGCGCTCGCCGCGCGCAGCGCGTTCAGCATCGTCACGGGCGGGCCGGGCACGGGCAAGACGACGACGGTGGTGAGATTGTTGGCACTCCTGCAGACACTCGCGCTCGGCCGTGCAGGGCAGGGAGCGCATGCCGCGCGGCCCTTGCGCATTCGGCTTGCCGCGCCCACCGGCAAGGCCGCGGCGCGTTTGAACGAATCGATTGCAGGCGCGGTCGAGCGGCTGCCGTTCGATGCGCTGCAGGCGCATGTCGACGCCGTGGCGCTGCGCAACGCGATTCCAACCGTCGTGACGACGCTGCATCGCGTGCTCGGCACGCGGCCCGGCAGCCGGCGCTTCAGGCACGACGCCGCGAATCCGCTGCCCGTGGACGTGCTCGTGATCGACGAGGCCTCGATGGTCGACCTCGAAATGATGGCCGCCGTGCTCGACGCGCTGCCGCCCTCCGCGCGGCTCATCCTGCTTGGCGACAAGGACCAGCTCGCTTCGGTCGAGGCCGGGGCGGTGCTGGGCGAGTTGTGCGACCGCGCGCGCGAAGGGCACTACACGCAGGCGTCGCGGGCGTGGCTCGAAGCGGCCACGGGCGAGCGCATCGACGCGGCCATGCTCGACGCGCACGGCCTGCCGCTCGATCAGGCCATCGCGATGCTGCGCGAGAGCCATCGTTTCGCATCGGAGAGCGGCATCGGCGCGCTGGCCGAACTCGTCAATCTGGGCGATGCAGTGGGAGTCGCGAAGATCTGGTCGCGCGGCTACGAGGATCTGGCACGCCTCGTGTGTCCCGCCGACGATGACGGCCCGTTGCGCTCGCTGATCGTCGATGGCCGCGTGGGCGAACACAGCGCCGCCCACACGCAGCGCCAGGGCTACCGCCACTACCTCGAAACGATGCGCACGACCCGGCCCGAGCCCGGCGCGACGCCCGAGGCGGTTGCCGGCTGGGCCGCTGGCGTGCTCAAGGCGCACGGCGCGTTTCAGCTGCTGTGCGCGCTGCGGCGCGGTCCGTGGGGCGTCGAAGGCCTGAACCGGCGCGTCGCGCGTCTGCTGCACGAAGAAGGGCTCATCGATCCGCACGGCGACTGGTACGCGGGCCGGCCCGTGCTCGTCATGCACAACGACTACGAGCTTGGGCTCATGAACGGCGATATCGGCATCGCGCTGGAGCTGCCCGTTGCGGCGGGGGAGCCGCCCGTGTTGCGCGTGGCCTTCCCGGCCGGCGACGGCTCGGGCGGCGTGAAGTGGGTCTCGCCGAGCCGGTTACAGGGCGTGGAGACGGTGTTCGCGCTCACCGTCCACAAATCGCAGGGCTCGGAGTTCACCCACGCCGCGCTCGTGCTGCCCGACACATACAGCCCCATTCTCACGCGCGAACTCGTCTACACCGGCATTACGCGTGCGCGCTCGTTTCTCACGCTCGCGGTGCCCGAGGGGCGCTCCGTGCTCGATCGCGCCGTGCTCGCCAAAGTGCAGCGCGCCAGCGGCCTCATGGCGGGACTCGCGCGCGACGCTCAGGCTGCGTGAACCTGCGTGAGCGGCCGGCACATAGGCCGAGGGCCGCTTTTGGCGGCCCTCGGCGCGTGCTGCATGCGGCTCGCGGCTTAGACGATCGTGAGCGTCACGTCGATGTTGCCGCGCGTGGCGTTCGAGTACGGGCACACGATATGGGCCTTGTCGACGAGCGCCTGGGCGGCCGCGCGATCCATGCCGGGCAGCGAAATCTTCAGTTCGACTTCGATGCCGAAGCCATTCGGAATCTGGCCGATGCCGACATTGCCGGTGATCGAGACATCGGCGGGCAGGGCAATCTTGTCGCGCGCCGAGACGAACTTCATTGCGCCGATGAAGCATGCGCTGTAGCCCGCGGCGAACAGCTGCTCGGGGTTCGTGCCGTCGCCGCCCGCGCCGCCGAGTTCGCGCGGCGTGGTGAGCTTGAGGTCCAGGTTGCTGGCGGGAATGACGGCACGGCCGTCGCGGCCGCCGGTGACGTTGGCTTCGGCGCGGTAGAGAACTTTTTCGATCGACATGACAGGCTCCTTTGAGCAAAGACGGTTCGTTGAAGGTACGGCGGAGTACGGCATTCAATTTACTGGTGCAAGGCGACAGCCATGTGCACCAGGGTCCAGCAGAAGAGCGGCGCTTGCGAATTTTCGGTCGTCAGTTTTTGTATTCTATCTATTGACAGATAGATTTCCGGCCGTCGAAACACGTTCATGATGCTCCTCTTTCGAGCTATCTATCAGAAGATAGAATTCGCGGCCCGATAAAAGGGCGCTGAGCCGCCCCGTGTTTCAGGCCAGAGTACGTTACTGAGCCACGCGCCACATGGCTTCGACATCTTCGAGGCGCGACTTCGTATGGAACAGCCGGCTCGCCAGGACGCTGCCCTGCAAGGCCGCGAACAACGTACGGGCCGAGCTTTCCGGCTTGCCCCGCACGACCAGCGTGCCTTCTTTCGCGCCTTGAGCCAGCACCTCGGCCAGCCAGCTTTCGTTGGCGCGGAAGAACGCCTGCACAGCGTGACGCACAGTTTCCGGCAGTGATTCGATGTCGGCGGCCAGCATGCCGCACAGACAGATCTGGTTGCCGTCGCCCAGCGTCTTGCCGAAGAGCCGCGTGTACGTAGCGAGCTTTTCGCGCGCCGGCAGCGCCGCGTCGATCGACTGCAATCCCGCCATGACTTCGCCGCTGTACTGGCTCACCGCTTCGAGCACCAGGTCGTCTTTCGACGGGAAGTAATAGTGGATGCTCGACGTTTTCACGCCCACCAGCTCTGACAGGTCGCGGTAGCTGAACCCGTTGTAGCCGCGCAGCATCATGAGGGTGATGGCGTGGTCGAGAACCTGCTCCCGCACTGTCAGCTTCGTGTTCATGGGCTCCAATTTATCTACTGGAAGATAGATTGTCAAGCGCCTCACGAAATAAATTCCAGTGCGCCGGGCGCGACCTTGTGGCCGCGTCCGGCGGGGCGGCGTCAGATCCCGCGATGCCCGGCGCTGAAAATGAGGCGCAGGCCCAAGGCCCCGATCGCGCCGGCCGCAACGCGGTCGATCCAGCTCTTGGCGCGCAGATAGAGATCGCGCGGACGCTGGCTCGAAAAGCACAGCGCGACGACCGTGTACCAGCCGGTTTCGATCGCGAAGACGAGCGGTGGCAACGCGAAGTAGCACCACAGCGGCGGGTTATGCGGCAGCAGCGCGACGAAGATGCCGCCGTAGGCAATGGCCGTTTTCGGGTTGCTGAGCTGGGTGGTGAGGCCGCTCCAGTACGACTTGCCGGGGCGCTCGCCGGGTGCGGCCGTCCTGCTCACCGTGACGGGCGAGCCCGCGCCGCGCCAGATGCGCGAAGCGATATAGAGCAGATAGGCGCCGCCTGCGATCTTGAGCGCGGCGTACAGCCAGGCCACGGTGGCAAGCAGGGTGTAGAGGCCGGCGAGTGCGATGCCCGCGAAGCAGATCGCACCCGTGCCCATGCCGAGCGCGGTGGCGACGCCGTCGCGGCGCGAGAGACCGATCGAGTTGCGCGCGACGAGCACGAAGCTCGGCCCGGGGCTCATGGCCCCGATCAGGACAGCGAGGAGAATGCTGGCAACGGCGGCGAGGGGAGACATGCTGGCGGCTCCATGCGGGTGGGAAATTCGAACGCTAACACGCGCGCAGATGCGCCGCGGGGATTCCTCACTGGCGCCGGGGGATCGTGCCGGCCGCCCGAATAGTGCTTAGTTATCTTGAGCGATTGGGCTTGTCGCGCTCGCGATTCCAGTGGCGCAGCAGCACGCGCGTTTGTTCCGCGATGCTGTCTTTCAGAAAATCGGCCTTCGCCCTGTCGATGTCGTCCCAGCCGAGCATCGAGAGCGTGGAGCGGCGGGCAATGAAGAAAAGCAGAAACTGCCCATACAGGCTGAACATGCGCACCACGGTGAGCGGATCGTGGGCCGGCATGCCGGTAATGCGTTCGAGCAGTTCCACGTTGATGGTGTTCAGCGGCGAGCGCACGCGCTCACGCAGGATTTCCGAGCCGATCTCCGGTTCGCCGCCGCCCTGTTCGCGCGCGAAGAAGAGACGCTGGTCCGGCCCGTGCTGCTTGACGAAGGAACGGTCGGCCACGGCCGACTGGATGTCGATGAAGGCGTCGATCAGCGCTTCGATGTCCGCGTTGTGCTCGAGCGCTTCGCGTGCACGCAGCACGGCCGGCGCGAACGATTGCCACGATTCGTCGGCGATCGACTCCGCGCAGGCGCGATAGAGGCCTTCCTTGTTCTCGAAGTAATACTGCAGCGCCGGCGCGTTCACGCCCGCGCGCGCGGCGATGTCGCGCGTGGAGGCGCCGTCGAAGCCGTGCTGCCCGAACAGGCTGATGGCCGCCTCGATGATCTTGCGACGTGTCTCGTCGCCACGCGCATAGCCTCCGTCGGGCGAGCGTCGCAGTTTCTTACCTTCGCTCATGCATTTCCTTTCGTATCCCTGCGAAATATAACACTTGACACAATTTTTCCAGGTGGAATAATTTTGCCGACTGGAATAAATTGAGAATCAACCACATGTCTACGACTGCAGGCGCGCCCGGACGCGACGCGCCGGACGCCGCCGCTGCACCTGCGCGCAGCGGCGCGAAACGAACCCTTCTGATCCTGTTGGGACTGGCAGCGCTCATCGCCGCTGCGGTGTGGCTGGGCCACTGGTGGGTCGTCGGGCGCTTCATCGAATCCACTGACGACGCCTATCTGCAGGCCGACAGCGTGACGATCGCCCCGAAGGTGAGCGGCTATGTGACGGACGTCTACGTGGCCGACAACCAGGCCGTGAAAATGGGCGACCCGCTCGTGAAGCTCGACGCGCGCCAGTATCAGGTGGCGCTCGACCAGGCGCAGGCCACCGTCGATGCGCGCACAGCGGACATCGAGCATGCGCAGGCGCAGATCGAGCAGCAGCGGGCGAACGTCGCTCAGGCACAGGCGCAGCAGGAAGTCGCCCAGGTGAGCCTGCGCCACGCGAACGACGAAGTGGCGCGCTACGCGCCGCTCGCGGCCACGGGGGCAGAAACGACCGAACGGCTTGCCGAACTGAAGAGCGAACGCGACAAGGCGCAGGCCACGCTCGCCGCCGACGCAGCCGCCGTCACGTCCGCACGCTCGCAGATCTCGGCGCTGAACGCGCAGCTCTCGCAGGCGCGCGCGCAGCTCGAGGCGGCGCGTGCGAACGCCGCGCAGTCGCAACTCGACCTCGACAATACCGTGGTGAAGAGCGCACTGGCGGGTCGCGTGGGCGACCGCACCGTCCGTGTGGGCCAGTACGTGCAGCCGGGCACGCGCATGCTGACCGTCGTGCCCGTGCAGCGCACCTACCTCACAGCGAACTTCAAGGAAACGCAGATCGGCCGCATGCGCGCGGGCCAGCCCGTGGAGCTGCACGTCGACGCGCTGCCTGGCCACACGCTGCACGGCGTGGTGGACAGCTTCTCGCCGGGCACCGGCGCGCAGTTCGCGCTCTTGCCGCCCGAGAACGCCACCGGCAACTTCACGAAGATCGTGCAGCGCGTGCCGGTGCGCATCCGCCTCGATACCGGGCCCGAAACGCGCAGCGTGCTGCTGCCGGGCATGTCGGTGACCGTCGATGTCGACACGCGCTCCGCGCGTGAGGACGACCGCCGTATCGACCAAGAGAACCACCGTGGCTAATACGGCTCGCGCAGCGGTGCCGCATTCGCACGGCGAGCGCGCGAGCGCGGCCGACTGGATCGCCGTCGCGGCGGGTGCGCTGGGCGCATTGATGGCCACGCTCGACATTTCCATCACGAACTCGGCGCTGCCGCAGATCCAGGGGCAGATTGGCGCGACCGGCACCGAGGGTACGTGGATCTCCACGGGCTATCTGATGTCCGAGATCGTGATGATTCCGCTCGCCGCGTGGCTCACGCGGGTGTTCGGACTGCGAAATTTCCTGCTCGCGAACTCGGCGCTCTTCATCGCCTTTTCGATGATGTGCGGCTGGTCGACTACGCTCGGCATGATGATCGCCGGGCGTATCGGCCAGGGCTTCACGGGCGGCGCGATGATTCCGACCGGGCAGACCATCATCCGCACGCGCCTGCCGCTTTCGCAACTGCCCGTGGGCATGACGGTGTTCGGCCTGATCGTGCTGCTCGGCCCGCTGCTCGGGCCCGTGGTGGGCGGCTGGCTGGCGGAGAACATCAGCTGGAGCTGGTGCTTCTTCATCAATTTGCCGGTGTGTCTCGCACTCATCACGCTGCTTATCGTCGGCCTCGAGCCCGACCGGCCGCACTGGGAAGCCTTTCTCAAGGCGGACTGGCTCGGCATTGCCGGACTGGCAGTGGGCCTGAGTTCGCTGACCGTCGTGCTCGAGGAAGGCCAGCGCGAACGCTGGTTCGAGTCGAGCTTCATCGTCACGCTCACGTGGGTCTCGCTCGCGGGCATGGTGCTCATCGCGCTTTCGCAGTTCACCGCGAAAAAGCCGATTCTGCGTCTGTCGCTCATGCGCAATCCGCGCTATGCGAGCGTCATCGTCATCGTGTTTGCAGTCGGCGCCGGGCTTTACGGTATTTCGTATCTGCTGCCGCAGTTTCTGAGCCTCGTCGCCGGCTACAACGCGCAGCAGTCCGGCGCGATCATGCTGCTTTCGGGGCTGCCCGCTTTCCTCGTGATGCCGATTCTGCCGCGCTTGCTAGCCAAGGTGGACTTTCGCATCCTGGTGGTGTCCGGGCTGCTGCTCTTCACGTTGAGTTGCATGCTCGACATTTCGCTCACGGCGCAGAGCGTCGGTCACGATTTCGTCTGGTCGCAGCTCGTACGCGGCGTCGCGCAAATGCTCGCGATGATGCCGCTGAACCAGGCGTCGATGGCGGCGGTGTCGCGCGAAGATTCCGGCGACGCGGCCGGCCTCTACAACATGGCGCGCAATCTGGGCGGCTCGGTGGGTCTTGCGATCATCGGCACGCTCATCGACCGGCGCGAGACGTTCCATACCGCCGTGCTGCGCGAAGCGCTCAGCGCCAATTCGGTCATCGGCCAGGAGCGCGTGGCCGGGAGCGCGGCCAACTGGTTCACGCAGACGGGCGACATGGCGCATTCGCAAATGCAGGCGCTCGGCCAGATCGCGGCGCAGATCACGCAGCAATCGATGGTCATCACGTACTCCGAAACATTCTGGGTGCTCGGCATCGCGCTGGCGGCGTGCGTGCCGCTCGCGCTCCTGCTCAAGAAGCCGCAGCCTGGCGCACAAACGCCGTCTGGCGGCCACTGAAGATTATCACTGACTCATGACGGCAACCCGTTACTCCCGAATCTCCTACGCCGCGCTGAGCGCGTTCGCGGCCGCCTGCTCGCTGGCCGCCTGCACCGTCGGCCCCGACTATCACGGCGCACCGGCCGTCGCGCCGGAAGCGGCGAACGCCGCTTCGTTCCTGCGCACGCCCGCGCGAGGCGTGACGCCCGCGCGTGCACCGAGCCAATGGTGGCTTGCGCTGAACGACCCGCAACTGAACACGCTGATCGAAGCGGCGCTTGCCCACAATCCCGATGTGCGCGCGGCGCAGGCGCGTCTGCGCGCCTCGCGCGCGCAACTGCAGCAGCAACGCGCCGCCGAATTGCCGAAGGTCGGCGCGAGCGCGGCGGCGATCCGCATGCGTGAGCCCAACCTGGGCGCCTTGACGTCGTCGAGCAGCAGCTCGGGTCAGGGCGGCTCTTCGGGCGGCGGCCCGATCACGTTCTACACGGCGGGCTTCGATGCCTCGTGGGAAATCGACCTGTTCGGCGGCACGCGCCGCGCCGTGGAAGCAGCGAGCGACGAGGCCGATGCCGTGGACGCCGATCTTGCGGATACCCAGGTATCGCTCGCGGCCGAAGTCGCGCAGGCCTATATCGACCTGCGCGACGAGCAGCAGCGCCTGACCATCGCGCAGCGCACGGCGCAACTGCAGCAGGAGATGCTCACGCTCACCGAGCAGCGCCGCGCGGGCGGTACGGCGGCCGAGGTGGACGTGGAGCGGCTCACCACCCAGGTGGAGAACACGCGCTCCACGATTACGCCGCTCGCGGCGCAAGTGGAAATATCGCTGGATCAACTGGCCGTGCTCACCGGCAAGGCGCCCGGCGCGCTGGATGCGGAACTGGCGACGGCGCAGCCGCTGCCCACGCTGCCCGCCAGCGTGCCCGTGAGCGATCCCACCACGATGCTCGCGCAGCGTCCCGATATTCGCGCGGCGGAGCGCCGCCTCGCCTCGAGCAACGCGCAGATCGGCGAGCACGTGGCGGATTTTCTGCCCAAGCTCACGCTGTTCGGCGACCTCGGCTTTACGGCTGCTGAGCCGGGGCACTTGTTCCGTAAAAGCAATTTCAGCTGGGTTGGGGCGCCGTATCTGCAGTGGAACGTGTTCGACTTCGGGCGCACGCTGGGCGCGGTGCACGGCGCGCAAGCTTCGCGCGACGAAGCCGAAGCGCATTACGAGAAGGCCGTGCTCGCGGCGTTGCAGGACGCCAACGCGTCGCTCTCGCGCTATGGCTATCAGCGCGAGCATCTGGTGACTTTGCAGAAGGTGCAGGTTTCTGCCGAGCGTTCCGCGACGCTCATGCGCCAGCGCTACCGCGCAGGGGCGTCGAGCCTCGTCGACCTGCTCGACACGCAGCGCACGGAATTCGCCGCGCAGCAGAACGTGGTGTCGGGCCAGGCCGATTTGCTCAAGGACTACGTGTCGCTGCAGAAGAGCCTCGGTCTCGGCTGGCAGACCACTGCGGCAGCCACGGTCGCGACAGCCGCCGCGCCGGGCTAACAGGGTTCGGCAGGCGCATGCTCGTGCGCGGCCGGCTTACGATAGCCGAGCCGCGCCGAGATCGCCGCGCTCGCGCGCTCGAGCAGGGCGAGGTCGTGCGCTTTCGTATCCGCGCCGCAGCGCATGGTCGGAAACGAGATCGAGAGGCCGGCGTTGCGCGCGGCAACGGTGCGGCGGGCCTCGCGGCATCGTCAACGGCGGGCGCGGCGGTGGCGAATCCGGCCATCATCGGCGAGATGATTCCGCGTTTCGAACCGCTCGTGCCGGCGGCGACGGCGATGGTCGCCACCGCCTGCCTCGTGACCGCGATCCTCGTGCCGATGCTCGCGTCAGCTGCGTGTCTCGCCGCGTGCCATGCTGGCGAGTACGCCGTCACGGCGAATGAGCGCGTGAAAAAGCGCGGCGCCCAGATGCAGCAGCACAGTCGCGTAGAGCGCCATCGCAAGCCACGTATGCGCGGCACGCAGCCATGCATAGAGCGTGACGTTATGCGGCACGATGGGCGGCAGGTGCACGCCGCCGAACATCACGATGGGATAGCCGCCCGCGGATAGCATCGACCAGCCGATCAGCGGCATGGCGATCATCAACGCATAGAGGACGAGATGCGAGGCGTGCGCGCCGAGGCGCTGCCAGACGGGCAGATCGGCCGGCAGGGGCGGTACGCCGCGCGTGAGCCGCACGGCCAGGCGCAGCAGCACGAGCGCGAGCAGCGCGATGCCCAGCGGCCGGTGGAGCGCGATCAAGGTGTCATGCAGCCTCGAGACGGTCGAGACCATCCCTACGCCGACGAACAGCATCGTAACGATCAGGACTGCCATCGACCAGTGAAGCAGGCGCTGGAGTGCGCTGAAGTGTTGGCCCGGTTGTTTCA
The DNA here is from genome assembly GCF_056155635.1 of Paraburkholderia sp. BR10141. Classification (NCBI taxonomy): domain Bacteria; kingdom Pseudomonadati; phylum Pseudomonadota; class Betaproteobacteria; order Burkholderiales; family Burkholderiaceae; genus Paraburkholderia; species Paraburkholderia sp. BR10141. Next base: position 263,396 of record NZ_JBMIQH010000008.1, on the reverse strand, counting down.
TGGCTGCGCGTCTCCATGCGTTTGCGTGAGGTTGGCCTCTTCACGCGTGCGTCGATTGAACGAAACGGCATACGCTGCCGAACGGGCGGCGAGCAAGGGGTCGTCCGAAGGCTTCAGGCCGTTGGGCAGGATGGTCGGATCGTAGTTCACGTCGCGGCACATGCCGTTGGCTTGCGGCTCGGCGCGCTGCAAGACCAGCGTGCCGGCGTCGATCTGCTGGCGGTCCGCTGGCCATGACTGCGTGGCGTCGTTCGTGGGGTCGCCCGGTGCGGCGACCGTGAGCACCAGATGCCAGCGTAGCGGTCCTCCGGCGAAACGCGTGGAGAAGTCGTCGGCGAGGAAGTTCGGATCGGCTTTTTCGGCCGCGGTTTGCGGTGCATAAGCCACTTCGGGCACGGTCTGCCAGCGCACGGCGTGCTGGTTGCCCGCGGCATCGGTCGCGATGAACGCGTTGACGCTGTAGAACGCCGTATTCGCGAAACTGGAGGAGGGCGGGTGCGCCTTGAGCCACTGGCGGAACGGCAGCGTTTCCGGGTTCGCCTGGAAGAAGGCGTCGAGCTTCGCGGGATCGGGCTTGCCCGTCGCCGGGTCCGGCTTCGAGGCGACTAGCTGGCTATAGAACTGCTTCGGGGTGCGAACGACGAAGATGGGCACGGAATTCATGCCGGTGCGCCACTGCTCGCCGTCCTGCAGCTGGAACAGTAACGCCATGCTGCGCACGGGCGTGCTCGCGTCCGGCGCGCCGGGGTTGCTGCCGGGAATGGCGAAGCGTCCGATCACGGGTGTGCGTCCTGGCGCGAACACCGCTGCTCGCGAGACCTGCGCGCCGTTGCCGTTGCTTTCGAACCAGCCTTCCACGCAAAGCCCCTTGGCGTGGTTGCGCCGATAGCCCGTGTGGATGCCGTAGTTCGACTCGAACGTATTGATGATATGTGGCGCGGTGATGCGCTTCGGCGTGAGCCAGCCGGCCGTCCATGCAAATGCCGCGCCAGCGCAACCCACCACCACCGCAATGGCCGCGAGCCGGCACGGCACGCAGATCGAGGCGCGGTTCACGGGCGGGCTCCGGTGCGCATGCGCCGCAACGCATGCGAAAGCGAAATGTGTGCGAGTGTATGCATGATGGATCCAGTCGATGGTCCGAGGGTCGTTACTGGCGTCAACAACACGTCGCCGCGTTTTATTCCATGCGCGAAGCGAAATCGTGCAACCATGCCCGGGCGGCCGTGGTTACCGTGCCGAAAGCGTTGAGCAGGCGTGGTGTGCGAAGGAGAGAGCGATGCTGACTGGCGGCTGTTTATGCGGCAAGGTCCGCTACCAGATTTCGGCTGCGCCGGTCGGCAGCACGGTATGCCATTGCGCGGATTGCCGGCGTGCAACAGGTGCGCCGTTCGTCGGCTGGCTCAGCGTGCCGTGGAGTGCGTTCCGGCTCGTTGCGGGCGCAACGAAAACGCATGCGTCGAGTCCGGGTGTCGAGCGCGCGTTCTGCGCCGATTGTGGCACGCCGCTCACGTACCGGCACGCGGCGTTCGTGGGCGAGATCGACATCGCGACCGGCACGCTCGATCGTCCCGACGACGCGCCGCCCGACAATCACAGCTGGACCTCGCAAAAGCTGGCCTGGGTGCAGCTCGCGGACGGCTTGCCGCAATATCCGCGTGCGCTTCCCGGGCCGTAAGCCGGAGAAGCGCGCGCGTTTTCAGCGCGAAGCAATCAACGATGCTCGGTCACGAACTTCGTGACGAGATAGGCTTCCATCGCTTCGCTGCCGCCTTCCGAGCCGTAACCCGAGTCCTTCACGCCGCCGAACGGCGTTTCCGGCAGGGCGAGGCCGTGGTGGTTGATCGACAGCATGCCGGTTTCCACGTCGTCGGAGAGAGCGGCCGAAGTCGCGCTCGAACGCGTGTAGGCATACGCGGCGAGACCGTACGGCAGACGGTTCGCTTCGACGATCGCGTCCTTGTAGCTCGAAAAACGCGAGATCGGCGCGATCGGGCCGAACGGCTCTTCGTTCATGATGCGCGCGGATAGCGGCACGTCGGTGAGCACGGTCGGTGCGAAGAAGTAGCCTTCGCGGCCCACGCGTTCGCCGCCCGTCAGCACCTTCGCGCCCTGTTCGCGCGCGTCGGCGACGAGGCGCTCCATGGCGGCGAGGCGGCGGTCGTTCGCGAGCGGGCCCATTTGCACGCCGTCTTCGAGACCGTTGCCCACCTTGATCGCGCGCGTCGTCGCGACGAAATGCTCGACGAACTCGTCGTACGCGGCGTCTTCCACCATGAAGCGCGTGGGCGAGATGCATACCTGGCCCGCGTTGCGGAACTTGGCGCTCGCGAGCAGCTTGGCGGCGCGCGGCACGTCCGCGTCGGCGAAGACGATGGCGGGGGCGTGGCCGCCCAGTTCCATCGTGGCGCGCTTCATGTGCTCGCCGGCCTTCGAGGCGAGCAGCTTGCCCACCGGCGTCGAGCCCGTGAACGAGATCTTGCGGATCGCCGGATGCGCGATCAGGTACGACGATACTTCCGCGGGCACGCCGAACACGAGGTTCAGCACGCCTGCGGGCAGGCCCGCGTCGGTGAACACCTTCACGAGTTCGGCGCAGCTGGCCGGCGTTTCTTCCGGTCCCTTAAGCACGACGGTACAGCCCGAGGCGAGCGCGGCCGACACCTTGCGCACGGCCTGATTGAGCGGAAAGTTCCAGGGCGTGAACGCGGCGACCGGACCCACCGGCTCGCGCGTGACGATCTGGCGAACGGCGTCAGTACGCGAGGGAATCACGCGGCCATAGGTGCGGCGGCCTTCTTCGGCGAACCAGTCGATCGTGTCGCCGCCCGCGAGCGTTTCGAGCTTCGCTTCGCCAAACGGCTTGCCCTGCTCGCGCGTCATGATCGCGGCGATGTCGTCTGCGCGATCGCGCAGCAATTGCGCGGCGCGGCGCATGAGCTTGCTGCGCTCGAGCGGCGAGACCTTGCGCCATTCGCGGAAGGCGCGCTCGGCCGCGCTGGCCGCATCCGAAAGGTCCTGTTCGCTTGCGAGGCTCAGGCGGCCGATTTCCGCTTCGGTCGCGGGGTCGATCACGGCAATCGTCTTCGCGCCGGCGCGCCATGCGCCGTCGATGTAGATCTGGGTGTCGGGATAGGGCTTCACGCTGGAACTCATGATGGGACGATCCTTGTCAACGGTTCAACGACAGGCGCCCGCCTGCGCGCACGGCATTGCGCGCGGCGGGCGCCGGAAAATGCGGAGCGCCCATTGTGCCACTGCTTCGCCGAGGCTGCAGGGCGTGCCATTGCGAAGGGTGCGTTGGCCCCTTTTACCCACACTTTGAGACGCAGTGCATCCGCTGCGCGAGGGCAAAAAAAACGGCGCCTGAAGGCGCCGCAACCAGAGAAACAGAAAAGCAATCGTCAGACCTTCGTTCTGTGCTGGGCTTCAGCTCAGCTTCGTGACCGGCGCAACGGCCGCCGGATCGCTGATGCTCGGCCGGCCGTTCTCGATGTGTCCGGCGAAGCGCCAGGCAAACGTCGCGTCGTCGCGGCTCGTGACCGTGAGGTCGTACCAGTGATGGCTCGACGCAAGAACCCAGACTTCGTCGATTTGCGCGCCGGCCGGCACGACGACGTTGCGCTCGTGCGCGCCATAGGCGTTGTCGGTCACGTTCAGGTGCGCGACGCTGCTGCCCGCGTTCGAGAACCTGAGGAAGAGGTTGCCGTTGGCCACGTCGTAATGCGCCGTCACGGCAGGCGCCGGTGCGCGGCCCGACTTGCCCGGACCCGATTGCGCGGCCGCACCCGCAAAGCGGCGCAAGAAGCCGTTCGGGCCATGCACCTCGAACGCATAGACGCCGTTCGTCACGGTGAGGTCCCACGTGTCGTCGAGCGACTTGCCCGCTTCGACCGTATAGCGCCACGGGCCGTCACTGCGGTTCGTGCCGTACACGTAGAAGTGCGCGCCCTGGCGGCCCTTGTTCGCGAACGTGATCGACAGCGTGTTGTTACGCGCTTCGGCCTTCCCGTTCACATGAAGCTCGTAGGGCAGCGCACGCGCGTAGCGCACGCCGGGCTCCTGCGCGTCGATCGGCAGCGGCGTGGCCGGCACCGTGGGCGCCGAGTTGGCCGAGCACTGCTTGTCGGCGAGCGCCATGTAGTTGCTCGTGTCGGGCAGCGCGGGCATCGTGGCGTCGGGCGTGCGGAAGTCGAAGCACGTGGTGAGGTCGCCGCACACCGCGCGGCGCCACGCCGTGATGTTGGGCTCCTGCACACCGAAACGCGCCTCGATGAAGCGGATCACCGACGTGTGGTCGAACACCTGCGAGCAGACGAAGCCGCCCTTGGTCCACGGCGAGACGACCGTCATCGGCACGCGCGGTCCGAGACCATAGGGCAGACCGTCGGCAGTGTACTTGCCGCCGCGCAGCGGGTTGACCACGTTGTGGATCTCGCCGTCCACGCTCACCGTCGACTTGCCCTGCGCGGACGTCGTGGGCGGCTGCGGCGGCACGATGTGGTCGAAGAAGCCGTCGTTCTCGTCATACATGATGAAGAGCACGGTCTTGCTCCACACATCGGGATTCGAAGTCAGCGCTTCGATGATCTGCGAAGTGTATTCGGCGCCATAGGCCGGGGTGTACTTCGGATGCTCCGAAAAGGCCGCGGGGGGCAGCAGCCATGAGACTTGCGGCAAATTGTTCTGGAGTACGTCGTTTTTCAGGTCGGCGATGGTGCGCACCGTTTGCGCGCGCTGGTAAAGCGCCGAGCCGGGTTGCGCGTTGATGAAGTTCGCGAAGTTCTGCAGGATGTTCGTGCCGTAGTTGCCGTTCAGCGGGTCGCTGCCGTTCGTGCCCTGCTGGTAGATCTGCCAGGAGATGCCGGCGGCCTGCAGGCGCTCGGGGTAGGTCGTCCACGAAAGCAATTGGTACGTGGGCGGCACGTCGCCGTCCACGAAGTCGTTGTTGTCGAGTAGCGGGCCGCCCATCGTGCCGGTCGGATCGACCATGCCGGTCATGAGATACGAGCGGCTCGGGTGCGTTGGGCCAGGCAGCGAGCAGAAGTAGTTGTCGCACACCGTGAAGGCGTCGGCCAGCGCGTAGTGGAACGGAATGTCCGCGCGAAGGTAATAACCCATCGTCATGTCGGTCTTGTACTGCGGCCACTGGTTGTACAGACCGTTATTGATTGCGTACTGCGTCGGGTACCACGAGTGGTCGAGGTCGCCCACGCATTGCGCGCTCGTCTTGAACGTGTCGAGGTGGAACGGCAGCACGGGCTTCGTGGCGTCTTCTTTCGACGGCTGGTACCACACCGGCAGGCCGCCCGGCAGCGCAATGGGCAGGCGGTCGTTATAGCCGCGTACGCCGCGCATATGGCCGAAGTAGTGGTCGAACGAACGGTTCTCCTGCATGAACACGACGATGTGCTCGACATCGCGGATCGTGCCCGTGCGCGAATTGGCCGGAATGGCCAGCGCATTGCGGATCGATTCGGGAAGAACGGTCATCGCTGCGGCGGCGGCGCCCGATTGCGCGACGGTCTGCAGGAAACGGCGACGGCTGTTTGACGTCATTGTTGCTCACCTATCTGCTTGGGGTTGGAGTGTCGTGCCCGACGGCGTACTCGCACAAGGGCACGCAGGTGCAATGCTTCAATGGCTGGATGTTGCGGGACTGCCGGAATCGTTGCCGTTGCTGGCCTGGGTCTGCGCGCTGTCTCCCGGCGCGTAGCTCAAGACCGGCGTGACCTGGTCGCTGTCGGCGGCGAGGCTGGCCTGTGCGCCTTGCACGGGGTCGCTCGCGTTGTTCGTGGCGGTGGCCGCGTTCGCGCCGTAAGCGGGTATGGCGCTCGGGTTCGCCGAAGTGTCGGTCGAGGCGTTCGCCGACGCATTCGCCGCCGTGTTCGTGTCGGTCGGCAGCGGCGATATGCGCGCACTATTCGCCAATGGCGATTGCGTTGCGGCGCTCTGACTTTCCGATGGATCAGCCGTCGACGAAGCTGCCGACGAGCCGTCGCCCGGGCCGCATGCATCGAGCATGATGGTTGCGAGTACAACGATCGCCGCGGTCGACAGGGTCGTCGACACGCGGTTGGGAAGGCGTATTCTCATGTGCGCATCCGTTCTGTGGGGATGGGTCGCGCACAGTTTCGCCGTCGATGAAGAAAGAATTGTGAAATGCACGAAAACGTTTGCACACGATGAATTTTCTTTGCAAACGTGCCGTGCGATAACCAATCGCTGCCGATCGCCAGTTAACGAAATCCTTTCACTTTGCAGAGCCGGTTTCGTGAGCGGGACGCAGCACGTCGGTCGCGCGATGCGGCATCTCGACTTGATCGATCAGGAACACTTCGCCGCGCGAGTGCTCCGCGCGCAGCGGCAGGATCGCCTGATAGGCGCTCGAGCGATACCACGCGCGCGCGATCTCGCGGTTCGCGAATTCGATCATGATGAGGTCGCCGGAAAACTTGCCCTCGAGCCGCTCCACGCGTCCTCCGTGAATGATGAAGCGGCCGCCGAAAGGGGCGAGCGTGGCGTCGATCTTCTCCAGATATTCGACGATGGCGGGGCAAGGTTCGACGTCGCGCAGATGGGCAATGGCGTAGGCGGTCATGGCAGGTCTCGTGAGCGTGAAAGGGTGGGGCCACGCTTGCGAGAATAGGGCGCGCCGGGCAGGGAATCGATTACCTGGGAGGTAAAGACCGCGGGAGCGGCGGCCCTTCCTCTCGATTAAGCCTCTCTCGAAAGGCTTTTTCTTGACCTGTATCGGGCTAAGGCACTATTTACCCAATTCCCATTGCACCTTCATTGCGCAGGAGAGATCCCTCGGGTAGAAGTGTGGGTTCACCGTTCTAATCGCGCATGGCTGTTCAAATGGCCCCGTTGTGGCGCGAGGCTCATTCGCTTTTCGAGGGAGTATTTCGATATGCCAATTCCTGCTCATTTATGGCTTAAAGATGATGGTGGCGCCGATATCAGGGGCTCGTCGACGGTCGAAAGTCGTGAAGGGAGTATCGAAATCATCAGCTTCAGTCACGGAGTCAACCTTCCCGTGGACAGCATCGCCGGAAAAGTTACCGGTGCGCGCACGCATGCGCCGATGGTGATAGAGAAGGAATTTGATGCCTCCAGCCCTTATCTTTATAAAGCAGTATCAAGAGGGCAAACGCTGAAATCAGCGGAAATAAAGTGGTATCGCATCAATGACGCCGGAAAGGAAGAGGTGTATTTCATCATGCTCCTGGAGGGTGTGAAAATCACTGGTGTCAATCCCGGTATGGTTAATATCAAGCTGGCACAAGCATCGGCGCTGAATCACGTTGAATGTGTTTCCATGATGTACGATCGCATCACGTGGCACTACACGGATGGAAACATAAAACACACCGACGCATGGACTGAGCGCTGATTATTGGGAGAAGCGTCAAATGGCCCTGCAAGGAAAATTCTTCGTGAACAACGCGCCTTTCTCACCTTTGGCGATTTGCGGAGTCGGAACGTTTAGTGCGTTCTCGGGTAACGGTATATATCGCAACCGGGGAGGGTGTACAGCAATTCCGGACAACGGTCCGATCCCTTCCGGTCGATACTGGATAGTGGACCGACCTAAAGGTGGTATCGGGTCGCAGGCCTGGACCTGGACGAAAGACGCGTGGAATACCGTCACTGGTATCCCTTCCCATCATTCGGAGTGGTTCGCGCTCTACCGCGACGACGGAAAGATTGACGATTTCACGTGGGTTAAAGGCGTAGAGCGCGGACACTTCCGCTTGCATCCGGCTGGAGGCCGCGGTATCTCGTTAGGCTGCATCACCTTGCCGAGTTATGCCGATTTCGCGAGGATCCGGCAGGCTCTGTTGCACACGCCTGCCGTCTCGGCTCGTGACTCGGGACTTCGCGCGTATGGAACCATCGAGGTAATAGCATATGGCGACACTTGCCCGTAGGCTCGCTAAAGCGACATTGTTCGTCGGATTGTTTTTGCTTTCCGTTCGCTACGTCCATACGTATCCGCTGCGGATGCCTGAGAGCCAGCTTTCCATGTGGCTATCTGTTTCAAACCGCATGGGTATCCGGGATCCGGACGATCTCTACATTCCAGTGATGCTAATTGCAGAACTCGCCGTTACGGTTTTTCTATATGCGACGATCGTCAAATTCTGGCGCTACTACTGGACAAAGCGCCGGGGCATGACGGCTCGAGGCTAACCGTAATGCCGTCGGAGTGCGATGTTGGTGAGCGGAGCGTCGAGCGCTGTGATCTGCTCAGGTTCGAGCGGCGCTGTCCATGCAAATGTCTATTGTGGCGCGGTTCAATCGCCTGGCATCTCTGAGAGTAAAATACCCACCATCCGCACTCCGGATCGAGACGCTTTCGTTTTCCGCCACCGCCGCCATGAACCCGTCACCCGAGAATAAACCCGCGCGCAAGCAGCCGCCCACGTGGCTGCTGAACACCCTCACTGCGCTCGTGGGCGTACTCACGCTCGCGCTGGGTATCGGCTGGATCGTCTACAAGTGGGTCGTCGATCTGGAGATTCCGTACTTCGCCATTCCGCTCGTCATGTGCGTGCCGGTGATCGCCGCCGTGGCGTTCCGCAACATCTGGGATTGAGGCGCGCGAGCGCCTCCCTCATCCCCCCGAAATCCCGCGCATTTTCAAACGCCGAAGCGCTCCGCGCACGCCGCGCGCACGCGCTCCACGACGGCGCTCCACGCCTCGTTCATGCGCTGGCGGAACAGGCGCATCGTGCCCGGATACCACGGCGAGTCTTCGCGCTCGTGCATCCAGCGCCAGTCGAGGTCGTACTGCGGCAGCAGCACCCAGCACGGTTTGCCGAGCGACGCCGTCAGATGCGCCGTGGACGTATCCACGCAAATCACGAGATCGAGCTGCGCGATGATCGCCGCGGTATCGACGAAATCGCGCACGTCGGTGCCGAGGTGGAGCAGCGGCAGGCTCGCGGGCGGATTCTGCGCCTCGTCTTCTCCCTGACCTTTTTGCAGGCTCACGAACTGCACGCCCGGCAGGTTCCAGAGCGGGGCGAGCGCGGCCAGCGAGGGCAGCGAGCGGTGCGCGTCGTTGAAATGCTTCGGATTGCCCTTCCAGATGATGCCGATGCGCGGGCCCGGCGCGAGCGTGGCGAGGCGCGCCCTCCAGTGATCGACGAGCGCGGGCTCGGGCGTATAGATGAGCGGCGCGGGGATGGTCTCCAGCGTCGTGCCCAGGCGATGGGGCACGCTGATCGGGCTCACCCAGTAGTCGAACTGGCCGGCTGCCGCTGCGCCGGCTTCATGGCCCAGCACGGCGTCGATGCCGTCCACGCTGCGAAAGAGCCGCTGCAGGGGCGGCTGGCAGGCGAACGCGACGTGCGTCGCGCCCTGTTCCTTGAGCAGGCGCGCATAGCGCCCGAATTGCAGCATGTCGCCGAGGCCGTCTTCCTGCCATAGCAGCAGCGATTTGCCGGCGAGCGGCTCGCCTTGCCAGGCGGGACACTGGAGCAGACGTTGCGTCGCGTGATGCACGAAGCCGGGCATGGTGTAGCGGCATTCGTAGCGCGAGAAGCCTTCTTCGAAGCGGCCCATGCTGATGAGTAGCGTGGCGAGGCGGAACTTCGCGTCGCCGTATTCCGGGTTCGCGTCGAGCGCGCGGCGGTAGCCGGCCTCGGCTTCGTCGAGCCGGCCGTATTCCTTGTGCAGGCTCGCGATATTGAAGTGCGCCTCGGCGAAATCGGGCCGCACGGCGATGGCTTCCTGGAGCACGTCGAGCGCTTCGGCGCGGCGCCCGAGCGCCATCAGCACACAGGCGAGATTGTTATAAGCCTCGACGCGGCCCGGCAGGCGGCGCAGCGTCTCGCGATACGCCGCTTCGGCCTCGGGCATCCGTTCGAGCGTATGCAGCGCGACGCCGAGGTTGTACTGCGCTTCGGCGTGATTCGGCGCGAGTGCGAGCGTCTGGCGAAAAGCCGTCTCCGCCTCGGGTACGCGCTCGAGGTCGGTGAGCACGCAACCCAGGTTGTTCAGCGCATCGACGAAATTGGGGCGAATCTGCAGCGCGAGGCGCACCGCGAGTTCCGCTTCGGCGAGCTTGCCGGACGCCTTGAGCAGCGTGGCGAGATTGTTGAGCGCCTCCGGATACTGCGGGTGGATCAGCAGGGCCTGGCGAAAAGCTTCGGCGGCTTCGTCGCCGCGTGCCTGATCCCGCAGCAGTGTGCCCAGCGCGTTGCATGCCTTCGCATGACGCGCATTCGCCGCGACGGCGCCGCGAAACGCGCTTTCGGCTTCTGCGTGGCGGCCTTGTCCCTGCAGCAGGAGGCCGAGGTTGTAGTGGGCGTCGGCGTGATCTGGGCGGTCCACGAGCACGGCGCGAAAGGCGGCTTCCGCTTCGGCGTGGCGCGTCTGGCGCTGCAGGACGACGCCCAGGTTGCTGCGTGCGTCGGCGTCGGCGGGCGTGAGGCTCAGCAGCCGTTCATAGAGCGACTGGGCCTGATCGAGGACGCCGAGCGCCGCGAAGAGTGCAGCGAGGCCGCTGTACGCCTGCGCGAAGTCGGGTTTTGCCGCGAGGCAGCGCTGCCACAACGCCTGAGCGCGCGCCGCGTCGCCCGTACCCATGGCGCTCAGGGCCGCGAGATTGAGCGCCGGCGCGAGCGCGGCGTCGTCCATTGCATCGGGTTGGCCGCCGACATGCGGTTCCAGCAACGCGAGTGCGTCGGCGAAGCGGTGCGCTTCGCAATGCGCATTGGCTTCCCGCAGGATGTCGTCGGGGGCGGGCGCGAGGGGCGTCGACATGGTCACAGTGAAAATCGTAAGAGACGGGGCGCGACGCGTGGGCGACACGGACAATGCGGCAGTGTCGAGATTACGACAGCTCGTGCTCAGTCAACGGCGCGAATTGAGCGCATCCGGTGCGCTTATTCGGGCGATAAGCGCACCTGGCCCGCAAAAGCTTGCAGGTGGCTTGCAAAATGGAGCGAGCGCAGGGGTAGGCCGTAAGGGAGCGTTTGGGGCGCTTGCGCGCGCGGAAGGGGAATCGACGCCGTGGGCCGATCTCCCCGGTTGATTCGAATTCCGAACGATTTGCTATCGCGCGCGCCGAAACAGGCCGCGCGCGATGAAATGCATCAGGGCAGCAGTATTTGCCGCCCGACCACCTTGCCCCGCATGAGCGCTTCGAACGCCGCGTTGATTTCCGTGAGCGGCCGCGTGGAGACGGGCGAGGGCTGCATCTTGCCTTCGCGCATCAGCGTCACGAGTTCGCGCAACTCGGGCAGCGTGCCCACGTAGCTGCCCTCGATCCTCAACGGCCGCATCGGGATCACGGGCAGCGAGAGCGTGAGGTCGCCGCCCATCAGCCCGACGATCACCACGTGGCCGCCGCGCGCGCAGGAGTCGAGCGCGAGCTTGACGGTGGGCGTCGCGCCGACGAGGTCGAGCACCGCGCGTGCGCCGCCGCCCGTTGCCGCGATAATTTGCTGCACGACGTCGTCCGCGCGCGCATCGATTGCCGCGAGCGCGCCCGCCGCAAGCGCGGCTTCGCGCTTCGCGGGGTCCACGTCCACGACGATCGCGCCCTGTGCGCCCATCGCCTTGAGCACTTCGAGCGCCATCATACCGAGGCCGCCCGCGCCGATCACGACCACGGGGCCTTCATGGATGCGCGCGCCGAACTTCTTCACCGCCGAATACGTCGTCACGCCCGCGCAGGCGAGCGGCGCGGCCTTGACGGGATCGAGGCCGGCGAGATCCACGAGATAGCGCGGATGCGGCACGATCACGTAATCGGCAAAGCCGCCGTCGCGCAGCACGCCAAGCGATTGCGGCTTCGCGCAGATGTTCTCTTCGCCGCGCTCGCAGGCCGCGCATGCGCCGCAGCCGATCCACGGATGCACCACTACCGACGTGCCCGCCGGGAGCGCTTCCGGTGCGCCTTGCGCGTCGGGGCCGAGCGCCGCAACCTCGCCGCAGATTTCATGACTCGGCGTGAGCGGCAGCTTGATGCCGCGGTCGGCGAGCGAGAGCTTCTTGCCGCCGCCCAGGTCGTAATAGCCCTCCCAGATGTGCAGATCGGAGTGGCACAGGCCCGCGGCCTTCACACGCAGCAATACCTCGGTGCCCTTGGGTTCGGGCACGTCGCGCTCGACCAGTTCGAGCGGCTTGCCGTGATGGATAACGCAGTAACAGCGCATTTGCATCGATGTCTCCGTGAGTGTTGTATACGGCGGCCATGCCCGGCCAGACGATTGCGGCGTCTTTGCATCATAGCCGATGCCGTCTAAATTCGTCCGATCGTTCTATTTTCTGCTGCTGCGCGCTTTGATTTGTCAGAAGGCCGGCATATGCGTTCGGTGCAGATCGTTGCATAGCTAACTATATTGGGTTATCCTGTGTGCATGTTCGATCATTGCCTTTACTTCAACACCACGGCGCTCGCGCGGCGCCTCGAGCGCGAATGGGCGCAAGCCTTCGAGTGCTTCGAGCTCACGCCGCCGCAGGGTTTCATGCTGCGCGCCGTGCTGGAGCGTCCCGGTTTGCCGCAGCGCGAACTGGCCGATCTGCTCTCCATCGCGCGCCCCACGGCCACGCGCGTGCTCGACGGCCTGGAGGCGCGCGGCTACGTTGAGCGCCAGCGCACGGATGGCGACGGCCGCGAAGTGGCGATCGTGCCCACGGCCCAGGCCATCGCGATTCGCGAAGCGCTCAATGCGGCGAGCGCGACGGTCGCGAGCCGCCTGAAGCGCACGCTCGGCGGGGAGGCGTTCGTGGATACGGTGTCGCGTCTGCGCACGGCGCGGGCCACGTTGGGCTGATGTCGGGCTGCAAACGTGCGGCACGCGTCATGCGCCGCCACGCTTCATTCAAAAGGGCATTAAAGAGTAGGGAGTGGCATCATGCGGCGCATTGGCGCTTTCTGTATTTCAACCTGGCTTGCGGCCGCGGTTCTTTTTCTCGGCCGCCATTCGGTGCCGTTGATGGCGCTCAGCGGTGTGATCGTATTCGCCGGCTTCGATCTTTTTCGTCCGGATTCGGGCGACCGGTAAAGCCGTGCTGCGAGCGCCCCGCATGATGCGCGGCGCTCGCGGTCCTTCACATTTACATCTCTTCGGCCCACGACATGTTCTCTCGCGCGAGCAGCGCCGACGATGCCGCCGGCCCGAACGTGCCCGCCGTGTAAGTGCGCGGGCGGTCGTTCAGCTCCTTCCAGCCGTCGAGAATCGGCTCGACCCACGTCCATGCGGCTTCCAGTTCGTCGCGACGCATGAAGTGCGTGAGGCGGCCGCGAATCACGTCGATCAGCAAGCGCTCGTAGGCTTCTGCGCGGCGCTCGGGGATGGCCTGCTGCAGGTCGAGATTCAGGCTCACGGGCAGCATGTTCATGCCGCTGCCCGGCTCCTTCGCGAGCATCTGCAGCTGGATCGACTCCTCCGGCTGCAGCTGGATCACGAGGCGGTTGCCGTAATTGCGCGGGCCGCTCGGGAAGATGGAGAACGGCAGGTCCGCGAATTCGATCACGATTTCCGACTGGCGCTTCTGCATGCGCTTGCCCGTGCGCAGGAAAAACGGCACGTTGGCCCAGCGCCAGTTGTTGATGTGCGCGCGCAGCGCGACGAACGTTTCCGCCTTGCTGTCGGCCGGCACGTTGTCTTCCTGCAGATAACCCTTCACGGGCTGGCCGTCCACGGCGCCTGCCGCGTACTGGCCGCGCACGGTGTCGCGTGCGATATCGGCGAGCGACATGGGGCGCAACGAGCGCAGCACCTTGAGCTTTTCGTCGCGCACGGCGTCCGGGTCGAGCGAGACGGGCGGTTCCATCGCCACGATGCACAGCAGTTGCAGCAGGTGGTTCTGCACCATGTCGCGCAGCGCGCCGGTGTGATCGTAGAAGCCCGCGCGGCTGCCCACGCCCACCGTTTCCGCCACCGTGATCTGCACGCTGCGGATATACGGCGCTTGCCATAGCGGCCCGAAGATCGGGTTGCCGAAGCGCAGCACCATCAGGTTCTGCACCGTTTCCTTGCCCAGATAGTGGTCGATCCGGTAGATCTGCGATTCGGAGAAGTGCCGGCCCACCGATTCGTTGATCTCCTGCGCCGAGGCGAGATCGTGGCCGAGCGGCTTTTCGAGCACCACACGCGAGCTGCCGTCGATCAGGCCGCCCGCCGTGAGGTTGTCGCAAATCGTCGTGAACAGTTCCGGCGAAGTCGAGAGATAGAACACGCGCAGGGCATGCTCGCGCGACGCCGCCTTCAGGTTCGCGTAATTGACGGGGTCGTTCACGTCGATGATCACGTACTGGAACAGGTTCAGGTAGCGGTCCCACGCTTGCGCATCGAACGCTTTCGCGTCGATGAACGGACGCGACTGCTCTTCCATGAACTTGCGATAGTCGTCGATCGTCCAGTTCTTGCGGCCCACGGCAATGATGCGCGTTTCCGGCGGCAGGTTGCCGTGCAGGTGCGCCATGTAGAGCGCGGGCAGCAGTTTGCGCGCGGCCAGGTCGCCTCCGCCGCCGAAAATGATCATGTCGACGGGCTGTTCGGGCAAGGCTTGGGCAGGCTGATTCGTCATGGCAGGTCGGAGGTGACGCGCGCTCGGGCAACGTTGTTGAGCACGACCGCTAGCGCGCGGTTGCAGAACCCGCACCCGGCGCAAGAGCGGGGTGCGGCGAAAACGCTAATGGTGCATGGTTTCGCGCGAGTTTGCACGCATGGCGCGAACGAGCCGTCGCGCGAGACGCCTGTCGTCGATAAACCGACCGGCCGTTCATGCATCCATCGCCTGGCAGCGAGCCGATCCTTACCCGAGCCCCGGCACCGCCACGCCGAAGGTCGTGAGCACCAGCACGACATTGAGCGAGAGCACCGCGGCCGCGCCCGCCACGGCTGCCGCAGCCGTGAGCGCGCGGTTGCGATGGGACCCCATCACGTCGCCGCGACCCGTGAACCAGACGAGCGCGGCCATCGGGAACGGCAAGGCGAGGCTCAGCACGACCTGGCTCATGACGAGCGCGTCGGTGGCGTTCACGCCCAGCGCCACCACGACGAAACTCGGCACCATCGTCACCGCGCGGCGCAGCCACAGCGGAATGCGAAAGTTCACGAAGCCTTGCATGATCATCTGCCCCGCAAGCGTGCCGACCACCGAGCTCGAAATGCCCGAGGCGATCAGCGAAACGAGGAAGATGCTGGCGGCTGCCGCGCCCAGCAGCGGCGCGAGCGTGCGGTAGGCGGTCTCGATTTCGGCGACATCCGCGTAGCCCTGGTGGAACGCGCCGGAGGCCATTACCACCATCGCCATGTTGATGAGCCCGGCCACCGAAAGCGCGACCACGACCTCGACGTTAGAAAACTTCACGAGGCGCTTGCGCTCGGCGTCGTTGCGCGCAAGCACACGCGCCTGGGTGAGCCCCGAGTGCAGAAAGAGCGCATGCGGCATGACCGTGGCGCCGATGATGCCCACCGCGATCGTCACGGCTTGCGCGTCGGGCAGGCGTGGCGTGGCGAGGTGGCGCAGCAGGGTCTGCCACTCGATCGGCGTAATGAAAAGCTCCAGAACATAGCAAATGCCGATCACGCCCACGAGCGCGCCGATCAGCAATTCGAGCGGCCGGAAGCCCGCGCGCTGGAGAAACAGCAGCGCATAGGTCACGACAGCCGTGACTGCCATGCCCGCGAGCAGCGGCAGACGAAAGAGCAGCGCAAGGCCGATCGCGCCGCCCAGGAATTCGGCGAGATCGGTGGCCATGGCCGCGATCTCGCTCACGCCCCACATGAGCCACACGAGCGGCGCGGGCAGGCTGTCGCGGCACAGTTCGGCGAGATTGCGTCCCGTGGCGATGCCGAGCTTCGCGGAAAGCCCCTGAAACAGCATGGCGATGACGTTGGCGAGCAGCACGACCCAGAGCAGCGCGTAGCCGTAGCGCGCACCGGCCTGGATGTTGGTAGCGATATTGCCGGGGTCGATATACGCCACCGAGATGACCACGGCCGGACCCGCAAGCGGCAGCAGAAGGGCGACGCCGCGGCGGCGTCCTTCGAGCGCTTCGCGTACCGCGGCGGCCGTGTTGCGTGTGAGGCCGTCGGGGGCGCGCTGCACCTCGTCATCGCGGGCGCGATGATCCATGCAACTTCTCGCGCGGGCCGGGGTCAGAAGACGCAGCCCATCGCTCTGTGGCACGCATCGAGCAGGTGTGAATACGTTGAAAGTGCGTCATCGGAATCGGGCCCTCACGCGTTAAGCAGGCAATCCGCACGACTGTCTTGGCGCTATCTCAGCACAAACCGGCGCGCCGCGCCTTCGCTGCTCTCTTTCCCTTACGAAATGCCTGAATTCCCGATCTTTTCGTTTACACCGGTCCGTATGAAGAAACCGTTCGCGACTGCGCTGCTGATAAGCGGCCTCGCATGGGGCGCGCTCGCCCACGCCGACGACAAGGTCATCGTGCTCGACTCGGGCGAGGCGAAGCTCTCGCTCATCGACCAGGCAAGCCGCACCGTGGTCGGCACCGAGCCCACGGGCAAGGAACCGCACCACCTGATGATCACTCCCGACGGCAAGTCGCTCATCGTCGCCGATTCGGTGTCGAACGACCTGCTGTTCCTCGACCCGCATACGGGTCAGGTGCAAAGCCGCCTGGAAGGGATCGAAGACCCGTACCAGCTCGGCTTTTCGCCCGACCGTAAATGGTTCGTGACCGCGGGCCTGCGACTCGACCGCGTGGACGTCTATCACTACGACGGCAAGAACCTCACGATCGCCAAGCGCATTCCGCTCGGGAAAACGCCGAGCCACATCACGTTCGCCTCCGACAACAAAACGGCATTCGTTACGCTGCAGGACACGGGCGAAGTGGCCGCCATCGACCTGCCGACGCAAACGGTGCTCTGGAAGCTGCAGGTGGGCACCACGCCCGCGGGTCTGTGGATGACGCCGGGCGACAAGTACCTGCTCGTGGGCATGACGGGTGAGGACAACGTGGCCGTGGTGGACTGGCACAACCGCACGGTCGTGAAAAAGATCCAGACCGGCCGCGGCGCGCATAACTTTCGCAATCTGGACGATGGCAAACATATTGCCGTGTCGAATCGCGTCGAGAGCACGATCAGCATTCTCGACTACACGACGCTCACGAAAGTCGCCGACATCACGGGCCTGCGCCCCGGTCCCGACGACATGGAACTTTCGGCGGACAAGCGTTACCTATGGGTGACGTTCCGTTTCGCGAAGCACGTGGGCATCATCGACCTGAACACGCGCAAGCTGATCGACACGATCGCGGTGGGCCGCTCGCCGCATGGCATCTACTTCGCGAACAGCGCGCCGGTGTACGCGCCGAACCCGGACTGATTGAGGAGTCTCGATGCTCGATACGCTGATTTCGCAGGCCGACAACCTCGTTTCGTGGCTGCAGACGCTCGTCTACGTGGACGTGGTGCAGCCGGTCTTCTACAAGGTCGGCCTGATGGGCTACGACGAGGACACCTATGACGCGCTTTACTGGGTGATCGTCGGCGTGCTGCAGATCTGTGCCTCGTATGTGCTGCTGCGCCCGCTCGAAGCGCTGCGGCCCGCGGAAGACTGGGGCGATCGCCGTGCGCTGCGCGCCGACGTCTGGTACACATGGATCGCGAAACTCGGCATTCTGAACATCGCGTTCTTCTTTCTGCTCACGCCCGTGTTCAATCACTGGCAGAGCCTGATGGCGATCCACAACATACCGAACATCGAAGTAGATAGCCTCTGGCCCGGCGTGACCGACAAGCCGATCGTGTCGTTCCTGATCTATCTCGTCGTGCTCGATTTCGCGGGCTACTGGTATCACCGCTGGCAACATCGCTTCGGCGTGTGGTGGGAACTGCACGCCGTGCATCACAGCCAGCAGCAGATGTCGCTGTGGTGCGACGATCGCAATCACTTCCTCGACGATATCGTGCAGGCCGCGTTCTTTGCGGGCATCTCGCTCCTTATCGGCGTGCCGCCCGCGCAGTTCGTCGTGCTCGTGGCCGTGAGCAACTTCATGCAGAGCGTGCAGCACGTGAACGCGCGAATCGACTTCGGCTGGCTGCTCGAGCGCATCGTCGTGAGCCCGGCGTTTCATCGCCGCCATCATGCGATCGGCTATGGCCACGAGGGCACGCGCTACGGCTGCAACTTCGGCGTGCTGTTTCCGTGGTGGGACGTGATGTTCCGCACGGCGTCGTGGAACAAGCAGCATGAGCCGACCGGCATTCGCGACCAGTTGCCCGCGCCGTACGGCCGGGGCGCGAACTATGGCGAAGGGCTGCTCGCGCAGCAGTGGTTCGCGCTCGTGCGCATCGCGCGGCGCCTCGCGGGCAAGGGGTATCCGATGGGGGACGCGGCGCGCTGAGCGTTGCGGTGTTCGTTGGGGTTCCTCGTGCGAGGCGGTCTTCGGGCCGCCTCGTTTCGTTTCAGGACGACGTGTCATGCTGTTTCGGGATGCCGGCGGCGCGCCGGATGCGATAATCGCGCATTCATCCCCCAAACACATGCATGATGCGCGCGTCAAAAGCGCAGTTGGAGAACACCTTGAGCCGTATCGACAATCCGCAGCACGACCAGGAAGTCGGCGTGGCCGACGCCACCCAGGACACGACCCGCATCGACGACACGCGCATCGGCGCCGTGCGCCCGCTCATCTCGCCCGCGCTGCTGCTCGACGAGCTGCCGGTGCCTCAGGAGACGCAAACGCTCGTCGAAACGAGCCGCAGCGAGATCGCGGATGTGCTCGCGCAGCGCGACGACCGGCTCGTGGTGGTGGTGGGCCCATGTTCGATCCACGACCACGACCAGGCGATCGAATACGCGAAGCTGCTCAAGGCGAAGGCCGATACGCTCGAGGACGACCTGCTGATCGTCATGCGCGTGTACTTCGAGAAGCCGCGCACCACGGTGGGCTGGAAGGGCTATATCAACGACCCGCGTCTGGACGGCAGCTTCCGCATCAACGAGGGCCTGCGCGCCGCGCGCCAGTTGCTGCTCGACATCAACGCGCTCGGTCTGCCCACGGCCACGGAATTCCTCGATCTGCTGAGCCCGCAATTCATTGCCGACCTCGTGGCGTGGGGCGCGATCGGCGCGCGCACGACCGAGAGCCAGAGCCACCGGCAGCTCGCCTCGGGCCTCTCGTGCCCGATCGGCTTCAAGAACGGCACCGACGGCGGCGTGCAGGTCGCCGCCGACGCCATCGTCGCGGCGCGCGCGAGCCACGCGTTCATGGGCATGACGAAGATGGGCATGGCCGCAATCTTCGAAACGCGCGGCAACGACGACTGCCACGTGATCCTGCGCGGCGGCAAGAGCGGGCCGAACTACGACGCGGCTTCCGTGGCGGCGTGCTGCGCGGCGCTCGCGAAGGCGGGGCTGCGCGAGCAGGTCATGATCGACTGCTCGCACGCGAACTCGAACAAGGCGCATCAGCGCCAGATCGATGTGGCGCGCGATATCGGCGAGCAACTGGCGGGCGGCGACAAGCGCATTGTCGGCGTGATGATCGAGAGCCATCTCGAAGAGGGGCGCCAGGACCAGAAGCCGGGCGTTCCGCTCAAGCACGGCGTGTCGATCACCGATGCGTGCATCAGCTGGGCGCAGACGGCGCCGGTGCTCGATGGGCTGGCGCAGGCGGTGCGGGAGCGGCGCAAGGCGGCCTGAGGGCGCTAACGCCCCTTGCGCGAGCCTTTCTTCGCAGACGTTGTTCGCGGCGCCTCCTTGACCGGCGCCGCCACTCCCACACTCGCATTCAGCTGCTCGAGCCACGAAAGCGCATCGGCATAGGCGAGAAATTGCTGCAGATAGCCCGGCGACACTTCTCGCATCAGCGAGAGCGCGCGATGCACGAGGCTGCTCGAATTGAGCGGCCCCGCGTTTCTGGGCACCTGGTCCAGCGACTGCCGCAACTGCTTTTCGGAGCGCACGCGCAGCCACGTTTGCCGGAAGTATTCGACCAGTTCCGGGTCCGGCTCGTGCGGCACGCGCGTCGCCGGTTGAGCGGGTTCCGCGCGCACTAGCGAATCGACGAGGCGGCCCAGCTCGCTTCTCGGCGTATCGCCGTCGAACTGGTGCGTAATTTTCGATGTCTCGCGTGCGAGGTCGTCTGAAAAGGCTTTAAGTAGTTGTGCGAGTCGCGCGTCGAGGAGCCGGCGCGCTTCACCCGCGTGTGCGGCGGCGCGGCGTTCCAGCGCCTCGATGAAGTGAAAGCGCACCGGGTCGAGCTGATCCGCCCCGCGTGCGCGCCAGGCGTCGAGCAGCGCGCGGGCGGCGGGCGCAGCGGTTCGTTCGACCTCCAGGCCCGCATCATTGAGCATGCTTGCCCTCGCCGACGGTCGGCCGCGGCACCGGCGCAATCTCCACGCGGCGGTTCTTCGCGCGGCCGGCTTCATCCGTGTTGGCGCTCACCGGCTGCTCGGAGCCGAACGCAGCCGCGAACACCGACGACGCGGGAACGCCCGCGTCGATGAACGAGCGCGTGACCGTCAGCGCGCGTTCGGCCGAAAGCTCCCAGTTGTCGGCGAAGCGGCGGTTGCCTGCGTGCACCTGCTGGTCGTCGGCGAAACCGCTCACCATCAGGATTTCGTCGCGGCTCTTCAGATACGCCGTGAGCGGCCCGGCGAGGCTCTTGAGCAGATCGTGGCCTTGCGGCGTCAACTGGTCCGAGTTCAGCGCGAACAGCACGCTGCCGCTAATGCCGATGCGTCCGTTCACGAGCGTCACGCGCCCCGCCGCGAGCGGGCCCGCGAGCGCCTCTTCGAGCGTCTTGCGGCGCTCGGTTTCGGCCTTGCGCTGTTTCACCTCGTTCGCGAGCCGGCTCGACAGTTCGAGCTGCATGCCGACCACACCGACGAGGATCAGCAGGAACGCGCCCAGCAGCACCGACATCAGGTCGGCGAACGCGGGCCAGACCGGCGCAGCGGGGGCCGCGCCGCCGTCGATTTCGTCGCTCATGCCGCATCCACTCCAGCGGTGGCGCGCTGGCTCGCGAGCTGCTGCAGGTTCTCGACGATCTGCTTCTGCGACAGCATGCTCAGGTCGATGACCTCACGCGCCTGCGCCACATAGTAGGCGAGCTGGTCGTCGCTGCGCGCGAGCGACTTGTCGAGCGCGGCTTCGATGCGCTCCAGGTGCGCCACGAGCTTGTCGTTCGATTCGCCGAACACGCTCACGGCCGCGCCGAACGCGTCGCCGAGGCTCGCCACTTCCACGGCGCTGCCGCTGACCTGCGCGGCGATCGCGCCGAGCTTGCCGCTCCCGGCTTCGACGCTCGCGCTGAACTGGCCACCCACGCGCTCGAGCAGATCCGACGACGTGGAGACGAGCGCGTCGATCGCCGAGCGCTGCTCGCTGGAGGCACGGTTCACGGCGTCGAGCAGCGTTTCGAGCGTGGCGAGCAGGCGGTTGCGTTCGTCGAGCATCGCGGTGTCGCGGACCATGCTGTCCGACAGTTTCTGGCGTAGCTCGGCGATGACTTCGGCTGCCGCCTGCGGCGCGGCCGATGCGGCCTGCACGAGGCTGCCGATTTCGGCGATCGTGCTGGCGTTATGGGCCTGCGATTGCGTGGTGATGTCGCTGGCGGCCTGGGCGAGCGTTGCGCAGATTTCCTGCTGGCGCTGCGCGGTGGCCGCGCTCGTGGCTTCCCATTGCGTGCGCAATGCAGCCGACATTGCGGCAAGCGACGCGCTCCATGCTTCGAGGCGTTGCTCGTCGCGCGAGGAGATTTCCGCGTGCAGATTCGCTGCGGCCTTCGGCGCGTCGGCGGCGGCATCGACGAGACGATCGATCTCGGCAATCGTCTTGCTCGCCTGCTGCTGCGATTGCGTAGCGATTTCGTTCGCGGTCTGTGCGAGCGTGGCGCAGATTTCCTGCTGACGTTGCGCGGTGGCGGCGCTCGTCGCTTCCCACTCCGTGCGCAACGTGGCGGCCATCGCCGCGAGCGATGCGGTCCATGTTGCGATGCGCTGATCGTCGCGCGCGGAAATTTCCGCGTGCAGGTTTGCTGCGGCCTTCGGCGCTTGCGAGGCGGCATCGACCAAACGATCGATTTCGGCGATCGTCTTGCTGGCGTGCTGCTGCGCTTGCGCGGCGATGTCGTTCGCGGTTTGCGCGAGCGTCGCGCAGATTTCCTGCTGACGCTGCGCCGAAACCGCGCTGGTCGCTTCCCACTCCGTGCGCAAGGTGGCGGCCATCGCCGCGAGCGCTTCGGCCCAGTTTGCGAGCCGCGCTTCGTCGCGCGCGCCGAGCTTCGTCTGCAGGTCCGCATGGGATGCATCGACCGCGCGCAGCAGCGACGCCGAATGCTGCTCGAACGCCGCCGCTGCCGTCGCGAGCGCCTGCTGGTTGCCTGCGGCGAGCTTCTCGCCGGCGCGTTCTTGCTGTTCGAGCGCCGCCTGCCACGCCTGCGACATCGTTCCGGACGCACTTTCGAAGCGCGTCGACACGCCATCGAGCAGGCCCGAGGCACGTTGCTCGAAGCTTGCGTTGAAGCGCTCCAGCGCGCCGCCCAGGTCGGCGGCAAGCGCCTCGTTGGTCTCGCGGTGCTGCGCGAGCGCGCGGTTCCAGATCTCGGCCACGTTCGCCGTCGACGCCTCGAAGCCGCGCGCGAGCCCTTCGAGCTGTTGCTGCACGGCCTGCGTGAGCGCGCCCTGCATCGACGCCGATTCGCGCGCGAGGCCCGCCATGGTCGCTTCGACCACGGGCTGCAGCGCCGCGCCCGCGGCGCGTGCGCTTTCGGCGGCGCTCGACTTGAGCGACTGGCCCACGGAAGCCGCAAGGCGGCTCCAGGCGGCTTCGGCGTTGGCGGCAAAGGCCTGTTGGGTCGCGATCTGCTGTTCGTGTTGCGCGGCGCCCTGGCGTTCGATCAGCATCATCAGCGCGCCGAGCTTGTCGACCAGCGCGGGCATGGCGTCGGCCTGGCGCTGCAGCAGCTTGAACGAGGCTTCGCGCTGATGGGCCGGCGAGAAGGCGCGCAGCGTCGTCGCGATCTTCACGTCGAGCTGTTGCGCGGCTTCGATGCGGTCACGGCGGCAAAGCGCGGAGAGCAGGCCGAGCATGGCGGAGGTGGCCACACCGGCGATCGAGGTGCCGAACGCGAAGCCGAGGCCGTTCACAGGCGCGGCGAGCGAGGCGCGGATGGCGTCGAGGTCGGTGGCGCTTTCCAGCGCCGCGCCCGTGCCCTTGAGCGTGACGACCATGCCGAGCAGCGTGCCGAGCATGCCGAGCAGCACGAGCAGGCCCGTGAGGTAGGGCGCGAGCGCCGGGCCCGGCAGGGCCACGCGCTCGCCTTCGATACGCGCGCGCACGGCGTTGCGCAGGCCCGGATGCAGCGTGTCGAGCCAGCCCGCGAGGCGCGCGGGCGGCGTGTTCAGTTGCGCGATGGCCTGGGCGAGCGTGGTCGTGGCCTGGTGGAAGCGATAAAGCTCCCAGGCGCCCGTGACATAGCACGCGCCGATCAACAGCGTGACGGCGCTCGCAAGCGGGTTCGTGACCGCGTAGCCGGCGCCGATCCAGCACACGGCGGCGAGACCGACGACGAAGACAACAGGTTCAATGCGAAAACGGGACATAGCTCGGGACATAGCGTTTGGGTTAGCTGGTGCGAAGGGCGGCAAGCAGCCCCTCCACCGGTTGAAACCGAATCTCAAGTTCGGCGAGCAACACGCTCTGCATATCTTTGCGAAAGCCGGCGAGCCAGGCGTGAGGCGCGCCGCTTTCTCCGGCGGATTCCAACGCGGCCGCTGCGCGCTGCCGCTCGAAATGCGCGCCGAGCAGCCCGGGCACGCCGGCGAGAAGGCTGCGCTCGCGCGCGCCGAGTGCCTGCTCCATCACGGCGTCCACCGTTGCGAGGCGCGCGAGCGCAGGCGCACGGGCGGCCAGCGTGGCGCGCAGACGGGCGCGCAGCGTGGCGATGTCAGTCTCCATCGCCTGCTGCAGGGCGAGGTAGCGCTGGCGGAAATCCGCGAAATCGGCTTCCACATCGGCAGGCTGGCTGGCGGCCTGCGTGCGTCGTCCGTCGCGCCGCGCAGGCGCGCCTTCGCCCACGATGGCCCTTCTCAGCGTCGCGCGCACGCGCTCGCTCTGGCTTTGTTCGGCAGTGGCGCCCACACGCGTGGCTGGCTCGCCGCCCGGCGTCTGGACGCTCAGCGCCGTCGAAAGCGCGATCGCGTCCGTCCAGCCGAGCCACTGGCTCAGTTGGTCCGAGATCGATTGCCGGGATTCGGGCACTTCGGCGTCGCCGAAGCGGGCAAGTAAGCGAACGAGCGTCGGGCCGCTCAACGCGAGGCGCTGCGGGGCTAGCACTTTTCCACCTGGGCAAAAAACCCGCTAGTTTACACGCCCGCGAGGGGGCGGCCGGCATCGGCCGTCTGCCGGGCGTCTGAATGTGATGGCGCAGCGGGCCGTGAAAGCGCGGCGCCCGCGGGCGCGAGGCCGCGCCACACGGGGGCTTCAGGCGCCTGAGCGGTTCAGGCCTTGGCGCTCTCGGCCAGGATCTGCTGGATCGCCTGCTCGAAGGTTTCGACGGGCTGGCCGCCGCTGACCAGATACTGCTGGTTGAAGACGATCGCCGGCACGGACTGGACACCGGCCGCCTGGTATTCGTGCTCTTCTGCATGCACCTCGTCGGCATACTGGCCGCTTTCCAGGACTGCACGCGCTTGATCCGCGTCGAGCCCCACGGACTGCGCCGCCGCGACGAGCACCGCGTGGTCGCTCGTGTCCTTGCCCTCGCCGTGATACGCGCGCAGCAGCGCGAGCTTGAGCGGCAGCTGCTTGCCTTCGATGCCGGCCCAGTGCAGCAGACGATGCGCATCGAAGGTGTTGTAGATGCGCTCGCGCGGCCCGAACGTGAAGCCGACGCTCGCGCCGCGCTCGCGGATCATGTCCTGCGTCTCGGCGATCTGCTCGGGCGTTCGGCCGTACTTCTTGCCGAGATACTCGAGCACGGATTCGCCGCCCGGGCCCATCTGCGGATTGAGTTCGAAGGGGTGCACGACGATCTGTGCATCGACGGTGTCGCGCAGCCGTTCGAGCGCGAGGTTCAGCGAAGAGAGGCCGATTGCGCACCACGGGCACGCGATGTCGGAGACGAAATCGATTCTGAGCGGTTGTTTCATGGCTTTCCTGATCCGGTTGAACGCCGGGCAACTGAGGCGCGGTGCAGCGGGGGTGCGCAAGCAGCGTGCGCACCCGGCGCGGATGATTCGTCAGTTCATTCGTCCATCATACGGGCTTTGACCTTCTTGCCCTTGACCTTGCCCGCGTTGAGCTTGCGCAGCGCGTCGCGCGCGATGCTGCGCTCCACGGCCACGTAGGTCGAAAAGTCTGTCACGTTGATCTTGCCGATCTGCGAGCCGCTGAAGCCGGCTTCGCCGGTGAGCGCGCCCAGCACGTCGCCGGGACGGATCTTTTCCTTGCGGCCGCCGAGGATCTGCAGCGTTTCCATCGGCGGCAACAGCGGCTCGTTGCTGGCGGGCTTCAGTTCTGCGAGCGGGCTCCACTCGACTTCGCGCTTGAGCGCCTGCTCGATGCCGCCCACGCGGCCCATCTCGTCCATGCTCGCGAGGCTGAGCGCCCAGCCGTCCTGGTCGGCGCGGCCCGTGCGGCCGATACGGTGCACGTACACCTCCGGGTCGGGCGTGACGTCCACGTTGATCACGGCTTCGAGTTGAGCAATGTCGAGGCCGCGCGCGGCCACGTCGGTCGCCACGAGCACCGAGCAGCTGCGATTGGCGAACTGGATCAGCACCTGGTCGCGCTCGCGCTGGTCGAGCTCGCCATGCAGCGCGAGCGCGTGAAAGCCCTGCGCGCGCAGCACGTCGAGCAGGTCGCGGCATTGCTGCTTGGTGTTGCAGAACGCGAGCGTGCTCACGGGGCGGTAGTGGTTGAGCAGCATGCCCACGGCGTGCAGACGCTCGTCTTCCGTGACTTCATAGAAGCGCTGGCGGATCTTGCTGTCGTCGTGATGCTCTTCGAGCTTGACTTCCTTCGGATTCCGAAGGAATTGCTGGCTCAGCTTCGTAATGCCTTCGGGGTAGGTCGCCGAGAAGAGCAGCGTCTGGCGCTCCTTGGGGCATTGGCGCGCCACGGTGGCGATGTCGTCGAAAAAGCCCATGTCGAGCATGCGGTCGGCTTCGTCGAGCACGAGCGTATTGAGCGCGCCGAGCGCGAGGTTGCCGCGCTCCAGATGATCCATGATGCGGCCCGGCGTGCCCACGACGATATGGGCGCCGTGTTCGAGGCTCGCCGCCTGCGGGCGCATGGGCGTGCCGCCGCACAGCGTCAGCACCTTGATGTTCTCTTCCGCGCGTGCGAGACGGCGGATTTCCTGCGTGACCTGGTCGGCCAGTTCGCGCGTGGGGCAGAGGATCATGGCCTGCACATCCTGACGGCGCGGGTCGAGGCGCGAGAGCAGCGCGAGCGAGAACGCCGCCGTTTTGCCGCTGCCGGTCTTGGCCTGGGCGATCAGGTCGTGGCCTGCGAAGGCGATGGGCAGGCTCGCGGCCTGGATCGGCGTCATGTCGACGTAGCCGAGGCGCGTGAGGTTCTCGAGCGTGGCGGGTGCGAGCGGCAACTCGCTGAAGGGCTGGGCTTGCGTAGGAGTGGCTTTGTTTGTCATGACGGGGTCTCGCGCCGGACGGGTGAGGGCGACGCGGCCGTTCGGTAGAAGTGGCGTCGATGCGGGTGGTGCGCGCGCGGTGCGCACGCGTTTCGGGATTTTAACGGATGCGCGCGCTCGCGCCCGCGCGCGTGCCGCGCGAGGGGCGCCCGCGAGCGCCTCAAAGGACGCCGAAAATCATCGGTTTGATAATCGCGATTTCGCGCAATAATAATCGCTGTATATAGCAATAATGCACGCGCGCGATAAGACTATGATCGTGCTCATAAAGTTTCATCGGCCGCGAAGATTTTAATCTCGCGAAATCGCCTGGAATTAATC
Source organism: Paraburkholderia sp. BR10141 (assembly GCF_056155635.1). Lineage (NCBI taxonomy): Bacteria > Pseudomonadati > Pseudomonadota > Betaproteobacteria > Burkholderiales > Burkholderiaceae > Paraburkholderia > Paraburkholderia sp. BR10141. The sequence goes on along the minus strand of NZ_JBMIQH010000008.1, from coordinate 236,467 downwards.
CACTTTTCACAATAATCGAATCTCCGCGCTGAAGCGGGCGTCGCGTCCTTGCCACACGGCCTATTCCGGCCGATCTGCGCATTACTCCGTATTTCCCATTCGCCACAATGACTTACGGATTATTATTCCGATATTTCCAGATTTAGCAAATAACTGTTACAGCGTTTGCCAAGACGATTTAAAGCCTTTGACACGTAGACTTCGCCCGGGATTGCCGGTGTGGCTCCAATACCCGGAGCCGCGTCAGCGCGGTCTGAATGTCATAAGGAAAGTCATGAAGAATACTTTGATTATCGCGGGCGTCCTCGGCGCATTCGCAGCCTCCGCTCACGCACAAAGCAGCGTTACTCTCTACGGCGCACTGGATGCGGGTATCGTCTACGCGAACAATGCCGGCGGCCACGCCGCATGGAACCAGGGTAGCGGCACCGTCGGCGACACGTACTTCGGCCTGAAGGGCAGCGAAGACCTGGGCGGCGGTCTGCATGCGATCTTCACGTTGGAAAACGGCTTCAACCTGAACAACGGCAAGGACACCGAGAGCGGCACGATGTTCAACCGCCAGGCGTTCGTCGGTTTGCAGAGCGACCGCTTCGGTACGCTGACGCTCGGCCGCCAGTATGACTCGATGGTCGACTACCTGGCACCGCTCTCGGCAACCGGCAGCGGCTACGGCAACAACCTCGCGGCTCACCCGTTCGACAACGACAACCTCGACCACTCGTTCTCGATCAAGAACTCGGTCAAGTACCAGAGTGTCAACTACCAGGGCTTCAAGTTCGGCGGCCTGTATGGCTTCAGCAACGACGCCGGCCAGTTCGCGAACAACCGCGCATGGAGCGCAGGCGCATCGTACGGCAACGGCCCGCTGAACTTCTCGGCTGCCTACCTGCAGATCAACAACACGCGCACCGGTAACACGAACGGCGCGAGCTCGGCATCGAACGGCAACAACTTCAACCTGTCGGCTCAAACGCAACGCACGTTCGGCGCAGGCGCGAACTACAACTACGGCCCGGCAACGGTTGGCTTCGTGTGGACGCACACGCAGTACCAGAACCTGATCGCCGGCGGTCAGGGCGGCACGACGTTCTCGATCCCCACGGGCACGAACCTGCACCTCGACAACTTCGAGTTGAACGGCGCCTATGCACTCACGCCGGCTCTCGCCCTGAACGCGTCGTACACGTTCACGGACGGCAAGGTCACGGGTTCGAACGGTTCGGGCGATCCGAAGTGGCACACCGTTTCGCTGACGGCTGACTACTCGCTGTCGAAGCGCACCGACGTCTACGCCGGCGCCGTGTATCAGCACGCTTCGGGCGAACTCGGCGACGCTGGCGCGAACGTTGCGATGATCAACACGCTGTCGCCGTCGACCTCGCAGAACCAGGTCGCCGCAACGGTGGGTCTGCGTCACCGCTTCTAAGCATCGTTGGCTCGCTCCCTCGCGGAGTGACGCAGCGCGGGCACCCGATCGGCCGGTCGGGTCCCGCGCTGCACGCGGGCAAGCTACCCAAGGCCCGCGGTTTCATCCGCTTTCTACCTGAAGCACGACCGGTTCGCGGTGCGTGACGCGCTCATGAGGCGCGCCACGGCTGCGAACCGGTTTTCTTTTGTGGCTCAGAATTTCGCAGCCGCAGCCGCAGCCGCCGGTGCTGCGCTCACAGTTGCGGCGACGTCATTCGACACGTCTTCCGACGCCCCACGCACCCGCGAAACCCACAACACCGCCACGCACGTGAGCGCTGCGGCGATCCAGCCGTTCTGCCCGAAGCCGATGATCGCGCCGTGCGCGCCATTCGTGAGCCACTGGCCGCCCAGCCACGCGCCGATGCCGGTGCCGAGCGCCTGCACCGCGCTGTTGGCGCTCAGGAAGGCGCCGCGCCGCGCGGGCTCGGGAATCGTCGTGAGCAATGCCTGCATCGGCACCATGCGGCCCGACATCGAGATCATGAACAGGGCGAAGAACGCCACGAGTGCGAGGAAAGGCAGCGTGGGCAGATGCGTGACGAACAGCACCGGCACGAGCGAAACGAGCGCCATCACGCGGAACACGCGGCGCTTGCCGTAGCGGTCCGCGAGACGGCCCACCGCGCGCGAGGTCACGAACGTCGCCGCGCCGCCCGCCATATAGAGCCACGAAAGCTGCTGCGGCGCGATGCCGTGATTGCCGACGAGCATCGGCGCGATGAACGGGATCACGAGCATATGGCCGGCCATCATCGTGAAGGTCAGTGCAAAGGCCTTCAGGTGACGCGGCAGCGTGAGCAGTCGCCAGAGGTTCGGCAGCACTTGCGCGAGCGGCGTGCGCTGGCCGAGGTGCTCGGTGAGCGAGGGCACGACGCGCGAGCCCGCGAGCCAGATCGCAACCGAGAGCACGACGAGCAGCATGAACGGCGCGCTCCAGCCGTAATGCGCGCCGAGCAGCACGCCGGCCGGCACGCCCGCGATCGCGGCGATGGAGAATGCCGTCATGATGATGCCCGTGGCCGCGCCGCGCCGCGCGGCGGGAATCACGTCGCTCACGATCGCCATCACGATCGAGCCGAGCACGCCGCCGGTGAGACCCGCGAACGCACGCGCGGCGAGCAGCAGATGAAAGTTCGTGGCGAGCGCGCAGGCGAGATTGGAAAACGCGAAAAGCGCGTAAGTCGCTTGCAGCAGGCGGCGGCGATCGAAGCGGTCGATATACGTCGCAGCAAGGAGTCCTGATAGACCCGAACAGAGCGAATACGCGGAAACGGCCGTCGCGAACGCCGCGGGCGTGATCGCGAACGCGCGCATGATCTGCGGTCCGAGCGGCATCATCACCATGAAATCCATGATGACGGTGAACTGCGTGAGCGCCAGCAGCCAGAGCAGGGTGCGTTCGCGCAGCGATGTGAGAGAAGTGGTCATGTATTGGCTTCGAGCCTGAACGTAAAAAGGCGCGGCAGTATTGCCGCGCCAGCGAGATCGATCAGTCGTCGATCGTTTCGTGGGCCCCCTGCGCGCCGCGGCGCCAGTAGGCGCAAGCGCGAATGCGCTTCTTGTCGACGCCGCGTTCGTTGCACAGATGCGCGCGCACTGCGCGGATCGCCGAGGCTTCGCCGGCAGCCCAGACGTAGCCCTCGCCCGGCGGCAGCCACACTTCGGACACGCCGTCCACGAGCGGGTGCTCCGACTCGCTTTCGTCGCGATAGCACCACGTGGCGTAAAGATCGGCTTCGGTGGGCAGCTCGATGCGGGCCGCGCGATTCGCCACTTCGACGACCACCGCTACACGCGCGCCGGCCGGCAGCTCCGTGAGGCGCCGCTGAATGGCGGGCAGCGCCGTTTCGTCGCCGATCAGCAGATGCCAGTCGAAGCCCGTGGGAATCACCATGGAGCCGCGCGGGCCGCCCACGCCGAGATACTGGCCGGCCTGCGCCTGTGCCGCCCATGCCGTTGCCGGGCCGGCTTCGTGCAGCGCGAATTCCAGATCGAGCTCGTTGGTTTGCGTATCGAAGCGGCGCGGCGTGTAATCGCGCGCGGCAGGGCGCTCGACGCCTTCGGGGAACACGATGCCGTCAGGGCCAAAAGTTGGCAGTACTGGCTTTTCCTCACCGGCGGCGGGAAAGAATACCTTGATGTGATCGTCGAACGACGCCGAGACGAAGTCGCTCAGATCACCCGTGAGCGTCACGCGGACGAGCGAGGGCGAGAGCGCCGTGACGCGCGCCACGCGCAACAGTCGGAACTTCAGCGGGTGACGCACACGGACGACTTCGAGTTGGGACGGGTTCTGCATGTATGGCTCCGATGATGTTGGGGTGGCGCGGCGTGGAAGCGGGTTGTCAAATGTCGCTGTTGTCGCTGCCGGTTTCGATTTCCTGGGTGGCGCGCGCAAGAATCGCTGCGATGCGGCGCTGTTCCTCCGGCGCGGCGTCGGTGCGACGCAGCAGCGCGCGCTTGAGCGCGCGGCGCGCCTCGATCAACTCGCGCACCCAGGCGCTGCCTTCGGCCGGATCTTCGCCGGCCATGGCGCGGCGCATGACTTCCATCTTGCGGCCGAAGTGCGTGAGCTTCGCGAGGATCAGGTCCGCGCGTTCGCGGTTGGCCTCGAGGTACGTGCGGCCTTCGGGCGAAAGCTCGTAGCGCTTGCGGTTGCCTTCGAGCGTCACGCTTACATAGCCCAGTTCCTCGAGGTACGTGAGGGCTGGATAGACCATGCCGGGGCTCGGGCTGTAGAAGCCGTTCGAACGTGCGTCGAGCGCCTTGATGAGTTCGTAGCCGTGGCTCGGGCGCTCGGCGAGCAGCACGAGCAGCATGAGTTGCAGGTCTTCGGACGTGAACTTGCGGCCACGACCAAAACCGTCGCCGTCGCCGAAACCGCCGAAGCCGCGGCCGAAACCGTCGCCGAAGCGGTCGCCAAAGTCGCCGGGGCCTTCGCCGCCGCGATGGCGGCCCATTGCGTGGCGCAGCGCGTGAAGCGCCTGCATGGCTGGGTGGCGGCCGCCGAAGAAGTCGCGCGGATCGCGCGCGGGATGGCCGTGACGGCCAGTCTGACCAAAGTGCGAATGGTGGCGCATAGGGCCTCCTTGTCTGGAGAGTGTCTTAAAACATGTCTTAAGATATATATCGTAAGAGTGTTTGTCAAACAGAATATTTGGCTATCGGCTCTTGCGGATTGCCGCAGTGGCTGGCTCGCCATCCGGCGTGGCAGCGTGACGTTCGTTCCCGTTGCCAACCCGAAGGCATTTCGACAGCGGACACGGGAAGGTGAGCGCGACCTGAATCGCGATCTACGCGAGAAGAGCGCTCCTGTGGACTATGAGGACCACATCGGCAACCAGTTGTGCTCGCTGATGCGGGAGCATGACATCCTGCTCGACCTCCACTCGTTTCGCAGCAAGGGCGAGCCGTTTATCTTTCTTGGGCCACAGAACAACGATGGCATGTTGGAACCGTTCCACCATGCGGAGGCAGAGGGTTCGTTCGCGGCAGTTTTGGGGCCGTCAATCGTCACTCACGGCTGGCTGGAGATTTACGCGCGCTTTCTCGAGGTGCGTGCACGTCACGGATATCCGCGCGGCCCTGTCTCAGAGGGCCGTGGAACGACCGAGTACATGCGCGCAGTTGGATGGTTCGGCGTGACGGTCGAGTGCGGAACGCACGACGATCCGAAATCGATAGACATTGCCTATGCTGCGATTGTCAATGCTCTCTCCCCTGGGTATGGGTACATTGCCTGCCCATTTCGACACCTCCCGATAAAAGGTTAGGTGTCCGTTTTCACGGGTAAATCTCGGACTACCGCTCCACGTGGTCCGCAGCAGATTTCGCTTGGCTTCAGTCAATAGCGGCGGAACTCATAAAACCCGCGTTCCTGTCTCGTTCTGTTTCGCCGATACGTTGCCTGTGCTTGCCCTGCGCCCATATTGGCGAGGCGAGCAATTCATGACCCGCTTGAACGCTGTGCTGAATGAATTCTCTGATTCATACCCCAGCGCCCGCGCAATTTCGGCAACGGAGTCACGGGAATGCCTCAGCTTGTCCGCGGCGAGCGTCATTCGCCAGCGCGTCAGATAGTCCATCGGCGAGAGCCCTACGAGTTCCTTGAACTTGAGCGCGAAAGCGGTGCGTGACATGGCCGCTTGGCCGGCCAGGGTCTGCAGGGTCCATTTGGTGCCCGGTGCCTCGTGCATTGCATTGATCACCGCGCGCATGCGCTTGTCGGCGAGAGCGAAAAGCCAGCCGACTCCATCGCTCCGCGCGTTGGAAAGCTGCAGCCGCAACGCCTGCACCAGCACCATTGTGGCCAACTGCTGAGCAATAATGCCTCCCCCCGGTTGCCGCTCGCGCAATTCCTGCCTCATGCGCTCAACACACCATCGCAACGTGGAGAGGCCCGGCTCGTCCCGGACATGGATGATAAGCGGGAGCATGTTCAACAGGAGATCTGCCTGGCCATCGGCCAGCGTGAAATAGCCACCAATGCTCAGAAACTCGCCGCCCTCGTTGTAGGTCACGATACGACCGTCCTGCACGTCCGGTAGGAGCGTGCGGAAATCGATTGCTTCTACAGCCATGTCGCTTGCGATTCGAAAGGGCCTCCCTCGCGCAAGTATGAAGCACTCCCCCGCAATGACTTTCACGGGCTCAGGTTCGCCATCTACAAGGACCCAGCACTGGCCCGAAAGAACAGCGTGAAACTTGATGCCGTCGTGTGGACCGAATCGCACGGCCCAATCTCCGCTCGCATCGAAGCCGCCGGACACATAGCTGCGCAGCTTCAGCAACGACAGTACATCCGATAACGGGTCCGTCATAGACAAATTCTGAACGATTGAATGCTAATTCGGTACTTTAGAACATAGATCGTCCGGGTTCAATGCCGTAGCCTGTCCTGGAAACGAAAGAGGAGGTTTGCGATGCGAGTATTTGTTACTGAGGCGACCGGTTGGGTTGGCTCCGCCGTCGTCCGGGAACTGATTCAATGTGGGCATCAGGTCATCGGTTTGGTTCGCTCAGCAGGGGGCGTCGAGAAGCTCGCCGCCGTCGGTGCACGGTCGCTCGTCGGTGCCGTAGCCTGGGCTTACCGCTGGTTTCACCCTCTGCGGAGGAGGCCGCCGCGCATTTCGGATGGTTTGCACCATTCGTGGCAATTGACGCGCCTGCTACAAGTGATTGCACGCGGGCGCTTTTGGGCTGGACGCCTGAGCAAGCTGGCCTCCTCGCCAATCTGACGCAATCCGATTATTTCGGCATCGGATCGGCCGCGTCCTCCCACTGAATTTACACCGAAGGAGCCCGGAATGCGGGTTTTTATCACTGGAGCCACAGGCTTCATAGGCTCTGCTACCGTTCGCAGTCTTGTCGCCGCCGGCCACGACGTTACCGGACTTGTACGCTCGGCGAAGGCCGCCGCTTCGCTGGAAGCCTTGGGGGCTCGAGCTTGCCGCGGGACGATCGAGGACCTCCACGTCCTGCGCCAGGCTGCGGCAACTGCGGATGGCGTCATTCACACCGCCTTCTTTCACGCGCTATCGCAAGCCAGCCTCGGTATTCGTGCGCGCATCGTGTTCGGCGGTCGCCCAACGAATATCGTCGAGCGATTCACGACTGCGGCCGTGGGAGCAGAGCGGCGCGCCATCGAAACATTCGGTGACGCACTGGAAGCAAGAAAAGGCTCGCTAGTCATCGCGTTTCCGACGATGGCGATGGCACAGGGGCGTCGGGCACTTGAAACTGACTCCGCCGATGCCGGTGCGGTGGGCGGGCGCAGGGCGCAATCCGAAAAAGCGGCATTGGATCTCGTCCGGACCGGCGTGAGCGCCACGGTCGTTCGGTTGCCGCCGTCGGTGCATGACGAGACCAGGCTCGGGCTCGTCACGCGGTTGATCGAAATCGCACGGAAGAAGCGGATTTCCGCCTATCCAGGGGATGGAGGCAACAGATGGGCTGCCGTGCACCGGCTCGACGCCTCGCTGCTATTCCGGCTCGCGCTCGAAAGCGGCGAGGCGGGAGCCCGCTATCACGCTGTGGCCGAGGAGGGCATCCCGTTCCGTAACATCGCCGAGGTAATTGGGCGCCATCTTGACATCCAGGTCATGCCTTTGCCAACTGAAGATGCTGCGAAGCATTTTGGTTGGCTGGCGCCCTTCGTCAGCGCAGATAACCCGGTTTCCAGTCAGGCCACACGGGAGCGACTGGGCTGGGAGCCGCGCCATCCGCAGTTGATGACAGACCTTATGGCTTCCTTGCGCGACGTACGTCGTTAACGTCTCTCGTGCTCCGGACACAGCATAGAGGCACCAACCCTTGATTGCCGTGTAGGTGCAAACGACGGGCCGCCGAAACGGGCTCCACAACAACCAGGAGTAGTTCCGATGCGTTTGACCAGAGTGGCGCCGCTAGCCGCGGCTCTTTTCATCGCGTTCGCGCAGTCGGCACAGGCTGAGCGTGTCGACAGCGGCGTGCCGGGGATGCTCTTCGAGCATGACGTCCCTGTGGCCATGAACGATGGCGCAAAGCTGAGCATCAACATCTATCGACCGGACAAGCCCGGTCGTTATCCGGTGCTGATGCTGATGGGCCCTTATGGCAAAGACACCAGCATGGCCGATGCGCCCGCGTACAAGACGTCGTGGACCAAGCTCATCGCGAAGTATCCGGACCTGTGCAAAAAGTCGTCTTGCCGATATATCCGGTTCGAGGCTCCCGATCCGGAGCGCTGGATTCCGAATGGCTATGTCGTTATCCACGCCGACGTGCGGGGCGCCGGCGCATCGCCAGGTGTTCTCGATCCTTTTTCGCCGCGCGAAACGCGAGACTACGCAACGCTGATTACCTGGGCCGCGCATCAGCCATGGAGCACAGGCAAGGTCGGTCTGCTCGGTACATCGTACCAGGCAATCAACCAGTATCAGGTCGCCGCTCTAAAGCCCGAAGGCCTCGCCGCGATCCTTCCCTGGGAAGGCGCCTTCGATCAATATCGCGAGATCGCTTACTACGGCGGCATCCTCAACGTGGCGTGGGAGTTCTGGTGGGAACATCAGGTCGTGCCTAACCAGAACGGTAATGCCGGGACACCGCTGGTCGATTCCATCAGGGGAGGCAAGGACACCGGCTTACCGCTTTCGCAGGAGCGTCTGAAGGACAACCGCATCGATCCCGTCGGAGCCTTCGCCAGACATCCGTTCGACGACGCCTGGTATCACGAGCGCACACCGGACGGGCGCCGCATCACGGTGCCGTTGCTCGACGTCGCCAACTGGACCGACTGGAGCACTCGAGGTTATCTTGCGGCGGACAGCAACCAGAAGTGGCTGCGCATCCAGACCGGCGACCACTTGACGCCCTTCTATTCGGACGAGGCGCTGGCGCTGCAAAAGCGCTTCTTCGATCATTTCCTGAAAGGCATCGACAACGGCTGGGACCAGGAGCCGCGTGTCGCCGTGCAGGTCAGGCGCCCAGACGGCACGACATGGCGAAACGAGACGGCGTGGCCATTGCCTGATACGAACTGGGAGCCCTACTACCTGGACGCAGCGAGCCGGACGATGGATCCGGCGCTCGAAGCCGCGGCGCCAGCTGCGAAATCCTGGCCGGCGTTAGGTGAAGGGCTGACATTTACGACCGCGCCATTTACGAACGAAACGGAGTTCACTGGTCCAATCGCTTTGCGGCTGTGGGTCAGTTCCTCAACGGCAGATATGGACATTTTTGCGGCAGTTCGGCTCCTCGATCCCGACGGCCGTGATGTCACTTTCATGGGAAACAGCGATCCGAACGTACCGCTCGATCTTGGCTATCTGCGGGTCTCGCACCGTGCTGTAGACTTGGCGAAATCCACTGCCTGGCAGCCGGTTCATCCGCACCTTGCTGCCGCGCCGATGACTCCTGGCCAATTGTATCCGGTCGACGTGGAGTTCACGGAGCCGACGAGCATCGTAATTCCCAAGGGGTACCGCGTGGCCCTGACGATCCAGGGGAAGGACTTCGGCTATGGGCCCGGTGCGTCCACCGTGCACGCGAAAGACTACGATCTTCCGGACTACAGCCATTCCGGGCTGTTCTTCGCCGCTCATCCCAATCGCGATCCCGCACTATACGGTGGAACGGACACTGTCGTGACAGGTAGCAAACATGCATCGTACCTGTTGTTGCCTCACATCCCGCCTCGCAGCTGAGTCAATATCGTGGCGGCCTCATTCATTCCATATTTTGCCGTTTTCCTGACCCTGCTCGTCGGTGCATCCCTTTTGATTTCCACCGCGTTGACAGGCGTGCCGACGCTTTCATCAAGAAGATCGGAAGTGGACGACATTGTCGCATTGCTCAAGCATGCGCGGCTGCCAAAGCACGCGTTGATCGTCGATCTTGGAAGCGGGTGGGGCGCGCCCGTCATTGCGTTGGCGCGAGCATTCCCCGAGGCGTCCGTTCAGGGCGTGGAGATATCGTTATTCCCTTATCTCGTATCGCGCCTGAGAACACACCACTTGCCTAACGTGTCGCTGAAATGGGGGAATTTCTTTCATAGCGATCTCGACAAGTCCGATGCAATCGTCTGTTATCTAATGCCGAGCGTTATGGCGAAGCTGGGCGATTTTCTCGACAAGGCTCTCAAGCCAGGAACCTTCATCGTTTCCAACACATTTCTCTTCCGGCAGCGCCGGGTGTCGGCCGTTCGCCGGAGCGGATTACGCGGGACCGTCGCCCTCTACATTTGGCCTGGTCGTCATTGAACGGTCAAAGACGGCGACGTCAGCGCTCGGGTCTGAGATGCACGTTCAAGGCCACGGGGATACTGAAAAACACAGGCATCTTCTTCTTACTGCGCGACTTCAACTTGTCAGTCACGGATCGACACGTCATTCATCCAGGCGACACAGCAACTGAGCCGCCACGATAACGCGTCGTTGGCAACCATTTTCGAACCGGTAAGGAACCGGTAAGTCGTGTTGCTGTAGAGTCACTCCCGCCTTGGACACTGACGTTCCGTGAGCGAAACCTTTGCCTGTTCGACAAATGTTCCTCTTTGGCTGCACTCTCTCCCGGGCGGCGGGGGAAGCAGAAGTGGCCACTAGCCACGCCGATACGGAAAATCTGCTGTTGCTGCCCTAAGGCGACCAGTGCGAATCACGGGGCCTGTGTCATTGAACGCTCGCTTCAACGCCTGGTCAATGCAACAACAGCCCAGATTTTCTGGGCGCCGCTGCATCGTCAGTTGGCAGCGTCATCTCCGCGAGTAGTAAGTGATTCACCCCGGAAACCAGATTCGGCCGAACAATCAGTTCAAGTGAGTTCATTTCATGTCGCGAGTTGCAATCGTTGAAGACTCCGAACGTCTTGCCGATATGGTGCGACAGGCCCTTGCCGGCGTGGGAATCGAGGTCGACCAGTTTCGCAACATCTCCGAGGCGACCTTTGGCCTGCGCAAGGCCGACTACTCGGTGATGATTCTCGATCGAGGCCTACCGGACGGCGACGGACTGTCCTTCCTGAGTGCACTGCGTGCTGCAGGTCAGATGACGCCATGCCTGATACTGACCGCGCGCGATGCCTTGCACGATCGGGTGGACGGTCTTGAGAGTGGCGCGGACGACTACGTGACCAAACCATTCGCTATGAGCGAGCTGGTTGCGCGGGTGCGTACCCTCATGCGCCGGCCAGTGGTGCTGAGAGCGCTTGACGCGTCATTCGCGGACGTTACAGTGGATCCGCGGCAACGCGAGATGTCCTGCGGTGATCTGTCGGTCACGCTCGCGCCCGCCGAACTGCAGATCATGCTTTGTCTGATCGACGCTGCCGGGCGAACGGTTCGGCACTCGGCACTGGAGCATGCCGCATGGGGCCTGGGCGATGCCGTAACACCAAATGCGCTGGAAGTGACCGTGCACCGGTTGCGCAAGAAGCTTGCCTCGATCAATGCAAGGACACGGCTGGTGAATCATCGCGGTGCGGGATTTGCCCTCGAGAAACTCTCCGGGTGACGCCGGTCGCTGGCTGTCATTGACGCTTTGGTGCGGACTGGAAACATCGACGATGTCAGCTTCGCGCTGGTCGCGGCCTCACGAGAACCGGTGCGCTGATTTGCGTTCGCAAGAGTGATACGCGAAGGGGGTTATGTTTTCCATCCGGACGCCAGCGGCAAGCGCGCACACGTGAACCGAAAGGTCGACTGCGTCACATCGCCCTCGGAACCCACGATGTAAACATTCCGTCTGCAATCCGTCTCGCGGCATTGCATAGCCGTTCTAAATGGGGGCTTCATGCTCAATCACTGGATCCGCAGTCTGTCAGCGCGGCTGTGGGTAACGACGATAGTCGCACTTGCACTCAGCTTGACTGCGCTCGCTGGCGTGGTTATCTATGTGTTCGATCACTATCCGGAGCAAACGCTGGGGCGACACGAGATGGCGGAGAACGTCCATAGGGTAATGAATGGAATTGGATTCGATAAAGCGGGCCATCCCCGTTCTGTAGACCTTCCTGACAATGAAGCGTGGCTGTTTGAGGTCGTGCCTACCGAGCTCAAATACCGTGTGCTGGACGGCCAGGGTCACGTCCAGCTGGCCTCAACAGGAGCAGAAAAGGATGGCCCCTGGCTGACCGATGACCTTTCTCGAGCCGTCGGCAAAACAGTCCACCTGGATATCAATGGAAGGCGGTTCTCCGTCGCCACGCAGGAGGTGCTGCGGGGACAATCTGTGTTCTATGTTCAGACCGCAACCAGCACACGTTTCATCGAAACGCTGGTCAGTTCAAAGGTCAGGCCGATTCCAGCCACGGTCAGGGTCATTTTCTTCGTTGCGGTCGTGATTTTTGGCCTGACACTGCCCCTTACCATCGGCCGGGTGCTCAAACCTCTGCGGGATGTATCTGAAGCGGCGGCGCAGATAGCGCCTCAAAATCTGAAAACTCGCCTTTCGGCCAATGGCATTCCGACCGAGATCAAGCCGTTGATCAACGCATTTAACAAGGCGCTTGACCGACTGGAGAATGGCTTCAAGGTCCAGCAGCAATTTCTTGCAGCGGCGGCGCATGAGCTCCAAACGCCGCTGACATTGATCCGCGGACAGATCGAGCTGCAGCCGGAGATCAGGCAAAAGGACCTTTTATTCCGCGAGATCGACCTGATGTCGCGGCAGGTTCGACAACTTTTGCATCTTGCCGAAGTCAGCGAGACACAGAATTTCGAATTCGCCGAAGTTAGCACGGCCAATGTTGCGCAGGATGTCGTCGCGTACCTGGCCCGCAAGGCTGATGGCAAGCAGGTGAGGCTGCGTATCGAGGAGTTTGACTCGCTACCGACAATCCGCGCCGACAAAAGCGCGTTGTTTATCCTCATCAAGAACGTTGTCGAAAATGCGATCAATGCGTCGCCAGCCAATGGCACTGTGTTGGTAACGATCAACGGGGTATCGATCGAGATATGTGATGAGGGTCCAGGCATACGGGTGGACTATCTTCCGTTTCTGTTCGAGCGGTTTTGGCGTGCCCCCGATGCAAGTCATGATGGCGCTGGTTTGGGGCTGGCAATATGCAAGGAAATTGCGCTGGCGCATGACTGGCGGTTGACAGTGCGCTCTCTTTCGATTGGGACCCGATTCACCGTTTGGTTATGAGCGAATTCCGCTGGAAACCGGCGTAACGGTGCGGGGTAATGGCGCCAGGTAAAACGCGGATTCGAACAGTTTCAAGATTGCGTTTTTTCCCCGCCTTTTTGGCAATCGCATTTTCGCTGCTTTCAGGCATCGTTGCTGGCGCTCAGCACTAGACGAGTGGTGCGGAGATGACCGCGTGGCATTCGGCACATTCGAGGCTGTTATGGCGGGTGACCAGGGCAACCGTCCGAGTCGAGCCAGTTTCTGCCGACCGCATTGGGCAGTGGCCGACATCGAGAGCAGGAAAAATGCTTCACCGGTTGCCGCGCTGATCTGCTTGGCTCGGCGTCGCAACTTGCTCAAGTGATGCTTGACGAGTATTCGCTCACGCCGGTCCGGTCGTCCAAACAAGAGGCGCGCTGGAATGATGCGATGGATGCTCGAATACGCCTGCGGACAACGGGCATCCCACCGCCTGTCGAAGTTACCAAAGGAGGCCACTTACGTTGACTGATCGGTAAGTATCCGGTAAGCGATTCCTGGCAACAATGCGCGTCAACTACTCCCTAAGCTTCAATCCATGAAAGGCAGCACCCTGACGACGATACGTGCGAATGTTGCGCTTCTCTCGATATCGACAAGTATTGCCATGGTCCCGTGCTTCGGATTTGCGGCGATATCTGACCTCCTTGGTGACGGTATGCCGGACTGGTGGTGGCAGGCATGCACTGCTGCCGTCACTCTGGTCATCATGGCGATGTTCAGATGGGGCGCCAGACGCGCTTTCGATGCCGCAGTTCGTGCGAGGAAGGTCGGGCCGGAAAATGAAGCCGACCACGCGGTCTACGTCCCGGATGACTGTCGTTGTGCCTGGCTCGTTCAGCTGCATTTGGAGTTGCATGGAAGGCGCTGTACAGACTGACTCGCACGTATACAGGAAAGGCCGACACACGATCTTTACCGTGCCGGGTCACGAATCTTCATCGCCCGCGCAAGGCAATAGGAACGAGACGATAAAACGGACTGCCGTTCAGCGGCTCCTGTTCATTCTTGCCTACGAATTGGTTACGAAGTCAGTCGTGGCCCGGGTGCACTGGCAAATACCATTCCGGGCGATCACGTACAGATAACGCTGGCCAGCTTGAGACACTGCTTGGATGGTTTTTCATTTTTCCGGAATTACGGCTGGCCACGAGACACATTGTCTGCCTTCTGTATACCCGTTACCGGAAATGCTAGCGGCCGATACGGATCGCAGAACGCGCCTTATTACCCGTTTTTTTTCGCATTTTCACCGAGGACGTCTTTCGCAATTGGAAACGGTGCTTTGCAGATTGCGCATGGCACGGAACACGGCAGGACTCCGGCCGCTTGAGCTATTGCGCGGCGTGAAGCAGGCGCCGTCGCGCATCGTGACGACACCGGCAATCCTGACGTCGATTCCGACTGGCCGGTTGCCAGTGTACGGGCCAATCAAGCTCGTACCCGCTGTGGATCAAAACGAACCACTCGCACGCGGGTCGGCAGAGCGTTATGTCGCGGGGTACGCCAAGCACCCCGCGGCTCTTGTGTAGCGAATGGAACGGCCGGACTACAGCACCACGCTTAAATATCGATTCCTCGTGCGGGGCGGATTCAAGTTGACTGCCGCAAAGCGATGACCATCGTTGGCGTTTCTATCTTTCTCATCGCCTTTTTTATCGCCTCCTCCCCAGGGGTCCGGCAAATCCACGTTCGCACTTTTCATTGGTCGTTCTATCACTCGGCTTCCGTGTTCTGACCGGAGCGCCTGCTCGCGCAGTCAACATCTTTCGTCTAGTAAGTGATGAGTAAGTCGGCCCGTCCTACAGTCGCTTCCGTCTTGGCAATCCACTTGAGGAATGACAATGAGAAAAACGATCTTGCGTAAACGACTGTTGCTGTTGGCTATCGCATCAGCCTTTCTGTCTTCAGGCGCGGCGTGGGCAAATGGTGTCAGCGCGGAGCCACCCGAAGCGGAAGACAGCGGCTTCACCGTACTCAGCAACGCGACGAACGTGACACATTGGGGTCTGGGTGCCGCAGTAGGAATCGAGTCGTCGCCCTATAGGGGAGACAGTACTCGCGTCGCACCGATTCCGCTGATTTCCTTCGATAACAAATGGCTGCACGCCTTCGGCACCAATGTCGATTTTAAGGTCGGTAAGTGGAGCAACGTGACCTTCACGCTGCGCGGCAAGTTCGACGTCTTCGGTGGCTACAAGGGTTCCGACGCGCCGATCCTTAATGGAATGGAGGATCGAAACGGTACATTCTGGTACGGTCCGGCACTCGCATGGAAAACCGCGTTCGGTACACTGTCAGCTGACTATCTGCTTGGGGGCAACAAGGGGCAGATGGTCGACCTTCAATACAGTAAGTCGTTCGACCTCGGGCACTGGTCGATAGAACCGCACGCGGGCTTCGATTGGCTGAGCAGCAAATACGTCAATTACTATTATGGCGTGCGACCGTCCGAGGTCCGGGTGGGACGCCCCGAATACGCAGGTAAGGCCGCCTACAACTCGTCGATCGGCACGCAGGTCAACTACAGTTTCACGTCCCATCAAATGGTAAGTTTCGATGTAGGCGTATCACACCTCAGCAGTGGTATTACTGACAGCCCGATCGTGGGAAGACGGTACATTCCAACGTTCAAGATCGGCTACCTATACCAATTCAAATGAGCATATCCGACGAAACAAACCGCCGCGCTCGCCATTGCAACCAGTCGCAATTTATTTCCGAGGGAAACTTCGGCTGCTTCTTTCGAACGGCGCGAGGAGATCATGGGAGTCCCGGCCGGGCAACGCGCAATTTACCGCTTTACTGGTCTGGAACATGGCATGTATCTGCGCCGCTATTGGAGCAGTGCATGCATTGGTTGCACAATGAAGCCGCGATGTACGCCAAGCGATTGCCGGCGGATTACGCGCTGGGAACACGAGTCGGTACTAGAAGCCGCGCAGCGAAGACTGGACAGAATGCCGAATGCGATGACAACGCGAAGGCGGACTGTTGAGCACGTGTTTGGGACGTTCAAACACTGGATGGGCTACACGCACTTCCTGACTCGCCGGTTTGCCAATGTGAGTACCGAAATGAGCCTGCATGTGCTGGCATACAACCTCAAGCGCGTAATAGCGATACCATGAGGCTGGTGGGTGCGTGAAGCACCCAAGGTTCCTCGTATAAGCTGGCGTGGTCTGCAGCGAGGCATCGAAATTACGCCAGCATTCCTGGTCTACCGATGGGTTGCGAGAAGGCAGCATGGAATATGCGCCCGCGGACTCCGTGTTTCGCGTTTCCACACAGCCTCGACCCACAACGGCCGTCCGAACTCGCGTCACAACGATGGCGGCTTTCGCATAAGGAGCGGTCACCACCGAGCTGTTCCCGAGCGGCCAGCGATAAATAGATCAACCGGAAACCGCTGGCGACCTCGGGATACAGACGGTGAAGCTTGTCCCGTGCTCGGTCGATTCAACACCGATAGTTCCGTCATGCGCTGTGGCAATGCGCCTGCAGATGTAGAGGCCAAGGCCCATGCCTGCAGCAGTCCCCTCCCGATTGTGAAGGCTCGCCCTTGTCATCGGATCAAACAGCGTAGGCAGGGCGCTTTCCGGTATCGGATTGCCTTCGTTCGAGACAACGACAGTCACGTGTCCATCGTGACCGGCAGCTTCGACGGCCACCTCGCCCGATCCATAGCGCACGCCGTTCACCAGCAGGTTGACGACCAGTTGCCCGATACGGGTTCCATCCCACGTGCCTCGCAGGTCGCCTGCGAAACGCGGCCGAATGACTGCGTTGGGGTAGGAGGCGCGCACCTCATCCACCGCATCGCTGCAGATGCGCCCCATATCCTGTGGAGAGATACTGACCGGCAACATGCCACCCAGCCTGCCGCGTGTGAAAACGAGAAGGTCGTCAATCATCTCTTTCATGCGCATTGAGCTGCGTTGTACGTTCGCCGCAGCTCTCAGACTGGTTGGAGACAATTCGTTGTCATGCAGCAGAAGTTGCGCTGAGTTCAGGATCGCGCCAAGGGGTGAGCGCAGGTCGTGTGCAAGCACGCCGGCAAAAAGGTCCCCAATGCGCCTCGTCTGTTGCGCATACCGCCGTACCGATTCGCTGAGCATCTGATCAATGGCCTCATTGAACCGGATCATTTCCTGAAAAGCCTCGGCACCGCCGGGCGAATTTATCTGCCAGCGGCGCAGCACTGTGGCGCGCAGCGCACGGAACTCCGCCACCACGTCGTTGATCCCGAATCCGTGTGCAAGGCGCTCTTCCGCGTGCAGATAAGCCACTTGATCGAACCCGGATTCCGAGCTGCCTCCACTATGACGCGACTTGGCTTCCTGCTGCGCCGCACTTTGCATGCTGCGCATATCGGCCGCAATGCCTGCCAGGATTTGGGCGGCTGAATCACGTAACTGGCTCTCGGACAGGTGAGTGCCCTCATGGCTGATCGCAAGGGCGTATGTGGCCCAGTCGTCTATCAGTCCCTCCAGATCGGTTTCAATGAAGTCCGTCAGGCTCATTTGACCTCCATTGGGTACGCGAGTTGCTATTTCCTCTATGGCATTAGAGGCGACGCGGCCAGCTCAATGGTCACGTTGTCGACCCTATTGAGCTCAATGCATCAACCATGCCCGCTTTGAATGCCGTCGCAACTTGAAACCGCGCGCTGGACAGTGCGCAACCTCCCCCCCCGACGACTGCGTGCGTCGCGTTCTGGTCGTGGATGATTACGGTCCCGGTGCCGAGGCCGTTTCCGCCTCGCTCACGGAGGCAGGATACGAGGTTCGATTTGTGCTTGATGGTCTGGCCGCACTGGAAACCGTCAGGTCGTGGATCCCCCAAATCGCGTTGTTGGACATCAACATGCCTGAGATGGACGGGTACGCGGTTGCGCGACGCCTGCGCGCGGAAGATCTGACGCGGCAAACGAGCATTGTAGCTTTTACTGCCTTGGATGAACCTACCACGCGTCGGTCGGGCGTCGGTGCGGGCTTCGATGCATACTGCCAGAAAGGCGCCGCGCCAGGCCCTCTGTTGCGCCTGCTTGAGACGCTCGCTCACTAGACCGGTGTTGTGGTCGACCTTGTAATCGTCGGCCACCGGGGAGAACTTCTGACACCTTTGTATAAAACCACGTTGACACCCTGTCAGCGACGTCCCGGCTGCCGTATGCTTAGCCGCGAACAGGAGAGGGCCATGACTCAAAAGGCGCGAGAGCTTTATCGGAGCGCGAACGGTGACCGTTGGTCGCTCGTCCACGAATACGATTCTGGCCGGGTTTTCGTCCGACATGAGCCCAACCTCTCGTCAGGTGGCCGGCCGTCAGACATCTCAATTGGCGACTTCCTTGTTCGAGATGGCGAAGGGCCGGAGCATAGCGAACTTCTGCGCCTGATCGGGAAACTGGTGGAGACGCCAGCCGATTACTAGCGCTTACTGAGGACGAGGCGTTCTCGAATGGCCAATTCGCGGCGCATGCGTCAAACTGCTGGAGACTATCGAGTCGATATTCGGTGCTGATGCGCAAGACGGGGCCCAGGAATAGCTCTGTCTGAATCCGGTCTACACGGACAGAGGCGCACATAAAATGAAACGATGCATGAATCGCCCGCTGAGTATCATCGGTGTCTCGCTGTGCTCCTGACAACCGCTTTTGCTGCTTACGGACCTGATGCTCGACTAATGACCGTACTCAACATCAACATCACGAGCGCTGAGTGCATTGGGTCGGGAAACAAATATGGAATCAGTCCACGGGACCGAGTAACACGTCGATTGCAGCTTGACCGGCGATTTCGGCTACCAGATAGGCCCATCGCTCAGTAAAAGGGCCATTGCGCAACGGGATGCGGCCTCCCCGCGCGCCGAGCACTTCGAGGTTTGTGGCGCCTTTTATCTGAAAGGTCACGTCAAAGGTGTCCTCATCAGCAGCCGGAGTCAGTTCGACCTGAATCTCGAAGCCGCGGTACGCGATCGTTCGGTGCATGAAAGCCTCCCTTTCGTCATCGGAGCCTAACATGAGTCACCATTGGACGGCTTATGCAACTATTGGGCTAGGTAGTCACGCATGCGCCACCATACGCTCGTCAAAATCTGCTTATCGGGACGTTCAGGACCGCAACTACCAATATGGTCAATCAATGCGCCTCGATTGTCGGTGATCCACGCGAATGTGCCGAACCTCCGCAAGTGGCCGTTACTGCCTTGGCAATGAGCGTATGCTTTCCACGCCTCACGAGGGACCCATCGGCAGCGCGCGACCCGAAAGGGAATTTCACATTTCTCCTGTAGCTGCCACTCCCAACCGGCCAACTCTGTCAGCTTTCCGCGTGGCGACACTCCACATCAGTTGATTTTCACGCCGGGACCAAGCTAGGCGCGTATGCTGGGAATGCCAACTTGTCACGTAACGCACCAGGAGCAATACCATGGCCAAGAGTCAATTACGCAGCACTCGCGAAGCGAAAAAGCCCAAGCAGCCCAGGAAGCCGTCAGTGCCGGCAAAGCCGTTCAGCACGGTTCATTCGCCGGCTGCGAACGAAGTTGTCGCCAAGTAAAGGACGTAATCGCTGGGCCGCGGACAGGTGGTCCAGTGGACACACGTAACTTGTAACGTTCAACGCTGACATCTGCGCGTTGAAAGCGCAAACCGCTTCGGGAGGCGCATCATGATCCATCACAACGCAGACCCCACTTTTCGCGGGCTTCCGCTCACGGCCGAGCAAGATTCGGAAATCCGTCACTACGTGAACAGGAAGGCCAAGCTGGGCAAGCCATGGAATACTCCCGAACTGCGCGGGATGCTTGAGGACATGCTGCTGCCGCCAAGTACCGACGACGACAGCCAGAGCGATATCTCGGGCGACGCGTCGACCGCCGCAGAGCGCGCAGCCGCGTTCGTCGATCAGGACATGGAACCAATTGAGGCGTATGAGGAATTGCATGCCGCGATGGAAGCCGAAAGCATGAAAGGCGATCGGCACTAGAGCGAGCGCTCCGCGCAGGTTGAGCGGTTAAATCGGTCCATCAAAGGCGTGAGCGAAGGACGACACATGGCACTCAGCCTTTCCAACCGCAGCCGCAGCAATGATGTGGGCCGGCATGGCGTGTGGTTCTCGGGATAAGCATGTGCAAAGGCAGATCTTACGGCTGTGGCGGCCAGGACCTTTTCAATTGTTTCCGTGACGCGCCCCGTTGAGCAGATCGGTTACGGGACTCAGAAGCTGTCCCGGCCCTCGCCATTGCCTGCCGTTCGTGTCGCGCCCGCCGAAGCAAGCTTTCATCCTCGCGGTCAATGGCGGTTGTCGGACGCGAAGCCGACATCCACACGTCCGCCTAACAATGGTTGCGAGTGACGCCTACTGGCCCGGCTACTGCCTGATGCGTCTTGCATCGAACGGCAGCACGTCATCGCTTCGCGAGCGGCTGGGTGCGACCCACAACGGACCTTCGGCAAAGCGCAAAGCGGACATTCGGAGATACCGCCATCTATGTAGTCCGTCCCTCGGCCGGGGCAAGCGTTAGCATGAGACGAATCGGAACCTCTCGGTCTTCATGCTTCAATTCAAGCATCAAATCCGTCGTCGGCAGCTTCCAAATGGTGAGACGGATAGCATCTCTCCCGTGCGGAAACTCGTCCCCAGCACCCAGATCCTCGGTCGCTGTTTCATTTGCAACACCTCCGCTGCTCACGCAGGTTGTAGTGTGTTGCATCGACCGGTTGAATCCGCCGCCATGAACGGTCAGTCGACATCCGCGCGTAGATCTTCAACAATTTTCGCTGTCGGCCGCGTTGGCAACAACAGTCCACCACGATGAATCTGAGAGCTCTTGGCCCCGATGAACGAGCGCTCATTGAGCATATGCTTCATGAGGTCTCGCAGGAAAACTCGTTCCGAGATTTGCTCTCGAACTGCCTGGTCGAAGATCTGAGCGATGGCGGAATGGGTAGCATTCGGTTCGATTCGCAGAATAAGGGGAGCGCCGTCTCGGCGATGACCTTTGCCAGATGGCATTTCTAGATTCGGATGGCGTTGCCATCCTCGCGACCTTGTCTTTGGACAACTTTGGTCAGTTGTTCGAGCTCGTCCTGTGGAAGATCGATTTTTCGCCAATTCTACGATTCCCGCCGGTTCACTAATCGCGGCAATCCGTCGAGCCGAAGCGTAGGATCGGCTCCCGCTGGCGAAGAACGGACCGTTAGCGGCGCTGCGTGGATGACTAGCAATGCGGGCCCCAGTAATTTTTACCGAGGCATTGAGCCGGCAGTCGCCGGATTTACCACCTAAACGGTGACTCTTTGGTAAAATTATTTCCTATATGCGGTGCGCATATAAATTATTGGAAATGCGTCTCAAGGACTGATTTTATTGAATATTGTTTCTAGCCGACCTTTCTGGCATCCCGTAAAATCCCGCTCGAGCATATTAAGCGCAGTGAACAACACGAAGAGGCAGTATGGGTGCGCGGGACTTAATCGGGGCGTTGACCGGTGGGCTGCTACAAAGCGACCGCCTGCTGAAACTGGATAATCCGCTTGGCAGTGACCTGCTACTGCCTCAGCGGGTCCTGGGTTATTCACGCATTGGCCGTCATTTTGAATTCACGGCCGATGTTGTTTCGCCCTCCGACGCCATCGAACTCAAGAAGCTGATTGCGCAGCCGGTAGCGCTGTGGATCCAGCAGAGCGACAAGTCCTACCTGCCTCATCACGGTTACGTACACACCGCACGCCGGCTCGGCTCGGACGGCGGGTTGACCAGCTACCAGATCGCCTTTGCGTCATGGATGCACTTCCTGCGCTTTCGCAAGGATGCACGAATCTGGCAGGACAAGCCGGCCGACGCGATCCTCACAGATGTCTTCAACATGCATCCGCAGGCTCAAGGTGCTTTTCGCTTTGCATTCAGCAAGCCCCTTCCTGCTCGCTCATTTTGCATACAGTATGAAGACGACTGGAATTTCGTTCATCGCGTCATGGAGGGCGAAGGCCTGTTCGGCTATTTCGAGCAGGCGAGCGATGGCAAGTCGCACACGCTCGTGGTCGTAGACGATATTTACCACCTTCCGGCGCTCTCACCGCAAACGGTTGAGTTTTACCGGGCGGGCATCAGCAGAGAGGCGGATGCATTGGCGCAGTGGTCCTGCACGCGCACGCTGCAAAGCTCAATGCTGACCACCCGCACCTTTGATTACAAGAGCCCCGCCTCGCCTGCCAATCCGAAGGGCACGAACGTTTCCACGCTTCCTAACCAGGGTGACCTGCCGCAGCAGACCGAAGTGTATGAATACACCGGAGCCTATACCTATAGCGACCAGGTTAGAGGCGATGCGCTATCGAAGATCCGCATGGAAGAGTGGGAATCCCGCGCCAAGCGCTTTGTGGGTACAGGCGGCGTGCGTCGCATGGATGCGGGCCACTGGTTTGAGCTGGATAATCATCCGTGGCACGCCATCGACAGTGCGCAGAACCGGCAGTTCGCCGCAATCGGAACCACGTGGTTTATCGAAAACAATCTGCCCGTTTCGAGTCGGACCGCAGACTATCCCCATAGCCTCAAGGGCGAAATGGCGAAGATACGGACGGACTATGCTGCCGAGGAAAGCCTTAAAGTCACTTATGCTGACGGCAGCGAAGGATTCTTTCTCGTTGAGTTTGAAGCCCAACGCAGGATCGTGCCCTACCGCAGTCCGCTTGAGCACCGCAAACCAGCGATGCATCTGCAAACGGCGATCGCGGTCGGCCCGGCAAGCGAAGAGGTCTACACCGACTCGTTGAACCGTATCAAGGTGCGATTCCACTGGGACCGGCTCAACGACGGCGACGATCGAGCGTCGTGCTGGGTGCGGGTTGCCATGTCCGATACGGGCGCTGGATACGGCAGCGTGCATGTGCCACGGGTCGGCGAAGAAGTCCTGATCAACTGGGTTGACGGCGATTGTGACAGGCCCGTGGTTACAGGGAAGGTCTACAACGGCCAGACGCAACCGCACTGGCATTCCAACGGCTTACTCTCCGGCTACAAATCGAAGGAATATCAGGGCAGCGGCTATAACCAGATGGTGCTTGACGACTCGACGGGCCAGAACCGGCTTCAACTTTACTCGTCGAGCACGAATGCCCAGCTACAACTGGGTTACCTCATCGACCAGTCCGGCAACACGAGAGGGAGTTACCTGGGCAGCGGCTTTGACCTGAAGTCTGACGCATTTGGAGCAGTGCGCGCGGGTCAAGGCCTTTATGTCACCACCCACCCCGCGGCCAGCCAGCCGCTCGATGCTCGCGACTCCACTTCGCAGCTTGTGAATTCGAAAAGCGTGCTGGAGGCGATGTCAGGCGCCAGCACGGCACATCAGGCAGGAAGCCTGAACGACGGCTACGATTCACTCAAAATGTTCACGGACGCGACGCAGAACAGCGTATCCGGTTCATCATCGGGCGGAAAAACGGCGGGCGGTGGAACAGGCAACGCCAACGCATTCAAGGGACCAGTCATGCTGTTCGGTAGCCCGGCAGGCATCGCGCTGTCCACGCAGAAGTCTGTTCATATCGCGAGTGATGCCCAGACCAATATCGTCAGCGGCCAGAGCACGCATATCGCAACCGGAAAATCGCTGATTGCAAGTGTTTCGGAGAGGCTGAGCCTCTTTGTGCAGAGTGCGGGGATGAAGCTCTTTGCTGCGAAGGGCATGGTGGAAGTCCAGGCGCACTCGGACAACATCGAACTCACTGCTCAAAAAGCTGTAAAGCTGCTCTCAGTAACGGATAACATTGAGGCGGCGGCAAAGCAGGAAATCCTGTTGACATCTGGAGGTGCGTATATCCGCATCAAGGATGGAAACATCGAGATTCACGCACCCGGCAAGATTGACATCAAGGGCGGCCAGCATTCATTCAGCGGCCCCACCGCTCAAGGGTACGTGCTGCCCGGATTGCCAAATTCTGGTGCGGCGTCTCGCTACCACGAGCAATTCCGTTTGCTCGACGATGATGAGACCACTCCGCTGCCGCACACACGTTACGAGATTGAGAGTGAATCCGGTAAGAAATGGTCCGGGTACAGCGACGGTGAAGGACTGACTCAGCATGTTTATACGGACGAGCCAGAGAGCCTTTCTCTAACCATCTATAAGCTGGTGGACGATAATGACTCAACCGAAGAAGCATAAGCATCACATCCGACACGTGAAGCATGCATCGACAACATCTGCGAACGACAAATCGCTTGTCAAGGTCGTGATTCAGAACGATGCGGGCGAATGGGTTCGTCCGGCGACAGGCGATAAGTTCTATATCGACGCGATACCGAAATTCCCATCGATTTTTTTTGAGATCAAGACGGATGCCTCTCCGCCCTATCAATGGAAATGGACCATTGCGTGGGATGCGCAGGTTAGCGGTCTACGCGAAAGCGCGAAGCGCGGAAAGAAGTTAAAGACATTTACTGCTAATGGCACCTTCACGAGCAACGACAAGTCATGGCAGGCAAATCTCGACAACAAGATCGTTGGAGGTAAGTTGTCCGTCGAGGTCACGGCGGGTGGCTCGGAGTTCCGGCGCACTGTGTTCGTCTTAGGAAAGAATCCCACCAAAGAAGACGTGGTGGCCTTCGTGTCGACACTTCCCGACACCATCGGTTTCGACAAGGTCATCGATCAGGAGAGTCATTTCAAGCACTTCATTAACGCTGACAATGAACCTGTGGTCGCGGGCGATTCCGGCTATGGGCTAACACAGATGACTAATCCGGCGCCAAACTACGAACAAGTCTGGAACTGGAAGGAAAACGTTAAGGTCGGCGTGACGTTGTTCCAGGACAAGCAAGCAAAGGCAAAAGTGCTCCTCAAGGCGCATCCGTACACTCAGGAGCAGTTATCACGCGAGACTTTCGGGTTGTGGAACGGCAGCAAGTATTACGAATGGAACCCTCAAACGCAGGCATGGGACCGCAGTGGTGACATCATGTGCGACCCGTCCACCTCAAACATTGGTTGGGACATGTCAAACTCGGCAAACGCTGGGCAGACTTCCGATCAATTGCACGAACGCGACAAAGAAACTTACAGGAAAATGAAGGCTGGGCGTGATAAAGATCACGTCTGGCTCTACTCTGGGATTTGCTATGCGGATCACATTGCCGGGAATTAAACAATTTACCTTTCTGGTGGCGTTAGGTGTAGGTAGCGCCAGCGCACTTGCGAAAGTTCCTCCACCCGCGCAAATTGACCTTGAAGGTGGTCGTTTGGTGCAACAGAAAGAGAACCGCCTTTTTACGGTCGACGCCGGGAAGCACAAGATATTGCCCATTCAAGTGCCAACTGCTCTCAGTCGAGCCCTTAAGAAGTCTTCGAGCATTGGCTTTCCGGCCGACCACTCGCGCTTGATAGACGGGAAGGAATACATTCTCGTCGTTGTAAATCAGTCGTCTAGTACCAATCCCTCGGGGTACTGCGGTGCGGGTGAGGAAGGAACTCTCTACGCACTGGAATTGCACGGGAGTTCTGCGGTGCCGCGCTTTGCCTTGCAGGTACAGAGTTGTCTCAAAGATCTCGAATTGGCAAGTGATTCCAATCAAAAGTCGGAATATTTGGCAATTTCGTGGAAAGAGGCACCAGTAGGCATCCAGGTACGCTGGGACGTTTATGGAGACAAGAGTGATGTTTCGCGCTTCTACAAATACCAGGGCGGCCAGTTTATAGAGGCGACCCAGTGATTTTTGCTGTGAGACGGACGCCATCTTTGGGTCGAGTAGCCGATGAAGTGTCTCCGGACACGGACTCAAATGCTGCAAGCTGGCACCAGTGTGTGTTTCGTGGGCTTAAGCGACTTTGGCGCAGTCCAATATCCACCTGGTGATTGCCGAGTGGCCGTTGTTGAGAGGGCTGCGGGTCCCCTATGGGTCGGTTATGCCTGTTCCATGAGACGTGGACCGGGGGCGAGCGGCGTGCCCGGTCGTGGGACGCAGTGCGGCCAACAGCGGACCTTCGACATCGTGACCAAGATCGGCGACAATCGTCGCCAACCAAGAATGTGAACTATGCTTTTTCGCTCACTATTTCAATCGACCGGCTCGAAACAAGCTGCGCAGCAGCAGACCTGTTCTATTCATAGAACCGTCGATTGCAAGCGGTTTGCGCACCCGGAATTCCAGATCCAGGTCGCAAACGATGCAATCCCCGCTCAGGACATCAGTTGGCTGCTACGCTTCCTTGAGCAGCGTGTCGCAGATGGCGAGCGATTCCGCGTGGGCGAGACTCTACAAATCGGCTGGATGCTAACGATGCTCGATGCAGGGGCGGCCGACACTCTGCGCATCACGGAACCCGATATGAAGGAGATTCCGATCAAGTTCATCGACTCCGTCAACAACACGCTGATGCACCTGCGCAATCAGAAAGACGTGGTCGAAAGCGTCGCCATGGATCTGCAACCTGACTTTCCGTTGCTACGGCAAAGTGCAGTTGTGCACGCCGGATACAAGAGCGCATGTCGCGTGCTGCTGACTCGCGATCCTGCTCATGAAACAGATTCTGGCTGGTCGCTCACAGATTTGAATGATGAAGACGGTTCTCAGAATCCCGCGCAATTCATCAGAATTTCGCTCTATCAATTGGGCGTAGATAGGCCCGATTTGATCAAATTCTTTGCCTTGCCGCCGGGGCTGCAAGTTGCCGTCAATGATCCGCAGATTCACGTGATAGGACCGGAAGGCGAGATGCAACCAATACCCGGCTCGTATCTTGAAGCGTTGAATAATCGCCGCCTACAGCGTCACAGCGGGTGATTTGGGGAAGCTGCGCCGTCCGCTTCGGATCGGTTGTGCCTGTTGCGTCAGGCTTGGGTCGCGGGCGAGCGGCGTGCCCGGTCGTAGGGTGCAGTGCGGCCAGTTTCAGTCACTCGACATTGATACCGAAATCGTCAACAATTTTCCCTGCAGGCTCTGAATAAAGGTGAGAGTTTTCTGGAGTCCTCTGCTTCGGACTGGTCCGATTGTATGCCTCGTCGGGAAAATATATCGTTTAACGACTATGCCCTGGGTGCGCCGTCCCGTCGTACTGTCTGCCCCCCGCCGCGCGTGGAGGCCCATGCTCGGAACCCTGGCGGTCGGCTTGGGTCCGCTGATCCTCCTGTTGGTCTTGGCGCTGCTCACACGCAACGCCTACGGCGCGCCATACCGGATAGTGCGCGTCCTGCAGATCACTGGCGGCCTCGCAGGTGGTGTCGCCGCCGTTCCCCTATTGCGCGATATGCCGTGGCGCAGAGGGGACGGCCCCCTGAGCCGCCTGCTAGGGAGCATCGCGTTCGGCGCGATTTCGGGTTGGTTGATTGCTGGCCTGTCATTCGACCTGCTGGCGCGCCAGACAGCCACACAGGTCCGCATCGCGCTGGTACCCTACGCGGTGACCAGCGGCTGGAAAAATTGTGGTTACGGTGTAGCCTTCTACGACAATGCCTTGCAAGCCCGGCTTACGGTATGCGGCCCGCACTGGCACCTGCCTCAGCAGCCGGGTACCGGCACGCTGCGTGTGACCGAGACCACGGGCCGGTGGGGGGTCGTCCTTAATCAGGTGAGCGTGGAGGCGCACCCGTGAGCCCCTTCTTTGCGCGGCCGAGAGGCCTACCCATGATCATCATCGATCGGCGTTGTACTGTTCCGTGGCGCGAGAAATTCCACCTGTGCGGCGGGGGGCGGCCATAAACGGCCGTTCGACACCGCCGCCCTGATCGTGGACAATCCTGTTCGCCGCACTCGCCGATACCAGCCGATCTTTCTGCAACTCGCAGCGAAAACCTGACGGAGTCTTGTGTGGCATGCGCACAATGTAAGGACCTTTGCGTTCGGTATGCAATCAGACATCCTCGTGAGCTACGCAAAGCGATACAAATCGCCGCGGAGAACATCGCGGACGGAACGCTCGGTGAAGTAAATCCCGACACTCCTCGGCTCTCCGTTTCGTTTGCCGACCTCGCAGAGGGAGCCAAGTGGGGCGACCATGTCAAGTACCATTTTCGCTGCATGCATTGCAACGAATCTTTTTGGCTGCACGCGGAAACGTATCATGGTAGCGGTGGGTACTGGGAGCCGAAAGACCCAGCGTCGACACGCGAAAACATCATCAATTAGCCGCGAACGGCCATGACACGCCGACCGGACATTCCAACGCGAGAGACGCTCTGAGAACAGTCGTTCGGTCGATTTCTTAAGTTTCACGCTCGGTTGCCGTAGAACTGGTGTGATCGCTGTATGTCCAGGTGACGGCGGGCTGTCCAGCGTGCCCGGTGAGATGATGACCTATCGGGCGATAGTGGGTCCGCTCGCTAGGAAATACAAGCAGCGGCATGCTGACGACGAACTTTCCGTAATCAAATTCAAATCAAACAATGGTTGAAGAGACCCACAACGAAGTAATCGCACTCCACGCCGACTATGCGGCGCCAGCCGGTTTTTGGCGGAGAACCGCTGCGTTCGCAATCGACGGTATCGTTCTCGGTCTTATCGGAATGGCGGTGATTGCGGTCAGCTTCGAGTGGCTGGCTCGTATTGGCGAGTGGGCCAGGTTGATCGGATTCGCGCTCGGCTCGCTGTATTTCATATCCATGGAAGGCACGAGCGGTCGGTGTCAGTCACTCGGCAAACACCTGCTGAAAATTAAGGTGACGAGCATTACGCCGGATGGCCTGGTGCCGCTCACTCCGATTCAGGCATGGCTGCGATATTCGATCATCGCGGTGCCGGTTGTTCTCGGCGGCATGGGTTTCGTGGACACGCCCGCGATGCGACAAGGAACGTCGTTGCTGGCGATTGCCAATTCAACGGTGGTCTTTCTATGGGAAATGGTACTTGTTTATCTGCTGGTCTTTAACAAGCCAAGCCGCCGGTCGTTGCACGACATGGCGTTCTCCACAGCCGTAGTGCGTGTTGATGCACACGCCAGTCCGAATGCGCCGGTGCGGCGCACTCACTGGATTGCGATGGGTGTTATCGGTTCGCTGGTGGTGGTGGGCAGCGCCGTTTTGCGGCACCGGTTTGATGAGGCACTTTCCGGCTTGCAGGAAATTCAGCGGGCGGTCGCAGACGTTCCGGGTGTGCGGCAAAGCTCTGTGTCGGACATGCATCGGGTGGGAGCCACCTCGTCATCCACCACCCAGACGATTATCACTGCGGCTGTGACCACACCGGCGTTGCAAACGGAGGCAGAGGCCATTGAGATAGTCCGTGCCGCGTTTGCCGTGGCGCCTGCGCTAGCCAATCAGGACGCCGTTACGGTGGTCATGGTCCGTAGTGCAGAGCTGGGTATTGCCAGGTGGCGGTGGCAAACCGTACAGAACTGGCCGGGTCACGAATGGGCGGCCCGGATAAAGCTGCATCCTCGCCCCTGAGCGGGACGCTTTCGCCATTCGCGCAGACCCCACGGCTCACTGGAGAAAGTCTCCTCGGGCCGGCGCCTCATATGCAAAACGCGACCAATTATTGCCCCCCCAACGTAATGGGACACTTGGTCGTGGAACTGCCGCACCGCGAGGATGTGATCTGTGGCTGCTCTAGTTGGTATGCAGCCCGCGAGCCATCAATCTAGTGAGTGTCGGCATCGGGTCGACCTATGCCTTTTGCATGACGGTGCGTGCGCGAGACAATCGCCCGCACTCCACGTGAGACTCTCCGGCCAGGGACGGCCGTTCGAGATGAGCGCGTGAATCGTCGACAATCCGAGCAATCAGCCTAGTTTTTAATGCCGATAACAAAGGCGCGCCGTCCAGCGGACCATCAATAAAACACTGTCAAAATGCTGTTTAACAAAAGACCTGAGTTTCGACGGCGACCGCAGAGTCCCTATCGCGAAGGGAGTCTGGTCAATCGTGCGACCACGTTGTTCTCGTGGCTAGGTCGGGGAATAATCGGTCTCTTGAGCATTGTCTTGTTACTCGTCGCCGCGGCGGCAGGGCCTGGATTGGACCTGCCTACATCGAAGAAAGGGTGGTTCGCATTGGTTGCCATCATCTGCGGTGGCGTCCTTATTTGCATAGTTGTAGTTCGCTGGATGCACCTACCGGTTACTCAGCAAAGGTAATGACGTGCGCATGAGGGATCGCCTCGGATCGGGATATGCTTTTTCTGCCAGTCACGAGTGTCGGCTTTCGGGTAGGCTGAGCGAGTTATCCAACGGTTGGAAATGAGAATGACCAAAGCACTACAACCCGGTACAGCGTCATGAAGGTTGTCTACTACGCAGCAAACGCGCCTTGGGTAGGCTCAATGAAGTGTCCGTCGTGCACACGATTGACGCCTGCGTGGCAGTCCAGTGGCATGAGCGAAAGTTTTCCTTACTTTCATTGCGATACCTGCTCAAACGTTGTACACCGCGAACGAGATAAGGAGCTTGTCTATCCGTCAGAGCCCACGCAAGAGCTGCTTGACCGTATTGCAGCCACTTTGCCGAAGTGCCCCTGCGGAGGGCAATTCCGCCCAGGTGCGAATCCAAAGTGTCCGCACTGCCATGCCGAATTCACTCACCACTGGAATCCAGTCCAACGCTTGGTAGCCGGTCAAATGGTCTTGCTCGATGGGGCTTACCTTATCCGAGATCGACTGTATTCGTATCAAATTTCCATCGGATCTAAGCCTAAATACTGGCTTCGGGTACTACGAAACGCGCTGGCGCTTCGTTTCGGCAGTCGGTGAACTCTATCGGCGACCGACCACTTTCCTGCGAGATATCTAGAGCGGTGACCGACCGCTCAGGGTCGGTTATGCCTATTGCATGAAACTTGGGCCGGGAGCGAGCGGCGTGCCCGGTCGTGGGACGCAGAGCGGCCAATATGCGACGTTCGACAGCCAGTCGTAGATTGGCGACAATTGGCAGACGCTCGTACTGAACAGACGCAGAGACATGACCCGCCCGCCTCGTTCGCCTGACCTGATTGTTAACTTCGCCCTGACAGCGCTCAGAACGGATGGCTCGCCGAAGTACGTGATTTCTGGTTACAAACCAATCTACAAGGTGAAGCCTGATTACTGGTCGTCTGCCCACCACGAATTCATGGATGTTTCGCGCGTTGAGACAGGACAGCAGGCTCACGCGGAGGTGTGGCTTCTGTCGCCGGAGGCATACCCTCAAACCTTTTGGATTGGTCGACGCATTGAAGTAGCGGAGGGTACAAGGCTTATCGGCATAGCTGATGTCCTGCAAGTCCTCAGTCCCTTGCTTGAATCGAGCGGCCCTTCCACCATTGATCGTGAGATAAAGATCCCTAGAGGAATTACGAACGAACAGCGTTGGCGCAAGCATTGCCGAAAGATTCGCGCGAGAGCGTCAGATTTTCTTGAAGGTCGTCTGGGTGTCATTGAAACAGCGAGGGCCATGCTGCCATTAGCACGATGGACCAAGGTCGAAGAAGAGCCGGAATTTCAATTATTCCGCGCGATCGCGTCGGGGACCGACGACCTGCCTGTTGGCGAAGTTAGAGCCTACTGGGCGCCTGAAGCTTTAGCGCGAGAAGATGTCCGTATCCGGGCGGCTGAAGCGCAGTGGAACGATAGAGTGCGGTCCGCAGTCGCGCGACCGGTCGAGCGATACCATTGGACCATCGTCCCGGCGGACGCTTCGCCGTATGAAGAATGAAAGGCGCGGTGTAGTGCAACAGAGCTATATCAGGCGGGTTCGGCCAGGATGGGACGGTCGACGTAACGACTCGGATCGTCGACAATGCCGAACCGTATATTGCCCGAATCACTAATCCGGAAGGGGTCTGTTAGTGCGCTCTGAGAGTGACGCTCCCTTGCGGGAGCGCGTACTTATTGTTGAAGGGCGCGCGTCGGCGACAGTCCTATTCCATGTGCGGGGCGCGCTCCCGACGGAACTGCCACCGAACAGCGAAGTTCTGCTCATGTCGTTTGCATACGCCGATCTTCCGATAGGTCGGACGTTCGAATTTCTCTTTCCGACGGGCGCCCCACAGTCACTGACGAGAACACGCTGCGAGATCGCCGCAGTAACACAGCAATATGCCAAGCCATTTGATGGGGTTCCGGATGGCTGGAAAACCATTTGCCTTGTGAAATTCGAAGAAGGCATTCCCGATATCATCGCGTCCCTGCCAATGGTGAATGGATGGTACGAGAATCGACATACGGTAAGCCTTTGCGACCCGGACGTGTGGCGACTGATCGCGGCAGATTGAACGTCCGTTTTGTAGTTACGCGACCGTCTCTTCCGGGGTCGAGCTGAGCCGTCCACGGCCGGCGGCGGTCGGGCCATGAAGCGACGCTCGCCCGACAGTGACAGGTGGCAGAAACTCGCCGCGTTTCGGCCATTTGCCCCTTTCGAAGACGGTCCGCAAATTGAGTTCATGTGCGGCGGCCATTATCGACCGTCACGACCTCGCTACGCCGGCTTGCCGTGACCCTGGAAAAAACCACGTCGACGTTTCATAACGCTCGAGTCTCGTCATTTTCGGCGTCCTTCGCTCAACCTGCGGCTCCAACGCAAAAATAGGCGCGATGAACTAAAACGTAGACGTGGTTGCTCAGGCGGCGTTGTTGACCCAACGTTGAAGTTCCGCTCCGACAAAGCCGTTCTGACGCACGCGTCCCGTCATCCGTTCACTGGAGTGCGCATTATGAACTACGATCCCGCCGACACCGCGGTGGTGTTCACCGATCCACAAAACGACGTACTCAGCCCAAACGGGAAGAACTGGGGCGTCCTGGGCACAAGCGTGACGGAAAACCGGACCGTCGAAAATATGCTGGCAATCTTCAAGGCGGCGAAAACGGGAAAGTTCAGTGTTTTCATCTCCCCCCATTACTTCTATCCGACTGACCGTCGATGGCAATTTAATGGCCCGCTTGAGGCGGGCGAGTTCGAGACGGGAACGTTCGCACGCACAGGAGCGCTAAACCTGAGCGGGTTCGAAAAATCGGGTGCCGACTGGCTGGAAGAATTCAAGCCGTTCATCGACGATGGCGAAACTATCGTCGTGAGCCCACACAAGGTTTTCGGTCCACAGACCAACGACCTTACGCTGCAACTCCGGAAGCACAATGTGCAGAAAGTCGTACTGGGCGGCATGCTGGCCAACATGTGTGTCGAGGCTCATCTGCGCGATCTGATCGAGCAGGGTTTCGAGGTAGCCGTCGTCGCCGATGCCACAGCTGGGCCCCGCCATCCGACGTGGGGCGACGGTTATAGAGCCGCGCTGGTCAACTACGCGTTTCT
This sequence comes from Paraburkholderia sp. BR10141, assembly GCF_056155635.1. Taxonomy (NCBI): domain Bacteria; kingdom Pseudomonadati; phylum Pseudomonadota; class Betaproteobacteria; order Burkholderiales; family Burkholderiaceae; genus Paraburkholderia; species Paraburkholderia sp. BR10141. The sequence goes on along the minus strand of NZ_JBMIQH010000008.1, from coordinate 203,132 downwards.
CGCACATGCCGTCGTCACGACGCAGGACGTCGTGAAAGCCATGACGCAAAAATAGTTTCAATAGCGTTCTGGCCCTGCTGAGATCGGCCTTTTCCGACGGCACATTTAATCGCAGCCACCGGTCACCTGGGCGAACGAAAGGGGCGGTTCGGCTGAAGCAACCAACCTCCGACCAGATTCGCGAGGCGTTCCATGGACTAATATCGACTGAACCCCCGATTAGTGCTACTCGAGGGGCCATTCTCGAAAGAGCAGGTTTTTGTCGAGTATCCAGCCGGAACAGACCGTTTGAGAGCGTTTTGGGACTGGTTGAATCCCGTCCGGCCTATCTTGAACGGGTCATTTCTTGGCTTGTCACCTTGGCGTCGGAGCAACGGTTGGGTGACTGCGATGAAGCTATACGGACAGCTGGGTTGCGAAGAAGTAGATTTAGCAGCGAGCAACGAGAGCGAATTCGGGGAATCGAATTCATGAACTCTGTTGATGGTTAGTCCATACGAGCTGCACCTGCAAGGGAGCAACGTGCGAACGGGAGACGTTCGCGTTGCGCTTTGCTCCCTAGTGAAACAGTTCACACGGCGCGCATCGAGTTTGTTGTCGTTTTAATAGTTATTGGCGATTGACTGGTGAAATCGATTGCGTGGAGGTATTTAGAAGAGTGTCGGGGACCTGGTTGCGGACGCAATGGTTTATGACGGAGATCGAAAACCGGCTCCAATCGGATACATCCCATACTTGACTTGGACGCATAGTGAGTTCTTGCGATGCAGCGCAAGCACTATTTGACCCTTTGCAATGGTGCTGGTGTAACGCCCACGGGGCGGGCTTTCCGCACACTCAGAGTGGCTGCATCCGTTCGAGCAGTATTGGGAGCAGCGCCTCGATGCACTCACTGAAATACTCGGCAAGGACACGCAATGACAGAACCCGGACTCATCCAGCTCACTCGCTTCATTCCGCACTCGCCGGCCAAGGTCTGGACTGCACTGACCGACCCTGCGATTCACGCCAGATGGCGGGCTGCTGGCGATGTGCGCGCGGTTGTCGGGCATCGCTTCATGCTGGATATGGGACCGTGGGGCCTGCAGCCCTGCGAGGTCGTCGCCGTCGAGCATGAGCGGCTGTTGTGCTAGTCGTTCGCACCCGGCACGCTGAACACGACGGTCACCTGGCGGCTCGAACCCGAAGGAAGCGGTACCCGCCTGTCACTCGAGCACAAGGGCTTCGACCTCGATTCGCCGCTCGGCAAGGCAGCCTTCCAGGGCATGGGCAAAGGATGGCCGGACGTGATTCAGCGGCTTCAGGACGTTCTGGGCGTATGAGGCGCGATGGCACGGGCGTTTGCCGCTAGTGCAGCGCCCATTATTGCCGCTGCGTATTACCTGGTAGTCCTACCAGCGACTTCGATTTGCCGGACAGGCCTGAGGCATCGATTGCCCCGCCGTTCGAACGGCAATGAAGTCACCCTTCGCGGGGTGCGTCACAGCGGATCGTCTTGGCATTGGCTCTTTCCACCGTCAGGTTGATCGAGCGTGCACCGGCCGGGCGCGTGCGGTGGCGCACGCCTGCGGGGATGGTCAGCAACTGACCCGCGCGCAACTCCGTTGTCCCTTCTTCAAAGTCAATGAGCAATACGCCCTCGATTCCGATGAACGTCTCATCGGAGTCGGGATGAAAATGCCAGAAGTACGGCACCTCCATCGCGCTGACATGAATGTCGTGATCGTTGACCGTCGTGACGACCTCATTGCGATAACCGTCGCGTAGGGCAGTCGTCATGGCCAGAAAGTCAGTAGGTTCAATCATGCGCTCGCTCCTGCCTTTGGGGTTGATGAGAACGCCCCGCATCGAGTGTTCCTGCCACCGTTCGGGCACTTTTAGCGAAAATGCGCGGTTGCGTGAAAATATGACACGCCTGAACTCAGTCGTCGTCGCATGTGAACCTCCTGCATGTTGGACCGATTATGCGCAGCGACTAACACGTGAAGTTGCGTCATGAATTCACTTGTTTAGTAATTTCTGATAAACACAAAACGCCAACAGATAATCAATTGACGCGATTCAAATGTCTCGTATAGCATGGCTTCCAGCCAGATACCACATGCCACATGGATAAACAGGATAACTAAACAAAACCAGATACGCGTAGTGATACTCAGGAGACAGCCATGATAGATTTACGCCGTCTTGCGGCCGCCATGATCATCATTGGTTCTTTGGCGGGTTGTGGAGGAGATAGTCCAGGCCAGTCCGGCTCCGCCGCTGTCGCGGCTGACCAGCTCAAGGCAGCAGCTCAGGTTAGTTCCAGTACCGGCTCCAGCAGTGCGAACGCGGCTGTCGCTGCCGCCGAGCAAATTCCCGTTTCCGATCATGGCACCATGCAATTGACGCGGTATGTCAACCCGCTGATCGGCACGTTGGCCAGCAACTCTCCCAACCCCGTGCCAGCAGGGCAGGCTGGCAGTGTCGTACCCGCGGCGGGCCTGCCGAACGGCATGGTGCAGTGGGCACCCGATACGAATACCACCTCGGCTCCCTCGAACAGCGCGGAGCCCGGTTCGCCGGCCGGTTACTACTACGACATCGGCTCGATCCAGAGTTTCAGTCTCACACATATGAGCGGTGCCGGTTGTTCGGGAAATGACGGCGAATTCCCCGTCATGCCGACGCTCGATGCCACCAGGCCGCTCGCGCAGACGTTTAGCCATACCAACGAGAAGTCGGTAGCGGGCGCCTATGCGGTACTGCTCGATAACCAGGTGAAGGTCGAGTTGACTGCAACCCTGCGTACCGGCTTTGGACGCTTCACGTATCCTGACAATCAGCCTTCGACGCTCGTGCTCAACACGACGTATACAAACACGCAGACGAACGTGGCCGGTTCGGTCGCGCAGGTCGACGCGAGAACCATTTCGGGCAGTACCACGGGAGGCCACTTTTGCGGTAATTCAACGAATGTTCCGGTGTACTTCTATGCGGAGTTCAGTCAGCCATTTGTAAAGACATCATCCTTTAACAATGGCGTTGCCGTGATGAATTTCGGAAAAGGCGCCACAGTATTGATGAAAATCGGCATTTCATATGTGAGCGTCGCAAACGCCAAAAATAATCTCCAGGCAGAAAATCCTTCATGGGATTTTGATGGCGTCAAGAAGGTTGCCGATGCGATATGGAATCAGCGCCTCAACACCATTCAGGTGAGCAGTAGCGATACCACGGCGTTGACGAAGTTCTACACGGCCTTCTATCACGCATCATGGGCACCGAGCGTATTCAGCGATGTGAATGGCCAATACATCGGCTTCGACCAGAAGGTCCATCAGGTCAGCGCTGGCCATGCTGCGCAGTACACCAGCTTTTCGGGTTGGGACATCTATCGTTCGCTGATACCGCTCAAAGCCACGCTGTTTCCTGAGGAAACGAGCGATATGGCGCAGTCGCTCGTCAACGATGCGGATCAGTGCGGGGCCATTCCACATTGGGTGAATGACAACGTCGAAGACGGCGTGATGCCGGGCGACGCCGGCTCGATTATCGTGGCGGGCGCGTATGCCTTCGGTGCGCGCAAGTTCGATACGGCGGGCGCCTTGAGGCATATGATCCAGATGGCCAACATTCCCGGCACCGCCTGCAACGGCGTGACGACCAACGGCGGGCGCGCCAGCTATCTACAGTTCGGCTACATCACGAACGGTGAATGGGGGCAGGCTTCGTCCACGCTGGAGTACGGCAGCAGCGATTTCGCGATCTCACAGTTTGCCGGAGCACTGGGCAACACGGCGATCCAGAAAATGCTGCGTAGCCGCTCGGGCTACTGGCAGAACCTGCTCAACACTTCCCTGACGCCGCCTCTTATTGCCGGACGCAACTCCGACGGCACGTGGATTCCGGAGAACCAGGGCAGCACCGACAACTACGTGGAGGGCAACGCTGAGCAGTACACATGGATGGTGCCGTTCAACCCGACTGGCTTGTTCGCGCAATTGGGCGGAAATACGCCGGTGGTCTCGCGGCTGAACACGTTCTTTACCGTGCTGAATGCGGGGACGACGCTGCCCAACTTCTATATGGGCAACGAGCCGACCTTCGAGGTGCCCTGGTTGTATAACTGGGCAGGTTCGCCATCGGGCACGCAGAATGTCGTCCAGCAGATCATGGCGAGCGCCTTTGGCACGGGGCCGAACGGTTTGCCCGGGAATGACGACCTGGGCGCCGTGTCGGGCTGGTATGTGTGGGGCGCGCTGGGCCTTTATCCGGAGATCCCGGGCGTCGGGGGCTTTGCGATCGGCAGCCCGCAATTCTCCTCGATCGTCGTTCATCTCGGCAACGGCAAGACGTTGCGCATCAATGCACCCGGCGCGCCCAGCGCGAATTATGTGCAGGGGCTCACCGTCAATGGCAGCGCTCACAATCGTTCCTGGCTGGAAGTTGACGCACTCGCCAATGGCGCGACGCTGAACTTTGCGATGGGTTCGTCACCTTCGCAGTGGGGCGCGAACCCGGCCGATGCGCCTCCGTCCTACGGGGTGCCGGTCGCGCGCAACGTGGCGGATGCTTTCAACAACCACGGCATCAGCGCCGACGGCAGCACCGACACCGACGGCCTCGGTTCGGACTTCGACGGCTCTCTGTTCAGCTACTCGTCGACTGCATTGGCTGCGGCCGGCGCGGCGCCGGGCAAGCCGTTCGTTGTCGGCGGAGCAAGCTTCGTTCTGTCGAATGGACCGCTCGATAACGCGGTGGCGGTAGGACAGACGATTGCGATGCCGCCCGGCACGACCGGTCACTCGCTGGTTCTGCTGGGTTCGGCCAACAACGGCCCCGGCTCGGGAGCCGCGCTCGTGACCTATACAGACGGGACGACCACGCCGTTCACGCTCGCCTTTGACGACTGGACTCTCAATGGAGGCAGCGCGGCTCCGGTGGACCCGATCGCGTTGACCACCGGGTATCGCAATGGCGGCAACGGTTCGACCGACGGCGTCAAGACTTATCTGTTTGCGCAGTCGGTGCCGCTGACACCCGGCAGGCTGGTGGCGAGCGTGACATTGCCAAGGCAGTCCAGCGAAGGCAAGTTGCACGTGTTCGGTATCGCGGCAGCGCCTTGAATACGTTGGGCGCCGCGCAGGCGGCGCCCAACGCGAATCTTCCAGATGTCTGGTCGCCATTCGGTGCGTTACAGGTGCGCAAGGTTCTCGAGAATATTCGCGACGTGCTGGCGGCGATGGGTGGGCAAATGACTGACGTGATTTCGCTCGTTCACTACGCGACGGCTATTGACGCTTTCGTGGCTGGTGCAGCGAAGAATTCATTTCGAATGTCTCCAGCCCGCGGAGACCGCAATGTGGCGGCTCGTGCAACGCTATACAGGGCGAGGTCCTTTCGCCAGACGCACGCACGAGACGGGCAACTACATCGAAATCCGCGAACGAGGGCAGCTCATCGCGATGGCAGGCGAGCGCATGCACATCGATGGTTACGTCGAGATTGTCACACGCCTTCGACAAGAACGGCGCGATAGCGCGCGCCCTTGAAGCGGTGCTGCGCGGCTTCCTGATACGCCGGGCTGTCGTACCACGCACGCGCAGCCGCAGTCGACGGAAACTCTACTATCACGACACCCTCGGGCGCTTCGCCCTCGAGAACCTGCTGTGGTCCGTAGGCAGCGAGAATCTTGACCGGATGACCTTTGAAGGTCGCACCCACCTTGCTTTGGTAGATATCGAGCTCACTCTGATCCTGCGTGCTTTCCTTCGTGAAGACAATATAGGTCGCCATCGTGTCGCTCCTCAGGTTGTGTGAAGGTCCGCACGATGATGCCATGAAATCGCATCGGGCCTCGATACGCCGTGTCGGCACAGATGTCGTCCCATCACGGGTCGAGAGAGCTGCCGGATCGACGGCGCCTTAGTGTCATTTTCACGGCGACACTCCAAACAGCTGAAGGACCACGCCACGCAGCCAGCGATTCCCGGCCTCGTGATGATACCGGGCATGCCAATGTTGCCGGACGGCGAAACCATCCACGGGAATCGGGCACGAATGGACTGCCAGATCGTTGGCCTGCGCCAGGGTTTCGCCAATGTGGCGAGGCAGCGTGGCAATCAGATCGGTTGTCTGGACGATCGTGCCGAGCCCCAGGAACCCGGGCAGCTGCAGCACGACGTCACGCTCGATCCGCTCGCGCGCCAGCGCCTGTTCGAGCAATTGAGCACCCGTGCCCGATTCGATCGCGACGTGTCCCTCCGAGCGGTACTGCTTCAAACCGAGCCGCGCGCGAACGCGCGGATGGTGCCGATTCGTCAGACACACCCAATTCTGTTGATAAAGCTGTTGCTGGTAGATGCCGCCGCTTAGCCAGGGCACATAGCCGATAGCCAGATCGGCTTCGCCCGACTCCAGCGCCCGTTCCGTGTTGCCGTCGATTCCCGCTGCCTCGAGCCGGATGCCGGGCGCTTGGGCGCGTACGTGCGCGAGCAGTCTCGGCAGCAGCGTGATGTGGCTCGCGTCCGTCATGCAGATGCGAAAGCGCCGCTGCGCGGTCGCCGGATCGAACGTGATCTCCCACGCGGCGAAGCGCCTGAGCGATTCGAGAATCTCGCGGCAAGGCCCGATCAGCGCATCGGCCTGCGGGGTCGGCGCCATGCCGCCGGGGGTGCGGATGAAAAGCGGGTCCTGCAGATACTCACGCAGGCGCCCGAGCCAGATGCTGATGGTGGGTTGGCTTTGCCCCAGTTGCTCGGCAACGCGCGTGACGCTGCGCGCGTCATACAGAAGGTCGAACAGCTGTAGCAGCTTCAGATCAGGCAAATCGGTCGGCATCATGGCGTAGCGAGCATTATTGTATGGCGCAATGACGTCATTGTAGTCATTGCATTGTCGATATGAGCGGCGACTCCTATCGTGTGCCTATACGTCAAGGAGAAACCCTGTGAAGATTGCAATTCTCGGCGCCGGTGCACTAGGTTGCGCGATCGGCGCCGCACTCACGGAAGGTGGCCACGAAACCTGGCTGCTGGACCGTTCGCCCGTCCATGTCGAAACGATGCTCCGCGACGGTCTGCAGGTCGACGACGACAAAGGCACGCGGCGCATCGCAGTGCGCGCCGCGACCCAGGCGAGCGAAATCGGCGCAGCCGACGTGGTGATCGTGCTGGTCAAGTCCTTCCACACCGACGCGGCGATGCGCGGCGCACTCGCGCTGATCGGGCCCGATACGCTCGTGCTGTCGCTGCAGAACGGCCTCGGGCATGAAGACGTGCTCGCCGATATCGTGGGCCGCGAGCGCGTGCTGGCGGGCAAGACGTATGTGGGCGGCGTGTTGCGCGGTCCGGGGCGTATCCAGTCGGGTGTCACCGGCAAGGCGACGTATATCGGCGAACTGGATGGCCAACTCACGCGCCGTGCGAAGACGATCGCCGAGGCCTTCAACGCAGCGGGGCTGCTGACCATCGTCAGCGACAACATCATGGGCACGATGTGGGACAAGCTGCTCGTCAACGTCGCTACGGGCGCGATTACCGGCATTACGCGCCTCACTTACGGCCAGCTCTATGACGAGCCGCTGCTGAAAGCGACGGCCCTCGCGGCCGTATCCGAGGCAATCGCGGCGGCACAGGCGGCCGGCATCAGGCTCTCGATGACGGACCCCGAGCAGGCCTGGACAGTCGCGGCCGCAGGTCTGTCTCCTGCGTTCAAGACGTCGATGCTGCAAAGCCTCGAAAAAGCCTCGGTCACCGAGATCGATTTCATCAACGGTTCGGTGGTGCGCTGGGGACAACGGCTCGGCGTGCCGACGCCCGTCAACGCGACGCTGGTGGCCTGCATCAAGGGCATCGAGCGCGCGATGGCCGATGAAGCGCGCAAGGAGGCGACGGCATGAGCGGCTCGAAGGCTTACCTGGAGCATGTCGCGATCTGGGTGAACGACATCCGTTGGCATATCCGCTTCTTCGAAGACGTGCTCGGCATGACCATGCGCGAAGTCGACGGCACCGTCGACGCGCCGCGCCAGTATTGGACGCTCGGCGGTCTTCAGTTCATTCATGCGCCGCAACACGATGGCCCCGAAGGGCGCCTCGCGCATCTGGGCGTCATGTGCGAAGACCTCGAAGCCGCTTTGGCAGCGGCCCATGCCTTTGGCGTCAGCGAATTGCCGCAAGGGCGCAACTGGCTGCGTCTGCCCGGCGGCCTCGCCGTCGAACTGATTCAAGCCAAACCCGCGTCCTGTGTTGCGCAGGCGCTGATCATCAACCCGCGCGCGGAGGCGTAAGCATGACGATCATCGAGAAGTACTGGGACGACGCCCGCGAAGGCGACGAGTGCGTGAGCCCGAGCTACACCGTGACGAAGGAACGCATCCTCGCCTACGCCGACCTCACGGGCGACCATACGCCCGTGCATGTGAACGAGGCATACGCCAAAGCGAGCCACTTCGGCTGCCTGGTCGCGCATGGGCTTTTCGGTCTGTCGATTGCCGACGGCCTCAAGACACAGAGCGACTATCGCTTTCCGCCCGGTATCTCGCTCGGGTGGACGTGGGATTTTCTGCTGCCAATCAAGGTCGACGATGTGTTGCACGTGAAATTTCGCGTCGGCGCCATGCGGCCGAGCAACAGCCGCCCTGGCTGGGGCATCGCCGTGCTGCCCTCCGAACTGATCAATCAGGATAACCAGGTGGTTCAGCGCGGCGAACATCGTCTGATGGTGCTGCGTCGGCCGGGAGCGTACTGATGCAGGGCCGTCCTCTCGAAGGCATTCGCGTGGTCGACTACAGCCACTTCCTCGCCGGTCCCTACGTAGGCCGCTGTCTCGCTGCGCTCGGCGCCGAAGTCATCAAGGTCGAGCGTCCGGGCAGCGGTGACCCAGGACGCCAGCACGCGACCGTGCTGGACGGCCAGCAAAGCGGCTATTTCCTGCAACTGAACATGGGCAAGCGCGGCGTCAGCGTCAACATGAAAGATGCGCGCGGCAAGGAGTTCATGCGCCGCTTGTGCGATTCGGCGGATGTGTTCGTCGAGAATTACCGTCCCGGCGCGCTGGACAAGCTCGGACTGGGCTATGCCGAGTTATCCGCACGCAATCCGCGCCTCGTCTATTGCTCGATCTCGGCATACGGCCATACCGGCCCCGACGCGCATCGCGCCGGATTCGGGCTGATCGCGGAGGCGAAGAGCGGCATCATGCAGATGGTGGGCACGCCGGGCGAGCCGCCGCCGTTGCTGCGCATTTCGCTCGGCGACATGTACACGGGCATTCACGCGGTGGCGGCGATCAACGCGGCGCTGCTCGGACGCGCGAAGAGCGGCCGCGGCCAGCATATCGACATGGCGCTCTACGACACGCTCGTCTCGATGCACGAATACGCGGTGCAGTGCTACACGCTTCGAGGCGTGCTGCCGGAGCAGACGGGGCACGACATGCCGACCTCGACGCTCTATGGCGTGTTTCGCGCCGCGGACGGCGACCTCGTGATCGCGGCACAGGTGGACGACGCGTGGAAGCGCCTCGCCGCGCTGATCGAAACGCACGGCGGGCCCGCCGGATTCGGCAGCGATATGCGCTTCTACGATAGCGTCGGCCGCAACACGCACCGGCAGGCGATTCTGTCTGTCGTGCAGCCGTGGGTCGCCGCGCGGCCCGTCGCGCAGGTGCTCGAACTGATGGATGGCATCGATGTGCCTTGCGCAAAGGTGCAGCGCATCGACGAGGTGCTCGACGATCCGCAGATCCAGGCGCGCGGCATGGTGGTCGAGCAGCATCACCCGCGCTATGGAACGCTGCGTTTGCCCAACCTGCCTTTCCGCTTTTCTGATTGCGACACGACCATTCGCGACGTCGCGCCGGATCTCGGGCAGCACAACACGGAGGTCGCGCAATCGCTCGGCTTTTCCGCTGCCGAGATCGACGCGATGCAATGCGAAGGCGTTCTCTACGCGAAGTGAGACACCATGACTGACCCGTATGCAGTGATCGGCCACCCGATCGGACACACGAAATCACCCTTGATTCACCGCCTGTTTGCCGAAGCGACGCAACAGGCGATGTCCTACGTCGCAATCGAAGGTCCGCTCGACCCTGACGATGGCTTCGCGAGGGCCGTGCGCCAGTTCGCTGCGGATGGCGGCAAGGGCATGAACGTCACCGCACCATTCAAGCTCAAGGCCTTCGCGCTCGCCGACGCGCGCAGCGAGCGCGCGACACTGGCGGGTGCCGCCAATGCGCTCAAGTTCGAGAGCGGCCGGATCGTTGCCGAGAATTTCGACGGCATTGGCTTGTTGCGCGATATCGAAGTCAATCTTGGCGTCCCGCTCGCCGGCAAACGCCTGCTGATGCTCGGCGCGGGCGGCGCAGCGCGCGGCGCGCTGCTGCCGTTTCTCGCCGCGGGTCCCGCCGAACTGGTCCTCGCCAACCGCGACGTGTCCAAAGGCTGCGCGCTGGTCGCCCAGGTCGGCTCGCGCGGTACGGGCTTACGCGCCTGCGGCTATGGTGATCTCGCGACGCGAGGCCGCTTCGACCTTGTGGTCAACGCGACGTCAGCAAGCTTGACGGGCGACCTGCCACCCGTCCCTCCGGGCGTGTTCAGCCCGGAGGGCACTGCCTACGAACTTGCGTACGGAAAGCGGCTCACGCCGTTCCTGCGGCTCGCGCGCAACGCCGGCGTACACGGTGTCGCCGACGGCGTGGGCATGCTGGTCGAACAGGCGGCCGAAGCCTTTGCATGGTGGCGCGGCGTTCGACCGTTGACGGCCGCGGTCATCGACCGCCTCACCGTGCCGCTCGACTGAGCGCGCTGTAATCCGCCTGATTCGCAACACCTGGGGGAAGAGAATCCAGCGGGGACAGCTTGGTGCCCTTGGGGAGGATGCCCCTGGCGATCACGCGTTGCAGCACCCGGGAGCGGTAGGGCTCGTCACCATCGTCGAACTTGCCTGCGCGGTTGTGGTGGATTGCGCAGGACTAGCCCGACTGATCCGGGTGGAATGCCAGTGGTGAAAGGCCGAGTGCTGAAACTGACAGGTCGGGAAAGCTAGTTCTCCACCTTTTCCGATTCAACCACTATGTCCAACACGTACGCAATCGCTGGTCCGTCGGCGGGCGGGTTCTTGATGGTATAGCGCTTGACGCGCAGTACATCGCGCATTCCAGGCGTATGGGCATAGCCTTCGATTTCCTGATACAGCGGTTGCCATGCGCCAGGTGTTCCGGTTGGCAAACCGTGCTCGTCGAAGTGGCGCTCACGCACCAGCAGACATTGATTGTCCGGAATGAGCGGATGGTGGCACTGCACCGATTGCGCGGCCACTTCGAGGAAGGTCGTTTCACCCGGTCCGCCGAAACGGGTCTGAGCAGTGGGCACGCCGATAAATGTCAGCGTGTCGCCGCTATCCGTAACCAGTTGCATGCGGGGGGTATCGCCACGGGCCAGCAGGCTCACGTCGAGGCTGCCATGCAGGCGCCTGGCAATGGCGTCGTCGAGGGCGGCGCGAGCGGCGTCAGGGCAAGCCATCATGGTGCTCACCATCTGGCCAATCTGCAGCCGTCCTTTCTTGACACTGTAACTGGCGCCCATATTGTTGCAGCTATTGACTACGTTTAGCCGGTCGGCGCTGAAGTCCAGTTGCACGGGCTTTTCTGCACGGGCAAACAACGCATCAATGCGCATGCCTTTGCTGTCAAACGCGTCGCTGAGTTGCCAGTGATACTGACTGAGTATCCCAGGTTCGATCGCCGGTACCGCGCTCGCGCCGGCAGCAGTCGACGCGCTCGTTGAAGGCGCCGGGCTTTGCGCGTCGGGTATTTGCGAGCATGCGGCAAGGGCGAGGAGCAGAAATAGCAGGTTGCATTTCACGGCGGTACCTCAGCTGGTTCGGTGGATGTTTCAGGCAGCTTGTCGCGTTGAAAAAGCTAGCGACGTAGTCCGATTGCCAATGGGGAGACCAGAAGAGCTAGTGAATGATACAACCACGGGGCGTGTCGCATTGGATCGGGCGTGGTTGGCCACGCCCGGGCGAACGCGGCGACGGTCAGTGCATGACGGGCGCGTTTCGTGGCTGTTGACGGTGGCGCGAACGTCGGCCCGATCAACTCAACGATGCCAGCAAGATCGACAGCTTGCGGATATGCGCCTTGAACGCTTCGGTCATCTCGCGGTGATGGCCGTCACTCAGATGCGGCGCTTCGGCTAGCTCGACCTGGCGGTGGAACTCCTCGGAAACTTTGCGCCGCTCGTCGGGCGGGAGTACGCGGATGAGGGACACCATCAGTAGTTCCTGCGCATGGATGATACCGAGCACGGATTGTTCGTTCATGTCGACCTCCGTCTGAACGCGGCGATGCTAGCGGCTGAATAGCAGGGCAAAGCGGGCAGGTGACGTCAGCACCGGGCCGGCGCGCTGTCTTCGATGCATCTTTTGCCCTTCCATACTAGCGCAAGGATCGAGTCATCTGCACGCCGGCTGACCCGATGAGCCGCGAATCCAGCAAGGGCGTTTCCATCCCCGGTTTTGCCTGTCTGGACCCTCTCGGTGAGATATCGCACCGACAGTCAGCCACCGCTATTCCATTCCATTTTCTGCACGCTGATGCCGGGCTGATTGGCTAGCGCTTCTCGTTCGGGCAAGAACCGGAAACCATGTCGGCGATAGAGACCTACAGCGCGGGCGTTGTCTGGCGAGACTCTCAACACGACTCTTCGCTGTCCGCGTTCAATCGCGCGCGCCTGGATTGCGTTGACCAGGCGACTTGCAATTCCCAAACCCCGGCACTTCGAATGAACCCACATGGCAATCAGGTTGTATTCGCGCGTGCGGCTTATCGCATCGCCGATAAGACCGACTGCTTGCCCTTGCACCATGGCTACCAAATATTGCGGCTGCGTCTGACCTGAAGCGCATTCGCGCCATTGCTGCTCGCTATACGCAGCCGCGGTGGCGTAATTCAGACCGAACGCCGTTGGGCTGTCAAGCAGCGCGGCAAGGAGGACCGTCTTCAAGATTTGCCAGTCTTCTTCCGAGGTCGGGCGAATTAGAACGGGGCTCGACTCTGTGGCCATCAGGATGCTCGGGAGTGGGAGCCCGCGCGGCGCGAAAGTATGAAGCCATGCCGGCTCAACACTGCTGATGATTGTCTGCGGTTTACTCACGTCCGGCCCCGTTTCTTGCGCGAGCCGTACTGGCTGCTGGTTGACGCTTGAGTGCGTCGACATGACCCTGAAAGAAGAAGGGGCCGTGCCCTTCGGTTTGCTGCACCGTTATAACGGCAGGCTCGCCCGGAAGTTGATGGTGACCGGGCAAGCAGGCGTCATCGTCGCCCGCAACCGCTACGCTATCCTGTTTCGGATGCAGAATGCCAAAAAGCCCGCAACACCGGTGCGCAAGATCGAGCAGTTCATCGGCATGCTGAATCGCGGCGAAACCATTTATCCTCAGACCGGGAAGTTCGACAGCCTCGGATAGTGCCGCGCTCCCGACCTGGATGGCGATCGATGCTGACCGACGCCCTGATGGTCGTCGTAATCGAACTGTTTTGGCAATGGAGGTTCCAGATGGGATCCGATGAACGCGCTATTCGTGAGATGCACACAACCTGGATTGATGCAGTCAACGCGGGCGATCTTGTCCGCTTGCTCACCTTGATGGCGGACGATGTCGTGTTTTTGAATCCGGGTCGAGCGCCCATCGGTCGGGAGCGATTCCACGTCGGCTTCTCGGCCGCCCACCAACAATCTCGGATCCGCTGCATCAGCGAGTTGGAAGAGGTCGTGATCGTCGGCGAAGTCGCCTACACACTGTGCCGGGACTCGTTATCTGTGACACCGCGCGCCGGCGGAGAAGCAACGGAGCTGGCCGGTCATCGGATGACCCTGTACCGCAAACAGCCCGATGGCCGCTGGCTTCTGGCCCGCGACGCCAACACGCTGTCCCCGGTGGCACGCTGAGGTCGCAGGAATCGTCTCACGCGATCTGGCAATTCCGTCGAGCATGCAGTGCAACGGTCGCTGAGCGACTCTGTGCCGCCGCTCATTCGTCGGCGATGGCCAAAGATTGGCAAAGCCAGTAAGTCCAACCGGAATCAGGGCATCGGCTTAAGGCGACCAGGCGTACTATCATGATCGGGAGATGTATTCATCAGCGCAGGAGCACATCATGACGTCGAATCCATCCAGTGAGCCGACCGGCACCCCCCTCAACCCCGCGCCAACCTCCGCCGGCACAACGCGGCAGCCCGATCCAAAGGGCCTGAAAAATCCGGCCCCAGACGACCTTCCTGACGCCGACGCGGCAGAGCCCGAGCCTCACGAGCATCTCCCGTCCAGAAGCGACGACAACTGATTCAACACCTCAGGTACCGACACTTCGAAAGCGGGCCGGGAGCGATGGCACTGTCCCGACAGACTCCGGCCCCTCGCTTGCTCGGCCTCTCAACGACCGCTCGCAAGGTATTACCTCCGCGTCACGGATAGTCCTGACTCTGTCTGCAAATTGTCGGGGCCCACGGCCGCGGGTGTGCCGCACGACGACCGTCACGCCTGAGCTGCGGCGGGCAGCGGAGATCCGCCAGGAGCGGACACTGGAAGTCGCGACAGAAATCCTGCGACAATCAGCCAATATTCGAATATTGAGAGCGTCGAAAATGCTGATTGCCTTCGGGGGACTACCGGGCACCGGAAAAACAACCATAGCGCAAACACTTGCTCGCAAACTGGCCGCGGTCTATCTGCGCATTGATACGTTGGAACAGGCATTCATCGAGGCCGCGGGCGCAGCGGCGGATATCGGACCTGCCGGATATCTGGCCGGATATGGAGTTGCGAAAGATAATTTGCGCCTTGGTTTGACCGTCGTCGCCGACTCGGTCAACGCGTTGCATATGACGCGCAGCGCCTGGCGAAGTGTCGCGCTCGAAGCCGGTGTTCAAATCTTCGAGATTGAGTTGGTTTGTTCTGATACGACGACGCACCGTTTGAGGGTCGAGGGACGGCGAGCCGATATTCCGGGCCACAAGCTGCCGACGTGGAAGAGCGTGCTTGAACGCCAATATGACGCATGGGAATCTGAGCATCTCGTTGTCGACACAGCTAACGTTTCTGTCGAGCAGGCCGTCGACGCGATCATCCACCGCCTTTCGATGTCATCTCCAGAGGGGCGATTGCTTTAGCGTTCGAGAAAATACGTTTCTCCTGGACATCAGGGGATCGCACGAGGGCTTCAACGACCGCTTGGACGCAACGCAGCTGTTTTTTGTGCGTCGAGACTACGCATCCGCGAGCAGCGCGGGGAATGCGCATCTTCATCTTCCGTGCACCGCACTATCAGTTTCCTTAATGATAGCCCGTGCCTGATTTGATTTCCTGAATGTGTCACTACACTCGTCTTCAGCGATACGCCAATCTCGATGGCTATCCAGAGTTTCACTCTTCCAATCTGGAGACATCCCGTGAAACACAACCGCGCTCATATGAGCAACGACTTAGGCCGGCTTCTAGCCGGGCTTGCACTCTGCCTGTTCTCAGTGGCCCCGGCCATGGCGCAATCCACATCCCCCGATAAACTGCCCCACGTAGCGGTGCTGGCAACCGGCGGCACGATCGCAGGTACCGCGGGCAGTGAGACGCAGACGACGGGCTACAAGCCCGGCGTCCTGACGGCCGATGCGCTTCTCAGATCAGTCCCGTCACTGGGCAAGATTGCACAGGTGTCCGGCGAACAGATTTCGAATGTCGGGAGTGAGAACATCACCAACGATATCCTCCTGAAACTGGCGAAGCGCGTGAATCAGCTTCTCGCTCAGCCGGACATCGCAGGTGTCGTGGTGACTCACGGCACCGATACCCTCGAGGAAACGGCCTATTTTCTCGATCTCGTCGTCAAGAGCGACAAGCCCGTGGTAGTCACCGGATCGATGCGTCCGTCGACGGCCATCAGCGCCGATGGTCCGAGCAACCTCCTGCAGGCAGTCACGGTTGCGGCCTCGCCGGAGGCGCGTGGCCACGGCGTCATGATCGTGCTGAACGACCGGATCGGCTCGGCTCGCTACACCACGAAGACCAACGGCACGACACCGGATACGTTCAAGGGAAACGACGCCGGCTACCTGGGCACGCTGGTGGACGAGGTTCCCCACTTCGAAACGTCCGTGCTGAAACGCAATACCACTGCAACGCCATTTGACGTGTCGAAGCTCGATTCTCTGCCGGAAGTCGATATTGTCTACGGCTATCAGAATGACGGCGGCTACATCTACGACGCCGCAGTCGCGCACGGAGCAAAGGGCATTGTCGTCGCAGGCGTTGGAGCAGGCAGCGAATCGCTTCTCACTCTTCCGTCCATCAAGAAGGCGATCGCCCAGGGGGTGATTGTGGTCCGCTCGTCCCGCACAGGGGGCGGATTCATACCGGAAGATCCGGCCTATGTGGGTCTTCTCGGTGACGATCTGAACCCCCAAAAGGCCCGCATTCTGCTGATGCTCGCGCTGACGACGACCAAAGATCCGGCGAGTATCCAGGCAATGCTCCACGAGTTTTGAATCGCTTTTGCCGGCTCAGGGCCGGTGAAGATGATTCGTTCAGGCGCGACGGTGCTGCCAAAGCACACCGCCGCGCCGCATGTCGTTCCGTGAGGCCCGAAGCCGGCCCCGGTTCGAGCCTCGACCGGTTGGCGTACGTTGAACTGCTCCACTTCAACCGCCGCGTGACATAGTATTAGAGTTGCTGATACTGACACCGGATATGCTGTTTTCTTGAATCCGAGTCCCTACACTGGTTTCAGAAGGCGCAGGCAGGCGCCTCGCTGACAACCAGAGTCCAGGAGACGAAAGTGAGCAAGCCGATATTGATGGAGGACGTTCCGCTGCGCGGTTTCCACTTGCGCGTGGCGTTCAGCGGCACAGGCGGACAGTTCAGCGACGGTTTCGTGCTGGGCATCATCGGCATCGCGGTGAGCATGGCGGCGGGAGCGCTGCACCTGAACGCGCTCTGGATGGGCGCACTCGGTGCGGCGTCCCTTGCCGGCTTGTTTTTTGGCAGCATGTTTGCCGGGCCCGTGGCGGACAGATATGGCCGGCGCACCATTTTCGCCTTCGACATGCTGCTGTTTGCGGCGATTTCTGCAGCGCAATTCTTTGTGACGTCGCCGACCCAGCTGCTGGTGTTGCGCGTGCTGCTTGGTTTCATTCTCGGCGCCGACTACGTCGTAAGCAAATCGCTCGTCACGGAGTTTTCCCCACGCCGCTATCGCGGCCGTCTCCTGAGTGTGCTCGCAGCAGCCTGGGCAGCGGGTTACGTCTGCGCGTATCTCGCGGGCTTTGCCATTCGCGATATCGGCCCCGACGCCTGGCGGATCATGCTGGCTGCGAGTGGACTGCCGGCACTGCTCATTCTCCCGTTCCGGCTCGGCGTACCCGAGTCGCCCATGTGGCTGATGAAGCGCGGCCGGAAGGACGAGGCACTGAAGATCATCCGTGCAAAGTTCGGTGCGGAGACTATTCTGCCCGCACCGACAGCCGCGCCCGAGCAACGTCGTGGTGCGTGGTCGGAACTGTTCTCGGCCCGTTGGAGAAAGAACACCCTGGTCGGCTGCGTTTTCTACACGTGCCAGGTCATTCCATACTTTGCGCTCGGTACCTTTTCGCCGAAGGTACTGCAAGCCTTGCAGGTCAAGGACGGCTTTGTCGGCGGACTCGTTTATAACGTGCTGCTGTTCGCCGGAGCGATCTTTGGATTGCTAATCGTCGACAGACTCTCGCGCCGCGCGTTTCTCATTGGTAGCTTCTATCTCGCAGCGATCGGGCTGGCGGTGCTCGCCTACGCCGGATTCGGTCCGCTCGGCACAATCCTCGCATTTGGCATTTTCGCCTGCATTCTCTCGGCCGCCGCGAACCTCGAATTCGTCTATCCGCCAGAGCTTTTCCCGACCCACCTGCGCGCGTCAGGCGTCGGGCTGGCCGTTGCCTCCAGCCGGTTCGGTTCCGCGATCAGTACGTTTCTCCTGCCCGTGGCCGTGCAACAGGTTGGCATTCACGCAGCGCTCGGCGTGTGCGTGGCCGTATTGGTGTTCGGCGGCGTGTTCTGTCATTTGTTCGCACCGGAAACCGGCAAAGAGAGTCTTTCGGATATGGGTTCTGGTCAGGGCAGCAACGAGCCGGCGGTGGACGGCGCACCGAACGTGAGCCTGCATACAGCGGGACATCGCCACTGAAGGCCTGGCGTGTGACGCTCCCACGTTGGCGCACTCGTGGCAACGTCTGCTGACAGTAACTATGGGAGAGTCCATCGTGTCGCTCAACAAGCCGATCGATATGTATGCGGTGCAGGTCTTCGTCGCAGTGGCGGAGGAAGGCAGCATGTCCGGGGCGGCCGCACGCATGGGCGTTTCCCAATCGGGTGTCTCGCAGATCGTCCGCCAGCTGGAGGACGAACTGGGGGTCGTGCTGGTCAATCGCACGACCCGTCCGCTCGCGTTGACGCCATACGGCATCGCATTGAGGAACCGCGGAGCGGTACTCAGCGAGGAGATCGCCAATCTGAAGGCCCAGGTCGTCGAAGCGGGGCGTGGCATCAAGCCTGATCTTCGCATCGGGTTTGTCGACTCGTTCGCGGCTACCTGCGGCTCGGCTCTTACGAAGCGGCTGCTGGAGAAGGTATCGCAACTGTCGATCCGTACGGGATTGAGCCCGCAGCAAGGCGAGGCGCTGCTGCGGCGCGACCTGGACCTCATCGTCACGAGCGACGCGTTGATCGACGCCAATGACGTAGTGCGCTTCCGGCTCCTCTCCGAGAAGTACTTTGTCATCACGCCGCGGGAATTCCGCAAGTCGGTCCGCACCGTGGAGGACATCCGGGCCCTGGCGGACGCATTGCCCATCGTGCGCTTTAACCGCAAATCGCAGGTCGGCATGCAGATCGAGCGCTATCTGCGTCGAATTGAAGTGCGTACGCCGACGAGGCTCGAGCTCGACAACGCCGACGCGCTGACATCGATGGTGGCCGAAGGCATCGGCTGGGCCGTGACCTCGCCGATGTGTCTGCTTCAGGGTGCGGCTTACGCGGATGGAGTGACTCGCCACGTTGTCGACAGACTGGGCCTCGAACGGTCGCTGTATCTGGTAGCGCGGCGCGACGAATACAGCGCGTTTTTCGAAGATGCATGCGACACGGCGTCCGAAGTGATCAAAACATCGTTCCTCCCGCGAGTGAAAAAGGCTCTCGGTCAGGAAATTGAACAACTGATTGATATTGGAAACAGGAACTCAAATGAACAGTCAAGCCAAAGCTGAAACGCGTACCGAACGCGATTACGTTGGTGAAGTCGAAATTCCGGTCGAGAAATTGTATGGCGTCAACTCGGTGAGGGGCGTCGACAATCTGACGGTTTCTCCTCTCAGCATTGCTCACTACCCGGCGTTCGCGGTGGCTTTCGCGCAGTGCAAATGGGCGGCCGCGCTCGCGAACCGGGACACCGATGTCACCACGCCGGAACAATGCGACGCAATCAGCCGCGCGTGTCAGGAAATCATCGAAGGCAAGTTTCGTGACTCACTGATCGTCGATCTGCTCGAGGGCTCGGGTGGAACGTCGACGAACATGAACTTCAACGAGGTGATCGCCAATCGGGCGCAGCAGCTTTTGGGTCACGCCCCGGGCTCGTACGACGTGATCCATCCCAACGATCATGTCAACCGCTCGCAGTCCACGAACGACGTGTATCCCGCTGCGCTGAAGATTGCGACCTACGCAATGCTCGGACCGCTCATTGCGGAAGTGGAAAAACTGGCTGCGCAGTTCGATCAGAAGGCTATCGAGTTTGCCGACGTCCTTCACCTCGGCCGTACCTGTCTGCAGGATGCGCAGCCGATGCGTCTCGGTCAGCTTTTCGGCGGTTACGCGTCGCTCACACGACGTCTCGCGGAAGAACTGATGGCGGTTCGCGACAAGCTGCGTACGCTGCCGCTCGGTGGTACGGCTATCGGTACGGGATTTGGTGCACCGGCTGGGTATCGAACTGCGGTCTACCGGCACCTCGCGGATATCGCAGGCGTCGACTATGTCGCGCCGGCAAACTCGTTCGACGCGATGCAGAACATGGACGTGTTCTCGCGCGTTTCGGGTGAGCTTCGCACCTGTGCGGCGTCCATTGCGAAAATTGCATCGGACCTGACGGTGCTCTCCTCCGGTCCCGTGGGCGGAATTGGGGAGTTGCGCTTGCCGGAGGCGCAGGCCGGCTCGTCGATCATGCCGGGCAAGGTGAATCCTGTGCTGCCGATGGCGATGATCCAGTTGAGCTTTGCCGTTATCGGCAATGATGTCGCAGTGGCTCAGGCGGTTCAGTATGGAGAACTGGAAATCAATCACTTCGAGCCCGTAGTGGCCTCCCGTGTGTTCGACAGCATCATGCTGCTGACCAACGGCATCGAGAGATTCACGCAGAAGTGTATCGCCGGCATCACCGCCGACGGTGCATGCAATGAGCGACACCTGATGGACTCGATGGCTGTGGCCACAGCGCTCGTGCCGAAGCTTGGATATGCTCGTGTCAGCAAGCTGGCGCGACAGTCGGTTGCGCAAGGTCGGCTACTCGTGCAGATTCTCGACGAATCCGGGCTGCTTTCGCGCGACGATACCCTGTCGCTGATCGATACGGCCTCGTACCCGGTATTCGAGCCGAGGTAATCGACCCTGGATTGAGGCAACCTGGACCCGGCCCGGCGACCGCACTCAGCACGCCCTCGGAATACCGCCACACTTGTTACTCCCGACTTCCGATTCCCGGTAGCAAACTACTCACGTCACCAAATGAGCGACGCGTAGCGGACGCAATCGCGCCGCAGGAATTTGCCCTATTCAGGAGGTCGCAAAAGCCATGAGTTCATCAGCCGAAAACGGAAGGAAAGGCGGCCAGCCCGCCATGGCCACTCCACCGGTCGTCTCATCGCAAGCGTGGGAAGCAGCGCGCCAGCAGTTGTTAGTAAAGGAAAAGGCGCTGACCCGGGCTCGAGACGCCCTGGCCGCCGAGCGCCGGCGAATGCCCTGGATGGCGGTGGAGAAGGCCTACGCATTCGAAGGTCCCGCGGGCAAGCTCAGTCTGCTGGATCTGTTCGACGGCCGGCGTCAACTGATCGTCTACCGCGCTTTCTTCGAACCGGGCGTGTTCGGGTGGCCCGAGCATGCCTGCCGGGGCTGCTCGATGGTGGCGGATCAGGTCGCCCACGTCGCTCACCTGAACGCCCGCGACACGACGCTCGTCTTCGTCTCGCGTGCGCCTCAGGCCGACATCGCGCGACTGAAGGCGCACATGGGCTGGCAGATGCCATGGTTCACCATTACGGACAGCTTCGACGCCGACTTCGGTGTCGACGAGTGGCACGGCACGAACGTGTTCTACCGCGATGGCGAGCGCGTATTCCGTACGTACTTCATCAACAATCGCGGCGACGAACAGATGGGGGGCACCTGGAACTACCTCGACATGACGCCGCTGGGTCGCCAGGAGCTCTGGGAGGACTCGCCCGAGGGCTATCCCCAGACCCCAACCTACAAGTGGTGGAACTGGCACGACAGCTACACCGCAGACGCGCCGCCCGACAAGAAGTGGGTCGAGGTATCGGATGCAGGCGAGGCTGCGTTCCGCAAAGAGCACAAGGAATGAACGCCCTGGGCGAAGCGTGTTCGGCCGGATGCATGCCTCAAGCAGCAAGCGCTGCATCGACGGCAGCCAGGTATTGCTGGAAGCCGGTCTGCAGCAGCACGGTGCGCACGCGCGCGAGCTCGCCTCGCGCGCCATCGTCGGCGGGTGCCTGCAGGACGCGCGCTAGCGCGCGTGCGCGTGCCGCGAACAGCTCGGCCCAGGGCAGCGGTTCGTGCCGCGTGTAGTCCTCCAATGCGCTCGCGTAGCGCAGCACGCCGGCCGGATCGCGGGCCGCCAGCATCGCCTCGATCGCGTCGCGGTAGAACCAGAGATGGTTGTGGCCGACCGTGCCGAGGCGCAGCAGGTCCGCGCCTTCTGCGAGCAGGCGCGTGCGCTCGTCATGCTCGTGGACCGCGCGGGCGAGGGCGCTCAGATTCTTCGGCGCGGAGAATTGCGTGCCGACCTCGCGCGAGATCGCAAGCGCCTCGCGCAGCGCATCGACGGCTTCGCCGCGGCGTCCATCGGCGAGCCAGACACGTCCCTGCATTTCCAGGTTCTGCGCTTCGAACCGGCGCGCGCCCAATTGCCGGATCACGCGCTTTTCCTGCTCCAGATGGACCTGCGTAGCCGGCATATCGCCTAGCTCGTAGCAGGCGAACACGCCGAGCGTCTCGCCCAGCAATTGCGCGCGCGGCTGCCCGATCAACGCGGCGGCGCGCACGGCGGCAACGGCGTCTTCGCGCGCCTGCCGCGGCTCGTTCAGGTAGATGCGGCTGAAGCCCTGCATCGACAGATTGGCGACTTCGATCCGGCCGCACCCGTGCTCGCGGCTCAACGCCACGCAATCGCTGAAATGGCGGTGCGCGGTCCGCATCCGCCCTTGCGCGTAGGCGGCATCGGCGAGGCCGCCGAGCGCGCGGGCCTCGGCCTCCGGCAGGCCGAGGCGCCGCGCATAGTCGAGCCCGCGTTCGTGTTCGGTGCTGCAGGCATCGATCTTGCCGAGCGGGAAGTAGATGTTGCCGCGCAGATAGTGAAGGCTCGCGAGTTCGGCCACCCGGTCATCGCGCTCCGCGATCCGCTGCGCAGCCTCGATCAGGTCCAGCGCTTCGTCGAGGCCTTCGCTCACACGCAGGCCTTCGGCGAGTCCTAGCTGGCAGCGGCACAGACTGGCGTCGTCGGGGGCGGCTGCGAGCGCCGCGCGCCAGGTCGCGATCGATCCCGCGATGTCGCCGAGGTCGCGCTGCAGTTCGCCCTTGCAGCAGCTCAGGCTGTGGCGGTCCGTCTCGCTCTGGGCAATCTCGAGGCCCCGCTCGGCGAGGCGCAGCGCGGCCTCGAGCAGGTGCGCCGTGCGCTGCGCGAGCGCGGCGGCGAGGTAGGCTTGCGGCGCGCGTTCGTCCTCGGCGCGGTCGAGATGCTGGGCGTGCAGCGTGGGGTCGCCGTGCGCGAACCAGTCGGCCGCGCAGCGGTGCAACTCGCGTCGGCGCGCACGCAGCAGCGTCGAATAGGCGCTCTCCTGGATCAGCGCGTGGGCGAACAGAAACTCTTCGCCCTCCGGCAGCACGAGCGCATTGGCGAGCAGGCCGTCGCAGACGTAGCCGGGGTCGTCGATGAGCCGTCGCAACAACGCGATGCCGAACCGCTGCCCGATCACGGCAGCCGCCTGGAACGCCAGACGGTCGCGCGGCGCGAGCCGGTCCATCCGCGCGAGCACGAGGCTGCGGATCGAACCTGGCACGGCGTTGCCGCTGCCTTCCTCGGCGTTGCGCAAGAGCTGCTCGAGGAACAGCGGGTTGCCGCCCGCGCGCTCGATGCAGGCGAGCGCGACCCGTTGCGTCGCGTCGATGAAGTTGCTTGCGAGGCTCAGTGCTTCGTCCTGGCGCAAGGGCCCGAGGTCGATCGTCGCGAACGGGATGTCGCGGCAGCGCGCGCGCCACGCCGCATCGATCGGGTCGCCTTCCACGCGCGAGGTCGTCACGAGCAGGCCCGGGCCGTTCGCGATGCCCGAGGCGAAGGCCGAGAGATAGTCGAGCATTTCGGGCTCGGCCCAATGGAGGTCTTCTACGACGATCAGCGTGGCGGCCCGCCTGCAGGCGTCGCCGGTCAGTCTCGCGGCGAGCGCCTGCTTGCCGCGCTTGCGCGCGCCGTGGTCCATGGCGTCGTAGACGGTTCGCCATTCGTCCGCGAGCGGCAGGTCGAGAAGGTCGTGGAGGAACGCATGCTGCCCGGCCTCGAGGCTGCCTTCAGCGGCGAACCGCGCGGCGGCGGCGCGCCGCGCGTCGCTCGATGCGCCGGCCGGCAGACCGAACAGACTGCCGGCTATCGTGTGCACGGGATCCTGCCCCTTGCCCACGCCGAAATCGAGCACGAGGCCCCGATGGATCTCGAAGCCTTGCGACTGCGCATGGCGGCGCATCTCGTCGACGAGACGCGTCTTGCCGATGCCCGCTTCGCCGCGCACATGGACGATGTGGCCGGCCCGCCTCGCGACGCACGCGCGGACGATACCGTGAAACTGCTCGAGCTCGGCCTCGCGTCCGACGAAAAGGCTCTGACCCGTCTTCGCCGATTCGCTCGCCGGGTCGCTCGAAATCGCGCGCAGCCGCCATGCGCGCACTGGCGTGTCGATGCCCTTGAAGCACTGCTCGCCGAGCGCGTCGCAGACGGCGGCGTCGCCAAGCGCGCGCGCCACGTCATCGGCGAGCCAGGTCTCGCCGGCCGCCGCTGCGACCTGCAGGCGCGCGGCCAGGTTCACCGGACTGCCGGTCACGGTGTAGTCGCGCGCGTCGACGCAGCCGAGCGCGCCGGCGACGACTTCGCCGCTCGCGATGCCGATATGGGCCTGCAACGTGCGTGCCGCCTGCAGGCTCAATGGCGTCAGCGCCTCATGGATCTCGAGCGCCGCGCGCGCGGCGCGCAGCGTGTCCGTCTCGTGCGCGCGCGGCGCGCCGAACAGCGCCATCACCGCGTCGCCGATATGCCTGTCCGTCGTACCGCCCCAGGCGAGCACGATGCCGTCGACGAGCGCCGTGAAGCGGCCGATCAGCGCGCGCACCTCCTCGGGATCGAGCGTACGCGAAAGCGCGGTGAAGCCGCAGAGATCGGCAAACAGGACGGTGACCTGCCGGCGTTCGTCCGCGGGGATCTCCAGCGCGTGGGGGGCGACCGCCGTTTGCGCCACGGGCAAAGCCGCGGCTGGCGGCTTCGGCGCGGCGGCAGCGAGGATGCGCTTGCGGTGGCCGAGCGACTGCACGCCGAGTTCCCGCAGATCCGCGTCGGTCAGCTGCGCGAGCAGCGAGAGATCGATGTCGTTAGCCGCGAACGCTTGCGCGTACTGCTCGAGTCCCAGGGCGTGCAGCCATTGCTCAATATCCATGTTCGCCGCCTGGATGCGATGCCGGTTGCCTGATGCGAACCGCCCCGAGCCCGTCGGGGGATCGTGCCGGTGAATTTCCAGTGTAGGCGCGCGCCACGGGCTGCGTACGGCGTTTGACAGGCTTTCCGGCGCGGACGGATACTGGATCGCTCCCCATCGCGCCTCGCGCATTCCACCGGGAATTCACGTGAAGCCGGGCAAGACCGTTACTGTCGCCGACGTCCCGCCGCGCTCGCGCATCGCGGCGCTGCCCGGCGATCTGGCGGCCGGCGCGGTATCGGCGCTCGTCATGCTGTGCTACGCGATGAGCCTCGGCACGCTGATCTTCAGCGCCGATCTCGCCCGCTACGCCATGCTCGGCGTGCCCACCGCGCTCGTCAGCTGTGTCGTCACCGCGCTCGTGATCGCCTTGACGAGTTCGATGCGCCTGAACATCGGCGGCCCCGACAGCAATGCGGCGGCGTTTCTTGCGGGCGTGGCGGCAGGCGTCGCGAGCAGCGTGCGGGCGGACGGCGGTTCGCCGCAAACGCTGCTGCTCACCGTGCTGATCGCCATCGCGCTTTGCTCGCTCGTGACCGGCGTCGTGCTCTACGCAATCGGGTCGTCGAAGCGCAGCCGCTCGCTGCAGTTCCTGCCTTACCCGGTCCTCGGCGGTTTCCTCGCCGGCACGGGCTATCTGCTGCTCGCCGGCGCGTTTCGCGTCATGACGGGCGAGTCGCTGCAATGGCGCACGCTCGCGTTGCTGACGCATCTCCACTGGCTCGCATGGTTGCCCGCGCTCGTCGTCGGCGTGCTGGCCACGATCCTGATGCGCAGCTGGAAGCACGTTGCCGCGCTGCCGCTCACGCTGGCCTTCGGCATCGTGCTCTTCTACGTTTTGCTGCGTGCCGCGGGCCTGTCGATCGACGACGCGCGCGCCATGGGCCTGCTGCTGCCGCGCGCGGCGCTGCGGCTCACCGGGCTACCGGAGCTGCACCTGCGCGCGCAGCTCGGGCAGGGCGGCATCGACTGGACGGCGATCACCGCACACCTTCCGGAGAGCCTCGTGGTCACCTCGGTTTCGGCCGTCACGATCCTGATGAATTCGACGGCGATCGGCGCGGCGACGGGCGAGGAAGTCGACCTCAATCGCGAGCTGCGGGCCGCGGGCCTCGCCAATCTCGCGAGCGGTCTGTTGGGCGGCATGGTCGGTTATCAGTCGTTCAATCGCTCGATGCTCAACGCGCGCGTGGGCGCGACGAGCCGGCTGGCGGGCGTGTTCGCCTCGCTCGCATGCCTCGTCGTGCTGGCCGCGTCGCCCGGTTTTGTCGCGCTCTTTCCCGTGCCGGTGCTCGTCGGCCTCCAGCTTTTCATGGGGCTGCGCCTCATCGTGCAGTGGGTGGTCGGCGCCTGGGCGAAGCTCGCCTGGTACGAGTATCTGCTCGTGCCCGTCATTCTCTGCACGATCGCGGGTTGGGGCGTGCTCATCGGCGTGGGCGCGGGCGTGATTGCCGCGTGCGTGATGTTCACGCTGCTCTACGGCCGCGTGAGCTGCATTCGCATGGCGTTCGACCTGCGCACCCGGACCTCGAATGTCGAGCGCAACATCGAGGAGACCGAAGCGTTGCGCGGGCTCGGCGCGCAGGTGTGCGGCATGTGCCTGCAAGGGTTTCTCTTTTTCGGCACGGCCAATTCGATCCTCCAGCGCATACGGGAGCGCCTCGCCGCGCGCACTCCGGTGCGGGTTCGATTCGTTGTACTTGATTTCGCGGCGACCCAGGGCATCGACGCGTCGGTGTCGATCAGCTTCGTCAAGCTGCGGCAGCTCTGCGCGGCGACGGACGCGGACCTGATCCTGACCGCGCTGCCGTCGCGCTCGCGCGATCTGCTGACGAAAACCGGCACGCTCAATCTGCGTATTCGCGAATTCGACACGCTCGATGCGGGCCTGGAATGGGTCGAAGACCAGCTGCTCGCGTCGAGTGCGCTCGCGCCGAAACCCGGTGACGACCTCAATTCACTGCTCGCGCCGCATTTCACGGCGAGCGCGCTGAACACGCTCTCCACGCGGCTCGAAGCGAAGGATCTGCAGGCGGGCCAGGCGCTGTTTCTTCGCGGGGACCCGGGCGACGCGCTGTACCTCATCGAGCGCGGGCGGCTCGCCGTTTCGCTGCCGCTCGGCAACGGGCGGTCGGTGCGGGTGCGCGCCTGCCTGCCGGGCACGGTCATCGGGGAAATGGCCGTATACACGCAGCAACCGCGCAGCGCGGACGTGTTCGCCGAGGCGCCGACGCGGGTGCGCAGGCTGTCGCTGGCGGCGCTCGTCGCGCTCGAGCGGGACGACCCCGTGGCCGCCCAGCAGTTTCATCGCTTTCTGGTGAAGGTCATTGCGTCGCGCCTTGCCTTGGCCACGGAGGCCCTGCGCGCGGCCTACTGAGCGGCGGAGGGTTCACGTCAGACTGAATTGTGCGGTGCGTCTTGCAGACCTCGCGCCGCAACGCGTTCCGTTACACCTTCATGCGGGGGATCGTCGAGCGAAATCCGCGACGTTTCCGGCAAGGACAACCCGCCAACCAGTGCCAGCAGTGAGACGGCGATGAGGTAGTAAGCGGGCGAGATGCTGTTACCCGTCGACTCGATCAGCCAGGTGGCGACAAGCGGCGCCGTGCCGCCAAAGATCGTGTAGGCAAGGTTGTAGGTGATCGCCGAAGCGGTGTAACGGGTGCGGGTCGGAAAGATTTCGGAGAGCAGTGCCGCCGTGACCACACCCGACAGGACCGCGCCGAGCGCAAGCATGCATGCGCCAGCAATCGCGGAACGAAAATCCCCTGAGCCTCCCAGCGAAAAAGAGGGGTACACCGCCGCGATCAGGATGGCGCATGCCGTGAAGACCGTTTTTCGTCTTCCCACGGCATCGGAGTAGAGGCCGGCGAGCGGGCAGATGGCCGCGGCGAAGACGAGTGCGAAGACCGTGACCAATAACGCGTTGGCCCGGCTCAGATGACCGACGACCTGCATATACGTCGCGAAATAGGTCGTGAACGTATAGAAGGAGAGCGCAGTCACGGACACGAAGGCACCCAGGCGCACGATCGCGCCTGCCTGGGTCTTTAGCGTTTCGCGCAGCGGGGCATGAGCGAGGTCGTGATCGTGTTCGACTGCAGCAAACGATGGCGTTTCACCAAGGCGCGTGCGCAGATACAGTCCGACCAGACCGATAGGCGCCGCGGCGATGAACGGGATTCTCCAGCCCCAATTGCTCATCGCCTCTGGCGACAGCACGGCGTCCAGTCCCGACGCCACGACTGCGGCGCTCGCGAACGACAGGAACGTGGAGACCGGAAGAAAGCTCCCGTATCGCGCGCGCTGGTGCTTAGGCGCATGTTCCATCAGATACGCGCAGGCGCCGGCGTATTCGCCGCCGGCGGAAAAACCTTGCACGCAGCGCACGATTGCGAGCAGCAAGGGGGCGAGCATGCCGACCGATGCGTAGGTCGGCAGGAAGCCGATGACCGTTGTTGCCCCTGCCATGATCAAGATGGTCAGGGCGAGCGTTTTCTTGCGGCCCACCCGGTCTCCCACCACGCCGAAGAAGACCCCGCCGAGCGGTCTGAATGCAAAGGCGACGGCGAACACCGCGAAGGTCTTCATCAACGCGATCGCCGGGTCGCCATTCGGAAAGAACTGGCGAGTCAGCAGGGTCGCCAGAAATCCATAAACGGCAAAGTCGAACCATTCGACGAAATTGCCAACCGCAGCGGCAACGATCACCTTGCGAAGCGTCTTTGGGTCCACTTTGGGCTGATACGCTTTCATGATCTGGCCGTCCCTTGTGCGTTGAATAAGACGTGCGTATCACCCCGAATGGTGAAGCCATGGGAGGCGAGCGGTTTTAACGCTGAAGTCGCACGGTAATGATTTGCACAGTTAATGCGACCAGAAATGTCGCTCCTAGAACGAAGCCGACAGGGTGACGCGCTGGAAGCGACATCGGACTGGTGCTGTCGCGGGAGGGCAAGACAACGTCGTTTTTCGAATGGTTTGGTTCTTCGGCGGCGGAAAAGTCAGATTTCATTCACCAACCGGTCTCGCCATTGTCGCCGCATCA
This sequence comes from Paraburkholderia sp. BR10141, assembly GCF_056155635.1. NCBI lineage: Bacteria > Pseudomonadati > Pseudomonadota > Betaproteobacteria > Burkholderiales > Burkholderiaceae > Paraburkholderia > Paraburkholderia sp. BR10141. The sequence goes on along the minus strand of NZ_JBMIQH010000008.1, from coordinate 174,050 downwards.
GTTCGGCGTGAATCTCACTTATCGCGAACTGGACGGGTACTCCGCGCGCCTTGAAAGGCGATCCTGTCGCCGAAGCGCGCGACGGCCTGTTCCAGCAGGGCTGCCATCGAGGGGTAGTCGTCGAGGTCGACGTCGGCCGCAACGCGAGCAGGATATTGCGAAAGCCAGGGCAAGTTTGACATTGGGATATGGCTATTCGACGGGAGCCGGCTGAACGTTGATTTCCAGCGGTTCGCCAGGCATTTGCGACGCGGGCGCGGCGTCTTCTTCCGGCGTCGGCTGGGCGGTCTGAACGGCGGGCGGCGGGACGCCCTTGCCAACAACGGGCGCGTCTGAAACCGGCACGGGCGCTCGGGGCTCCGCGCTATGGGCCGCGGTCATGCCCGTGCCGACGTTCGAGCCCGTGCTGTTGGCGCCCTTGAGAAGACCGTGCGAATCGAACAGAAACACGGCCGCCGACGAGTGTGTGTCGGCGCCGGCGACCAGCGAGCCGATGAAGGGGATATAGCTTTCCGGGTGCGGACGCGACGTCACGTAGGTGTAGACGAGCAGCGTCGAGCCGTCGTCCAACGCGGTCTCGACCGACGCCGGGCCGAGCGCGACGATCACGTCCTGCAGCGTCGTCACACCGTGCCTGAAGTTCGCCATCTGTTCGGGCCTGACCTCGACGCCGGCCGTCACGCAGCCGGCGAGTAGTGCGCCGCACAGCAGCCCAGTGACCACTTCGCGCTTCATGTCGCCTCCCCCCTGAAAGGAATTCTAGGACGAAGAAGACTGGCCGGTTGACGTAAAGAGCGTCTGCGTTTCGCCGCCGTACGGCCGCCGGAGGCCGTCGACATGGACACGCCGGTTACCTGAGCGTCATTGCGTGGGGGGGAGGGCCGCACGGCACGCGTCGATCCTTGATTTCCGGCTCACGCTCAAAACGACTGATGTGGTTGAAGCATTGCGGTACTGCATTCACAATGACCGCCAGGCGCTTTCCCACCGCGTGAGACGAGGTCGACTCCATGATGAACGGGTTCCAGGAGAAGTTCGCGTACGTCAACGGCATCCGCATGCACTACGTCGAAAGAGGCACGGGCCCGCTCGTGCTGCTTTGCCACGGCTGGCCGGAGTCCTGGTACGTGTGGCGCTGGCAGATCGATGCGCTGGCGGCTGCGGGCTATCGCGCGGTTGCGCCGGACCAGCGCGGATATGGGCTCACCGACGCCCCGGAAGCGATCGAGGCTTACGACATTCTGAACCTGGTCGGCGACCTCGTTGGCCTCGTCAAGGCGCTCGGTGAAGAGCAGGCGATTCTGATCGGACATGACTGGGGCGCCGCTGTCGCTGCTTACGCAGCGTTGCTGCGCCCCGACCTGTTTCCCGTTCTCGGCCTGCTGAGCGTGCCTTACATGCCTCGACGTCCGGTGCGCCCATCGGTGCGCTTTGCGCAGATCACGCAGGAGTGTCACTTCTATCAGGACTATTTTCAGTTGCCGGGACGCATCGAGCGTGAACTGGAAGAAGATGTCCGTCGCTCGATGCTCGGCATTCTCTACTCGGCGTCGGGAGACCCGGTGGTGAAAGGACAGCCGGCCAACTTCGCGATCTTTCCCAAATCGACTCGACTCGTGGACAACCTCACGTTGCCCGACGAGCTTCCGCCATGGTTGACCGAAGCGGATCTGCAATATTTCGTCGCTCAGTTCGAGCGCAGCGGGTTTCGTGGGCCAATCAACTGGTATCGGAATATCGACCGGAACTGGGCGCTCACCAGCTTTCTCGACGGCGCCCGGATCATGCAACCGACGCTCTTTCTCGCGGGAGAGCTGGACGGCGTCGTGAAAATGGCCGCGAAGGACTACGACGCGCTGGAGAGCAACGTTCCCAACCTATGGAAGAAGCATCTCATCGCGAAGGCGGGTCACTGGGTGCAACAAGAGCGTCCGGACGAGGTGAACGAATTCATCCTGAACTTCCTCGCCGGATCGGTTCACGCGCTGGCCGGCGGCGCAGCCGAAAGCCAGCCGAAAGCACCGGCTGGCAAGTTCCGGTAAGGCGAGGCGGAGCCGCCTTGCGCGTCAGTGTGTGGCAACGCTGACGGCGACGATTTCGTATCCGGGGTCGGCGTGCTCGGACGCCGCCTTTTCGGCTTCCTCGTATGAGACGAAGGACTTGGCCCCGCCAATCTCCGGCGCCATGCCGATATCGCCGTCCTCTGCGCAGCAGAGGTACTGCTCGCCAGTCTTTACCACGTAGACAGTCGTCATGATTCCCTCCATGGTTCGCGGGGGAACTTCCAGTCTAGCAGGTCGAAACCGCGCCCGAAGCCGGCTCGATTGCCTTTACGCTATCGGCTGGAACCTTCGATTCTATTCGCTTCACGGTGGACGGCAACCCTTCCGTTGTTTCGAACCCAACATCGGCAGTCGTCGCCGGCAGATTTGTTCCGGATGTGCAACGATAGACGTGCAACTCGCAGCTGTCTGTTGAGCTGGACAATCCAACGGGGAGGGTAGATGAGAGAGAACGCCGAGACGCTATTCGTCGCTTCCGAAGACATTGCAACCGCGTTGAACCTGCTGGAGAGCATAGAGGTCGAGGTCGGCTTCGACAGCGACGATCCGGAGAGTATCGAGCAGGCGATTCTCGCCGTCGAGGAGGCGATCGATACTCGCCTGAAGGGCCATCGCGGCGACGCACGGGTCGAATCCGCGATCCTTCGCGTCAAGTTCGACTTCCGCTGCGCGATCATCGAACAGGCCGCGTCCGAAGATGCGGGTGCCGACACCATCGGCAGCGTCCAAACCCTGCATTGAAACTTTCGGGGAATCCGGCGCCAGCTTGATTCCAACGGATGAATGGCACCGCGCTCGGCGCGCCGCCATTCATCCGGCAACGAACTTTACACGTTGTTACCCGCGCGCAGCGGACGTCCGGGCGGGCTTTGCTTATACTGCCGCGCAATCGCCACTCCTCCTCATGCTTGTCGTGCCCGCAGCGGCGGCAATGCGAACCCACCGTGACGTCCATGCTCTCTACCAAGTCCGCCCTCACCGCCGCGCTTGTCGCTGCAGCCAGTCTTTCGTTGTCCGCATGCGTTGCTCCGGGCTACTCGCAGTACGGCGCGCAGCAAGGCTACCAGGGCCAATATGCAGCACCGGCGGCGTCTGCGTACGGCCAGCCCGCTTACGCACAACCGGGCACCGTGCAGCAACCCGCCTACGCACCGCCGCCTGCGCCGCAACAGCCGTATGACTCGCAAAGCAACGGTCAGTACGGTGCGCAGTACAACCCGCAATACGGCAACCAATACGGTACGCAGTACGGCACGATCTCGAGCATCCGGCCGTTGAGCAACGCCACGGGTGCTTCGGGCATCGCCGGAACCGTGGTCGGCGCGCTGGTTGGCGGCGTGCTCGGCAATCAGGTCGGCGGTGGCCACGGCCGCGACGCGGCGACCGTCATCGGCGCGCTCGGGGGAGCCTATGCAGGCAACCGGATCGGCCAGCAGATGGGCCAGCCCGCAGGATTCCAGATCGACGTGCAGTTGAGCGACGGCTCGACCCGCGCGTTCAACGTGCCGACACCCGGCGACCTGCGCCCAGGCGATCGCGTACAGGTCAACGGCAGCCAGCTCGCGCGCTACTGATTCCGGCGGCTGTTTCATCCGACGTCACGGAGGCGTTTGCCGCCACGCAAGATCGACGAAGCGACGCAGCAAAACGCGGCGCTCGTGGAGCAGGCGTCGGCGGCGGCGCAATCCATGCAGGATCAGGCGAGGCTGCTCGAAAGAACGGTGAGCGTGTTTCACGTCGCCGCCTGATCCGCTGCGTTCGTCCAACGGGCGAGCGCAGCGGGAGTGTGGAAAACCTGCGCCGTAACGCCCGTGCGCCGCACGGGCTAATACGCGCACTACTGCGCGATCTGCTGACGCTGATATTCGTTGTGCTTCATTTGCATGTAGTCGGCGCGGCTGACCTCGTGCAATTGGCGCGGATACTGCTCGGTGGCATCGAACCACTTGGTGAGGCGTTTGTCGAGGCGGCCATTGGGCGGGCTGGAAAGCGCATCGAGATACGCTTCGATGGCGAGGTAATAGCGCATGGTGTTGCGTTCGACCAGACCGCGTACGCCGGCGATGTATCGCGTTTCGTTCGTCGACGGATCGCGGGTCGTGGAAAAGCCGACTTTGTCGCTGCCTATCGTTGCCAGATAGGCTTTCATGGCAAGCCGGCCGGCCGTGCCGTAACCGTAGGCGTAAGTCAGATGAATAAAGGTCCGATCGTCGCCCACGGGTATGGCCTCCACCACGATCCGGTAGTCTTTCGTACTCAGCGGACCCGTGGCGGCGGAAAGCTCCACGCGAAAATAATCAGGGCTGCTCACTGCCTGGTTCCAGGCGAATTGCACGCGGTAGGATGAGGTAAGCGATTCCTCGGTTTTCTTGCCGATATTCACCGCGAGCACCGTACCGCTCGCGCCGGTCGAGGCATGGCAGTACTTGATGTTCAAGTGCAGGATCAGCACATCGCACCAGTTGGCCGGCCCTTGAGTCGGATGGTTGAGCGTGTCGCTGACCGTCGCGAAAGGGAAGTTGACCACACCGTAAATGTCCCCTTTGAGTGCCGAAGGCAACTCCTGCGATTCGAGGTATAGCGGGCGCTGGAACTGGTTTTGCGCGAGTTGCTGCGTGAGACTCTGGTACTTTTCGCGCAGGCTCGTCGCCCTGACGTCCGCTTGCGCGAAAGCGCCCTGGCCCAGCAAACAGAGCGCCGCGGTCATCGCGGCCATCCACCACAGGCGCGTGCACCGGACGCCCGATGTGAATCTGGCAAGCGTACTCATGGCCTTCCTCCCACGTTGACTCCGTGTGATCTGCATCGCTACGACTACCCATTTGGGTGGTGCGCGCCGCCCGTCGTTCTGTCATTGTGAACCCACGAATGGTGAACCCACACTGGCAGGAGACGTGAAATGGAAACGACATCTTCGGGCGCAAATCCTTTGATGGCTCTCTCGGACGGTCTGGCCGACATTGTCGCGCGAGTCGGGCAGAGCGTCGTGGCAATCCATGGCCGGCATCGCATGCCGTCGAGTGGCGTAATCTGGCGCCATGGCGTCGTCGTGACGGCTGCCCATACGATCCGGCGCGAGGAGGGGATCGAAATCACCTTGAGCGACGGTCGTACGGTTGCCGCGGTCCTCGCAGGCCAGGATCCGGGCACGGACCTCGCCGTGCTGAAGCTGGACGGCGTGGACCTGGGCCCGGTCGAGTCCGGCGATGCCGGCTCACTGAAGCCGGGTCATCTGGCGCTCGCCGTCGCGCGTGCCGACGAACTCGGCGTCAGCGCGGATTTTGGCGTGATCGGCAGCACGGGTGGTGCCTGGCGCACGTGGCGAGGCGGCCAGCTCGACGCATTCGTGCGGCTGGACGGCGGTCTGCGCCCGGGGTTCTCGGGCGCGGCGCTCGCCGATATGCGCGGTCAGGTCGTGGGCATCTGCACGTCGGGACTGATGCGCGGCGCCGGCATGGTGATTCCCGCGATGACGGTGGAGCGTGTCGCCGACGAACTGCTGGCCAAGGGACGCGTCTCGCGGGGCTACCTTGGCGTCGGCACACAGCAGGTCAGCCTGCCGAACGCATGGGCGGAGAAAATGAACCTGTCGTTCAATAGCGGATTGCTGATCAGCTCGCTTGCGCCGGGCGGTCCTGCGGAACAGGCAGGCGTGCTCATCGGCGATGTGCTGATCGAACTGGACGGCCAACCTTGCCGCGACATCGGTGACCTGCACGCCGCGCTGGGCTCGACGGGCATCGGGCAGCCGTTGCCAGTCACGTTGATCCGGGGCGGCGAGCGCCACGCGTGCACGGTCGCCGTGGGCGAACGGCCCCAACGGCATGCATGCAGGTGAGGTCCGGGACACGGCGATATGTGGGATGGAACGATGGAACCCATGGGGCCGGTGCGGGTGGCGGTAATCGCGGCATCGCCGGAGGTGCGTGGGAGCCTCGAGGCGATCGTCGAGGCGCAGCCGGCACTCGCGTTCCTCGGTAGCGCCGCCGACGCCGAAACGCTCGCCGCTTACCTCGCCGGTTCGGTGCCGGATGTCGTCGTAGCCGACATCGAGCCTCAGGCGAGCGACGCGCTCAAGACGCTGTTCGACCCAGGCCACGCACCAGCGGCGCTGGTCCTGTTGCTCGACGACCCGGATAGCGACGCGTTCCTCGACGAACTGCCCGCCTATGCGACGGCAATCCTGTCGCGCGACGTGACGCCCGCCGAGATCGTCGCGGCCATCGAAGCGGCGGCCGCCGGCCTGTGCGTGCTGTCGCCCGACATCCTCGCAAGGCTGCTCGCTGGACGAAAACCGTTGCGCCAGTCGGCATCCGGCGGACCGTTCGAAGCCTTGTCGCTACGGGAGATCGAAGTGCTGGCGATGCTCGCCGACGGACTCGGCAACAAGGAGATCGCCCGGCAACTCGACATCTCGGACAACACGGTGAAATCGCACCTCTCGTCCATCTTCGGCAAACTCGGCGCGACCAATCGCACCGAGGCGGTGATGCTCGGCATGCGGCACGGATACATCATGGTGTAAGCAGGCCACGACCGCCCCGCGATAAAAGCGGCACGGACAGCGCTCAAGAAACCGTCAAGCTTGCCGATAACACACGGATAGGGCGTTATTCGGCAGCGCTGCGCAGCCCCTGACTTACGGCGAGAAAGATTCCATGCAGATTCAACCCATTACCGCGACGACGACCACGACGACCGCCTACGGCGGCGGCACGCAGGCTTCGACGAGCGGCGCAGGCAACGGCGCTTCCTCGGGCGCGGCATCGTCGAACCCGAATGACAGCAGCACGACGAGTTCGTCGACGAGCACACCCAGCAGCGGCACCACGTCGACGTCGACTTCGACTTCGACGCAGAGCACTTCGGCGTCTTCGAAGTCGGGCGGCGGCGGTGGAGGCGCAGCGGCATCCTCCAGCAGTTCGTCTTCGAGCGAAGTCGACGAATTGAACGCGCTCATCGCGTCGCTTCAGGCGCAGCTCGCACAGGTGTCGTCGCAGACATCCAGCGCCGCGGCGCAAGGCTCGAACTCGGGCGAGATCAGCCAGATCAAGGCGCAGATCCAGAATGCGCAGAGCGCGTTGAGCTCGGCGTCGCAATCGGACGCGAGCCAGGTCAGCCAGATCGCGTCGCAACTGGCGAGCGTGCAGACTTCGCTGGCGCAGCTGATGGTCGCGAGCGGCAAGACCACGGGGCTGGTCTCGGCGACGGCTTAAGCGGGGCAGGCTGAGTCGATCAGCCTGCCGGTGGCCGAGCGCAACGGCGGCTGGGCTTGCTACTATCGTCGGCGCCAACAACGGAGCCGACTGTGACCAACCCCGCTCTCCACCTCTACGCCGACGCCCAGTACGCCAGTCCCTACGCGATGTCCGTCTTCGTCGCGCTGCACGAAAAGGCGCTCGCGTTCGAGCTTTCGACGGTCGATCTCGCGAAGAGCGAAAACCAGCAGCCGGAATTCGCGGCGAAGTCGCTCACGCGGCGCGTGCCGACCCTGATCCACGACGGCTTCGCGCTGTCGGAGTCCTCGGCGATCACGGAGTATCTCGAAGAAACCTTCCCCGGCGTGGCGTTTTATCCGGCGGACCGGCAACAGCGCGCCCGCGCGCGCCAGGTTCAGGCGTGGCTGCGCAGCGATCTCATGCCGATCCGCCAGGAGCGCTCGACCGAGGTTGTGTTTTACGGCCCGACCACGGCGCCCCTTTCCGGCGCGGCGCAACTCGCGGCGGAGAAGCTCTTCGCGATGGCCGACGCGCTGCTCGCTCAAGGCGAGAAGCATCTTTTCGGCGAGTGGTCGATCGCCGACGTGGACCTCGCGTTGATGCTGAACCGTCTGGTACTGAACGGCGATCCGGTGCCGCATCGGCTGGCGCAATACGCCCTGGCTCAGTGGCAGAGGCCCTCCGTGCAGCGCTGGCTCACGCTCGAGCGGCCGCCGCTCTAAGGCTGTGTCGTCACGCAGGGCTTGCGGATGCTGACCGGATGACGTTCACCCCAGCCTCAGAAAATCGAGCGCCCGGTGCGCGTCGTCAACCACTCCAGCGCCAGCGAGCCGACCAGCGAATTCCCCGTCGCGTCGAGGCCCGGCGACCACACGCACACCGCGAATTCGCCGGGCAGCACCGCGATGATCCCGCCGCCCACACCGCTCTTCGCGGGCAAACCGACGCGGTACACGAAGTCGCCGGCCGCGTCGTAGGTGCCGCAGGTCAGCATCAGCGCGGAAAGGCGCTTGGCCGAACTTGCGTCGAGCACGGGTTCGCCGCTCGCGGGCGAGACGCCGCCGTTGGCCAGAAAGAGTGCTGCGCGCGCCAGTTCCACGCAGCTCATCGAGATCGCGCACTGGCGGCAATACGCGTCGATCACGGTATCGGCGGGCATCTCCAGGTTGCCGAAGCTTGCGATGAAATGCGCCATCGCGCGATTGCGTTCGGCGTGCGCGAGTTCCGACTGCGCGACGCGCAGATCGTAGCCGATGCCGGGCTCGCCCGAAAGGCGCCGCATGAAATCGACGAGCGCGGTTTCCGCCTGCACGAAGCGGCGGCACAGCACGTCGGTCACGACGAGCGCGCCCGCGTTGATGAACGGGTTGCGCGGCTTGCCCGCCTCGAATTCGAGCTGCACGAGCGAGTTGAATGCCGTGCCCGAAGGCTCGCGGCCCACGCGCTGCCAGAGCACGTCGCCGAGCAGCTGGAACGCGAGCGTGCAGGCGAACAGCTTCGAAATGCTCTGGATGGAAAAGCGCACATCGGCGTCGCCGGTGCGGTACACCTGGCCGTCCACCGTGACGATAGCCATGCCGAAGTGATCGGCGCGCACCGTGGCGAGTTCGGGAATGTAGTCGGCAACGCGGCCCGTGCCGATATACGGCTGCAGGTCGTGATGGATGGCGTCGAGGATGGGCGTGTAGTCGAACGTGTGATTCATGGGAGGGAGCCAGGCAATCGCGGCAGAGCGCCCGCCGCGGTCCCGCGATTGTAGCGGCTCGCGCTTACCGCCACGGCTTCATTGCGCGCCCTGACTCGACCTCTCGGGTCAATGCGCCCCTGCTGCGCCGCCGCCTGCGCCGCCCTTCGTCGACTTCGTGATCCAGATGAGCGGAATGATCACGAGAAAGATGATCGCCGAGATATGGAAAATGTCGTTCAGGCCCATCATGGCGGCCTGCGTGGTGAGCTGGAAGTCGAACAGCGCGCGTGCGGAGGGCTCGCTCATATTCAGCACCTTCTGGGTCTGGTCCATCGCCTGCACGAAAGTCGGGTTATTGACCGAGGCTTGTTCCGTGAGTCGCGCGTGATGCAGGATCGTGCGGTTGTTCCAGGCGTTGGTCGCGATCGAGGTGCCCACTGCGCCGCAGAACACGCGCACGAAGTTCGAGAGGCCAGCCGCCGCCGGCACGCGGCTCGGGGGCTGCCCCGCGAGAATGATCGCCGTGAGCGGCACGAAGAAGAGCGCCATGGGGATGCCTTGCAGCAGCGTGGGCAGCACGAGATGGAAGGTGTCGATTTCGATCACGTACTGCGAACGCATGTAGAACACCCCCGCGAACATCACGAACGCGATCGTCGCGATGATGCGCGCGTCGGAGCGCGGCAACAGGCGCCCCACGACCGGAGACAGGATCACCGCGAACACGCCGAGCGGCGCGGTCACGAGGCCTGCGTCCACCGAGCGATAGTTGAGGTACTCCTGCATCCATTGCGGCAGTAGCACCAGATTGCCGAAGAACACCGCGTACGCCACTGAAATCGCAATCGTGCCGCCGAGGAAGTTACGTTGTCCGAACAAACGCAAATCGACGATCGGGTGCTCCTCGGTCAGCTCCCACACGAGGAAAAACGCAAAACTGATGAGCGCGAGGATGCCGAGCGTCACGATCACCGGCGAGTTGAACCAGTCGAGGTCCTTGCCCTTGTCGAGCATGATCTGCAGCGAAGCAACCCAGGTGATGAGCAGACCGAGGCCCACGACGTCGATAGGCGGCTTGCGCGTGGGTGACTCGCGGTTGCGATAGATCGTCCACGTGACGAAGCCCGCGAAGAGGCCCACTGGAATGTTGATGTAAAAGATCCACGACCAGTTGTAGCTATCGGTGATCCAGCCGCCGAGCGCCGGTCCCGCGATCGGGCCGACGGTCGTGGTCATCGCCCAGAAGGCGAGCGCGGTGGACGATTTGTCTTTCGGCCAGGATCCGAGCAGCACGGCCTGGGAAAGCGGAATGAGCGGGCCGGCCACGGCGCCTTGCAGCACGCGCGCGACGAGCAGAAACGGCAGGGTCGGCGCGATGCCGCACAGCCACGACGCCAGCACGAACGAGAGGATCGAGGTGACGAACAGGCGCACCTGGCCGAAACGCTGCGTGAGCCAGCCGGTCAGCGGAATGGAAACGGCGTTGGCCGCCGCGAACACGGTGATGACCCATGTGCCTTCGTCGACGGAAACGCCCATGTCGCCGGAGATGGTCGGAATGGCGACGTTGGCGATCGACGTGTCGAGCACGTTCATGAAGGTCGCGAGCGAGACCGCGATAGTGCCGAGGACCAGACTGCCTCCCTGGAGCGGCGGCGGCGGCGCGGGCGGCGCCGATGATGCGGCGGGCTGATTCAAGCGTGTTCTCCGCGTATTCGGTTTGCGGCACAGGATACCTGTAATCGCCTTTTGTCATCGCCAGCCGCGGAGCATCCCCATGCGGCGCAGGGTCATGGGGCTTGCGAATGGCTTTCGCGCGCGATCGGGTTGCCGTTGCGGCTTTATGTAACGCCGGGAAATGGAGTCTTTCGTACACGCGTAGCGCGGCGAGCGTATCCTTGCGCCTGCCGCGCGCCGCGCAAAATGCGTGCGCTGGACACACAATACGATCGTCAGTACAGGGGAGGTCCGACCATGAGCTGGGAAGCATTCGAAGGGGGCTGGCGTCTGGCGCCGGCCGATGGCGCCGCGCACGCGCTCGTCGTGCTGCTGCACGGGGTAGGCAGCAACGCACAGGACCTCACGCCGCTCGCCGACGTGTGGCGCGACGCGCTGCCGGGCGTCGCGTTCTCGTCGCTCGACGGCAGCGAGCCGTTCGACGGCGGCTTCGGCGGACGCCAGTGGTTCAGCCTGCGCGACATCAGCGAGACCAATCGCGAGGCGCGCGTCGTTGCCGCCTCGCAGGTGTTCGAGCGGCGGCTCGCCGCCGAACTCGCCCATTGGGGGCTCGGTCACGACGCGCTCGCGCTGGTGGGCTTCTCGCAAGGCTCGATCATGTCGCTGTACCACGTGGCCACACAGGCGGCGGGCGCGGCGGCCGTGGTCGCGTATGCGGGCCGGCTCGTTACGCCCGTGGTCGCGAAAAGTCGCACGGTGCTCACGCTCGTGCACGGCGAGGACGACGAAGTGATTCCGGCGAGCGAACTGGAGCGCGCCGCCGCCGCGTTCAGCGACGCGGGCTTCGCGGTCACCGCTTTCGCGCTGCCGGGCGTCGGCCACACGATTACGCCGCAGGGCGTCATGCTTGGGCGCGACGCCCTGGTGCGCGCGCTCGCGCGCGGCTAATCGCGAGACCGATCCGGTCGCTGGCGGGGACGAGGTCGGTCCCCGTTAATCAGCAGGTATCGGCCGGCATCGGCGGGCTAAATCGGTACAAATTGGCAGTGGCATAAGCCCGTAGTGTCGTATTTCGGCCATATTTTCCGCATAACCTAGGCAGTTGTTTTTGGACCGGCTAAAGTTCGCGCCGGTCGCGGCCGTTAATACGGGGAGTCGCCGCGACCTTATGGGCCGCGTAGGCCCGTTCCGCCCGGCGCGCGGCTGGTTCGCGCTGCCTGGACGAGGCCGCCATCGGGAATGCCATCCGGCGGCGCGTCGTCTGCCGGGTCGCCAAAAAGAACCGAACTTCAGACCAATATGGCCCGAGCCAAGCCGCAATCCATTTTTTCCAAAAGGCTGTTCCGCCAGGACGTGGCGCTCGATCTCGGTACGGCCAACACGCTCATCTACACCGCCGACAAGGGCATCGTGCTGAACCAGCCCTCCGTGGTCTGCTTCGAGCGGCGCGCGGGGGCGAGCGAGACGACGGTGGCCGCGGTGGGCCGCGAGGCGAAGGATCTGCTTGGCCGCGCCCCGGCCAATATGGAGACGGTGCGGCCGCTCTCGCACGGCGTGATCGCCAACTTCTCTGCTGCCGAACACATGATGCGCCGCTTCGTGGCGATGGCGCAGCCGCGCCGTCTGCTCGGCCGCCGTGCGGCATTCACGGTGTGCGTGCCGGCGGGCGCGACGCGCGTCGAGCGCCGCGCGATTCGCGAGGCGGCCTTCGCGGCAGGCGCGGCGAGCGTGAACCTGATCGGCGAGTCGCTGGCTTCGGCGCTCGGTGCGGGTTTGCCGGTGCACGCGGCGACGGGCTCGATGGTCGTCGATATCGGCGGCGGCACGACGGAAGTGGGCATCGTCGCGCTAGGCGGCGTGGCGTGCAGCGGTTCGGTGCGCGTGGGCGGCGACCAGTTCGACCGCGCCATCGTCGATCATGTGCGCACGCTTTATGGCGTCGTGCTGGGCGAACAGACCGCGGAACACGTGAAAAAGACGATTGGCTGCGCGCTCTACGGCGAGCCCATCGAGCGCATCCGCGCGACCGGACGCAGCATGGAAGACGGTCTGCCGCGCACGGTCGAGATCACGAGCCACGACGTGGTGGACGCGCTCGCCGCGCCGTTGCGCGTGGTGATCAACACGGTGCGGCAGGTGCTGGAGACCGCGCCCGCCGAACTCGTCACCGATATCGCCGATAGCGGCATCGTGCTCACGGGCGGCGGTTCGCTGCTCGGCAGGCTCGACCAGTGCCTAGCCTCCGAACTTGGCGTGACGGTGCGCGTGGCCGACGAGCCGCTCACCTGCGCGGTGCGCGGCGCGGGCGCGGCGGCCTCGCTCATGAGCGAGCACGCTTTCGAAATGGTCGAATAACGGCCCAAGCCGGCGCACGAGGCAAGGCCGCTTCGCGAGGGCGCCGGCTTGACCGCTGTTGGCGCCGCGGGCATGGGACAATACGCCACTTTGCCGGCGTGCGCCGCGATGGACTGCCCGTAGGCCGTTGTCCGTTGCAATGCGCCGCTGTCCCGTTGTCTCCACATCGTCCAGCCGTGAATCCAGCCGCCTTTCCGGCCCCCGGTACGTTCATCGAACTGCCCGGCGGCCTGCCCATGCCCTATGTCGAACGAGGCGCGGGCGAACTTCTTCTCTTCGTGCACGGCTCGCTTTGCGACTACCGCTACTGGCAGCCGCAGCTGGCCGGCCTCGCGCAGCAGTATCGCTGTGTCTCGGTGAGTCTCACGCACTACTGGCCCGCCGCGGAGGCGGCACGCGGCCTGCCGTTCAGCTGGCGGCAGCATGCGGATGAGCTTGCGGCGTTCGTCGATGCCCTGGGCGCCGGCCCGGCGCATGTGATCGGGCATTCGCGCGGCGGCCTCGTGTCGTTCCAGTTCGCGCGGCGCCATCCGCAGCACGTGCGCACGCTCACGCTCGCCGATCCTGGCGGGCCGGTCCAGCAGCCGGGCCAGACGCTCGCCACGCTGCCCGAGAACGTCAATGCGCTGCGCGCCCGCGCCGTGGCGCTGATCGAGTCGGGCCAGGTGGACGCGGGGCTGGAGTTGTTCGTCGATTCGGTGAGCCGGCCCGGCTTCTGGGTGAAGAGCACACATGGGTTTCGCCGCATGGCCACCGACAACGCACACACGCTTGGGCCGCAGTTTCAGGATCCGCTGCCTGCGTATTCGCGCGAGCAAGCCGCCGAGGTGCAATGCCCCGTGCTGTTGATCGACGGCGAGCTGAGCCCGGAAGTGTTTCATCGGGCCGTGGCCGCGCTCGACGCCTGGCTGCCCGATGCGCGCCGCGCGAGTGTGGCGGGCGCATCGCATGGGATGAATCTGGCGCGGCCCGCGGCGTTCAACGAGTTGATCGACCGCTTCGTGAGCGGCCACGGGCGCTGACGCGCGCTGATTCACGCGATGCGAAAAAGGGGCGGCCACGCGATGCGGCCGCCCCTTTTCGTTGCTGCGAGAAATACCGTAGTCCGAAGGACTCTCGCCTAGTCGCGGCCGTGCGCGTGGGCGTCGAGCTTGTGCTCGGCAGCCTCGCCGACGAGGCCCGCGTAGTAGAGGTGCACGCCGATCGCGAGCGAATCGTTGCGGATTTCGTGGAAGGCCTTCCATGCCTTCACCGGATCCTTGAACACGAGATAGTGCGCTTCCTGCGAAACGAGGCGGGCGACCTGGTGCAGGCCGTGGCCGTTGAGCGCGTCCACGAGGTGATCGAGGCTGCGGTGCGTGCGCGCGTCGGTGCGCGGATACAGCATGTGCAGCACGGCCACGCGTTCGCTGGCGAGCGCAGCCGACAGTGCGACCACGATGTCCTGGTGATTGAGTGCCGTGACAACGGCGCCCTCTGCTTGTTCGTCTTCTGCGAACAGGGTATCGACCGAGATGTTCATCTGTTGCTTCCTTACGTTTTGCTTTAAGCGCGCGTGGCGGTGAAAACGGCCGCCCGTGAGATCAGGCTGGATTACAAAATGCAAGTAATGGAAAACCCTTGCATGTCAAGCAGTATCGCAAAGATGGGGTGCGACATGTTGCGCTGCAAGAGCAAAATATTGTTGCAGGAATCGGCGTTAAGGAAGCCGCAAGCTTCGCAGTGTTGCGGCGTTGAAGAGGGATTGTTGCTGGCTGCACTATCAATCGATGCTGCACCGCGCCGTAGAATGCGGCAAGCGGTCGCAGCGATGCCGGCCATTCCGGCGGCTGCGTCCTGTTGCGCGAGGTTATGCGCGAAGTATTGCGATGTGACAGCAATTCAAGGACACACAATGATCGATTCGAAGACACACGCCACGCTCACGATTCCCGGCCACGCTGAAGGCGTGCAGTTGCCGGTCTACAAGGGCACCCAGGGCCCGGACGTGATCGACATCCGCAAGCTGTACGGCCAGACCGGCATGTTCACGTATGACCCGGGCTTCATGTCCACGGCGTCGTGCAACTCGGCGATCACCTATATCGACGGCGACAAGGGCGAGCTGCTCTACCGCGGCTACCCGATCGACAACCTCGCGCAAAACGCCGACTTCCTCGAAAGCTGCTACCTCCTGCTCAAGGGCGAGCTGCCCACGCAGCAGCAGAAGGACGAATTCGTGGCCTCGGTGACGAACCACACGATGGTTCACGAGCAGATGCACTTCTTTTTCCGGGGGTTCCGCCGTGACGCACATCCGATGGCGATTCTGGTGGCGGCGGTCGGCGCGCTGTCCGCGTTCTATCACGACTCGCTCGACATCAACAACGCGGAGCATCGTGAGGTGTCGGCGATCCGTATGATCGCGAAGCTGCCGACGCTCGTCGCCATGGCGTACAAGTACTCGATCGGCCAGCCGTTCGTGTATCCGCAGAACGACCTGTCGTACAGCGCGAACTTCATGCGCATGATGTTCTCCGCGCCGAGCGAGGAGTACAAGGTCAACGATGTGCTCGTGCGCGCGCTCGACCGCATTCTCATCCTTCACGCCGACCACGAGCAGAACGCTTCGACGTCTACCGTGCGTCTGGCCGGTTCGTCGGGTGCGAATCCGTTCGCGTGTATCGCCGCGGGCATCGCTTGCCTGTGGGGCCCGGCGCACGGTGGTGCGAACGAAGCCGCACTGAACATGCTCGAAGAAATCGGCTCGGTCGATAACATCCCGAAGTTCATCGAGCAGGTGAAGGACAAGAACTCGGGCGTGAAGCTGATGGGCTTCGGCCACCGCGTGTACAAGAACTACGACCCGCGTGCGAAGCTCATGCGCGAAACGTGCTACGAAGTGCTCAACGAACTGGGCCTGCACGACGATCCTTTGTTCAAGCTCGCCATGCAGCTCGAAAAGATCGCGCTGGAAGACGAATATTTCGTGTCGCGCAAGCTGTACCCGAACGTCGACTTCTACTCGGGCATCGTGCAGCGCGCGCTGGGCATCCCGACCTCGATGTTCACCTGCATCTTCGCGATGGCACGCACGGTGGGCTGGATCGCGCAGTGGAACGAAATGATCGCCGACCCCGAGCAGAAAATCGGCCGTCCGCGCCAACTCTTCATCGGCGAAACGCCGCGCGTCGCGAAGCCGATTTCGCAACGCTGATCCTCACGGCGCGCGCCGCTTCCGGCGCGAGCGCATGGCCTCCACGGGCGCCCGCACGTTACGTCGTGCCGGCGCCCGCAATTTTTTCCGCGCACGTTCCTTGCTCCGCACTGCGATTTGCCACTCATTTCGCGCGTATCTTTCGGCCGTTCTTTGCGCATTCGCCCAACACGTGCGCCGAAGCCACTACAATCAACCGCAAGCGAACCGTACCGTAACCCTTTGCATGGCACCCAGGAGGCACGCAATGCAGGATCCTGAAACACTCGGCGGCGTCACGCGCTCAAGCGGCGTGGATCATCCCGACCAGGACACGCGGGAAACCGACAGCGCGTTCATCGCGCCCGAAACGCCGGAGGTCGCAAGCGCCGACCAGCATGTGCTGAAGTCGGGCGGCACCTTCATCGTCAACGATCCGCTCGGCGACATCACCGGCATCGACGACGGCCTGTTCGTCAACGACACGCGCGTGCTCTCGTCGCTGCGCCTCACTTTCGGCGGACGCGTGCCCTCACTGCTCTCGGGCAGCGTGAGCAGCGACAACGCCGTGTTCACGGCCCACCTGACCAATCGTCCGCTGCCGCCGCTCGGCGGCAGTACCACGCCCGAAGGCGTGATTCACGTGCAGCGCGAGCGCGTGCTCTCCGGCACGATGATGACCGAGGCCATCGAGCTCACGAACTACGGCACGGAAGACGCCGTGGTGCCGCTTTCCATCTCGTTCGCGAGCGACTTCCGCGACATGTTCGAAGTACGCGGCCTGAAGCGCGAAAAACGCGGCACGCTCATGCCGCCGCGAGTCGAAGACGGCGAAGTCCGGCTCGAATACATCGGCCTCGACAAGGTTGCGCGGCGCGTGCGTATCGAGTTCTCGCCCACGCCGAACAAACTCCTCGCCGATCGCGCCGACTTCACGGTCGATCTGCCCGCGCAGGCCTGCGTCTCGATCTATCTCACGGTGGCGATCGAAGTCGAGGCCATGCCCGGCGCCGCGCCCGGCACACAGAGCGCGGGCATCTTCCAGCCGCCGCATTGCCTCGCGGACTCGCAGGAGCAGCGCGTGGGCCGCGCCGCTCAGCGCGCCGCGCTGGTGGATTCGCATATCGTGATGCGCGAACGCCGCCGAGCGGCGGCGCACTTGCGTTCGAGCAATCCGCTCTTCAATGCGTGGATCAACCGCTCGATCGCCGACCTCGGTCTGCTCACCACCGACCTGCCGACCGGCCCGTATCCGTATGCGGGCATTCCATGGTTTTCCACGCCGTTCGGCCGCGACGCGGTCATCACCTCGCTGCAGACGCTGTGGCTCACGCCCGCGCTCGCGCAGGGCGTGCTGCGTTTTCTCGCGGAACATCAGGCGCGCGAGGATTCGGCGTTCCGCGACGCGGCGGTCGGCAAGATCATGCACGAAATGCGCAAGAGCGAGATGGCCGCCACAGGCGAAGTGCCGTTTGCGCTCTACTACGGCGGGGTGGACACCACGCCGCTCTTCGTCGTGCTGGCGGGCGCTTATGTCGAACGCACGGGCGACGTTTCGCTGATCGACGAGTTATGGCCGGCGCTGGAGCGTGCGGCGGCCTGGGTCGCAGGTGTATGCGACCGCAATAAACTCGGTCTGCTCGACTACCGGCGCGAATCGGAGGGCGGGCTCGCGAACCAGGGCTGGAAGGACAGCCACGACTCTGTATTCCACGCGGACGGCCGTTTCCCCGATGGCCCGATTGCGCTCGTCGAAGTGCAGGCATATGCGAGCGCTGCGTTCGAAACGATGTCGCGCTTCGCCACGCATCGCGGCCAGATCGAAGACGCAGCGCGCTACGCCGCGCGCGCCGCCAAAATCCGCCTCTGCGTAGAGGAGAAGTTCTGGATGCCGGAGTCGGAGTTCTACGGCATTGCGCTCGATGGCCACGGCGATCTGTGCCGCGTGCTCGCGTCGAACGCCGGACATCTGCTCGCCTTCGGGCTGCCCGAGGAGGAGCGCGGCCGCGCCGTGGCGGAAGTGCTCGAATCGGCGCTGTTTCACACGGGCTGGGGCGTGCGTACGCTCGCGGCGGGCCAGGCGCGTTTCAATCCCATGGCGTACCACAATGGCTCGGTCTGGCCGCACGACAACGCGCTGTGCGCACGCGGTCTCGCGCGCTATGGCCGCAAGGCGGCAGCAGTGCGCCTCTTGCAGGCGCTGTTCGAGGCTGCGGTGACGTTCGACATGCGTCTGCCCGAACTGTTCTGCGGGTTCCCGCGCCGGCGCGGCGAGCCGCCCACCGCGTATCCGGTGGCCTGCCTGCCGCAAGCCTGGGCCGCGGGCTCGCCGTTCATGATGCTCGAAGCGTGTCTTGGCGTGACGATCGACGCGGCGCGCAACGAGGTGCGTGTCGAGCAGCCCATGCTGCCCGAAGGCATCGACTGGCTGGAAGTGGACGATCTGCGTGTGGGCAAGAATACGGTGACGCTCATGTTCCGCCGTGTGGACGGCAAGGTGGTGGCATCGGCCGATCGCAGCGACGTGAAAGTCGTGGCGTTGCTGTGAATCTTGGCGCGGGCTTGCAAAGCCCGCGCGCTCATTTTGTGCTGGCTACGAAGCGACGCGCTCGAGTGAGAACTGCGGCGCGACGCAACCCGTCTCGACGCCCATCGTGTTGACGATGCGCGGGGCTTCGAATTTGCTTAGTTGTGCCAGCTGTTGTGGCGTGCCGATGCCCAGTTGTCTGAGCACTTCCACGACGGTGGCATGGAGCGCGGTCAAATCGCCGTCCTCGATCTTCACCGCGATACCCAATGCCGGGCCGCCCGTATGCGTTGCGGTCGCCGCGCTTGCGCGCACGCCAATCGCATAACTGCCCGCCGCGCCGAGCTTGCCGACGAGCGCGCCTTCGAACGCGCTCATGAGCGTCGTGCAGAAGCGGCCTTCGCCCGCCACGAGTTCCGGATACGACGTCATGGCGCGATAGATGTGGGCGAGCGCCTGCGAGCGCGCATCGGCCGCGGCCGAGCCCGGCAAGGCCGCGTGGTCCTGCGCATCGGCGAGCTTCACGAACAGGCGGGCGAGCCGGTCGAGCGGGAAGGCGGGCGTGGGCAGATTGCAGCCGTCGATGCCCCACTCGACGCCCGTCTCGGGAAGATCGCAAACCTCGGCCACGACCCGCCTCACGTGTTGCTGCAAGGGGTGTGAAGGCAGATGGTAATCGGCCAGCGCCGCGCCGATGGCGCGGGCGCCGGCCAGCATGCCCGCGTGCTTGCCCGAGCAATTGCTGCACACCGCGCCCGGCGTGAAGTCGCGTTTGATCCACGCCTTGTAGACGGCGTCGGAGATCGGCACATGGCCGCCGCAGCGCAAATCCGATTCCGTGGCGGACACCTTGGCGAGCATCGCGCGCGTCCGCTCGATATGGCGGTCCTCGCTGCTATGCGAGGCGCACATGAGCGCGAGATCGGCGTCGTCGAAGCCAAAGCGCTCGAGCGCGCCGGTTTCGACCACGGCGAGCGCCTGCGCGGGCTTGGCCGCCGAGCGCACGAGCGTCATGCGATGCGGGTCGCCGAGCGCGTAGAGCAGGCGGCCCTGGGCGTCGACCACGGCAATGTGGGCGATATGCGTGGTTTCGATGACATCGCCGCGCAGGACTTTCACGGCGGGTTGGGGAGCGCTCGTCGTCATGGTGCCGTTTGCCTTGGGTCTCGGATGGGATCGTGCTGCGCGGTCGATGTGCGAGTCTAATCCGCGCGTGCGGGTCAGCGCATTTGCCGGGCCACGCGGCACGCGGCGAGATCCCAGGCGCCGCTGCCGACGGTCTTCAGCAGCACCGGACCGCCGTCATGTGCCGCCCCGTCCGTTACAGCGGAGCCGATCGTGCGCACGTTCGCCCAGTCGACGCCTGCCTGCAGCAGGTCACCGGCTTCTTCGCGCGCGGCTGCGAAATCGTCGACGAACACGCAGCTCGCACGCACCGTGTCCTGGGCGATTTCCGCCGCGTCCGGCGTGAAGGCGCCCACGCCGATCACGAGCCGGTCCTTGCGTGCCGCTTCGTCGTACACGGGCGTCTTGCTCGTTGTCGCGGCGATGACGACGTCGACTTCTTTCGGAGCCGCACCGTGCGCGGGCGTCACGTCCACGCCAGCCTGCGCGAAGTGGGCGCGGAATGCCTGTTCGGACGCTTCGGTCCGGCCTTTCACGTAGAGCGTCGCCGACGGATACAGCTGGCCGATCGCCTGGGCATGAAATCGCGCCTGCTGTCCGGTGCCGATGACCAGGAATGCACGCGGCGCGCCGGGGTGAAAGAGGCGCACGCCCAGCATGGAGAGCGCCGCGGTGCGGCGCCCGGTGACGGTCGGGCCGTCGAGGATGAACTCCGGCTGACCCGTCGCGCCGTTGCACACCGTCACCGCGCCGAAGATGGTCGGCATGCCGAGCGCCGTGTTGGCCGGGCACACGCTCACGAGCTTGTGGATGGCAATGTCGTCGGCGCTGGCGGGCATCGAAAGCATGACGCCGTTGCCCTTGAGCGGCACGCCCGTGCGCACGGGCGCGTGAATGCGGCCCGCGTCGTGATCCTGCGCGGCCGTGGCGAGGGCGTCGAGCAGCACGCCGAAGTCGAGCAGTCGCGCCGTGGCGGTTGCGTCGTAAATCGCGATGGGCTCCATCGAATCTTCTCTCCTGATGAATGATGCGTGTGTGGGGCGGCGTGCGTTCCTGCCGCCGGCCTCAAAAGCGGTCGATGCGAAACGGCGCGAGATCGACGGCGGGCGTCTCGCGCGCCATCAATTGTGCGACGAGTTCGCCGCTGAGCGGCCCGAGCGTGAGGCCCAGATGCTGATGGCCGGTCGCGACGAACACGTTCCGTGCGCCGCGCATCTCGCCGATCATCGGCAGATAGTCGGGCAGCGTGGGGCGCTCGCCGTACCAGCGGCTTGCGACCTGCACCGCGGGCGCGCCGGGAAAGAGCGTCTGGAATTGCGTGGCGAGCATGTCGGCGCGGCGCCAGTCGGGTGCGCCGCGCGCGCCGAGTTCGACGGTGCCGGCAAGCCGGATACCTTGCGCCATCGGGTTACAGGTGAAGCCGCGCTCGACGAAGCTCACGGGCACGCGCAGCGTGTCTTGCGAGGGCGCGCCGACCTGCACGTGATAGCCGCGCTCGTTGGTCAGCGCAATCCTGGCGCCCAGTTGCTCTGCAAGTTCGGCGCTGCGCGAGCCGGCTGCGATCAGCACCTTGGCGGCTGGGTGCGTCGCGCCGCTCAGCGTGACGCCGATATGGCCATCGGGGAGGGCGCGCAACGCATCGACGGCTGCGCGCGTGAATCTCGCGCCCGCTGCGAGCGCCGCCTCGAAAATGCGCTCGACGACCTGCTGCGGATTCGTGACCGAGGCCATGCCGGGAAAGTAGCGCGCATGGCTGATATGCGGCGTGAGCGACGGTAGATAGTCGCGCCGTACCTGCTCCGCTGTGAGATTCACGTAGCGCACGCCGTGCCGGTCGAGCAGATCGAGTTGCGCGCGTTCCGTTGCGTGCGCAACGGGTTGCTCGAACACGTAGAGCGAGCCGATGTCGCGAAAGAGGTCGGCGGCGATGTGCTGATCGAGCAGACGACGCCAGGCCTGCGCCGCACCGGTCACGAGACTCGCGAGCGCACGCGTGTTGCGCCGAAAGCGCGGGCGCTGCGCCTGCGCGGCGAACTCCAGCACCCACGGCGCCATGCGCGGCAGGCTGCGTTTGTGCAGGCGCAGCGGGCTGTCGCGGCGCAGCAGCATGCGGGGCAGACCGGCCATCGTCTCGGGGCTCGCGAGCGGCGCGACGTGATCGACCGCGATCAGGCCCGCGTTGCCGAACGAGCAGCCCGAACCGGGCGGCGCGCTGTCGTCGATATGCACGCGCATGCCACGCTGCGCCAGATTGAGCGCGGCGCAGACCCCGATGATGCCTGCACCGATGACGACGACATCTTCCATGTCAGTCTCGCGACGAAGAAGTAATTTGGTCCGATGCTAACTCAACTATTTCCTATAGGAAACTTTTTTCTGATCGTATATCACGCGTACTCGACCCGCCGATCAGCGTTGCACTTGCGAAGCGTTGTAGGCGCTCGCCTGCTCGAGCAGCCACGCGCGGAACATCTCGAGTGGCTTGCCGTGGCTGAGTTCGGTGGGATAGACGAAGTAGTAGCCGCCATCGGCAATAGCAGGGGCTTCGAACGGAATGACGACGCCGAACCGCTCGAGCTGGCCTTCAACGAAGAACTTCGGCACGAGCGCCACGCCGAGGCCGGCGGCGGCCGCGGCGATCAGCATCGTGTGCAGTTCGTAGCGCACGCCGTGCATGGTGGCGTTGTCTTCCACGCCGAGGTCGGAGAACCAGCGCGTCCAGGCGTCGGGGCGCGTGGTGGAGTGCAGCAGCGGGTAGGCGAGCAGTTCGTGCGCCTTCTTGACGGGGCGCGCAAGCAGTGACGGAGAACAGACGGGCACCACTTCCTCGCCGAACAGAAAGTCGGAGGACGTGCCGGGCCAGGTCGGCTTGCCGTAGTGGATCGCGGCTTCGAAATGCGACTCCTCGAACGAAAACGTCTCGGTGCGCACGCCCATGTTCACGCGCACGTCGGGCGTGCGGTCGTAGAAGTCCTTGAGGCGCGGAAGCAGCCATTCGGACGCGAAGGTCGGCAGCACGGCGAGCTCCAGATAACCGCCGCCGCTGCCGTGCGCGATGATGGAGAGCGTGTCGCGATCGAGGTTTTCGAGCGCACGCCGCACCTGGGTGCTATAGAGCCGGCCCGCGCGCGTGAGCACGACCCGCTGTTTGGCGCGCACGAACAGGCGCACGCCGAGATTCGATTCGAGCGTGGCGATCTGGCGCGAGACCGCGCTTTCGGTGAGGAACAGCTCCTTGGCGGCGTGAGTGAAGCTCTCGTGCCGCGCCGCGGCTTCGAAGGCCGTCAGCGCGCCGATATTCGGGATCTTGAACTTGCGCATGGTGATTCCAGAAACTCATCAAGTGACAATTTAAACTCGCTTTACGCGGTGCGCAACCATTTGAATAATGCGTTTTACGTATAGCTGGCCGAAACCGATGGCCAGAGGCCCCTTTGATGACTGCCGCCAGGCGGTCGTTTCCTGTGAGATTGGTGATGCGCAATTCGAACGTAGAACGCTTGTTGTCCGCGCTGCTGGGCCGCGAGAAAACTGAAACCCTGTTTGCAACGCTGAACTTTCCGTCGATGCTCGGCGACTGGGAAAGCGGCACCGTCACGCGTGCCGAACTCGCCCAGGCGATGAACATGGCGCTGTTCGAAGACCTGCTGGAGCGCTCTCCCAACGGCCGCACGTACACGAACGACACGGTGGCGCAGGGCGGTGCGGTGTACTTCGACCATGGCGCGCTGCGCACGGTGCGCTGGGCACAGAACGGCGCGCTGCCGCCCGGCGAAGCGGCGTTCACGCGCATTCTGCGGCCGCTCGGCTTTCGCCTGAATGGCCGCTATCCGCTTGACAAGCTCGGCATGACGGGGCGCGCCTACGCCCACGAAGACGCACCCGACGAGATCGCGCAGTTCTTCGTGAGCGAGCTGCACCCCGAGCGCTTTTCGGCGGCGTTCCAGCAAGCCGTGACGAACGTGGTGGGCGCATCGAAAGATCCGCTTACGCCGCTGGCCGCGGCGCAGCTCTCCGAACTGGAACGCGACGGCTCGCTGCCGCTCGACGCGGCGCTGCAACTGCTGCCCGTGATCGTCGGTGCATTCGCACGACAGCACGACGTGCCATCTATTTCGGACTACGAGACATTGCTGCAGGAATCGGCGGAAATGGCATGGATCGCGACGGAAGGCAACGCCTTCAATCACGCGACCGACCGCGTGGAAGACGTATTTCAGCTTTCGGACGACGAGAAGGCCAAGGGGCGCCCGATGAAGCCCAGCGTCGAGACTTCGCGCTCGGGCCGCGTGTTTCAGACGGCCTATCGAGCCGACACCGTGACGCGCGAGTTTCGCGCGGCGGACGGCCAGCGCGTGACGCGCGAGGTGCCGGGCTCGTTCTACGAGTTCATCACGCGCAAGCGCACGTTCGATCAGGTCACGCGGCGCTGGCAGACCGATCTGCGCTTCGATGCGGGTAACGCCACGGGCATCTTCAAGATGACCGCGAACGCCGCGTAAGCATGAAGGATCAAACGCCCGGCGCGCCGTCCTGCGTGTCCGGGTGCGGTTCGTTGATGAGCCAGAGGACTTCGGCGTCCTCTTCGCTCGTTGAGACGGCCGCATGCCCCGTGCGGCTGTCGAAATAGAGACTGTCGCCGGTTTCGAGATGTGTCGGTGCGTAAAGCTCGGAGTAGAGACACACCGAGCCGCTCAATATGAAGAGAAATTCCTCGCCTTCATGCCGGCCCCATTCCGTGAACTCGTCGAGCGAGTGCGCCGTCACGCGAATGCGAAACGGGTGCATCGCCTTGTGGGCGAGTTCCGTCGCCAGCAACTCCATCTGATAACAGCCTGCTGAATGCTGTTGCCCATCGCCCTTGCGGGTGAGCGCGCGGCGTCCGCTCGCGCGCGGCCTGGGCGCCGAGCCGAACAGTTCGCCGAGGTCGATCTTCAGACCGTGAACGATCTTCTGGAGCACGTCGAACGTCGGCGACATGACGCCGTTTTCCACCTTCGAGAGCGTGGAGCGCGACACGCCGCACACGCGGCTGGCGGCCTCGAGCGTGTAATCGTGCTTCAGCCGGGCCGCCTTGACGCGCTTGCCCAGCTCCGCCGAAGCATTCTCGGCGGCCTTGAGGGACGGGGTTTCCATTCGGGAACTCGGGGTGTTCGCTGGTGGTTCGCTGATGGTTCGCTGATGGTTCGTATCGTACTCTATGTTTCCGATAATAACATTTGCGTATCGCGCGACGTTTGGCGCGCCATCCAGCAATTAACAAGCATGGCTAAGTAAATCGATCGCCCCGAAGTTGATGATTTCTGACGCAAACCCAGACGGCGCAAGGGCTGGCGTGCGCTCGATCCGGGCTCGCATGGCATCCACGCACAGGGGGCATATCGGCGTTATCGGGTATTTCCCAATGCCAGCGGGGCCCGCGTCACGCCTTGCCGTATTCCCCGCGTGGACGGGCTTGATGAGAAAAGCGCATTACGTGGTGATTAGATTTCGTTTGATGCCGCCTGCACGGCTGCCGACAATCCGCTTACGTCCCGCCGCTCGGCATCGCGGGACGAATCCAGTGCGCCGAAGGTCCGCGCGACCATTCGAACGCATCACGTGCCGGCTCCAGATACCGAAGGAATATCGCATGTCTCCTCGTTTCCTCGCTTCTCGTCGTGGCTGCGCGATCGCAGCGTCGTTGATGTTGGTTGCCGGCGCGGTGAGCGCTCAGGAAATGGTCGTGAAGATCGGCGTGGCCAGCCCGCTTACGGGCGGCGGGGCAGCGTATGGCAAGGACATCGAGAACGGCGTGCGTCTGGCCGTGGACGAAGCCAACGCCGCGCATCCCACCATCGGCGGCAAGCCGGTCAAGTTCGTGATCGACTCGCAGGATGACCAGAGCGATCCGCGCATCGGCGTGCAGGTCGCGCAGCAACTCGTGGATGACAACGTGGCCGTCGTGATCGGCCACTTCAATTCGGGCACGACGCTGCCGGCCTCGAAGATCTACGCGAAGGCGGGCATTCCGATGATCACGCCGGCCGCCACCAACCCGGCCATCACGCAAAGCGGCGCGCCGACCATCTACCGCGTGATCGCCACCGACTCGCAAAACGCAGGCAACGCGGGCAACTATGCGGCGACGGTGACGAAGGCGAAACGCATTGCCATCATCGACGATCGCACGGCCTTCGGCCAGGGTGAAGCCGACGAGTTCGAGAAGGCCGTGAAGGCAAGCGGCGGCACGATCGTCGCGCGCGAGTTCACGAACGACAAGGCGGTGGATTTCAGCGCCCAGCTCACGAGCATCAAGCGCACGAATCCGGATCTCGTGTTCTTCGGCGGCCTCGACGCGCAGGCCGCCATGATCGTCAAGCGCATGCGCCAGCTTGGCCTGAAAGCGCAATTCCTCGCGGGCGGCGGCGTCATGGACGCGAACTTCATCAAGCTCGCCGGCGATTCCGCCGATGGCGCTTCGGTGTGGGAATACGGCCAGCCGCTCGGCACGCTGCCCAAGGGTAGGGGCTTCGAGGCGAAGTTCAAGCAGAAGTACGGCATCGACATGCTCGCCTACGCGCCGTTCGCCTACGACGCGGCGTGGGTCGCGATCACGGCGATGGAGAAGGCCGGCTCGGCGACGCCCGCGCAGTTCAACGCCGCGCTCAAGGCCACGAACTACGACGGCATTACGGGCAAGATCGCTTTCAACGCCCAGGGCGACCTGAAGAGCCCGAGTTCGACGCTGTATCAGGTCAAGAACGTGGCGTGGGTGCCGGTCACGACGCGAACCGCGGACTGAGATCACACGCCTCTGCTACCTTGAAGGGCGCCGGCACTGCCGGCGCCCCAATGCATTGTTTCCAATAGGAAAACAAAGGTGTGCCCGCAGTGCGGGCACATGCCATTTTCATGGCGCAAAGCGGGGCGGAAGCGGTACACGCGGCATAGCGAAATTCCCGTCGATTTTCGTGTTGTCGCCGCAAAATTGCGCGTGTATAGTTTCCTAAAGTAGCAATGTTTCGTATCGGAAATTTTTAAGGGATTCTACCTATGAAAGCCTCCTCCATCCTCTCGGATCTCGGTATCTCCCAGCTCGCGGAAGCGGGCGACATCGCCGTGCATTCGCCGATCAACGGCGAACTGATCGGCCGCGTCGCGAGCCAGTCGGCGGCCGACGTCGACGCTGTGCTCGCGAAGGCGCAGGAGGCGTTCAAGACCTGGCGCAATGTGCCCGCGCCGCGCCGCGGCGAACTCGTGCGCCTGCTGGGCAACGAGCTGCGCGAACAGAAGCGCGCGCTCGGCAGCCTCGTCTCGCTGGAAACCGGCAAGATCTTCCAGGAAGGCTTGGGCGAAGTGCAGGAAATGATCGACATCTGCGACTTTGCGGTCGGCCTCTCGCGTCAGCTTTACGGTCTGACCATTGCTTCGGAGCGTCCCGGCCACCGCATGGCCGAATCGTGGCATCCGATGGGCGTGTGTACCGTGATTTCCGCGTTCAATTTCCCGGTCGCCGTGTGGTCGTGGAACGCCGCGCTCGCGCTCGTGTGCGGCAACGCTGTGGTCTGGAAGCCTTCGGAAAAAACGCCGCTCACCGCGGTTGCCGTCCACAAGATCATGCAGGACGTGTTGAAGGAATTCGGCGATGCGCCCGAAGGCCTCACGAGCCTCGTGGTCGGCGGCCGTGAAGTGGGCGCGAAGCTCGTGGCGGACCCGCGCTCGAACATCGTCAGCGCAACGGGCAGCACCGAAATGGGCCGCACCGTCGGCGTCGAGGTCGCGCGCCGCTTCGGCCGCACGCTGCTCGAACTGGGCGGCAACAACGCAGGCATTGTCTCCCCGACAGCCGATCTCGAACTCGCGCTGCGCGGCATCCTGTTCTCGGCGGTCGGCACGGCCGGCCAGCGCTGCACGTCGCTGCGCCGCCTCTTCGTGCACGAGAGCGTGTACGACAAGGCAATCGAGCGCCTGAAAGCGCTCTACGGCAAGGTGGTGATCGGCAATCCGCTGGAGCAGGGCACGCTGATGGGGCCGCTCATCGACGAGCAGTCGTTCGCCCGCATGCAGTCGGCACTCGAGCAGGCGAAGCGCGAAGGCGGCAAGGTGTTCGGCGGCGAGCGTCACACGGTGGCGGGCAACGAGAAGGGCTTCTACGTTCGCCCGGCTATTGTCGAGATGCCGTCGCAAACGGAAGTTGTCCTGAAGGAAACCTTCGCACCGATTCTTTACGTCCTCAAGTACAGCGACTTCGGCGACGCCATCGATGCTAACAACGCCGCCCACCATGGCCTGTCGTCGTGCGTATTCACGACGGACCTGCGCGAGAGCGAGCGCTTCACGTCGGCCGCGGGCAGCGATTGCGGCATCGCGAACGTGAATATCGGCCCGAGCGGCGCGGAGATCGGCGGCGCGTTCGGCGGCGAAAAGGAAACGGGCGGCGGGCGCGAATCGGGATCCGACTCGTGGAAGGCTTACATGCGTCGTGCGACCAACACGGTCAACTATTCGTCGGCGCTGCCGCTCGCGCAGGGCATCGATTTCAACGTCGAATAAGCGCGTTTGAGGTACGTGACCGGGTGCATCGTGCGCCCGGTCGATGGATCGATTCGCGCAAACCCAATCCCATGCGCGCTGCGGTTTTCCGCTATCTGGAGCAAGTCGTGAGTTCTCAAGTCGTTATCGTTGGCGGCGGGGTAATCGGTAGTTCTATTGCTTATTTTCTGCGCGCAGCCGACCCAACGGTTTCCGTGACCGTGTTCGAGCGCGACCCCAGTTATGCGCGCTCGTCGTCGGCGCTTTCGGCCGCGTCGATCCGGCAGCAGTTTTCCACGCCGTTGTCGATCCAGATGTCGCTGTTCGGCATCGAGTTTCTGCGCGGCATTGGCGAGCGGCTCGAAGTGAACGGCAGCCGCCCGTCGATCGATCTGCACGAGGGCGGTTATCTCTTCCTCGCCACGGAAGCGGGCGATGCGACGCTGCGCGAGAATCACGCGCTGCAAACGCGTCTTGGTGCCGACATCGAACTCATGTCGCGCGACGCGCTGCACGCAAAGTTTCCCTGGCTCAACGTCGAGGATCTCGCGAGCGGCGCGTATGGCCGCAGCGGCGAGGGATGGTTCGACGGCTACGGCCTCGTGCAGGCGCTGCGCAAGAAGGCGCAGTCGCTCGGCGCGCGCTATGTGCCGGCGGATGTGACCGGCGTCGTGCGCAGTGGCCGCGAGGTCACGCACGTGATCGCGAGCGACGGCGAACGCCATGCCTGCGACACGCTCGTGAACGCAGCCGGCGCGTGGGCGCGCAAGCTCGCGGAAATGATGGACATCGACATTCCGGTTTATGCGCGGCGCCGCAGCATTTTCAACGTGTCGTCGCCGGCGCGGCTTACCACCTGCCCGTTGCTGATCGATCCGTCCGGCGTGTATTTCCGCCCCGAGGGCAACACGTACATCACGGGAACGTCGCCGAGCGCGGAGAACGACCCCAACGATCTGCCGCTCGACGAAGTCGATCACGCCATCTTCGACGACGTGATCTGGCCCACGCTTGCGCACCGCGTGCCGGGCTTCGAGGCGCTGCGTGTGGAGAACTGCTGGTCCGGTTATTACGAATACAACGTGCTCGACCAGAACGCCATCATTGGTTACCACCCGGCTATCGACAATTGCGTGTTTGCCAATGGTTTCAGCGGGCACGGTCTGCAGCAGGGACCGGCAACCGGGCGCGGCGTGAGCGAGCTGATCCTCAATGGCCGGTATACGACGCTGGATCTGTCTTCGCTCGACTGGTCGCGCGTGCTGGAAAACCGGCCGATCGTCGAAAAGAACGTCGTGTGACGGTGGCGTAGGCAGGCCGCACAACGCACAAAGTAGCGCCCGCGATTTCAGCGGGCTTTTTTATTGCGCGCCGGCTTGATGAGCAAACCGCATGACGTGGTGATTAGATTTCGTTTGATGTGCCCGTGAGGGCTGACCACAATCGAAGCTTGTCCGTTGCCGCGCTTAACCGCCATCGACTCCATGTCCGCCATGTACGATTTCACCGCACCCTTTCAGCATCCCGCTGGTTCGCCCATTCGCGAGCTTTTCAAGTACCTGGGAGAACCAGGCATGATTTCCTTCGCTGGGGGCTACCCGGCCAGCGACCTGTTCGATGCCGATGGACTGCAGGCGGCAGCGGCCCAGGCATGGCAGGCTTCCACGCGCTGTCTGCAATATGGCCCGACCGACGGTTTGCCCGAATTGAAGACGCAACTGCTCGCGCTGATGGCGCGCCGCGGTGTGACCTGCGCTCCTGAGGAGATGCTCGTCACCACGGGGTCACAGCAAGGCCTCGACCTCTTGTTGCGCGTGCTGCTCAATCCGGGCGACACGGCCTTGACCGAGCAGCCCGCCTATCCGGCCACGCTGCAGGCGCTCAGGCTCCAGCAGGCGCATGTCGTGACGGTGCCTGTCGACGGCGACGGTCTCGACGTGGACGTACTCGCCGCGAAGCTTGCTTCGGGCGCGATCGTCCGGCCCAAGTTGCTGTACACGGTGCCGACCTTCGCGAATCCCACCGGGGCCACGCTCACACGCGAGCGGCGCCTTGCGCTCCTGCGTCTCGCCGTTCAGTACCGCTTTGTGATCGTCGAAGACGATCCGTACGGCGATCTGCGTTTCGCTGGCAACGCGGTGCCGTCGATGCTGGCGCTGGCAAGCGAGGTGCAGGGAGCACGCGATTGGCTCGTGCACTTCTCGAGTCTTTCGAAAGTCGTCGCGCCTGGCTTGCGCGTAGGCTGGACTATTGCGCCCGCTGAAATCGCGCGGCGCTGCGTGATCGCCAAGCAGACCGTCGACCTGTGCAGTACGCCGTGGACTCAGGCTATCGCCGCGCACTACCTAACGGCGGGCTCGCTCGAACGGCACCTTCCGCACATCACGCAGGCTTATCAACGCAAGTGCGAAGCGCTTTGCGATGGCTTGCGCGCGCAATTCGGCGACGAGATCGCGTTTCATCAGCCCGAAGGCGGCATGTTCGTGTGGGCGCGCATTCCGGGTGTGGCGATCGATGCGCTCTTGCCGAATGCGATTGCCAACAAGGTGATTTTCGTTCCCGGCAAGGCGTTCTTCGCTGACGAGCCCGACACCGCGTCGCTGCGCCTTTCGTTTGCGGCGCCGAACGTCGATGAGATTCGCGAAGGCGTGACGCGTTTGAAGCGGGCCACGCACGCCACGCGAACGGCGGACGTCACGTCGGCACCTGTCTGAATTTCGCGCGGTTCATGAGGCGCCGCGCGTGTCCCGTTACGCGAGCGCCTGTGCAAGCTCGACGAAGCGCTCCACGTAAGGGCAACCGCCTGGTTGACAGCCCAAAGGAAGCGGCCGACAGTGAGGTGCCGAGTTATTGACCAGCGGAACAAGGGAGATCATCGTCGCGGTTGCGCGTAAGGACACCGATCTGGCCGAGAAGCTTACGCGCGAACAGTCGATGCTTTCCGGAAACGCTTCCTCGAGGCAATCGCCGCCATGCACTTCCGAAAGGAGTAACCGTGGAATTGACTGACTTCGACACACTGACTTTCGACTGCTACGGCACGTTGATCGATTGGGAAAGCGGCATCTTCGCTGGCCTTAAGTCCCTGATCGAACGGGCCAGGGTGCCGCTGTCGAGAGACCAGGTTCTGGAGGCCCATGCGCGACACGAGTCGTCGCAGCAGAAGTACACGCCGGCCAAGCGATACCAGGAACTGCTGCCCATCGTCTACAAGCGGCTGGCCGAGGAATGGGGACTGCCCTTCACG
Organism: Paraburkholderia sp. BR10141; assembly: GCF_056155635.1. NCBI lineage: Bacteria > Pseudomonadati > Pseudomonadota > Betaproteobacteria > Burkholderiales > Burkholderiaceae > Paraburkholderia > Paraburkholderia sp. BR10141. The sequence goes on along the minus strand of NZ_JBMIQH010000008.1, from coordinate 142,461 downwards.
CACGAGGAGTGCATGGCGTACGGGCAGTCGGTGCGGAACTGGCCGGCATTCGAAGACACCGTAGCCGCGCTGCAGTACCTGAAACAGCACTACAAGCTGGTCATACTCTCCAACGTCGACAACGAAACTTTCAGCTACAGCAATGCAAGGTTGCAAGTAGCGTTCGACGCCATTTTCACGGCGGAAGATATCGGTTCGTACAAGCCATCGCCGCGAAACTTCGAATACATGCTCGAGAAGCTGGGTGAGCGTGGCATCAAGAAGGAAAAGATCCTTCACACAGCCGAAAGTCTTTTCCACGACCACAAGCCAGCCAGTGAATTTGGTCTGGCGTCATGCTGGATTTACCGCCGTCATTCGCAGCCGGGCTTTGGCGCGACCATGAATTCCGGATGGCTGCCGAACGTCGCTTTCCGCTTCAACAGCATGGCGGACTTTGCGAAGGCGCATCAGGAAGCCGCGGCGCAAAAGTGAGGCGCGATTGATGCCCACGCCCGCCGAACACGAATCGCTGAGAGCACGCCTCGCGCGGGCGCGCCGGCTACTGGCACTTGCGCAAACGGGGTTGCACTACGCCACGAGCCCATTCGACACGGAACGGTACACGGAAATCGCCAGCATCGCGCATCAGCAACTCGCGGAAATGGCGTCCATGCAAACGAGCGATCTCGCCGCGCTGTTTGTTCTCGAAACGGGATACGCGAATCCTAAACTCGATGTCAGATGCGCCGTATTCAACCAGTCCGGTCAAATCCTTCTCGTGCGAGAGTCCGTGGACGGCTTGTGGTCTCTGCCCGGCGGTTGGGCCGACGTGGGCGTTTCGCCCGCCGAGAACGCGGCAAAAGAGGCACGTGAAGAAAGCGGCTACACGGTGAACGTCGTTCGCCTATTGGCCGTGTGGGACATGCTCAAGCACGGGCATCCGCCTTCTGTGTTTCACATCTGGAAACTGGTTTTCCTTGGGGAAATCGTGCGCGCGGGGAAAATAGCCGGAGCCGAAACCGACGCCGCTCAGTTCTTTGATATCGATAACCTGCCAGCCTTGTCCCAAGGCCGGATTCTGCCGGAACAAATTCGACGACTGGATGCACTGCGCAATAACAGTGACGTCGAATTCGACTGAAGTTTTGCTTTAACGCCGGGGCGGCGTTTAACCCGTCATGCTTTCAGGCGGCGCCGGAGTGCTCTGTTCTGACTTTTGCCAGGCGGCTGCCGGCAAATGGGTCCTGTCGCCAGTCCACGCTTGGGGCTTTCACTGATTGCTGTTCAGGTTCAGCCGCCTCGCCGACTGCAAAATGCTCGAGCGACTGCCCCGCGCTTGTCGCCTGCACCACCCACCGCGGGGCGTCGCCCTTGCCGTCCCACGTGTGGCCAGCCGCATCCCGGTAACGGGCGGCGCGCATTTGCGCGGCGTCTGCTGCCATTGACGCAGCAACATCTTCGGGTTCAATACCATATTCGGCCATCCGACGCCGCAGATAGGCCACGATGCTTTCGCGTTTTCGTTCGTCCATTTCTAGTTGTGCTTCGCTCTGAATGCAACTCTTGAGCAGAATATAGCGCAAGTCGCGTGCCGCCACGATATCACAGCTTGAATAGGCGTCCCCGGCGGCTGTCGCGAAAGGTCCGGCGGGAATCAGGTGTTGAGCTTCTGGGCGCGCTCGGCTTGATGTTCTGCGGCCCGTTCCTCCGCATGCTTTTTCGCAACGTGATGCCCCACGATGCAGCCGCCAACGGCGCCAGCAACGGCGTGGTGGCCCGCATAATGTCCGGCTACACCACCCACGACAGCGCCTTTGAGGCAGCCGGCGGCATGTGCGCTGCTGGCTGCCGCGAGGCCTAAAGTTGCCGCCGCGGCAAGCACCCTGATTCGATTATTGACGTTCATGATAAACACTTGTGTGAAATATTAGCTTTGGAACCGGCTCAATAGCCCCAGCGGCCATTATCGTGCCACTCGCGCTCACGCCATTGGTGTTCGCGACGCTCGTGCTCCCGCCATTCGTGTTCCCGCCACTGACGCGCGCGCCAGTCGTCGTCGCCGCGCCAGGCCACCGCGACCGGAGGAGGCGCATAGGCGGCAGGCGGCGGAGCAACGTACACGGGCTGAGCCGGAGCGTAGGCGGCGCCAGGCAGTGCGACGCCCACGGCCAGATCGACGTGCGCAAACGCTGCGCTCGAAGCAGCCAGTGCGGCCGCGCCCAGTACCACGCCGAGAATCGTCCTTTTCATTTCACTACTCCTTCGCACCTGTCGTGCGTTTCTGGTGAGCACGGTTCGGAGTGTAGGCGGCGAGCCCGGACACAGGTGCAACGGCCGTGCGATTTTCGTAACGGCGCGTTATTTCGCATGTTCCGATTTGTAAAAAAAGCGCGGACTCTCAATTCACAGCGTTCCGGGCTGCCAGGTACCAAGAGGAAGAGGGGCTAGCGGACAAGGAATCCGTATGTCAGCGGATCGCGCTCGTCTACGATCCAGGTCGCGAAGCCGCACACGAACGCGTTGCCTTCGACTTCGGGAATCACTGCCTCGAAGTCGCCGACGGTCGTTTCGCTGAGCACGCGTCCCTTGAAAACCGTGCCGATAATGGACTCGTTCACGAGGGTCTCGTCTTTGCCGAGTTCGCCACGCAGGTACAACTGGGCGACGCGTCCACCCGTGCCGGAACCGGTCGGTGAGCGGTCCACTTCGCGGTCCGCGAACACGCAGCAGTTGGCTTGCGTCGAGCCTTCGTGCCGCGGTGCATTGGCGATGATGGTCCCGTAAATGTGGTTGATTTCGGGAATCTCGGGATGCTCGACAGGGTAGGCCTTGTTCGCGGCTTCCTTCACCTCTGCGCCGAAGCGGATGAGTTCCTCGACCGACGACTCGCGCACGGCGAGCTCATGTGGCTGGCCGTCAGCATAGAAATAAAACGCGCCGCCGAAAGCAATGTCGCCCTTCACCGTACCGAAGGACGGCGTCTCGACAGTCACATCGCGCTTCCAGATGAACGAGGGGACGTTCACGAATCGCACGTTGCCCGCGTGTTCGCCATCCCATTGAACGAAGGCTTCGATAAAGCCACAGGGAGCGTCGATGCCGACACGCGTTTCCGGAACACTGCGCTGCACCCAGCCAAGCTCGACCGCTGCGGTGGACAGCGCGATCACGCCGTGTCCGCAGTGGTCGCTATAGCCCTCGTTGTGAAGGAAGATGATGCCGAAGTCGGCGCTCGGGCTGACCGGTTCGGTCAGATAGCCGCCGTACATATCGGCGTGACCGCGCGGCTCGAACATCAACGCGGTGCGGATTTCGTCGGCGTTTTCCTTGAGCCACGCACGACGCTTCACGATCGTGTCGCCGGGCAGGCGAGGCAATCCGCTGGTGACGATACGGAACGCTTCGCCGCCGGTATGCACTTCGACGGTCGTTATGGTGCGAGTAGTCTTCATGATGTTTTTACGCTATTGACTCACTGGCCGTACGGAACCGGCAGGCCGTCCATTTCTCGGGCGCAATGTGGAACCAATCTATACCACTTGTGGTGGATAGCACGAAATGTGTCAATGTGGACTTAAACTAGACCAAAAAGTCTCGTCAGGTCCGGAAAATTGGTTTCTTCGCATGAACATGCCGCCAAGGCCAGCAGGAGTGGTCGCGAAAGTGGTATGTTTGAGAACAACTCAAGGCGCACCGAGAACTCACGATGACCGCTCGCGGAAGAAATTGCATCGACCATGGGCCAGTCGCTGTGCAAGCGACTCAAGGACGATGGGATTGACGACCCGGCTCGCATTCGGCTGTACGTTGCCGAGCATCGTCTGATTTACGAAGCCATTGTCTGTGGAGACGCCGATGCGGCGGCGTTCTATGTCGAGCGGCATATTCATCGGGTGCAAAGAGATATCACGCCGCAGTAAGTGACTTTATTGCGGCTCCCGGCAGCGTCATCGAAACGACATCCAGGCAACATGCTTCGTTCACCGTTTCAACAAACTGATGGTTGAAACTGGGGCCCTTGGCTAATACAGCAGAGGTGAACGATGTCGACGAAGGTCCGCAGCTATCTCTCCCCGACGCTGGTTTTACTCGCGCTCGACTGGCCGGACGGTGCGACACGTGCCGACTTCCTCGGTTTCGCTATTGAACGCGCCCCGGGCTTCACTAGCCCGGACGGTAAATGCCATGAGACGAGCAGCTGGCTCCCTAATCGAATCACGTTCAAGGGGCCCGTGCCGGACGGGAAACCCGATGCGCCTTCGAATATCGCGCCGATTCAAAAATTCATGTGGTGGGACGCGCGCATCGAGGAAGCCGACAGAGGCAAGCAATTCAGGTACACCATCTACCCGGTAGTCGGTACGCCGGACAATCTGAATGTGCTGAACGCAGAGGCGAGTTCGTGTGAGGTCACGTTACCGGCGCATATCGAAGACGGCGTGGGTACCTGGTTCAACCGCGCGGTGGTGAGCTCGCAGGCTTTCGCACGACAAGTGAAGGCGATGGGAATCGATCCGCATACCGCGCCGCCGGCCGCACAGGCGTTTGAACTTCGTACGTGGCTCGCCAACGATATGCAGCTCGTGTTCAAGGAAATATTCCAGGACGCGTCGCGCGCTGCAGCAGCCGTCTATCACCTGACCGACCCGCTTTGGGCGATCCCGGCGTTCAAGGAGTTCGGAACCGCTCACGGCAAAGCCAATGTCGCCGTCGTATACGACTCGCATCGGGTTCGCGAAAAAGGCAAAGCGCCCGCTGCATCGCCCAATCAACCCACGGTCGATGAACTGGGCAACGTCGTGACGTTCTGCCCGCGTGACAAGACGCACATCATGCACGACAAGCTCATCGTGACGGATAGGGGCGATCGGCAAGGCAACCCGGCATTCGTGGTTGCGGGTTCTGCGAATTTCACGACAGAAGGCATTACGGAGCAGGCCAACGTACTTCATCTGTTCGATTCGGCAGACCTCGCGAAACTGTACGACGACAGAACGAAAGCCATCGCCGGCAATCCGCCGATCAACCAGACCGCCGAACTCACGAATGGCTGGTCCGATTCCGTGACGGTGGGAAGCGCAGCCGTGCGCGTTTGCTTCTCTCCGGAAACGAAAACCAGACGTACCCAGATCGATACCATCGTCGAAGCGATAGGAAAGGCGCAGCATTCGGTTTTGTTCTGCCTCTTCATGCCGACAGACGAACCGCTTCGCGACGCCTGCTTTGCCGCCGGCGACAAGGGGCTCATGATGTTCGGCCTCGTCAACAATATCAGCGGAAAGTCCGCTGAGAATGCGCAAGAGGCGCAAAAAGCGGGAGAGGCAGTGAGTACGACTGCGCTGGCAAACCTCGCGCTCTATCATCGAAGCAGGGAAAACCGCGACGTCATCGATGCATCGTACTTTTCCCCGGCGACCGTGCCTGAAGGTTTCGAACCCGAGCTCCGCCTCTTTCCCGGCGAAGTCGCGCCCAGTTACGCGCCGGTCATCATCCACCATAAGTTCATCGTCATCGACGCCGAAGGAGACAATCCGATTGTCTACACGGGCTCGGCCAACATGAGCAACAACTCCGAGCATTTCAACGACGAGAATCTGCTCGAAATAAAAGACAAGCGAATCGCCGCCATTTACCTCGCTGAATTCATGCGGTTGTACGAGCACTATCGTGCGCGCGCCGTTGGCATCGAGGAGCAGCAGCATAGAACCGTGCAACGGCTGTTGCTGCAGCCCGACCGCAAGTGGGCCGACAAGTATTACAAGGCGAATAGTCCGGAGGAGAAGGCGCGGATTGCGTTGGCATCGGAGCCGGCCAGTTGATGCATTCGCTTCTGTGTTTGCGAAGTCACCGCGCACGCCTCGCACGACGAGGCGGCTGCGCGTTGCCGGCTAAAAATCCAGCGTGAACTGAGGCGACTCGTTACTGGAAGCTTCTCCGGTGTGTTGGAGGTTGCCGGCCTTCACCCCTAGCAGCCTGATGGATTTGACGAGTTCGACTCTTTTCAGGCACTCAGTCGCCGCGCGCCGCAATGCTTTCGCGTCATCAATAGGCTCAGGAAGCGTGACGTCACGCGTGACAGTCTTGAAGTCATTAAAGCGCAGCTTGATGCCGATCTTCCTGGCCAGATAGCCTTTTCGCTGGAGGTCGAGCGCCACCTGTTCGCATAGGCGGGTAAACGCTGCGCCCAGTTCCTGTCGATGCCGCACCGCGTGCAGATCGCGCTCGAATGTGGTTTCGCGACTCATCGAGACGGGCTCGCTATACGTCACCACCGGCCTGTCATCTAGTCCGTGTGAAACTCTGCGAAGCCACGCCCCGTAGCTTCGTCCGAAGTTTTCGATGAGCCAGTGCTCGTCGCGCGCAGCGATCTCACCGATGGTCGTGATTCCAAAAGACGCAAGCTTGGCGGCCGCCTTGGGGCCGACACCGTTGATCTTGTTTGCGGCCATTGGCCAAATCCTGGATTGCACGTCCTCCGGCGTCAGGATTGTGATTCCGTCCGGCTTTTGCATATCGGAGCACAGCTTGGCGAGCAGCTTGTTTGGCGCGATACCGACGGAGCATGTGAGATTGGTTGCTTCGAAGACGGCGGATTTCAACTTGCGCGCGATTGCCTCCGAATCGCCATTCGTGAGTGAAACGTCTGCGTAGACCTCGTCGATTCCAACGTCTTCCATGTTCGAACTGATTGACCGGACGGCATCCTTGAACAGTCGCGAGTACGTTCGGTAGAGGTCGAAATTCACTGGAAGGAGAATCGCATCTGGCGCTAACCGGGCGGCTTTCATGGCGGGCATTCCGGAATGAACGCCGAGCGCGCGAGCCTCGTAGGTCGCGGTCGTCAGGACACCTCTGCCCACATAGTCGCGCAGGCGCGAGAATTCGCGAGTGCCGTCCGGCTTCGTTCGGGGCGTATCCGAGCGACGGCCAGCAACCACCATGGCTTGGCCTCGTAGCTCCGGATACTGCGAAAGTTCACACGACGCAAAGAATGCGTCCATGTCGATGTGGGCTATGCGCCGATCATCTGGCATGCCTTGGTACTCAAAAATAGCTCTCGATGGCTCCGCGCGACCGGCACGCTACTCATCATCGGGTATGGCGGCAGGAGCAGCGGGACGACGGCACCGTGCGTCCTGTGGAAAATTGAATGGAACTGTACATTTATACAGTCACTTTGTCAGGATACTGGAGCTGATTCGGAGATATTTTTTTGAGTGCGGAGATGTTCGCAAACGGCTCTTCCGCGGACGCCGCCGCTCTGACTGTGGAATCCAAAAAAAGCCCGCCATGCGGCGGGCTGTTGCGAACAGGCTGGTGGAGCAGCCTGTCATGTTTCAGTCCTGGCGCGGGTGCAAACGCCGGTAGACGCTCCAGATCGCCACGGCGGCGATCACGACGACAGCGGTGAGAATAAGCATGTTCAGTCCTCCGGTTGCTTGTCTGTTTGGTAATGCTTCAATGCTACGGAGCTTGGGTGCGCGCGAGGAGTGGCGCGACGTCGCGAATGGAATACCTGGTCGAATTCTGGTCCGCTACTGATTCCGCCTTCAAACGTCTTCAGGAGCGAGGGTTCGCGAGCAGGCCCCGAATTACATGGCATCGACCGTCCGGTTTACTTTGCATGCGAACTACCTATATACTTCGCATGCAAACTAAATTTCAGGAGAGCACATGAGCGCGGAGATTCACGTCGAACAAGCCGATGGCATTCTGACGATTACGCTGGCCCGACCGGACAAGAAGAATGCATTGACGAACGAGATGTATGGCACGCTGGCAGACATCATCGAGAATGCGGAGCACGACAGCGATGTCAGCGTATTGCTGCTGCAAGGGGACGGAGACATGTTCACCGCGGGCAACGATGTGGGCGAGTTCGCAGCCATTGCATCGGGGAAGGGGCCCAGTGAGCGACACGTGCATCGCTTTTTGCACGCCCTGGCGAAGTCGAGCGTGTCCATCATCGCGGCGGTTCAGGGCAAGGCGGTCGGTATTGGCACGACGCTTCTACTGCACTGCGACTACGTCCTGCTCGCGCCAGACGCAGAACTGATCACGCCGTTCGTCAATCTCGCGCTCGTCCCCGAGGCGGCGTCCAGCTACCTGCTTCCGCTGCGCGTCGGCCACGTGCGGGCGTTCGAGATGTTTGCGCTGGGCGAGCCGCTCGACGCGCAAACCGCTGTCGCGTGGGGTCTCGCCAACAAGGTCTGCGCAAAGGATCAACTACGCGACGACGCACGCAGGATGGCGGAAAGAATCGCCGCCAAGCCGGCCGGTTCACTGAGCGCCATGAAAAAGCTGATGCGCGAAGCCGAAACCCTGGTTGCGCAAATGGACAGCGAGAGCGCGAAGTTTCAGGAGCGGCTGACGAGCGCCGAGGCAAGAGAGGCATTCGCGGCCTTTGCCGAGAAGCGCAAGCCGGACTTCGCGAAGGTTGCCCGGCACTAGCCAGTGCCTTGCTGGCCGGCCACGGTCGAGGTTACGCGTCGCCGTCTTCGGCGAGCGGAAACCTGGTCTGCAGGCTGGTCAGCCACCGCGCTACGACGTCGATCTCCGCTTCCGTAAATCCTTCGGTCAATCGGGCGTTCAAGTCTTTCATGCGAAGCTTCGACTTTTGGCGCGCGGTACGTCCTGCTTGCGTCAACCACAGGCGCGACACCCGGCCATCGGTCTCGTCAGCCCGACGTTCGATCAACCCTGCCTTTTCTGTCCGGTCAGCGAGACCGCTCATGCCTGGTGCGCCCAGATCCAGCGCAGCAGCGGCTTCGCTCATGAGTGCGCCGTTGCGATCACCCAAAAAAAACAGCAGCCCGGCCTGGGCTGCTGTGACGCCGCCTCCGGCCGCGCGTGTTTGCGACCACCGTTGCAGCCGGCGCTGTCCGACGTTCAATAGATAGACGAGGCGATGTTTCATTTCCGCGCAGATAACATTGTGCGATTTAGTTCGCGTGCGAATTATATCATGCGGTGATCGACCCTTTCGAAAGGGCGCGAAGACGTTCAATGGCTTGCGGCCGTCGCGACAATCCCACTGGCCACGAACGGCTGATTGAGCACGGGTACACCCGCCTCTTGGACCCACGGCGTGGTGGTGAGGTCCGTGCATGCGGGAACGCCTTGCAGCAGGCCCAGCTTCGCGAGTATCAGCGTGGCGGAGCACGTGCTCCGAGCAGCTGGCGCGTTGGGTCGAGCCGGAGTTGAGACATCAGCGCAGCATGGACTGGCGACGGCGGCTATTGAACGGCGCGCGGGATGACGAAATGCGTCTGGCAGGGCCGATCATGAATGAAAAAACACCCCAAAGATTGGATCGACGTCCAACTCTTGGGGTGCAATTCACTAGCCAGGATTTCTTTGTCGGGGCAATGCGTCCACGACCCCGAGCTTCTGAACCTGCTATTAGAACCGGTGGTACATGCCAATGTTGGCTTGAACCTGGTTGCCGCCCGACGCCGTGTTGCCGAAGTCAGCAGCCGAAGCCTGAGCGCCCTGAGCATGAACGTAGGCACCCATGACGTATACCGACGTGAGCTTCGACAGCGCGTACGTAGCACCCAGCGAGGCCTGGTTGATCGAAGCCATCGTGCGGCCTTCAGCGGCTTGCGCAGGCGTGGCTGCCGAACCGTAGACGTACGTGTACCCAGCAGCCAGCGACAGCGCCGGGGTTGCCTGGTACTGCAGAAGGGCGCCCACTACGTTGAAGTGGATCGACGCCTGGCCGTCGTTGCCCTCGTATTGAGCGTTCGAGTACCGAAGGCCAGCCGTGTACCGGCCAAACTCGTATTGGCCAGCGATTTGAGCGATGCCCGCGCTCTTGAACGCATTGCCACCGTAGTAGCCCGAGCTCGGATAGCCCAGCGCACCACCGAACGACGGTTGTGCCGTTGCGTTCTGCCAGCCGTTCTCACCCTGGTTTGCAGCATGGAAGTAGCCGCCAGCGACCGTCAGACCACCTTGAGCGTAGTCCGCAGCCACCGACCACGATTGACCCGAACCCATCGCACCGGCAACGCCGCCGAACGAGTACGCGCCTTCAGCCTGGAAGCCGTGGAAAATCGGCGAAATGTACTTGACGGCGTTGTTCTGGTTCGTCGTATTGTCGTTGTTGTCCACGTCGCCCGGGGTCGAGAATGTCGACGCCGAAACGGCGTCGCCGGTCAGGCCCTGAACCATTTCCGTTACGGCGTCGATCTGGCGACCCATACGCAGGGTACCGTACTGGTCCGACGTGAGGCCTACATAGGCCTGGCGGTTGAACAGCGAACGCGAGGAACCGATGGGGCCCTGGCCGCCGATGCCACCGCTGGCAATGTTGAAACCGTTTTCGAGCTTGAAGACCGCCTTGAGGCCGCCGCCGAGGTCTTCCTGACCCTGGAGGCCCCACTTGTTCGAACCCGAGGCGCCGCCAACGAGGCCGACCAGCGAGTGGCCACCGACGTTCGAGGTGTAGCTGATACCTGCGTCCAGCATGCCGTACAGGGTGACCGACGACTGTGCCATTGCTGCCGAGGATGCGGCGAAAGCGGCAACAGCGGTAACCGTTGCCTTGATGGTGATGTTCTTCATCTGTAATTCAGTGTCCCTGAGTATCTTTTGGATTGGTTTATTCGTTACTGCGCGCCGGAGGATACGGCACGTCCTGCAAACTCACGAAACGAAAAAAAAAAGACTGTCGCGAAAACGTAACAAAAGGCCCAATGCCTTGTGCGGCGGGCGATCGATGGACTTCGTGCCAGATCGGCAACAGCGGATGGTGGGCGCTTTCCGGAGGCGACAGGGTTCGACGTCCGGCCGAAACATTCTGTGACCCTATCTTGTACGAGAATCAGCGGTCCCTGGAGATCAAACATCGCGCAGTACGCTGAGGAACGGAGTCTTCCTCCTGACAGTTTGACTGCTGCGTTCAGCGGCCGTAACGACGAGCGCATTCAGAGCGACTTCGTGAGTGGCATACGGAGTGGGGTGCATGGCACACCCACGCTGTTTATCAACGGTCATCTCTACGGCGGAGAGCACGACGCCCGAAGCTTGCTCGAAGCGTTGCAGGGTGCAGGGAAACGCTAGCGATCGTAACGATGCCAGGTTTCAAGTTCCGCACAGGCGCGGTATCAGTCTGCTGACGCCAGCGTTTTGAACTGTGCTGCGCGAGGCCGTCCCATCAGCACGGGCTGAAATACCACCGCGCCAATCAGTGTAGACACCAGCGACAACGCGAGCAGAGCACCCAGACTCGATGTCCCGGGATGATGTGAGAACCACAAGCTACCGAACGCTGCGCCCGTTGTCGCTGCGCTGAACACAACCGCATAAGTCAGGCTGGATTCCAGCAGCCGTGTTGCGCCACCTCGCCAGGCGATCACATAGTAGATCTTGAATGCGACGCCTACGCCAAGCATGAGGGGCAACGCGATGATGTTCGCGAAGTTCAACTGCAGATCGAGCGCTACAGACAATTCGAGTGTCAAAAGCGCGGAAACGAGCAACGGCACAACGGTTCGAAGGATGTCGTCGACCCGGCGCAGCGCGATCCACAAGATGACGACGATCGCTACCAGGGCGTATCCGCTCGCCTGAAGGAATGCCTTGATGACGAGGTTAGCTGAGTACAGGATCGAGATCGGACCGCCGATCGCATTCGGTTCCGCAGAACTCACTGCGTTGGCGAAGCTTCTCAACATCGCGTCATCATTGGGGTCGATACCGCTCGGGACGCGGGGAGAAATTTCGACGATTGCCTTGCCGTCGGCGGCGACCCAGTCTCTTACGATCCCGGGCGGTAAATTGGTGCGTGTGATCCCGGCAGGATCGAGAAGCGCAACCAATCGCGCGAGCGCGATCTTCAACGGTGCCGTCATCGCATGGTCGGCGCGATCGCGTGTCGTGCTCGGCGCGTCGGCCAGACGGGTCAGCACGTGTGACAGTCGCCTCGCCTCGGCGGCGCCGGGCCCGGGGTGATCCTCTGCGGCAAGCGAGAGCTGGTTCGCCGCACGACGCAAGGCGTCGACGCGAACGGCGTCGCTTGCCGGCGGCGCGGGCGTCTGCGCCAGGACGGGGTTCAATACACGGGCAGCGTCTGCAATTGCGGCGAGTTTCTCTGCCTGGTCAGTCGGAATGAAAGTGGTGAGCGTGACCGTTCTGCCCACCTGCGGCAGCGTTGACAAGCGGGCGGCGATCGCATCGGCTTCGCTCAAGGAATTCGCCATGACGCGCACATTGTTGATGCCAATTTCGGGCGAGTCTTTCAGTGCGAGCAGGGTTGCCATCGATTCCGTGCGTGGATCCTTGAGATGCAGTGGATTGAAATCGAAGCGCAGGTGCAGCAGCAAGGGCGACGCGCCGAGAATGGCAACGGCCGCCACGGCCAACATGGCTTTGCGATGCCTGTCGAGAAAGTCGTCGGTTCCGGCAAGCCGCCTGAAGCCCGGCGACACTTTTTCGTCTCCTGGCCGCAGCACGCTGATGAGCGCGGGCAAGAGCGCCACACTGGTGAAATAGGCGACGATCATTCCCACTCCGGCGATCTTGCCCAGTTCCGACACGCCGCGATAAGCAGTCGGAATAAACGAAAAGAAGCTAACGGCGACGGCAATCGCGGCGAGGGACAGGCGACCGCCTAGCGTATTTGCCGTACTCATCAATGAGACGGGGATACGACTGTCCTTGTAGTGCTCTTCCCGATATCTCACGGTGAATTGCACACCGAAGTCGACGCCCAGGCCGACGAATAGCACCATGAACGCGACCGAGATCATGTTGAAGGCGTGCACCATCACTAGTCCCAAAGCTGCAGTGATGAGCAACCCGACGACGAGGCAGATAAAAACGGCCAGTACCAGTTTGGCGGACCGAAGCGCCACCCAGAGAATGCCGAGTACGACGAGAAGCGTCACGGCGCCGTTCAATGCCGCACCGTCCTGCACCGATGCGAATTCGTCATCGGCGAGCGGTTGCTCGCCGGTAAGGCGCACGCGTGCGCCAAATCTCGCATCGAGATGCAGCGAGGCCGCCGTGTCGCGTATCAATGCCGATGCGTTGCCGCCTGCCCTCAGCGATGCGTAATCGAGCACGGGCTGCACGAGTACGAATGCGCGCGCAGGTGACGTCGCGTGGGAATCCATCAGCGACCGCCACGAAAAAGCGGCGGCCTGGTTCGCTAGCACGCGGTCCATGACGTCCGCGCTTTGACCGAGAAGCGGAGCCATCTGCTCCAGCTTGACCCGCCCGATTTGCAGCGGCAAAAGCAGGGTCGTCGTCAGCAAGTTGGCGAGACCGGTCAGACTGGGGTCATGCGAGAGCGCGTTGAGCAACGGGCGCGCTTGCGTCAACTGCGATGTCGTCGACTGCACGTCGCGCAACGACAGAAAAAGCAACCCATTGTGTTCGAAGAAGGGACCGGCACCCGGCTGCGTTACCGCAACGAACCGGTGCGTGTCCTTGCGCAATGCAGTGGCAAGCTCGCTGGCGGCGGTGTCGGCGAATTCCGGCGCACTCGATTCCACCACGACGAGAATGGAGCCCCCTCGTTGCGGAAAGGCGCGATCCAGCGACCTGGACAAGCTGTCCCACCGCTTGTCGACAGTCAGTAGCCGGTCCGTAGCCGTGTTGATCTTGAAGTGATGGGAGACGTAGTAACCGCTCAGCAGCGCGAGGACGAGCGATAGCGCAATCACGCTGATCCGGTGACGGATGGACCATGAAACAAGACGGGCAACCGACGACATGATGGCGAAGGTTCAGGCGCGACGGACATCCCAGTCTAGCGTAATTATCCGGAACGTGTCCGCACGTGGCCGAAGCGGTGCCGATCCGTCGATATCGCAATTGAACGGCTTGCGTACACGCACGAGTCGCGGCATGGATCAGCCGAATTGAATTAACGTTGACTGAGGAAATCGGGCTGGCGAACGCCCCGACGAGTTGCATTCGATGATGGCGGTTCCGCTCATCGTGCGTGAGTCTTGCGGCAGCGCAATCAGACAGGCGTAGCCGCTGACATGGCTTTTACTCGCGTTTCCTGACTGGAAGTCAGACGACTTACCGATTTTGAAATAGAAAGTAATGTTTCTCAGTGCCTCGCGCAAACTAATTCGACACCAAATGTTGTATTCGTCGTTCGATGTGGCATAGTGGAAAAAACTAACTTATCAAAGGAAATCCACGAATGGCTACGCTCCAATCGATTCAGGCAAGAATCGCAAAGCTGCAGGCTCAGGCAGAATCGCTGGTAACGACGAAATCGTCGGCGGTACTCGAGAAGATTCGCGGCCTGATGGACAAGCATGCCGTGACGGTTGCCGACATCGAGGCATTTGTCGGCAAGCGGCGCGGCCGCAAGCCGGGAAAGGCCGTTGCCGCGAAGCAGGGCTCGTCGGCAGCGAAATATCGCGATCCCAAAACTGGCGCGACCTGGACCGGCCATGGTCGTGCTCCCGCGTGGATTGCAAACGCCAAGGACCGAAGCAAGTTCCTGATTGCAGGCGCGGCGCCGAAACCGGCTGCTGCAGTGAAGGCGCCCAAGGCAGGTAACTACGTGCGCGGGCCGCAACCGCCGAAATATCGCGACCCGAAAACCGGTGCGACGTGGTCCGGTCGTGGCATCGCACCGGCATGGCTCGCTGGCGCGAAGGACCGGTCGAAGTTTTTGATTGAAAAGGCCGAGCCTGTAGTGAAGACAGCCAAGGCGCCGGCAGCGAAGAAGGCCGCCGCAAAAAAGAACGCTGCATCGAAAAAGGCTGCTGTCAAGAAGGTATCTTCGCCGGCACGCAAAGCTGCGCCGAAGAACGGCGCAGCGGCGAAATCGCCGGCCGTCCGCAAGGCCCGTGCGCCGAAGCTTGTGGTGAAATCAACGGCGCCCGTCGAAGTTGCCGCGCCTGCGGCGGGCACTGAAGCTGTGAGCACGGCCGCTGCGGCCTGAGTTGCGCACACCGGGCTCCGGAAGCCTGCTTCCGGCCCGGTTCAGCGCTTGTTACTCGTGGCGGGGACCGCTTGAACACACGGACGGTTGCTGGCATCGACGTAGGCGGTGACAAGAAGGGCTGCCATCTGGTCATTCTGGAGGGCAGTCGAGCTTTCCGGCCTGCCGATACCATAACCCCGCAGGAGATGCTGCGAGCCTGCCTCGAGTACGGCGTGCAGGCCGTCGGGATCGATGCTCCATGCCAATGGGGTATCGAACGTAAAGGGCGGCGTGCGGAACGGGAACTTGCGCGGCAACGCATCTTTTCCTTCGCCACGCCAACCCGACAGCGGGCCGATGAGAATCCTGGGCGCTTCTACCGGTGGATGTTCAACGGAGAAGCCATTTACCAAGTCTTTTCTTCCGACTATCCGCTACTGTCATCTCGCGATTTCCAGGGCGGGCGTGTTAGCTTCGAAACATTTCCCCATGCCGTGACTTGCGCTCTCCGCGGCAAGGAGGGGACGTCTGCGAAGGAGAAGCGCCGGCAGCGGCCCGAAGTACTGGAAAGCGCTATGATCGACGCCTCTGGCTTGAAATCGATTGACGACTTCGATGCCGCGCTGTGTGCGCTGACCGCGAGATACCTGGTCGAAGGGCGCACATATGCTTACGGCGACGTGAAAGGTGGTTACATTCATGTTCCGATTCCACTGCCTTGAACACGTATTGACGCTGAAACCGTGCCGCCGTGCGGGAACGCGTTGCAGTTGGCTTGCCGTGCGTTATGTGCCACTGCAGTTGTCACAAGGGCAATCACAGCTATTGACTGGATTCTGCACCCTCACCCCTTTCCGAGCGGCGGCCGACGTGAGAATCCCGCCATATTGCTCAACTGGGCCAGTTCATTGGCCGCCTCGCGTAGCAGTCCAGAGTACTCGTGAATCTTCCCGGTCGTTAGCCGTACCCGGGGACCGGCAACACTGATGACGCCGACGCAGCGCGAACCGTTCACCACGGGCGCCGCCACTGCCGACATACGCGGGGCAAACACCTCGTCGATCATCGCGTAGCCACGCACGCGCGCAGCATGCACGAAACCCAACAGCGCTTTTAGTGTCGTCGGCGCATTGGGTCCGAACTCATTCGGCTGTCCGAAGCCTTGCTTCAAGACCAGCGAGGCCGCCTGTTCATCGGTCATCGTCATGAGCCATGCATGTCCGGTCGACGTGCATGAAAGTCGTGCCGCCTGGCCCATGTCGGGATCGTAGCGGAAGCCGGTGCGCTGTCCGTCCGCCTTCCCGACCCAGATGATCGCTTCGCCATCCACCAGCGACAGTCGCGCGAGTTCGCCTGTCTGGGCAGCGACGCGTTCGATGATCGGCTGGGCGATGTCCGCGATGCCCGTGAGGCTCAGGAATTCGAGTCCGTTCGACGTCATGCGCATGGTAAGGATGTAGCGGCTGTGATCGACCCGTTGCCGGACATACCCGCTTTCGATGAGTTCGGCGAGCAGGCGGTGGCAGGTGCTGCGCGGCAGAGACAAGGCATCGGCAATAGCCGCGAGGCCTGCACCTTCGCCTTGCGACGCCAGCAGATCGAGAATTCTCAGGCCGTTTCTAAGCGACATTTTTCGCCAACTTCCATATTATGAAATGGAGTTCCGGTGCGGAACGCCCCGCCTGTCCAGCGCAAACAATAGCACCTGTTCGTCGCCAGAAACGAACGCTTCGCCATATCGAGAATCCAGGAGACAACATGTCATTTTTTGCTGATTCGGACCTCGCCGGGGAAGGGCGGTCCGCGCAAGCTCACTTGATGGCGCGTCGGGCGGTAGCGGGGGCAACCGTCGGTACAGCGCTCGAATGGTTCGACTTTGCGCTGTATGGCGTCGTCGCGGCCACGATCTTTCCCAAGCTGTTTTTTCCGTCGCTCGACCCGACTGCTGCGCTGCTCGCGTCGCTGGCGAGTTTCTGGGCTGGATTGGCCGCCCGCCCGCTCGGCGCGGTGATCTGCGGGATGCTCGGTGACCGTTGGGGACGCCGCAAACTGATGCTGATCACCGTATCGGTGATGGGCGCGTCGTCGTTCCTGATGGGCTTGCTGCCCACTTACCACCAGGTTGGCATCCTCGCGCCGACACTGCTGGTGTCGCTACGCATCATTCAGGGTTTCGCGCTTGGCGGCGAATCGACGGGCGCGCAATTGATGGCGGTGGAGCATGCCTCTGCCAACCGACGCGGCTGGTATTCAGGTCTGCTTGGCATTTGTTCGCCACTCAGCCAGATTCTCGCCAACTTTTCGCTCTTTACGCTGGCCGCGTTGCTTTCATCGGACGACTTCGATACCTGGGGCTGGCGAGTGCCGTTTCTCGCGAGCTTCGTTCTGGTGCTACTGGGCATCTACATCCGCAGGAAGGTGAGCGAGACACCGGCGTTCGAGGTGCTCAAGAGGACTGGCGAATCCACACGCGCCGCCAATCCGCTCGGCACGGTCTTCAAATATCACTGGCGCACCGCGCTGCGCCTGACGCTGTTCTTCTGCGGCCCGGCCGCGCTGTTTTATCTGATCGTGGTCTTCTCGCTCAGCTACCTGACGAAACACCTCGGCGTACCTAAGCAGACCGGTTTCATGCTGTTGATGGTGGCGAATGTCTGCGCCATCGTGGGCGCGCTGGCGGGCGGCTATCTGAGCGATCGGATCGGACGCAAACGTGCGCTGATGATCGGTTCGGCCTGCACGCTGATCTGCTGCCTGATTTACTTTCCAATCCTCAACCACAACTCGATCGCGATGACGATGGCAGTCATGGGCGCGTTCCTCGGCTTTACACAGTTCCAGAGCGGCATCCAGCCAGTCTGGTTCGCCGAGTCATTCCCGACCGAGGCGCGCTACACAGGGTCCGCACTGTCGTATTCGGGCGCCAACCTGCTCACCGGCGGCCCGATGCCTATCGTTGCCGTGGCGCTGCTCAATGCCTTTCACGGTTCCCCGTGGGCCATCGTAGCGGTCTGCGGCTCGCTGAACCTGATCTCCTTCCTGATGATCGCAATGTCCCGGGAAACCAAGGACACGGTCCTCGAACGCTCTTCTACACACTGACACCATGACGCGCAAACTCTACATCCTCAATGGTTCCAACCTGAACATGCTGGGCGCGAGGGAGCCTCATCTTTATGGCAGCACTACGCTGAAGGACATCGAACAGAATTGCCTCACGCTGGCCGACGCGCTCAAGTTCGACTGCGTATTTCGTCAAACGAACAGCGAAAGCGAGTTGATCGACTGGATTCAGGAAGCATTCCTGCAGGACGCCGCGCTGATCATCAATCCGGCCGGCTTTTCATTCGGTCGGATTCCGGTGCTCGACGCAGTCAAGCTCATCCGCCGGCCAGTCGTGGAATTGCATATCACCAATATTCACCAACGCTCGGAAGAATATCGTCACTCGACGATTTCGGTGGCGGCCACCGCGGTAATTTGCGGGGCAGGAGCGAACGGATACTTGCTCGCGATCCGAGCGATTGACGATCTGTGGGGCAAACAGGCTTGAACCGACTCTTCGATGTATGAAGCACGCGGGCGCCTGGATGGAGCCCGCGTCCGTCGGCATGCGCGACATCGTCATCTGTCCCGACTTGCAACATCCGGCAACACCGGTGGTAACATTTGTTGTCACCCACTGCCAGAGCGACGCATGCCAGACAGTTTCGACCAGCTCGCCGCGCTGATCCGCGCGCGTTTCTCCGATTTGAGCCCGCAGTTCCAGACCGGCGCTGCCTTCCTGCTCGACCATCCCGACGAAGTGGCCGTTTCGTCGATGCGCAAAGTGGCCGAGCGCGCCCGCGTGCAGCCTGCTTCGCTCGTGCGGCTTTCCCAGCAACTGGGCTTTCCGGGCTGGAACGAGCTGCGGGACCTGTTCGTCGCGCGCGTGCGCACGCGGCCGGAGCCGCTTTCCTCGCGGGCCCGCTCGCTCGTGGCGGGCAATGCGAAGGACGGCCTCGCGCGCGACCTGCTCGTGGCACAACAGCACAATCTGGAGGCGAGCGCCGCGCACAATACCCGCTCGATGGTCGAGGCGGCGCGCGTGTTGCGTCGCGCGAAGCATGTGCACGTGGCGGGCTTTCGCTCGTGCTATGCAGTGGCGTTCGGGCTCGTCTACGGATACCGCCTGTTCCGGCCTTCGGTTTCCTTGCTGGGCGGCGAGGCGGGGACGCTGGAGATGCAGTTGCTCGGCATCGAGCGCGACAGCGCAACGATTGTTGTCAGCTTCGCACCGTATTCGGTCGAGGCGGTGCGCGTGGCCGAGGCCGCGCTCGCCAAAGGCAGCCGCCTGATCGCGATTACCGACAGCGCCGTCTCGCCCATTGCGCTGAACGCCGACAAGGCGCTGATCTTCACGCACGAAAGCCCATCGTTTTTCCCTTCGCTCGTCGCTGCGACGGCCCTGGCCGAGTCGCTCGTCGCCCATCTGCTGGCGCTCGAAGGCTCGGGCGCGATCGCGCAGCTCGAACAGGCCGAGCGTTCCTTGAACGCACGCGGCGCTTACGTGCCCTGAGCGCCACCCCCGGCATTTCCGCGCCATTTCGCGCCTGTTTTCCCGCAGCCGGATGTCGTTGTGAGCAGGCATCCGGCTTTGCTTTGCACGTTTCCATCGCATTTGTTGTGATCGATTTTTAATTTGACAACATATGTTGCGGTGACGTATAAAGCGCACTATAGGAAGAGGTAGACCCATACCGGTAGCAAAAGCGAGAAACAGATGCAGGAACTCAAGACTATCCGCGTGGCCGGTTCGCCTGAGGCGATCGGCCGGCAGCTCGGCGCACACGTGAAGCCGATCTTTGCGGATTACATGGCGCAAAGCAGCGCCTGGCGGGCGGTGAGCCGCTGGCGCGGCAGTGCGTTTGCGCAGCAGTTGCGCGCCGCAGCCGCACAGTATTTTCCGACCTATGTCGCGGAAATCGACGCAATGGCGCAGGCGCTGGACTGGTCCGCGGAAGACCTGTTCCTCTGGAATTGCCGCGGTGAACTGATCCACCACGCACCGGACGGCTGCACGACGCTCGCGGTGCGCACGCCGGGTGTGGGCCTGATCGCGCACAACGAAGACGGCGACCCCTGGCTGCATGGCCACTGCAGCGTGGTCGAGGTCGAACCCGACGGAAAGCCCGGTTTCCTCAGCTTCTACTATCCGGGCTCGCTGCCGGGGCATACCTTCGCAGCTACGCGTGCGGGACTTGCGCAAGCGATCAACAACGTGCGCATCCGCGAGCCGCGCGTGGGTGTGCCGCGCATGATCCTGGCGCGCGCCGTGCTCGATTGCGCGACGCTGGAAGAAGCCCTCGCGCTGCTGCGCGACACGCCGCGCGCGAGCGGCTTCCACCACACGATCGGCGGGACCGACGAGGCGGGCGAGGTGCGTGTGGTTAGCGTCGAAGCCACTGCGCAGCGCGCTTCGGCGCGCGAAGTGAGCGCGCCCTCGGGACACGCGAATCACCTCATTCACTCGGGCTGCGAGCGTGAGGCGCAGATCGTCACCGACTCGTCGCGCGATCGCCAGACCCGTCTCGCCGAGCTGTTGCCCGCGCTTGGCGCGCAGCCCGACGGCGCGGCTTTCGTGCAGGTGCTGCAGGATCGCGCGGGCGCCGGCCTGCCGATCTTCCGCGACGATCCGCACGACCCCGACGACGAGAACACGCTCGCCACCGCCTGCATGCGCGTCGAGCCGCGCGGCGTGGCGTTCGACGTCTGGCAGGGCGGCGAGCGCGTGCTTGGCCGCTTTATCGATTCGAACGCGCGCGATGCAGACGGCGCGAACCGCTAAATATTCACGGACTTCATCGAGGACACATATGACCAAGGTGTTTCACCGGATGCCGAAGCAAAGCTTGCCCGTCGCGGTGGCAGGCGAAGGCATCGAAATCGTCGATTCCACCGGCAAGCGCTACATCGACGCAAGCGGCGGCGCCGCGGTTTCATGCCTCGGCCACAGCAACCAGCGCGTGATCGACGCGATCAAGCGTCAGGCGCAGCAACTGCCGTACGCGCACACCTCCTTCTTCACGACCGAGGTCTCGGAGCAACTCGCCGATCACCTCATCGCCGCGGCGCCCAAGGGGCTCGACCATGTGTACTTCGTGTCGGGCGGTTCGGAGGCGATCGAGGCCGCGCTCAAACTCGCGCGCCAGTACTTCGTGGAGAAGGGCGAGCTTGCGCGCCGCCACTTCATCGCGCGCCGGCAGAGCTATCACGGCAACACGCTCGGGGCGCTCGCGATCGGCGGCAATGCGTGGCGCCGCGAGCCGTTCCTGCCCATCCTGATCGAATCGCATCACGTGAGCCCTTGCTTTGCGTACCGAGAGCGCCACGAAGGCGAGACCGACGAGGCCTATGCGCAGCGCCTCGCCGATGAACTCGAGCAGAAGATTCTCGAACTCGGTTCCGAAACGGTTGCGGCCTTCGTCGCGGAAACCGTGGTGGGCGCAACGGCCGGCGCGGTGCCGCCCGTGCGCGACTACTTCCGCAAGATCCGCGCGGTGTGCGACCGCTACGGCGTGCTGCTGATCCTCGACGAGATCATGTCGGGTATGGGCCGCACCGGCCATCTGTTCGCCTGCGAAGAGGACGGCGTTGCGCCGGACCTGCTGACGATCGCGAAGGGCCTGGGCGCAGGCTACCAGCCGATCGGCGCGACGCTCGTGAGCCAGCGCATCTACGAGACGATCGTGGGCGGCAGCGGCTACTTCCAGCACGGCCACACGTATATCGGCCACGCCACGGCCTGCGCGGCGGCGCTCGAAGTGCAGCGCGTGATCGCCGAGGAGAAGTTGCTCGACAACGTGCTCGCCCGCGGCGAACAACTGCGTGCGCGTCTGCGCGAGCGTTATGCGAACCATCCGTACATGGGCGATGTGCGCGGCCGCGGCCTGTTCGTCGGTGTCGAGCTGGTGAAGGACCGCGCCACGAAGGCCACCTTCGACCCGGCGCTCAAGCTGCATGCGGCGATCAAGCGCGAGGCGTTCGCGCGCGGCCTGATGGTCTATCCGATGGGCGGCACCGTGGACGGCCGCAACGGCGATCATGTGCTGCTCGCGCCGCCTTTCATCTGCACGGAGCAGAACATCGACTCGATCGTCGAGCGGCTTGCCGCGGCCGTCGACGGTGCGCTCGACGTAACGGGCGTGGCGCGCCCGGCGTAAGCTTCGCTGTATGGAGTTGAAGTGCAACTAACTGTCCGCCGCTAGCGGCGGCCGAGATCGCGGCGACCGCAATCGGTCGCGCGCGCCGGTCATAACCTCCAACGGAGTCCATTGATGACGCAAAACCCGACCTCGCGGCTTCCCGCTTTCGACGCTGCCCAAGCGACGCCGGAGCAGAAGGCGGTGCTGGACGAGATCCTTTCCGGTCCGCGCGGCAACCTCAACGGTCCGTTCCTCGGCTGGATCCACAGCCCGGAACTGGCGCAGCATGCGCAGCGCCTTGGGGCGTTCTGTCGTTACCAGACAGGCCTGTCGCTGCGCCTCTCAGAACTGGCGATTCTCGTCACGGCCGCGCGCTGGCAGGCGCAGGCCGAGTGGTACATCCATTATCCCATCGCCCTGAAGGCTGGCGTGCCCGAGGTGCTGGCCGAGCAGATCCGCACGGGCGTCGCGCCCCGGTTCGACGAGCCCGACGACGCGCTGATCTACGCGTTCACGACCGAGCTGTACGACGCGAAGCGTGTGTCCGACGCGACCTACGCGCGTGCCGTCGAGCGCTTTGGCTACGAAACCACGATCAACCTGGTCGGGCTGCTTGGCTACTACGCGCTCGTCGCAATGACGCTCAATGTCTTCGCCATGCGCGCGGAAGGCCAGACGACCTTGCCGTTTGCCGAATAAGCGGACTGACCGCGTCCTGCGCGCGCAGCCCCATCCGGTTTTGCCGGATGGGGCATTTTTTTGCACCGCACTGCAATTCCATTTAAGTGACAACCGTATTTCAACAGCAGAATTTTGAGGGCATCGGTAAAACATGAGGATTTCCCCCCAGGAGAACAGTTCAAGTGCGGCGTGGGCGAATTAATCGAACGGACGGTTTATCCGCGTAGAAATCGTTTCCATTCGCTCTGGCAGGGCTTCCGGTTTTTGGACGAAATCGTTAATGCAGTTGCCGTGTGCCATGTTTATTGCCGCTGCATTGCGGGATTTTCTGGTTGTGGATTCGAAATAATATGACTGTTTCGGGGGAAACCTTGCCCGGTAGCTTTTTCCAGCCATGTACGGCTTTCCGCGTAAATTGTGCGGGAAGGGATTAAACGGGGGTTTGGGCGTGCTTCGAATAACAGGGTTTTCAGCAGGTTTAATGGAAACCGCTTGCGCGCATTAATTCGAGTTGTTAGTCTTGCCGAACTTATTAATGACCGTCCCATTCTGATTATCGAAAGGGCGGGCGGGAGCCAGGGGCTAGCCCGCCCGGGTTTTTTCTCTGTGCGACTTTTTTAACGGGGCACATCATGCTTGATACGACCATCGACGTAGCCGAAAAGCCGCTCGCTGCCATGGCCGGAATTGGCGACGTTGTCACCCTGAAATCGGGCGGTCCGCGCATGACCGTCATGTATGCCGGTTCGGTTGGCTTTGCCAGCGGTCACTGGCTGATCTGCCAGTGGTTCGACGAGCAAGGCGAACTGCGCCAGGACATGTTCGCTCAGGACATGGTGCAGATCGAACCGCGCTCGATTCCCGCGGCGTTCGTCAAGATGCGCAGCCCGGCTGGCGGAAGGGCCATCGGCAGGGTCTGAGGCGTAGACCCACGCAGACTGCACACGCGCCACAGGCGCGTCAAATACGATGAAGTAGCGGCCGGGCCGGATGCGCCCGGCCGTTTGCTTTAGCGCTGGCCTTCGGCGGCGATACGTACGGCGAGGCCGGCCAGCACCGTACCCATGAGCCAGCGTTGAAGCTTGAGCCAGCCCGGCCGGTCGCCGAGAAACGCTGCAATCGTGCCCGCCGTCATCGCCACGGCGGCATTCACGCTGATCGAAAGCGCGATCTGCACGCTGCCGAGCACGATGGACTGCGCGAGCACGCTCCCGTGATGCGGGTCGATGAACTGCGGCAGCAGCGACAAATACAGAATGGCAATTTTCGGATTCAGCAGGTTCGTGACGAACCCCATCAGAAAGAGCTTGCGCGGGCGGTCGGCGGGCAACTCGCGCACCTGGAACGGCGAGCGGCCGCCGGGCTTGAGTGCCTGCCACGCGAGCCAGAACAGATAGAGCGCGCCGCCCAGGCGCAGCGCGTCGTAGGCGAACGGCACGGCCATGAGCAACGCGGTAATGCCGAAGGCGGCGCACAGCATGTAGAACACGAAGCCGAGCGCGACCCCGCCCAGGGAGATCAGGCCCGCCTTGCGCCCCTGGCAGATCGAGCGCGAGATCAGGTAGATCATGTTGGGTCCGGGCGTGAGCGCCATGCCGAGTGCGACGGCGGCAAAGGCGAGCAGCGGGGCGGCGTGGGGCATGACGAGGCTCCGTGTTGATGTTTGCGTGGGTTGCTGATGAGTGTGAAGGCGACTCGAGCGATGGGCACAACGCTGTGCGCTTCAGCCTGATATAGAACGATCAAAACGGCGCGGCCAACGCAGCTTGATTCCCGGTGATTATTTCATGCGACGGCAGCGCTTGCGCGCCATGGCCTGAAACGTTGGCCAAACGGATAAGCCGCGACGGCCTCAATGCGGCGAGCGCTTGCTCTCAGTGGCGCGGGTTTCGCGCGCCTGGACCCGGTCGTCGAGCCGGCGCGAGAAGAGCAGCATCCCCAGCCGGCGGCTGCGAATCCTGGTCTGGCCGCCGAGATCCTTCGGCGGATTCGGTTGCAGCGCCCAGAAGAGCGCCAGCAGCCAGCCGAGCAGTGTCCAGCCGAGCACGGCATTGAAGACTGCGATGACCAGCAGGTCGTGACGCTGACGCCTGTCGGCGATCAGCGCTGGGAGAAAGTAGAGCGCGACCACCGCTGCGAGAACGATGATCTCGAAGACGGAACGGCTCACCATATTTCCATTCTCCAGAAAAAAGGGCGGAATATGCCCGAACGATCATTGTCGCGCGGATTGGCCCTGAGCGCACGCCATGCCCTGGCCGGACGGCCATCACCGGGCGCGAGGGGTGTCGGCCGGTGGGGGTTCGGGTCTATCATCGGGTTTTTCATCGCTGGGAACCCACACCATGATCTCCGACCCGTCCGAGGCCACCCGTCAACTCGACCACGACGAACTGCGCGCCTTCGTCGAACGCAAATGGCATGACGAGATCGTGCCCGCGTTGACCGACTACATCGCGGTGCCGGCCAAGAGCCCGGCATTCGATCCGCAGTGGGCCCAGCACGGCTATCTCGAGCGCGTCGTGCAGGAGGCCGCGAAGTGGGCGGAACAGCAGCCGGTGCGCGGCCTGAAGCTGGAGATCGTGCGCCTGCCCAATCGCACGCCGGTGATTTTCTTCGAGGTACCCGCCACGCGCTCGGGTAGCAGCGAGACGGTCGTGCTCTACGGCCACCTCGACAAGCAGCCGGAATTCGCGGGCTGGCGCAACGACCTGGGCCCCTGGACGCCGAAGCTCGAAGACGGCCGCCTCTACGGGCGCGGCGGCGCTGACGACGGCTACGCGATCTACGCGAGCGTCACGGCGCTCGCCGCGCTCGACGCGCAGGGCATCGAGCGTCCGCGTTGCGTGGGTCTCATCGAAACCTGCGAGGAGTCGGGCAGCTACGACCTGCTGCCTTATGTCGACGCGCTGCGCGAGCGGCTCGGTAACGTCGGTCTCGTCGTGTGTCTCGATTCGGGCGCGGGCAACTATGACCAGCTCTGGCTCACCACGTCGCTGCGCGGTCTCGTGGCGGGCGACCTCGAAGTCGAAGTGCTCGAGGAGGGCATTCACTCGGGCTCTTACGGCGGCATTGCGCCGTCCAGTTTCCGCGTGATGCGGCAGCTCTTCGAGCGTCTCGAAGACGCCGCGAGCGGCACGCTGCTGCCCAAGGGTTTCCATTGCGCGATCCCCTCGCAGCGCTTGAGCGAAGCCGAGGCCACGGCGAAGATCCTTGGTGAAAGCGTCTGGAAGACCATGCCTTGGGCGTGCGGCCAGGACGGCCGGCGCGTGCTGCCCACCACCACGGACCCGCAGCAGGCGCTGCTCGACTCCACGTGGCGGCCTTCGCTTTCGGTCACGGGAGCGGCGGGCCTGCCCGCACTCGCCGACGCCGGCAACGTGCTGCGGCCGCGGACGGCGTTCAAGCTCTCGCTGCGCCTGCCGCCGCTAGTCGAGGCTTCGAAGGCCGTAGCCGAACTGAAGGCGCTGCTCGAACTCGATCCGCCGTATAACGCCAAGGTCACCTTCAGGCCGGACGCGGGCGCGGCCAACGGCTGGAGCGCGCCGGAACTCGCTCCGTGGCTCTCGGAAGCGCTCAACGCCGCCTCGCGCACGCATTTCGGCGCGGACTGCGCGTATCTCGGCCAGGGCGGCACGATCCCGCTCATGAACGTGCTGCAGGCAGGGTTTCCCAAGTCGCAGTTCATGGTGTGCGGCGTGCTCGGCCCGAAGTCCAACGCGCACGGGCCGAACGAGTTCCTCCATGTGCCCTACGCGAAGAAGCTCACGGCCACGGTGGCCGAAGTGATCGCCGCCGCGCCTTGAACTGCCCTTGAGCGGCTAGTGGCGCTGAGGGGATGGCGCGCCGTCTGCAGGCGGCGCGTCCTGTGCGGCGTGCCCGTCACCATGGCATGAGCAGCTTTCGTCGTCGACGGGCTGTTCGAGACTCTTCATGATCCCGCACTCCGCGCTGCTGCTCTGATTGGCATGGCAGCTCTCGCGCAGCGTGCGTAATTGCTGCTCGAGTACGCGCATCGCTTCGATCTGCTGATGGATGCGCTCGATCTGGCTGTCGATCAATTCGTTGACTTCGTCGCAGGGTTGGCTCGGGTCGGCCTGGAAGCGGCGCAGCATGCGAATGTCCGTGAGCCCGATGCCGAGTGACCTGCAATGACGGATAAAGTTGAGCTGCGCGGCATGCACGGCCGTGTAGCTGCGGTAACCGTTGGTTTCGCGCGCGGGCTCGTCCAGAAGGCCTTCGCGCTCGTAAAAGCGCACCGTTTCGACGTCGCAGTGCGCGCAGCGCGCCAGTTCACCAATTCGCATGGTCGCGGCTCTCCCAAATCACTTGACCCTGTAGCGGCTACAGGCTGTTCAATGATTGTGTCACTTTTGGGAGAAACCGGCTATGAACCAGAGCTACGTGTCGCGGCTCGGCATTGCGCAACGCCTTCGCGCGCGTGATGAGGAACGGACGGTGGGCGGCGCTCACGGGTCTGGCGGCGTGGGCGGCGCGTGCGGCGGCCACGGGCATAGGCACGACCAGGATCAAGGACAAGACCATGATCGTGCCCATGGTCACGAGCACGCCCACGACCAAGGCCATGCGCACGGCCACGACAACGATCAGGGCCGCGGTCACGGCCACAACCATGACCACGACAACGAGCACGGCCACGGACAAACCGAGCCGAACAGCCACGCGCACGCCCATAGCTGCTGTCACGGCGACACTGCGCACAGCACGCCGCCGCAAAGTCAGCGCAACACGGCTCCGGCGCCCGAAGGCACGCGCCGCGCTCGCTGGCGCATCCAAAACATGGATTGCCCGACCGAAGAGCGCCTGATCCGCATCCGGCTCGAACCCCTGCCGGGCGTCGTGCGCCTCGATTTCGACCTGCTCGCGCGCGAGCTGACTGTCCATCATCGGCTCGACGATACACAGCCGGTCGTCGCCGCGCTGCGCGCACTCGACATGGCGCCGCGTGAGTTGGATGAAAGCGCGTCCGCGCAAGACGCCCCGCCTGCGCCGGTCGGTCTCGTACTGCGCCAGAAGCTGCTGCTGGCGGTGAGCGGCGTGGCAGCCGCAGGCGCCGAGGTGCTCGCCTGGCGCACCGGCCGGGAAACCAGCCTGCTCGTACTCGCTTGCGCAGCCATCTCGATCGTGTGCGCGGGTCTGCCCACGCTGCGCAAGGGCTGGATCGCGCTGCGCAACTTCACAATCAACATTTATTTCCTGATGTCGCTGGCGTTGATCGGCGCCATTGCGATCGGCAAGTGGCCGGAAGCGGCGATGGTGGTGTTCCTGTTCGCCCTTGCGGAGGAAATCGAGGCGCTGTCGCTCGAACGCGCCCGTCAGGCCATCCGTGCGCTGACCGCGCTCGCGCCTGAGACCGCCGAAGTCTGGCAACCCAGCGAGGGCGCATCCGGACAAGGCGAATGGTGCGAGTGCGCGGTGGGCGATGTGGCTGTCGGCAGCCGTGTTCGTGTACGTACAGGCCAGCGCGTGCCGCTCGACGCGCGCGTGATCGCCGGCCGAGCCGCGCTCGATCAGGCGCCGATCACGGGCGAAAGCCTGCCTGTCGACAAGGAAACCGGCGCGGTGCTTTACGCGGGCAGCATCGTCGTCGATGGTGTGGTCGAAGCGCTCGTCACCGCGCCCGCGAAGGACAGCACGCTCGCTCGCATCGCCGCGGCGGTGCAGGAGGCGCAGGCGCAGCGCGCGCCCACGCAGCGCTTCGTCGACCAGTTCGCGCGCTACTACACGCCGGCCGTGGTCGTGCTTGCCGTGGTGCTGGCGCTGGCCGGGCCGCTCGTCTTCGGTGGCGCGTGGAGTGCATGGCTCTACAAGGCGCTCGTTCTGCTCGTGATCGCCTGCCCGTGCGCGCTCGTCGTCTCGACGCCGGTGACGGTCGTGAGCGGCCTCGCCGCCGCCGCGCGCCACGGCATGCTCGTGAAGGGCGGCGTGTGGCTCGAACGCGGCCGGCTGCTCAAGGCCGTCGCGCTCGACAAGACCGGCACGCTCACACGCGGCGAACCTGTCCTGACCGATGCGCTCAAGGCGCCGATTCGGGCGCTGGTCGGCGCAGGGGAGTCCAGCGAACCGCCGCTTTCAACAGAACAAGCACTGCGCATTGCCGCGAGCCTGGACGATGCGAGTACGCACCCCGTCGCCCGCGCGGTGGTCGAAGGCTGGCGGGCGCGACAGCCGGAGGCACGCCTGCTCGCCGTCGATCAGTTCGCGGTGCTGAACGGTCGCGGCGTGCAGGGCCGCGTCGACGGCACGCTCTGGCGCCTCGGCAATCACCGTCTGGTGGAGGAGCTCGGCTTGTGCTCGCCCGAACTCGAAGCGCAGCTGGCCGCGCTGGAAATAGCGGGCAAGACGGCGATCGTGCTGTGCGCGCCGCAGGAGGCCGTCGCCGTGTTCGCCGTGGCCGACGCGCTGCGTACGGAAAGCGCACCGGCCGTGCGCGCCTTGCGCGCGCTCGGCGTGACGCCCGTCATGCTGACCGGCGACAACGCGTCGACCGCGCGGGCGATCGCCGATCAACTCGGCATCGACGACGCGCGCGGCAATCTGCTGCCGCAGGACAAGCAGGACGCGATCGCCGCTCTCTCGAAGCAGTACGGGATGGCGGCAATGGTCGGCGATGGCGTGAACGACGCGCCCGCGCTCGCACGCGCCGACATCGGCTTCGCGATGGGCGCGGCGGGCACCGCGACCGCACTCGAAACCGCCGACGTCGCGATCATGGACGACGATCCGCGCAAAATCGCCGCGTTCATCGGCCTCTCGCGCAAGACCGCGAGCGTGCTCAAGCAAAACATCGCGCTTGCGCTCGGCATCAAGGCCGTGTTTCTCGTGCTCGCGATGGCGGGCGAGGCCACGCTCTGGATGGCCGTGTTCGCCGACGTGGGCGCGAGTCTGCTCGTCGTGGCGAACGGTCTGCGCGTGCGCCGGCATTTCGACGGCACGCGCAACGTGCTGAAGCCTTGCGCGCAGGCAGAGCAACGCAACTAACAGTCAGTCCCGCCCGCGCGCGCCCAGCGCGCCTCACCAAGGCTTCGCGAGGCGGGCGCGGAGTTCGGCGCGGGCGCTTTCGTCGAACTCGCCGAGAAAGCCGAAGCGGCCGGCAATCAGGGTGGCGGCCGGCACGCCGTCGCGGAACACGATACGGTTGCCGGCGAGCGCGGGCACCTTCTCGCCAGGCAGCAGCGTGCCGAGAAGATTGAGGGGATCGGCGGCGCTCACGCAGACGAGCGCGCCGCCTCCGCCTTGCGCTGCTGCACGCCGCCGCACGTCGCGCAGGAGCGCCACGGCTTCGGGCAGTGCGAACTGTTCGCCCGAAATCCCGGTGACGAAGCGTCCACCTCGTACCTCGCCGCGCGCCTCCAGGCGATGCAGCACGCGCAGCAGATCGCGCCACGGCGGCAGCCACGCAGCCTCGCGTCCGAGCAGGTGCCAACTGACCACGCCGTAACGGCGCAGCAGCACGTTGGCGACGTGCTCCAGCAGATCCGGGTCAGCGGGCGGCCGGCGCGCGGTGCTGGCGGTCGTTTGCCTTGCACGCGCAAGCGCCTGCGAACGCAGGCCCGCTGCTGCGCTCGAAATCGGTCCAGTCGGTCCAGTCGGTCCAGTCGGTCCAGTCGGTCCAGTCGGTTCCGTCGCGACAAGCGCGGCTTCATCGTCCAGATCCGCAACCGGAGCGCTCGACGCATCGGCCAACGCAACACGCCGCAGCGTCGCCCAGCGCCCCGCGTCGGCCATGCCGCCGGCGAGCGGCCCGAAGCCGCGCGGCCGGCGTCTGCCGTGATGCGCGCTGCGCTGCGCCGCCGGCTTTACGAGCGCGCGCAGCCCGGCAAAGCTGTCTGCGTTGACGAGGCCTGCCGCCACCAGTTCGCCGAGCGCGTTCTCCAGTTCGACGCCGAGCAGGTGCGCGTCGGCAGCGAGTTCGTCGAAGAACATCGCGCCGTGCCGCAGCAGCGCCTCGTACACGCGCTGCGCGCGCGCCGACAGGCCGCCCGTGTCGGTCGTTTCGACGAGCGCCATCCAGCGCGCCAGCTCGCGGCGCGCGAGCAGCACGACCGGCGTGCTGCGTACCGTCGAAGCGGCCGCCGCACGCGCGGGCAGCCGCGCCCAGGCAAGCCGCCCCGAACGGCACAGCTCGTCGAGCAGCATGGGCGTGTAATCGTCGATACGCGCCGGCAGGATTTCGTCCTCCCATGCGAGTGCCGACGCTTCCCAGCCTTCGAGCTGGTCGAGCACGGCGGCGAGCGCGTCGCGGCCAGAGCCGCGCGAGCCGGGGGCCACGCGTTGCCATTCGAACAGGAAGCGCATGAAGTCGTGACGCTCGACCGGCTCGATTTCGCGCCGCAGCTTGCGCACCGTGTAGCGGTGGATACGCGCGAGCAGATGGCGTTCGCACCATTCCTCCTGGCCGCCGCCCATCGCTTGCGGCGTGAAGCGCCCGCGCATCACGGTGCCTTCGGTTTCGAGGCGCGTGAGCGCGAGCGCCGCCACGCTCGCCTCCAGCGCGAGCGGCCGCGCCACCTGCGCGATCGTGAGCGGTCCGAAGCCCGACAGCCGTGCGCGCACGATCTCGACGAGCGCCGCGTCTTCGGTCCACGTATCCGCGTATTCAGGCGGCGGCGTGAGCGGCGGCTCGCACTGCGCCTGGGGATAGATGGCCTGCACACACGCAAGCCGCTCGATGCCCACCCACAGCGCGTCGTGATCCGAGACCGGTAGCCGCGTTGCGCGGCCCGCCGCCGCCAGATCGGCGAGCCATGCGAGCCACTGCGGCGCCTGCTGCGCCTCGCTTTCGGCGAGAACGCCGAGGCTCGTGAGGGCGTCGTGCATTTCGTCGGCGTCTCGCACTTGCGGCCAGGCTTCTTCGCGCACGCTCGCAATCGCTTCGGGGTCGAGCGCGCCGAGATCGTCGGTGGATTCTGGGTCGCTCCACCGGCGCGACAGCACGGCCTGAGTACGCCGCTCTTCGATCGGGGCGTCGTCGAGGAACGCATAGGGGCGCGCGGTGAGGATTTCGGCAGCGAGCGCAGAGGGCGCGGGCAGTTCGCGCACCACGAGCTTCAGGTCGCCTGCCTCGATGCGCCGCAGCAGCGCGATCCATGCTTCGGTATCCATAGCATCATGGAGGCAGTCGTCGAGCGTCTGGTCGACGAGCGGATGGCGCGGTACTTCACGCTCGCCCGCAATGTTTTCGACGCACGCCACCTGGTCGGGAAACACGGCCGCGAGCAGGTCTTCGCTGCGCATGCGCTGGATCTGCGGCGGCGTCTTGCGTCCGCTGGTCTGACGCGGCAGCGCGAGCGACGTGGTCGCATTCCAGCGCCAGCGCACGCCGAACAGCGGCGCCTCGAGCAGCGCCTGCACGAGCAGATGTTCTGCGGAATTCGAATGGAGATAGCGCCATACCTCGTCCAGCGCGAAGCTGTGCGCACCGGTGAGCGAGAGGATGATGGCGTCCTCGGTCGCGGCGGCCTGCAGCTCGAAGTTGAACTGGCGGCAAAAACGCTTGCGCAGCGCGAGACCCCACGCGCGGTTCAGGCGGCTGCCGAACGGGGTATGAATCACGAGCTGCGTGCCGCCCGCCTCGTCGAAGAAGCGCTCCATGACGAGCGTGTCCTGGGTGGGCAACACCGTGAGCGCGGCGCGGGCGCGCGCGAGATATTCGACGATCTGGCGCGCGGCGGCATCGTCGATCTCGAGCGATGTGGCGAGCGCCGCCGTGGCGCGATCGACCACGGCGGGCGACGCGGCGTCGTCCGTCGCGCCAGCGCTCGCGCTCGCATCGATCAGCGCGGCTTCCACCTGCTTGCGCAGCCGCGAAATCGCGAACGAAAGCTCGTCGCTGCGACCTGGCGCCTCGCCTAGCCAGAACGGAATGCTGGGCGGCTGCCCTTGGGCGTCTTCCACGCGCACGCGGCCCGCCTCGATGCGCAGGATCCGGTACGACGCGTTGCCGAGCTGGAACACGTCGCCCGCGAGGCTTTCGACGGCGAAGTCCTCGTTGACGGTGCCGATCTGCACGCCCTGCGGTTCGAGCAGCACCGAGTAGTCGGCGTTGTCGGGAATCGTGCCGCCCGACGTGAGCGCGACGAGCCGAGCACCGCGCCGCGCACGCAGTGTGTGGCTCACCACGTCGCGATGCAGGTAGGCGGCGCGCGGCCCGTGGCGGCTCGTGTAACCTTCGGCGAGCATGCGCAGCACGGCGTCGAACTGCGCGCGCTCGAGCGCCGCCCATGGCGTGGCGCGCCGCACGAGCGCATAGAGCGCGTCTTCTTCCCAGGCCTCGCAGGCCACTTCGGCGACGATCTGCTGCGCGAGCACATCGAGCGGCGCTTGCGGCAGCGCGAGGCGGTCAAGTTCGCCGCGCCTCACGCTATCCAGCAGCGCCGCACATTCGATCAGGTCGTCGCGCGACGTGGGGAAGATCCGTCCCTTCGGCACGCCGCCGACCTGGTGGCCCGAGCGCCCGACGCGCTGCAGGAAGCCCGCGATCGAGCGCGGCGAGCCGATCTGGCACACGAGATCGACGTCGCCGATATCGATGCCCAGTTCGAGCGACGCCGTCGCCACAAGCACGCGCAGATCGCCGCTCTTGAGCCGCTGCTCGGCGAGAAACCGATGCTCGCGCGCGAGGCTGCCGTGGTGCGCGGCCACGGCTTCGGCGCCCAGACGGTCGGTGAGATGGCGCGCCACGCGCTCGGCCATGCGGCGCGTGTTGACGAACACGAGCGTCGTGCGGTGCATGGCGACGAGTTCGGCCATGCGGTCGTACACGCGCTCCCACACGTCGTTTGCCATCACGGCTTCGAGCGGCACGGGTGGCATTTCTATCGCAAGATCGCGCTTGCGCGTATGGCCCACATCGACGATCTCGCACGCGGGCGGGTTTGCGTTCGGATCTTGCGCCGCGTCGCCCATGCCCACCAGAAAGCGCGCGACGGTTTCGATCGGCTTTTGCGTGGCCGACAGCCCGATGCGCAGCAGACGCGCGCCGCACAACGCATCGAGCCGCTCGAGGCTCAGCGCGAGATGGCAGCCGCGCTTGTTGCCCGCGAGCGCGTGAATCTCGTCGACAATCACGCTGCGCGCGCTCGCCAGCATGCGGCGGCCCGATTCGGAGCCGAGCAGCACGTAGAGCGATTCGGGCGTCGTGACGAGGATGTGCGGCGCGCGTTTGCGCAGCGCCGCACGCTCGGGCTGCGGCGTATCGCCGGTGCGTACCGCGGTACGGATGTCGATCGGGGGCAAGCCAAGCCGCGCGAGTTCCTCGCCGATACCTTCGAGCGGCCGTTCCAGATTGAGCCGGATGTCGTTGGAAAGCGCCTTGAGCGGCGACACGTAGACGACAAGCGTCGTGTCGGGCAGTGCGCCACCGTTCGCGAGGCCATCGCGCACGAGTTCGTCGAGCGCAGCGAGAAAGGCGGTGAGCGTCTTGCCCGAGCCGGTCGGGGCGGCCACCAGCGTCGCGCGCCGGCTCGCAATTAAC
The DNA here is from genome assembly GCF_056155635.1 of Paraburkholderia sp. BR10141. Classification (NCBI taxonomy): domain Bacteria; kingdom Pseudomonadati; phylum Pseudomonadota; class Betaproteobacteria; order Burkholderiales; family Burkholderiaceae; genus Paraburkholderia; species Paraburkholderia sp. BR10141. Next base: position 108,218 of record NZ_JBMIQH010000008.1, on the reverse strand, counting down.
GGCCATGCGGCGCGTTGCGCGGCAGTGGGCGCGTCGAAGCTGCGCCGGAACCAGCCGGCCACAGCCGGATGAAAGCGCGCGAGCACGTCGCTTTGCTCGCCGTCTTGACTGGCGGCGGCTGCCGGGGCGTGCGGATCGGATACGGGCGAAGGCGTTGTCATGCGGGCGATGTGCGGCAAGAAAAGCGGCAGAGGCGGCGGCATTGCACGTCTGCCAGTCTCGCAGCTTTCGTGCGCGCCTGCCTGGCGCGGGTCGATGCGGCTGCTGGCGTTGCAGGGTGCAGGCTGGAATGTACGGCCGCCTTGCTGCGTTTCAAGCCGTGACGGCCATCCGGCAGGCGCGGCCCGAACGCAGTATCCTCGCCGCGTTGGACTTTCCCTCGAACCCACGACGGAGTCACACCATGCGTTACAACCCCCTGGGCCGCACCGGCCTGTTCGTTTCAGAACTCTGCCTCGGCACGATGACCTTCGGCGGCGGCACCGGCATCTGGAACCAGATCGGCGATCTCCAGCAGTCCGACGCCGAACGGCTCGTTGGCCGCGCGCTGGACGCGGGCGTCAATTTCATCGATACCGCCGACGTCTACTCGCAAGGCGTTTCCGAGCAGATCACCGGCCAGGCGCTCAAGAACCTCAAGATCCCGCGCGAGCAGGTGGTGATCGCGACCAAGGTGTTCGGCGAAATGGGCTCGTCGCCGAACGAGCGCGGCGCCACGCGCTATCACATCATGGACGGCGTGAAGGCGAGCCTGAAGCGACTGCAGCTCGACCACATCGACCTGTATCAGATTCACGCCTTCGACCCCGTCACCCCGATCGAGGAAACGGTGCGCGCGCTCGATACGCTCGTGCAGCAGGGGCATGTGCGCTACGCCGGCGTTTCGAACTGGGCCGCCTGGCAGATCGTGAAGGCGCTGGGCATTGCGCAGCGCGAAGGGCTCGCGCGCTTCGAGTCGCTGCAGGCTTACTACACGATCGCAGGGCGCGATCTCGAACGCGAGCTCGTGCCGATGCTGGAGAGCGAGGGGCTCGGACTGATGGTCTGGAGTCCGCTCGCGGGCGGGCTCCTGAGCGGCAAGTATGGGCGCGACCAGCAAGGCGAGGCGGGCAGCCGCCGCACGACCTTCGATTTTCCGCCGGTGAACCGCGAGCGCGCATGGGACTGCGTGGACGCGATGCGGCCTATCGCGCAGGCCAAAGGCGTGTCGGTCGCGCAGATCGCGCTTGCGTGGCTGCTGCATCAGAAGGCGGTGACATCGGTGATCATCGGCGCGAAACGCGTGGACCAGCTCGACGACAACATCGCGGCCACGAAAGTGAAGCTCAGTGTCGAGGAGCTAGGCGTGCTGGGCGAGGCGAGCGGACTGCCCGCCGAGTATCCGGGCTGGATGCTCGCGCGTCAGGGCGAGCAGCGGCGCGCGCAGCTGCGGCAATCGCGGCAGGAAGAGGAATGACGCGGGAATGACGCGGGAACGAAGCTGGAATGAAAAGCGCCGGCGGTGGAAGCCGCCGGCGCGGTCTGGCCTGAAACTGGGTCGATCCGGTTGCCCGGACGATCGGTCAGCTCGCCGCCGAGACCTTCAGATGGTTCTTCACCGAGGTCACGCCCGAGACGCCTTCCACGACCTGCCTGGCGTTGTCGCGGTCCTCGGCGCTCGGCACGGTGCCGGTGAGCGAGACCACACCCTTACGCGTCTTCACGTGGATGTGCTCGGACTTCACGTTCTTCGCGCCGAGCAGTTCGGCCTTGACCTTGGTCGTGATGGTTGCGTCGTCGACGTGCTGGCCCATGGACTCCGAACTGGCCGCGGGCGCGGAGCTGTTCGTCGTGGTCTGCGCACCGGCGAGAAGTGCGAACGTCATGCAAGCGGCGCCAGCCGCGGTCTTGAGGATCAGGATGCGCTTCATGGCTACTCCCTTTCTGGTTGTGGTCGCAGCTTCCCTCCGCAAGGTGCGTGCCTCGCCGCGCCGGCGCTCGCTGCGCACGCCGTTGAAAGCCTGCTGGAAGCCGTCTGCACAGCCCACTATGCGGGATTGCGGCCGATTCACGCGACCCGGTTTCCCCGACCGGCGCGCGCACAAATTTTTCCGCACCGTTGTAAAAATCTCCACGGTGGGGTCGGAAAAAGGCTCGCGTCGTAAGCGTTGCAAGTGCCGATCCCGTTTCAAAACAGTGCGTTGTAAAAACTGGCATGGCTGTTGCATGAGCGGTGTTACCACTCAATTCAACAAAACGGGATTGCCATGCCTTCCATCGCGTTACACGCGCGCCAGCATCTGGCGCTCACGCCGCGTCTTCAGCAGGCGGTGAGGCTGCTGCAACTGTCATCGCTCGAATTCCAGCAGGAGCTGCGCGAGGCGCTCGACACCAATCCGTTCCTCGAATATGTCCCGCCCGCTTCGGAGACCGGCGAGGCTGCCGAAGCGGCCGACGGCGCAGCGGGCATCGGCTCCGCGGCGGCGCCCGCGGCCGAAGTTCCCGCCATGGCGACCGAAGGCGCCGGCGAGTCCGGCCTCGATGCCGGCATGGCGCAGGAAGCGTCCCCCTACGCCGAGACCTCGTACGCCGAGGCCAGCTACAGCGACGAAGGCTCGGGCTACACCGCCGAGATGCCAACGCCCGGCGCGTTGCGCACGTCGAGCTATCGCGGCGGCGAGGATGGCGATTCCGAGGCCTCCGACTGGGTGCGCGTGCCGGTTACGCTGCGCGAGCAGTTGCATGAGGCGCTGCGCCTCTCGCCGCTCGACGACCTTGACCGGATCGCAACGCAGATCGTGATCGAGGCACTCGACGACGACGGCTACCTGCGTCAGGACCTCGCCGATCTCGCCGATGTGGAGGGCGCGGGCGACGCGCTCGACGAGGACCGTCTGCGCGTGGCGCTGCGGGTGGTGCAGACGCTCGATCGCCCCGGCATCGGTGCGCGCTCGCTCTCCGAATGCCTCGTGCTTCAGCTCGAGGCGATGCCTCACGACACCCCGCATCGCGAACTGGCCTTGCAGATCGTCTCGCAGCATCTCGAACGCCTCGCGCGCCGCGAGCACGGGGAGCTACAGCGCCAGCTCGGCTGCGACGCCGCCTCGCTGCAGGCCGCGAGTGCGCTCGTGCGCCGCCTCGATCCGAAACCGGGCAACCACTATGGCCGCGCGGACGGCGGCTACGTCATTCCTGACGTGATCGTGCGCCAGGTGCGCGGCAAGTGGGTGGTGAGCGTGAACCCGGCCATCGAGCCGCGCGCGCGCATCCACAAGCTCTATGCGGAAATGTTCGCGCGCTCGGATCAGACGAGCCGCTCGCCGCTCGCTCAGCAGCTGCAGGAAGCGCGCTGGCTGATCCGCAACGCGCACAAGCGCTGCGAGACGATCCTGCGCGTGGGCGAGTGCATCGTCGCGCGTCAGAAGGCGTTCTTCCAGTACGGCGAAATCGCGCTGCGGCCTATGCTGCTGCGCGACGTCGCCGACGAATTAGGTCTGCACGAGTCGACCGTCTCGCGCGCCACGGGCAACAAGTACATGGCCACGCCGCGCGGCATCTTCGAGTTCAAGCGCTTCTTCCCGCGCGAGCTGGAGACGCGCACGGGTGGCACGTGCTCGGCGGCTGCGGTGCGCGCGCTCATCAAGGAAATGATCGACGCCGAAGATCCGCGCGACCCGCTTTCCGACGTCATCCTCACGCAGGAACTCGAAAAGCAGGGCGTGCAGGTGGCGCGCCGCACGGTCACGAAGTATCGGCAGATGATGAAGCTGCCAGCGGCTGAGATGCGCCGGCAGATTTGAGGCATGCGGTTTCTTCCGCGTGCCGGAAGACGGGGGGAGGTCAGCGGCGCGTGACCGGCGTAACGACACGTGTGGTAGCGCGTGGACCGCATGTGACGTTACGCGCGCCGCGATCGGCGATTTGTGGCGCACCCAGCGCAGGGCGAAGCGCCGCGCGCGTCAGCCGGAAGTGTGCGGCGCAATGCCGAGCCATCGCGCCACACGTCCTAACGTGAGGCCGTTGCAGAGCAGATTCAACAGCACGAAGGCAGCGGCCATCGCGGCCGCGAACGCGCGCGTGTCGGGCGAAAGCGCGTCGTTGCGCGCGACGCAAATCGCGAGCGTGAGCGTGACGGGCCCGCGCACGCCGCCCCATGCGATCAGCCATTGATGCGCGCGCGGCAGCGGCTTGCAGATGCCAAAGCGGCTCAGCAGCGGCACGAAGATCGTGAGGATGCCGAATCGGCTCAGAGTGGCGGCCACCAGCGCCAGCCCGAGCGGGAGGGCGTCGCGCAGATGCAGCGTATGCACCAGACCGGGCACGTGCGCTGACGCGAGCAGAAAGACAGCGGCGGAGGCGATGCCAGCCTGGTACGCCGAAAGCTGGCGAAACAGCCCCTGGCTCGCGGCGCGCGGGCGTGTCCGCATGAGCTGGCTGGCCGCGAGACCCGCACACACCACTGCGGCCACGCCGGAAACGTGAAGCCCGTGTTCCGCGGTCGGATAGAGCAGCGTGGGCAGCGCGAGCGACAGCGCGTACTCGGAAAAAGGCAGGCGGCGCAGCGCGCTCGACGTCGCCACGAAAAGCGCTCCCGCGAGCGCCCCAAACGTGCAGCCGCCGACGAGCGAAACGAGGAACGATGCGAGCGGATAGCCGTGGTTGTGCGCAGCGGTCGGCGCCAGCACCAGTGCACTCGTGAGGAGCGTGGAGATGGTGATAGCGGCGGCATCGTTGAGCAGGCTTTCGCCCTCGATCAGCCGGATCAGGCGTTCGGGCGCGCCGCTATTGCGAAAGAGCGCGATCACGGTGGAAGGATCCGTCGTGCTGACGATTGCGCCGAGCAGCAGGCAGACGATCAGGCTCTCGCCGCTGCTGATCCACGTGGCGAGGCCAACGCCTGCCGCAGCGGCCACCACCGCGCCGATCGCGAGCAGAAGGATGGGCGCGAGATCGGCGAAAAGACCGCGCGTATCGACCTGCAACGCCGCTTCGAAGAGGATGGGCGGCAGAAATATCCAGAGATACGCCTCGGGCGGAAGCGATGTCGTGAGCAAGGGTACGACAGTCGAAGCGGTGAAGGCCGGGGCGAACTGTTGCAAGGCGAGGTAGCCCGCGCCGAGCAGCACGCCGGCGCTGGTCAGGCCGAACGAATCGGAGAGACGAAAACGCTGTGCAGCGGCGTGGCAGAGCGCAATGATGAGTAGCAGGATACCGGCGCGGATGGTGAATTCGATTGCAGTTTGCAAAGGCAGGACACTCCGTGGTGCGGTTGGGCGGCGGGAGCGGCAGTACCCGCAACGCATCGATTCAGTATCTCGCTGCGTTGCAACTTTGCATGTTGACCCATATCAACTCGCTGCTGACCAGGTCATGACGGCGGCATTACGGTCTTTTACGTGTCAGATGAGATTCGCCGAGCGCGGCTAGCTTGCACCGACGCGCTCGATCAGCGCCACCGCTGCCGCCGGGTTGCGCTCCTTGAAGCCGCTGATGACGTATAGATACACGTCGCGGCCGGCCTTCGCGGCGAGCGGCTTCGCGTAGGTGGCGAGGTCGTCGGGTGTTTCGCCGCGCGACCAGGCGAGCGCGCGCTTCGCCCAGAGGTCGAGATCGGCGGGAGCATAGCCCTGCGGGCGATTCTGCGCGGTTCCCATGATGCGGGCATAGACGAACGGCGCGCTCGTATCGCCGATCAGCGGATAGTCCGAATCGCCGCTGATGACGATCGCCGCCTTGTGCTTGCGCGCGAGTGCGACGAATTCCGGCGTGCAAAAACTCTCGTCGCGCACTTCGAGCGCGTGGCGCAGCGGGCGGCCTTCGGCCTCGTCCGGCAGCAGTTCGAGAAATCGTGCGTAGTCCTCGGGATCGAAGCGCTTGCCCGGCGTGATCTGCCAGTTGATCGGCCCGAGTTTGTCGCGCAGGTTCAGCACGCCGCCGCTCAGGAAGCGCTCGATCGTGGCCCCGGCTTCGGCCAGCACACGGCGATTCATCGCGAAGCGCGGGGCTTTCAGCGAGAACACGAAGTCTTCCGGGGTTTCATCGTGCCAGCGCGTGAAGCTTTCGGGGCGCTGCGCGCCGTAATACGTGCTGTTGATTTCCAGCGTCGAGAGATGACGGCTCGCATATTCCAGCTCGCGGCGCTGCGCAAGGCCGTCGGGATAGAACGTGCCACGCCACGGGGCATAGATCCAGCCGCCCACGCCGACGCGAATCCGGCCGTGCCGGGCTTTTGAAGTGGATGAAGGCGCCATTGGAAATCCGTCAGCGAAGCCGGGATGGCGCAGTGTAGCGCAGCACTGGCCGCGGCCGCTGGTTAGCGTGCCGATCTGAACCGCCGAGTTCATCCCGATTTTTAGGCATAGTCCGATATTTTCCTGTCCGCTGTGAGGCTACTTTAGTCCAGTTGTGTCAGATAACTTCACAGGGGCCATCAGATGTCTTCCCGTATATCTCCGGAACTTACCGATGTGCAGTGGCGCAGCATCGCGCCCATGTTTCACGAAATCCGTGTTGAAGGTCGCCGCCGCGGGCGCCCGGCGCACAATCCTCGTCGCGTTTTCGCGGGAATCCTTTGGGTACTGGCCACCGGCTCGGTCTGGTCGAAGCTGCCCGAGCAGTATCCCGATTTCCGCACCTGCCATCGCCGCTTCAAGCTGTGGTTCGACGCCGGTCTCGTGCATCACGCCATGGAGCGTCTGCACGGCGAGGAAGGCCTCGCCCTGTGCGCGGCCATGGCCGCACGCATGCAGCCGTGGCGCTCGCCGGCCGGCCGCAAGCCGCGCTTTCCGGTGGCGTCCTCGCTGCGCTGGCCGCTCTCGCGGCCTTTCGTGGAGCGATGAGCGGGCAGCGCGCAGGTATTCTGCGGCGGATCATCAGTCCGCCGCAGCATCAAATTCCCCCATCCTCCGCTCGCATGCGTGCGAACAGCGGCGCCCACCAGGGTTCGCGCGAGAATGCCGCGATTTCCACGTCGGTATTGAGATCAACGGTGCGCTGCCGTTCGCGCGCATCGAGTGGGTCCGCTTGCGCCAATTGTGCGGCGAGCACGTCGGCGCCGGCGTCGGAAGCGTCGCGCGGCCCATGCGCGCGAGCGTTCACACGCTCGGCGAGCCGCACTTGCGGCGCGTGGAAGTTCAGGATCAGCATTGGCCGGTTCAGCTCACGCGCGAGCGCTGCAAAACGTGCGCGATGCGTTGCCTTGAGAAACGTCGCATCGACTAGCGCCGTGTAGCCCGCGTTCAGCACGTCGCGCACATGGGCGACGAGGCGTTCGTAAAGCGCATCGAGCGCGGCATGTGTGTAGGCGCTTGCCGGCAGCGCCTCGAGCGAGGGCGGGGCGAAGGGTTCGAGCCGCTTGCGTTCGAGATCGCTCGACACACGGATCGCCCCGCTCAATTCGGCGAGCGCGCGGCTCGCGACCGACTTTCCCGACCCCGAAAAGCCGTGGCAGAGCAGAAGCCAGGGTGCGGGCTCGCGCATGGCGCGCGCTTCGCTGGCCGCGAGCGCCAGGTAGCGCGAGGCGACGCCTGCGCGGGCTTGCGCATCGGACCGCGCGGGCGATCCCGCCTTGAGCGTCGCTACCAATGCCCGTACCAGCGCGCGATAAACGATATGGAGCCGCAACGCCGCGAGCCCCGCGAAATCGCCTGTCGCTTCGAGGTAGCGATTGAGCAGACGGTGGGCATAGGCGGAGCGGCCATGCGCGCGCAGATCCATCAGCAGGAACGCAAGATCGCAGGTCACGTCGATCCAGCGCAGTTCGTCGCTGAACTCGATGCAATCGAACATCAGCGCGTGCCGCCCGTACCGCACGATGTTGTCGAGATGCAGATCGCCGTGGCAGGCGCGCACGAATCCGTTCGTGCGGCGGCCGTCCAGGTGCTGCGCAAGACGTGCGAGTTCGCTTTCGCACGTCTCGCGCAACCCGGCGCGTGTCACTGCATGCGCGGTGCGCGGATCCGCTTCGAGGGGCGCGAGCGCCGCGAGCACCTGTTCGCGCAGCAGTGCTGCCGAGCCGAGGCGCGCTGCGGGCGCCATCGGCCCGCGTCCGGCCCGGTGCGCATGCCGATGGCTCGCGGCGAGGCTGGTTGCGGCTGCATCGATATCGTCCGTGCCCAGTTCACCGTGCGCGAGCAGGTTCGAAAACAGCAGACGCTGATCGAAGCGGCGCATACGTACCGCATAGTCGATGACCTTTACGTTGCCGCGCACGCCGCGTCTGGACCTGAGCCTGCAACGCCGACCGTCGAGAAATAGTTCGCCTGTGTCGCGATAAATCGGTCCGGCGAAGGGCGCATTCAGACGAATCTCAGCTTCGCAGCAGCGGAGCCGGGCATCGAGCCGCACAAAATTGACGAAGCCGAAATCGACGGGCTTCATGATCTTGTACGCGTACCGCCCGGCGAGATACACCACGGAAATATGCGTTTCGATGCGCACGATGCGCCCGGCCGGGTGCGCATACGTGGAGGCGCGCGAGAGCGCGGCGTCCACGAGGCGGCTGTGGCGGCGCGCTACGCGCTGGCGATTGGGGACATGGCGTGAGATAGGCGTGTCGGACATCGGCGTGGCTGTCGTGGGAAAAGAGGGCAACGGGGCGACAAGCGTCAGAACCAGCATAGCGCGAGCCAGCTCGGGAAGGCCGTTGCGCGGCATGTCAATGCCTTGGTCGAAACGGTCTGCATGGGCATCGGCGTCTTGTACCTTTTGTGCAATCGGGGGAGGCTGCGCGATACTGTCTAGTTCAACCCAACGGAATTCCGGATACATGGCGCATTTCGACGTATTCAACGGCGACGCAGACGGCATCTGCGCGCTGCATCAACTGCGGCTCGCAAGGCCGCGCGAGGCGACGCTCATCACCGGCGCGAAGCGCGACATCGCACTCGTCGAGCGCGTGCCCGCCAAGCCGGGCGACTCGCTAACGGTTCTCGACATTTCGTTCGATGTGAATCGCAAGGCGCTCACCGCGCTACTTGCGAAAGACGTCGTGATCGAATATTTCGATCATCACCACGCGGGCGACCTGCCTGTGAACAGGAATCTCGTCGCGCATATCGACACGACGGCGCAGGTCTGCACGAGCGTGCTCGTGGACCGCCATCTCGCCGGCCGCTACCGGCCGTGGGCGATCGCGGCGGCCTGGGGCGACAACCTGCCCGACACGGCGCAGGCGCTTGCCCAGCAGGCCGGGCTCGATGCCGGGCAGGCCGTGCAGCTGCGCGAGCTTGGCGAGTCGATCAACTACAACGCTTACGGCGACTGCGTCGAAGATCTCATGATTGCGCCGCTCGATCTGTACGCGGCGCTGAAGCCTTATGCCGATCCGTTCGATTTCATCGCCTCGGAGCCCATCGTCGGACAGCTCGCCCGTTGCCGTCACGGCGATCTCGAACTGGCCCAGGCCATCGCGCCGCTCGTCGCGCTCCAGTACGGCAGCGTTTGCGTGTTGCCCGACGAGCCGTGGGCGCGCCGCGTGCGCGGCGTGTTCGCCAATGTGCTCGCGAACGAGGAGCCCTCGCGCGCGCACGCGGTGCTGAGCGTGAACGCGGACGGCAACTATGCGGTGAGCGTGCGCGCGCCGCTCACGGAACCGCGCGGCGCGGATGAACTCTGCCGCGCGTTCCCCGGCGGAAACGGCCGGGTCGGCGCGGCGGGCATCGATCGTCTCGAATCGGACCGGCTCGACGCCTTTGTCACCGCGTTCGCGCGCGTGTTCGGGCGCACGAAGCCGGCTTCGGCCTGAGCGGCGCAAGGCGCAACTAAGCCGTGTCACCTGAGCCCTGCGCGGCGCGCGCCGCCGGCCAGCGCCAGTCGCGGATTTCGGGCATGTCGTCGCCGTACTCGTCCACGTAGCGGCGGTGCGCGGCCAGCTTGTCATGCAGGGTCTGGCGCAGATGCGCCGCGCGTTGCGCGAGGCCGTCCACGCGGTCGATCACGGCTTCGCACAGGTGGTAGCGGTCGAGCCGGTTGAGCACCGTCATGTCGAATGGCGTGGTCGTCGTGCCTTCCTCGATGAAGCCGTGCACGTGAATGTTCGCGTGATTGGCGCGCCGGTACGTGAGCTTGTGGATCAGCGTCGGATAGCTATGGTGCGCGAAGATCACGGGCCTGTCGGTCGTGAACAGCGCGTTGAAATCGGCGTCGGGCAGACCGTGCGGGTGACGGTCGGCGGGTTGGAGTGTCATCAGGTCCACCACGTTCACCACGCGGATCTTCAGGTCGGGCAGGCAGGTGCGCAGCAGATCCACGGCGGCTAGCGTCTCCATGGTCGGCACGTCGCCGGCGCAGGCCATCACGACGTCGGGCTCGCCGTCGTCGTCGTTGCTCGCCCATTGCCAGATGCCAATGCCGTCCGCGCAGTGGCGAATGGCTGCGTCCATGTCGAGCCATTGCGCCTGCGGCTGCTTGCCCGCCACGATGATATTGATACGGTTCCAGGTGCGCAGCACATGGTCCGTCACGGCGAGCAGCGTATTGGCGTCGGGCGGCAGATACACGCGCACCGTGTCCGCCTTCTTGTTCACCGCATAATCGATGAAGCCCGGGTCCTGATGGCTGAATCCGTTATGGTCCTGGCGCCACACGTGCGAGGTGAGCAGATAGTTGAGCGAGGGCAGTGGCCGCCGCCACGGAATCTCGCGGATCACCTGCAGCCACTTCGCATGCTGGTTGAACATCGAATCGATGATGTGGATGAACGCCTCGTAGCACGACATGAAACCGTGGCGGCCCGTGAGCAGATAGCCTTCCAGCCAGCCCTGGCAGGTGTGCTCGGAGAGGATTTCCATCACGCGGCCGTTGGTGGCGAGCTGGACGTCGTCGGGCGTGACCTCCGCGAGCCAGGTGCGCGACGTCACGTCAAATACGTCGCCCCAGCGGTTCGACGCAGTTTCGTCGGGCCCGAAGATGCGGAAGTTGCGCGTGGCGTCGTTCACGCGCATCACTTCGCGCAGGAACGCGCCCATCACGCGCGTGGCTTCGGCGTCCACCTGGCCCGGTGCGGGCACAGCCACGGCGTGGTGCTCGAAGGGTGGCACGCGCAGTTCGCGCACGCGGCCGCCGCCGTTCGAACGCGGGTTCGCGCTCATGCGCTTTTCGCCTTGCGGCGCGAGCGCGGCGATGTCGGGCACGAGGCGGCCTTGTGCGTCGAACAGTTCCTCGGGCTTGTAGCTGCGCATCCAGCCTTCCAGCAGCGCGAGGTGCCCCGGCTTCGAAATGTTGGCGAGCGGCACCTGGTGCGAGCGCCACGAGCCTTCGGTTTTCTGGCCATCCACGGTCTTCGGGCCCGTCCAGCCTTTGGGCGTGCGCATGACGATCATCGGCCAGCGCGGGCGCACATAGCCGGACGGCAGGTTGCCGTGTTCGTCCGCGAGTTCGCGCGCAGTCTTCTGGATGCGGGCGATTTCGTCGAATGCCGTGTCGAGCGCGGCGGCCATCAAGCGATGCGCCACGTCCGGTTCCTCGGCCTCCACGAAGATCGGCTCGTGGCCATAACCCTTCATCAGCGAGGCGAGTTCGTCGTCGCCTATGCGCGCGAGCACGGTCGGTCCCGCGATCTTGTAGCCGTTCAGATGGAGGATGGGCAGCACCGCGCCGTCGGTGGCGGGATTGAGAAACTTGTTCGAGTGCCAGGCGGTGGCGAGCGGGCCCGTTTCGGCTTCGCCGTCGCCCACCACGCAGGCGACGACCAGATCCGGGTTGTCGAACACCGCGCCGTAGGCGTGCGAGAGCGCGTAGCCGAGTTCGCCGCCTTCGTGGATCGATCCCGGCGTTTGCGGCGCGACATGGCTCGGAATGCCGCCCGGAAAACTGAACTGCTTGAAGAGCACGGCCATGCCTTCGACATCCAGCGGCACGTTCGGCCAGGTCTCGCTGTAGGTGCCTTCGAGCCAGGTGTTCGCGACGACGGCGGGGCCGCCGTGGCCCGGCCCCGCGAGAAACAGCACGTCGAGATCGCGCGCGTTGATGATGCGATTCAGGTGCGTGTAGAGGAAGTTCAGGCCCGGCGTCGTGCCCCAGTGGCCGAGCAGGCGCGGCTTCACGTGCGCGAGTTGCAGCGGCTCGCGCAAGAGCGGATTGGCGAGCAGATAGATCTGGCCAACCGAGAGGTAGTTGGCCGCGCGCCACCAGGCGTCCATGCGGCGCAGCAGGTCGTCGGAGAGCGGCGGGTAGGCAGGGGTGTCGGTGGCGTTCATGCGGGGCTCCGGTTGCGCGGCGGCGGAAGGCGGACCGAGGCGGACTGCGTGCGCGGCGCGGCGGCGTGCGTGGCGCGAGCCGACGGCCCGCACGGCGGACGGACTCCGCGCGCCAGGCCGGGCTGCGGCCCTCGTGGTCCTGTGGGATTCGTCTTATGGTGCCACGATCGCGCGGCGCGCCACGCGTGGATGTCCTGTGGCGGCGAGTCGCATCGGGGTAGCTGCGCCGCAGCGCGCAATGCACGACAGCGCGCGGTCCGATTGCATAACATGGTTTTATGGTGATCGATGCGGCGCGTCTGCCGCGTTCTGGCGAGGAGGATAGCGATGCGGGCAATGCTGTTCGACGGCGAGAATCCGCGGCTGCGCGAAGCCGATCTACCCGACCCGGCACCGGGCGCGGGCGAACTGCTGATCGACGTGCATGCGTGCGGCGTATGCCGCACCGACCTGCACGTCGTGGACGGCGATCTCGCTCACCCGAAAAGACCGCTCGTTCCCGGTCACGAGATCGTCGGCACGGTCGCGGCGCTCGGGGCCGGCGTGACGGGTTTCGCGCCCGGCGACCGCGTGGGCGTGCCGTGGCTCGGCCGCACCTGCGGCCATTGCCGTTTCTGCGCCGACGGGCGCGAGAACCTCTGCGACGCACCCGGCTTCACGGGCTACACGATCGACGGCGGCTACGCCACGCGCACCGTCGCCGACGCCCGCTATAGCTTTCATCTGCCGCGCCAGTACAGCGACCTCGAGGCCGCGCCGCTCCTCTGCGCGGGACTCATCGGCTATCGCTCGCTCGCGCTGGCGGGCGATGCACGGCGCATCGGCATCTACGGCTTCGGCGCCGCGGCGCATATCGTCGCGCAGGTCGCGCGCCACCAGGGGCGCACCGTCTACGCGTTCACGCGTCCGGGCGATGTCGCAGCGCAGCAGTTCGCGCGGCGCCTCGGTGCGACGTGGGCCGGCGGCAGCGACGAGCGCGCGCCCGAGGAACTCGACGCGGCACTGCTGTTCGCGCCGGTCGGCGCGCTCGTGCCCGCTGCGCTGCGGGCGCTGACGAAGGGCGGCACGGTCGTGTGCGGCGGCATCCACATGAGCGACATTCCCTCGTTTCCTTACGCATGGCTGTGGGAAGAGCGGCGCATCGTTTCGGTGGCGAATCTCACGCGCGAGGACGGGGCGACGTTCATGGCGATCGCTGCGCGGCACAAGCTCGAAATCGAAACCACGCCGTACCCGCTCGCGCGCGCGAACGAGGCGCTGGCCGATTTGCGCGAGGGACGGCTCACGGGCGCGGCGGTGTTGACGATGCGCTGAGCCGGTCAGGTGGATCACGATGGTGACGCAGTAGAGACAACGGGTCGCACTGGCCGGGGCGCGCATCCGTACCTGAATGCGCTACAACGATCTTTATCTAGATAGCGCGCCGGGAGCCGGTGCGCAACATGGGCGACGCCCGGGAGGTCCATGATGTACAAGCAGATTCTGGTAGCGGTCGATGGCAGCCGCAGCGGCCGGCGCGCGCTCGAGGAGGCCGTGAAGGTCGCAAAAGCGACTGGCGCCGCCGTTCAGGCGCTGTATGTCGTGCGGCATCCGGCGCGGCTCGTGGACGTCAGTACGGGCTTCGCCGAGGAACAGGCGCGCCACTCGGCGGAAAACGACGCGGCAACGGCGGCGCTCGAAGAGGCGAAACTGGTGTTCGCGCAGGCTCAGGTGCCGGGCTCAACGCGCGCGGCCGACGCAAGCGGCGAGGAGATCGCCGCAGTGATCTCGCGCATCGCCGCCGAGGACGGCGCGGACCTCGTCGTGATGGGTACGCGTGGCTTGTCGGGCATGAAGCGCCTGTTGCTCGGCAGCGTGGCCGAGTCGTTCCTGCGCATGGCGGACCGGCCGGTGATGCTGGTGCGCGACGAAGAGCTGCCGGCCAACTGACCGGTTGCCCGGTTCCACCGGCCGGTTCGGGTCGAGGGCGCGATCGGCCGGGCAGCGTTCCCGCCCTTACAGTCCGTCGCGAAATACCCGCGATGACAAGCCTGGTGTTGACTCGCTGCGCATCAAGTATCTCGAAATGTGACGTCGATCAAGCGACAAATCGCCCATTCGTCGCGCGGGACGCCGTCTTCCTGCCTATGATGTTGGCTTGAGTCGGCCGTCTTGCGAACATACGGCACTCCGAAGCATCCCGTTCCCCATCGTCGCGCGTGAAGCGCTTTCATTTCGCTCGCCGCAGCCCGCGTCCCGTCGCGGTCCACCGCGGTCTCTTTGGCAGCAAACGCATCCGGCCGCGCCGGGCGAAAGCTACATAAGGAGGAGATTGACCATGGCAACCGCTTCCCATCCCTCATTCGACGCCGCCTCGCCCGGCAACGCGATGGGCGTCTCATTCGACACGTACCGTGCCAACACGTCGGCCGCGTTGCGCCTGCTCGTCGGGCAGCAGCAATGGCGCGAGCAGTTGCTGAAGCTGGAGCAGCGCCGCATCGCGCGCGACCGCGAGGCGGTCGAGGGCCTGCTCGAATCGCTGCGCACCGCGCGCGACTGGACCGATTTCGCGGTCGCCACGCAATCAGTCTGGCGCGACTATCTCGGCGCGAGCACCACGCTCTGGCAAGAGGGCGTCGCGGCGGCGATGCAGAGCGCGAGCACGTGGTCCGACAGTGCGCGCGACTTCACGCAGCAGTGGCAGGAGGCCTGTGCGGGCGCGCAAGCCAGCGCAGCCAAGGTGCCGGGTGCGTTGCCGATGCGCGAGTGGATGAACGCCTTCGAGCGCGCAATGAGCAGCGCCGCCAATGGTGCAGTGCATCCGGGCAAGGCGGCGGGCGCAGGCCGTGCGCAGGGCGCCAGCGCGGGCGGAGGCCAGCATGGCCACTAAGCGCGTTGCTTTCGTCACGGGCGGCATGGGCGGACTCGGCGAGGCGATCAGCCGGCGCCTGCACGATGCGGGCATGACCGTCGCCGTCTCTTGCTCGGCGGCGAACACGCGCGCCGATGCCTGGCTTGCCGCCGAACGCGCGGCGGGCCGTGACTTCGGCTGCCACCACATGAACGTCGCCGACTACGAGGCCTGCGAGCGCGCGGCGCAGCAAGCGCTCGACGATCTCGGCCAGGTGGACGTGCTCATCAACAATGCGGGCATTACGTGCGACCGCAGCTTCGTGAAGATGTCGAAATCCGATTGGGACTCCGTGCTGCGCACCGATCTCGACGCGCTCTTCAACGTGACGAAGCCGTTCCTGCCCGGCATGATCGAGCGCGGCTTCGGGCGCATCATCAATATCGGCTCGGTCAACGGCTCGCGCGGCGCTTTCGGGCAGACCAACTATTCGGCGGCGAAAGCGGGCATGCATGGCTTCACGAAGGCGCTCGCACTGGAAGTGGCGAAGAAAGGCGTGACGGTGAACACCGTGTCGCCGGGCTACCTCGCCACGCAAATGGTGGAAGCCGTACCGAAAGATGTGCTGGATGCGCGCATCCTCCCGCAGATTCCAGTAGGCCGTCTCGGGCAACCGAACGAGGTCGCGGCACTCGTGGCGTTCCTCTGTTCGGACGATGCGGCGTTCATCACCGGCGCCGATATCGCGATCAACGGCGGCATGCACATGCAATGACGCGCCGCGCGGCGACACAAAAATTTCGGGCGCGGCAAAAAACGGGTCTTGCAAACGCGCGAGGCGCCTTCATGTTGGAACGGTAAGCGGCAGCGACCGCGCCGCGCGAGCGGCGCGCTTCGTTGCAGGCGATTCCCGGACGTCGGCCGCAGAGGTGTCATGCGCCTGTGCGAGTTGATGGGGGAACTTAGGAATCCGACGCAACGCCGTCGTTGTGTGGACACGAAAAACGTTCTGCCATGGAGGCATCAATGAGCACTATCTCGCGTTACGATCCGTTTTCGATGGAAGGTGTGCCCGATCTGTTTCACGGGCTGTTCCGGCCGTTGCGTGCTACGAGCGGCGCGGAAGGGCAAGCGGCCAGTATCCGGATCGACGTGACGGAAGACGAGGCTGGTTTCACGGTGAAGGCTGAAATGCCCGGCGTCGACCGGAAAGACATCGACGTGAAAATCGATGGCAATCTCGTTTCGATTGCCGCGAAAGTCGAGCGCGGCAGCGAACTGAAGGAAGGTGAGCGCGTGGTGCGTCGCGAGCGTTATGCGGGCAGCGTGAGCCGCGCGTTCACGCTCGCCGCGGAAATCGACGATGCAAAGGCGGCCGCGCAATACAAGGATGGCGTGCTGACGCTGACGCTACCGAAGCGGGCCGCAAGCGCCAGTAAGCGCCTCGAAATCAACTAAGGGCGAGAGGCTGTAAGCGGGCGGCGCGCAGACTGCATATCGTGCAGCTGCGCGCCGCTTTCTTGCTTCAGACACCGGCGCGTAACACAGCGAAACATGGCTGTAGCGAAACTGTACGATTAACTCGCTATGCTGGGGTGACTCAAGCCCACGGCCCTTCGGTCGATTGCTTTTTCGGGCATGTGGCTGGAATCGGCGCTTGCGCCTCGACTCCGGCCAACAACTGGAGAGACCTGATGCTCAGTCACCACGAACTAGCGACCCTGCTGCTGATCCGTGATGCGGACGCCCCGATTCAAATGATCGATTCCGATTTCCTTGCGCTGCAGCGCTATCGTCTCGTCGAAATGGACGAGGCGGGCGGCGACCCCACGCTGCGCCTCACCACCCGCGGTCGCGAACTGCTGCGGCGACTCACCCACGACGAGGGCGGCGAGCCCACTACTTGAGCGGCCGCCGCGAGCGGCTCTTGCGTAGCAAGGCGTGTCAAGAGCGTTTCATCGAGCGCTACGCCCGTTACAACCGTGTAATACGTCGCGGAACGCTCTGCGATACAGTGCTGGCTTTTGATTCCCACCACGCTGTTTTCATACGCAAGAGCCGACTCATGAACGCCGTTACCAAGCCCGCTGTCCGCCTGTTTGCCCTGATTTCCTGCGCCGCGCTTTTCGCGCCGCTCGCTGCTGTCGCCCAACCGTATCACCACGAGGTATGTCACGTCGAGCACGTCCACCATCACGCTGAGCGCGTCTGTCATCACGTGCGCTGATATTGCACCGCTTGCAAAGCTGAATGCAGGAAGACGCCGCACTTTTTGTGCGGCGTTTCTTTTTTATTCATGTAATTAGGATGGCAAAATAAATATCAGAAATTTGTGCTACGTCATGTCGTAATTAATTGAAAGAGTGGGTTTGCACAAAATATGCCTCGTCGCGGTATGCTCCGCGTTCCGTTGCATACGTTTTCCTTGCAGCGAGTCACGTCATCCCAACCGCAAGGCCAAACGCACGCAATGAAAAACATCACGTCGCTAGCCGCAGCCGGTGTTGTCGGCAGCGCGCTCGCCTTGGCTTCGGGGTCAGTTTGCGCGCAGGAATTCACGCTCTACACAGGGCCGCTCAAAAGCGGCGCCGATCATACCTATTCGCGGCAAATGGATTACACGGAGGGTTTCGGCCAGTATTTTGCCGGCAGCATTGCCTGGCTCAACGAAGGCCATATTCCGGATCATCACCGCGACGGCCAGGCCATCCAGGCGTGGGCGCGTTTGCCGCTCGCGCAGCGCCGCTTCGTATTCGCGCTGGGTGTCGGGCCGTATCGCTATTTCGATACCGAGGCCGCGTCACAAGGCCAGGGCTGGTCCGATACGCACGGCTGGGGCGTGCTCTACAGTGCGCGCGCCACGTGGTACTCCACGCATCGCTGGACAGCGAACCTGCAGCTCAACCGCGTGCAAGTGTCGCGCGGGCCATCGACGACATCGCTCATGCTGGGCGTGGGCTATCAGCTCGACGCGCCCGGCACGCCAGGGCCGCGCGATTTCGCGCTGCCGCGCACGCAGAAAGTGACGAACAACGAGATCACGCTGATGGCGGGCGAGACGATCCTCAACAGCCTCGAATCGCAGACATCGGCGGCCGAGGCAATCGAGTACCGGCGCGGCATCAATTCCTTTCTCGACGCCACGGTGGGATATCTGCACGAGGGCAATGGCATCTCGGCGCGGCGCGATGGCGCGACGGCGCAAATCTGGCTCACGCGCGCGTTCTTCGACGAGCGTCTCACGCTCGGGTTCGGCGCGGGCCTCTACGCGGCGATCCATCACGGTGAGCACCCCGACGAGCGTGATACCGGCGACGGGATTCTCTCGGGGCTCGTCTCCGTTTCGGCTTCCTATCGCTTGACGCAGCACTGGGCGGCGCGCGTCACCTGGAACCGCGTGGTCACGCGCTATAGCCGCGATACGGACGTGATCCTGGGTGGTATCGGCTACCGGTTCTGAGCGATGGTGAAGTAGCCAGCGCGGGCACGCCTTGCGTCGGCATGGACTTGCCCGCTAGTCGCGACGTTAGCTACCCTGAGGCGGACGGCCACCGCCGCCGCCAGGCCCGCCACCGCCGCCAGGTCCGCCACCGCCTCCCGGTCCGCCACCACCACCGCCGCCACCGCCGCCACCTCCCTGCGGTCGATTATTCCCGCCGCCGGACGGCCGCCCACCGCCTTGCCCCTGAGGCCGGCCGCCGCCCTGGCCGGGCGGACGGGCATTCCCTTGATCAGGCGGACGGGCATTTCCTTGTCCCGGCGGCCGCGCGTGCCCTTGTCCGGGCGGCCGCGCGTTGTTATTGCCGGGGCCCGCGCCGGGTGGCCGGTTTCCCTGTCCCGCGTTGTTGTTGGGCGGCCGATTCCCGCCGCCCTGGTTGGGCGGCCGTGTGCCGCCCGGCGGACGACCGACGGGCGGACGCGGCCGCACGGGCGGCGGCGGCAGAGGTCGTGGCCCTGGATGGCGCGCCCAGCGCGATTGATTGGAGTACCACGGCCGGTCGCGGTAGTGCATGCCCCAGTACGCGCCGAGCGAGAACGTCACGATAGGCAGACCGATGCGCGGGCCATAGTTCATCACCGGCACGCGTTGTCCTTGCCACGGATAGCTGATGAAGGTGCCGTAGACCCAGCCTCGCAGGCCCGGAAAACCGATGTCGCACCAGCTAAAGCCCGCGACGCAGCCCCATACCGTCACTGCCACGCCACCCGGAATCTGCGCGACGATCGGAAAGTCGGCTGCGGGTCCTGCGTAGATGTTGACGGTCTGATTCGTGAATGCCTGCGACTGGGCGTGCGCGGGCGGAGTAGCCACGAATAAGCCGGCTAGCGCGGCGAGCACGACACCGAGAAACTGCTTGCGCATTGCTGCCTCCCGCTGGGTGGAATCACCCGGACATTTATTGAGATAGCAACCATAACGGTAGCAGATAAGGCTTTTAGGGCGCGTCGAGGCATGTAACGGCTTATTTCGTGCGCGTGCGCGCGCACCGGTCAGGCGCGGCGTTCAGCGCGTTCAGCGCGTTCAGCACGCATTCGGCCAATTGCCGGCGTGGCGCACGCAGTATGCCGCGCTGTGCAAAAATCGCGGCCTCGGTTCGCAAAGAAGAAAACAGGCGGCCGATTCCGTATCAGCAGACGAGGAGCAGACCACCGTGATTCAGCGTATTTCCCACTTCTTTACCGGCGTAGTGCATCGGATCC
The DNA here is from genome assembly GCF_056155635.1 of Paraburkholderia sp. BR10141. Classification (NCBI taxonomy): domain Bacteria; kingdom Pseudomonadati; phylum Pseudomonadota; class Betaproteobacteria; order Burkholderiales; family Burkholderiaceae; genus Paraburkholderia; species Paraburkholderia sp. BR10141. The sequence goes on along the minus strand of NZ_JBMIQH010000008.1, from coordinate 88,511 downwards.
TGCCGGACCCGCTCATCTTCGCCATTCTCCTCACCGTCGTGACCTTCGTGCTGGCGTTCGCGCTCACGCCGCAGCCGCCTGAAGCGCTCGTCTTGATGTGGGGTTCGGGCTTCTGGAACCTGCTCGCGTTCGCGATGCAGATGGTCCTGATTCTCGTCACCGGCCACGCGCTTGCCAGCTCCGGCCCGGTCAAGCGCATGCTGGTCGCGCTGGCGAGTTGCGCGCGCACGCCGGGCCAGGGCGTGATGCTGGTGGCATTCGTGGGCGCAATTGCCTGCGCGATCAACTGGGGCTTCGGGCTCGTGCTCGGCGCGATGTTCTCGCGCGAAGTGGCCCGGCGAGTGCGCGGCGCGGATTATCGGTTGCTCGTTGCCGCCGCGTACATGGGCTTTCTCACGTGGCACGGCGGCCTTTCCGGCTCGGTGCCGCTCGTCGCGGCCACGAAGGGCAATCCGATGGAAAAGGCCGTCGGCCTGATCCCGGTCTCGCAGACCATCTTCACGGGCTATAACGCGTTCATCACGATCGGACTGATCGTGCTGCTGCCGATTCTCGTGCGTCTCATGATGCCGAAGCCCGAAGATGTCGTCTCGGTCGACCCCGCGCTGCTCGAAGACCCGCCGAGCGTCGAGCGCAAGCTCGGCCCGGATGCGACTTTCGCCGAGCGCATCGAGGAAAGCCGCGCGCTCGCGCTGCTGGTGGCGGCACTGTGCTTCGTGTTCCTCGGCTTCCGCTTTCACACGAAGGGCTTTGCGCTCGACATCGACACCGTGAACCTCGTGTTTCTCGCGGCGGGCCTCGTGCTGCACAAAACGCCGATGGCCTACGCGCGCGCCGTGGCCGGCGCCGCAAGGGGCGCCTCGGGCATCATGATCCAGTTCCCGTTCTACGCGGGCATTCAGGCGCTCATGGACCACTCGGGTCTCGCGGGCGTCATTACGAAGTGGTTCGTCGATATCGCGAACGTGCACACGTTTCCGCTGCTCGTGTTTCTCAGCTCGGCGGTGATCAACTTCGCGGTGCCTTCGGGCGGCGGCCACTGGGTCGTGCAGGGGCCGTTCGTGATGCCGGCGGCGCAGGCGCTGGGCGCGGACCTCGGCAAGTCGGCGATGGCGATCGCTTACGGCGAGGCATGGACCAACATGGCGCAGCCGTTCTGGGCGCTGCCCGCGTTCGCGATCGCCGGCCTCGGCGTGCGTGACATCATGGGTTACTGCGTGACCACGTTGCTGTTCTCGGGCGTCGTATTCGTCGCGGGGATGTATCTCTTCTGAGCGTGAAACGGGCGGGGCGCGAGCCCCGTCCGGTCATTTGTGCCCGGTGGCGTGCTTCGCCAGAAAGTCGCGCAGCACGATTGCGTGATTGCGCTGCGTGTCGTGGGAGCCATAGAGCAGGGTGATGTGCCCGTTCCCGGCCGCTTCGGCGAGCGGCCGCCAGGCGTCCGGATTGGCGTTCAGCTCGGCCAGATAGCGCTTCCTGAATTCGGTCCACTGCTCCGGGTCCTTGTGGAACCATTGGCGCAGTTCGGTGCTCGGCGCCACCTCCTTCAGCCATTCCACGTTCGCGAGCTTTTCCTTGCTCAGGCCGCGCGGCCACAGCCGATCCACCAGATAGCAGTGGTGTCCCTGCTCGGGCAGCGGTTCGTAGACACGCTGGATATCGATTGCCGGGTTCGTCATCGTCGGCTCCTTTTTAGTGGTGTGCGCGTGGCGGCCTTCAGGTGCCAGCAATGCTTTTACGCGCGCCTGCAGCGCGGGCAGGACGTCGAGTTCGAACCACGGGTGGCGCTTGAACCACGCCTGATTGCGTGGCGACGGATGCGGCAGCGGCACGAAATTGGGTGCATAGTCGCGCCAGGCCGCCACCGTCTCGGTGAGCGAGCCGCGGCGCTCGCTGCCGAGAAAATAGCGCTGGGCATACTGGCCGACGAGCAGGGTCAGGCGCACGCCGCGCAACTGCTCGATGAGCCGCGCGTGCCACAGTGGGGCGCATTCCGGGCGCGGCGGGTTGTCTCCGCCGCCGCCGCGGCCGGGGTAGCAAAAGCCCATCGGCACGAGCGCGACCTGGGCGGCGTCGTAGAACGTTTCGCTGTCGATGCCGAGCCACGCGCGCAGCCGTTTACCGCTCGCGTCGTCCCACGGCACGCCCGAGGCGTGGACCTTCGCGCCCGGCGCCTGGCCGACGATCAGCAGGCTTGCCGTATCGCTTGCCTGCAGCACAGGGCGCGGCCCGAGCGGCAGCGCGTCGGCGCAGGCATGGCAGGCGCGGATTTCGGCGAGCAGCGCGGGAAGCGGGCCCGATAGCGAAACCGGCCCGCGAAGCGGATGGACATTCGACACGGCAAGGCAGGAAGGTGTGGCGGGAGATCCAGTCTACCAAACGCCCTGGTGCGCCACTGCGACCGGGCCGCCGCGCGCTGATCGCAGCGCGACTCCAGCGCGTTCGAGCCAGATTGCGCGCTGCGTCATTCTCGTGCGGCCATTTACGCTTTTCCTGTAATCTCGCCCGTGGTCTGTCTGGAACGGAGCCGCAATGCCTGCCGAAGCCGAGACGTCAACCCGCACGACCCCCACCGAGCCCTTGCTCGTCGATCTCGCACTGCAAGGCGGCGGCTCCCATGGCGCATACACATGGGGTGTGCTGGACCGCCTGCTCGAAGAGTCGTGGCTGCAGATCGAAGGCATTTCGGGCACCTCGGCGGGCGCGATGAACGCCGCCGTGCTCGCGAGCGGCCATGCGTTGGGCGGCGCGGCCGGCGCGCGCGAGGCGCTCGAACGCTTTTGGCGCCGCGTGGCCGACGCCGCGCGCTTCAGCCCGTTCCGGCGCGGCCCCGTCGACATCCTGCTCGGGCGCTGGACGCTCGATCATTCACCCGTGTTCGTCGCGCTCGACATGATGGCGCGCGTCGTCTCCCCGTACGACCTGAATCCGGGGCGCGTGAACCCGTTGCGCACGATCCTCGCCGACACCATCGACTTCGACGCGTTGCGCCGCTCGCGCATCAAGCTCTTCGTCACGGCCACGCGCGTTTCCAACGGGCAGGCGCGCGTGTTCCGCAATGCCGATGTCACGCCCGACGCGCTGCTCGCCTCGGCCTGTCTGCCTACGCTCTTTCAGGCCGTCGAGATAGACGGTGAGGCCTACTGGGACGGCGGTTACGCGGGCAATCCGACGATTACGCCGCTGATTCGCGAGACCGATTCGATCGACACGATCCTCGTGCAGGTGAACCCCGTGGAGCGCGCGGGCACGCCGCGCTCGGCGCGCGACATCATCAACCGCGTGAACGAGATCGCGTTCAACTCGCCGCTAATCAAGGAGCTGCGCATGATGGCGCTGCTGCACAAGGTCGCCGACGCAGGCAGCGAGGAGGGCCGCCGCTGGGCGCATATGCGCCTGCATCGCGTGCATAGCGCGAAGCTCGTCACGCTGGGCGCGTCGTCGAAGCTCAACGCAGAGTGGTCGTTCATCACGATGCTGCGCGACGAAGGCCGCCACACCGCCGATGAATTCCTGGCGCAACACGGTGCGCAGCTCGGCGTGGCATCCACGTTCAATTTCGAAGCGCTGCTCGAAGGGGTGCTGCAATGAGCGCGGGCGCGCTCGTTATCGGCCTCGGGGGCATGCTCGCGAGTCTCGCGCTGCTGATCTGGCTCGCGTATCGCGGCTGGAGCGTGCTGCTGCTCGCGCCGCTGTGCGCCATGCTGGCCGCGCTCATTTCCGGCGAGCCGGTGCTCGCGCATTGGACGCAAACATTCATGTCGAGCACGGGCCGTTTTCTCGCCCAGTTCTTTCCGCTCTTCCTGCTCGGCTCGCTGTTCGGCAAGCTGATGGAAGACAGCGGCTCGGTGGACGCCGTGGCGCGCCTCATGATCGACAAGTTAGGCACGCGTCACGCACTCGTGGCCGTGGTGCTGGGCGGCGCGCTCGTCACCTATGGCGGCGTGAGCCTGTTCGTCGCGTTCTTCGTGCTCGCCCCCATGGCGCAGGCGCTGTTTCGCTCTGCCGATATCCCGCGCCGCCTGATGCCCGCTGCGATCATGCTCGGCACGGCGACCTTCACGATGTCGGCGCTGCCCGGCACGCCCGCGCTGCAAAACGCCATTCCGATGCCGTTCTTCGGCACGACGCCGTTCGCGGCGCCGGGCCTTGGCGTGATCGCGAGCCTCGTGATGGCGGGCTTCGGCCTCTGGTGGCTCGGGCGCGCGGCGGCGGCGGCGCGGCGCAACGGCGAGGGCTTTGTCGAGCCCGATAACGGCGGCGCCGATGACGAAGAGCGCGGCAAGTCCTCGCTCGTGCGCGAGCGCGCGAGTCTCGCCCAAGCCTTCGATCCCGCCGAGATCGGCGGCGCGGCTGTACCGGACCATGCGGGGCCGCCGTCGCCCTTCGTCGCGCTCGCGCCGCTCGTGGTCGTCGTGGCGATGAACTTCGTGATGAACGTCGTGGTGTTCCCGCGCATCGACGCGTCGTATCTCGCCGAACCGCGCTGGGGTTCGACCACGCTTTCGGCGGTGGCGGGCGTGTGGGGTGTCTCGGTTGCGCTCGCGCTCGGCATCATCGTGCTGGTGGCGCTCAATCGCGGGCGGCTCGGCGCGCTACGCGAGAGCGTCGATGCGGGCGCCAACGCGTCGGTGTTGCCGGTGCTGAGCGTGGGCAGCCTCGTGGGCTACGGCGCCGTGATTGCCGCATTGCCCGCGTTCGAGGCCGTGCGCGACTGGGTGCTCGGCATCGGCGGCGGCCCGCTCGTCTCGCTCGCCGTGGCCACGAACCTGCTCGCCGGGCTCACGGGCTCGGCCTCGGGCGGGTTGACCATCGCGCTCGACGCGCTCGGTGGCACCTACATGCAGCTCGCTGCCCAGCATGGCATCGATCCCGCTTTGCTGCACCGCGTCGCCGTGATGTCGTCGGGCACGCTCGACAGCCTGCCGCACAACGGCGCCGTCGTCACGCTGCTGGCCGTGTGCGGCTCGACGCATCGCGAAAGCTACCGCGACCTCGTGGTGGTGAGCATCGTCGGCGCGCTCATCGCGCTCGCCGTCGTGATCGTGCTCGGGTCGCTGTTCGGCAGTTTCTGACTGGCGTTCCTGCGCGAAACACGCCGCGGGGCAGCGATCCGCCAACGCGCGTAGACTCTCGCGAAGCGGCGGCCCTTCGCAAGGAGGCTTCATGAAATTGCTTGCTGTCCACCCGAGCGGACTGATGTATACGCGCGTGTTCCTGCGGCTCGAGCCGCTGGGTCTCGAATCCGTAGCCGGTACGGCGCGCGATGCGGGCCATGACGTGCGCCTGCTCGATCTGCAGGTCGAGACACACCGTGACCTCATGCGCATGGTGCGTGACTGGCAGCCCGAGGCGCTCTGCTTCTCGGGCAACTATCTGGCCAACATTCCCGAGATCATCGATCTCTCGAAGGCCGTGAAGGCCGCGCTTCCCTCGTGTTTCGTCTTCGTCGGGGGCCACAGCGTGTCGTTCACCGCACACGATCTGCTGCGCCATGCCGACGGCGCGATCGATTGCGTGCTGCGCGGCGAGGGTGAAGCTTCGGTGAACGAACTGCTCGAAGCGGTGTCGCGCCGCGCCGACCTGCTCGAGGTGCCCGGCGTCCTCACGAGCCACGGATCGGGTCCGCCGCCAGGCTTCGTCGAGAATCTCGATCCGGTGCGGCCCGCGCGCGACCTGCTACGCCATCGCCGCAAGTATTTCATCGGCACGCTCGATCCCTGCGCCTCCATCGAGTTCGCGCGTGGCTGCCCGTGGGACTGCACGTTCTGCAGCGCATGGACGTTCTACGGACGCAGCTACCGCACGCGCAGCCCCGAAGTCGTCGTGGACGAACTGGCGGCGTTGCGCGAGCCGGGCGTATTCATCGTCGATGACGTGGCGTTCGTGCATGCCGAACACGGCATGGCGATCGGCGAGGCGATCAAGCGGCGCGGCATCGACAAGCGCTACTACCTGGAAACGCGTGGCGACGTGCTTCTGCGCAACAAGGACGTGTTCCGTCTGTGGCAGTCCATTGGCCTGAAGTACATGTTCCTCGGTCTGGAGGCGATCGACGAGGCGGGGCTCAAGGCGTTTCGCAAACGGATCAGCCTTGACAAGAATTTCGAGGCGCTCGAATTCGCGCGTTCGTTGGGGATTACCGTCGCGATCAACCTGATTGCCGATCCGGACTGGGACCGCGAACGCTTCGAGACGATCCGCCAGTGGTGCCTGGAGATTCCCGAGATCGTCAATATCAGCGTGAATACGCCATATCCGGGCACGGAGAACTGGCAGCGCGAGGCGCGGCGCCTCACGAGCCTCGACTATCGCCTTTATGACATCCAGCACGCCGTCGTGCCGACGAAACTTCCGCTGCCCGAGTTCTACGCGGAACTCGTGCGCACGCAGCAGGTGCTCAATCGCAAGCACATGGGCTGGACCGCGCTGCGCGGCGCGGCGGGGCAGGCCACGCATCTGCTATTGCACGGCCAGACCAATTTCGTGCGCATGCTGTGGCGTTTCAACTCGGTGTTCGATCCGCGCCTGCAAATGGCCGACCACGCGCGCGAAGTCCACTACGAGATGACGCCGCCGCCCGGCATGAGCGGCGCGCCGCAGGTCGATATGAAGACCGTCTACATTCATGGCCCCTCCGGCCGCAAGGGCCGCAAGATCGACGACGCCACGGAGAAGTTCGTCGACGAGACACGCATGGGTCTCGGCTGATTGTTCGGCCGGCGCCGTCTTGACGTACACCGGTTGCGCGCGCGTCCTGCCGTCGAGGTTCGACGCGCGCGGCGCCGAATAGCCCGCTGAGCACAACGTCGGCCGTCTCTACGATGCGAAGCCTGCGCTGAAGTCGTTTTACGAAACGCTCGATCCATGCAACTGCTTCAATCCCGGCATCGGCCATACGTCGAAGTTCGCGCGATATCGTGAGCCGCAGGCGCAGCGCGAACCGCTAGTCCAGTAAACAAAAAGACGGCGGCGGTATCGAACCGTCGCCGTAAAGGGCACGTACCCTTGCGCTGCGCAGCGCGCTTCCTCCGTATCAGCTCTTCGTCGTCGTTGCCATCCAGCCGTTCTGCGTGCTGATCTGCGTGATTTCCTTCGCAATCGAGCGGGCCAGCTTGCCGGCATCCGACGAGAGCGTGTCGCGCTTCGCCTCCGAGGCGCCGTGCAGACCGCCGCCCACCACCGCGGCCGTCGCCACATGGCCAGCCGCCGCGCCCACGCCCGCCGTCTCGGCCATGCCAGGCATATGGCCGCTATCCGCCTTCGTCTGGAAGCTCAGGAGCGGTTGCGGTTCGCCGCCGTTGGCGGGCTGGAACAGCACCGCGATCGTCGCGCCCACTTCGCTCTTGCCCGCGCCGAGACCAATCAGCATGCGGCGGCGGCTGCTGCCCGCGTCCATCGTGTCGATGCGGCCTTCCACGATCAACGCGTTGTGGCCAGCGGGTGCGGGACCGTCCATGCGCACGGCGGGCAGGCCCATTTTCTGAAGTTCGCTCACGAGCTGATCGGCGAGATGCTCGCGCGTTTGCAGCGCGGCCTGCTGTTGCTGCTGCGCCGACGACTCGCCGCTCGTCATCGTCTTGAGCTTGTGCAGCATGCCGGTGCTGTCGAGCTTCACCTGGTCGGCGGCGGCGTCGAACGTGTAGACGTAGACGACGTCGGCGTGCAGTTGCGGGAGCGGGCCGTTCGTCTGCACGACCGGCGCGGCCGACGCGCAGCCGCTCGCGAACAGCGCGCCGGCGAGGAACGTGGTGCCCGCGATGCGCTTGGCCTTGTTGACGAGGAAGTTGATGATCGTTTGCATGTCGATGTCCTTTTACCTGAAAGAGTGTCTCGTTTCTGCCGATACTCGCAATTTATTCAGGATGGCGAACTATCGACCAGGGTGCTTCGGCGTCTGGGCTTCGGTTTGTTCTGCTCCGTTGCTCAGGCTCAGGCGCAAGTATGGGGGGAAGGGCGCACGAAATCCACGCGCAAATTATGTCGAGTCATGTCATGGGCGCACGGCCCGCGGCGCGCCGTTCCGACTCGACGAGGGACGGTTCAGCGGCAGGCGCACGACGGCTTCGAGGCCGCCGCCTTCGCGGTCGCGGAAGGTGAGCGAGCCGCCGTGCAGCCGCGCGATCCGCTCGACGATGGCAAGCCCGAGGCCCGATCCGCCCGAATGAGTACGGGCGTTCGCGCCGCGGCTGAAGGGCGATTTGAGGCGCTCCAGTTCCTCGGCGCGGATGCCGTTGCCACGGTCGGCAACGATCACGCAGGCGGTGTCGTCGTCGCGCCACGTGCGAATCGTCAGACCTGTGCGGCCATAGTTCGCGGCGTTCTGCATGAGATTCATCAGCAGACGCATAACCGCGATGGGCCGGAACGCGAAAACCGGCAATTCACCCTCGTCGAAATCGAATTCATGCCCGAGCCCCGCGAAGTCGGCAACGAGTTGGCCCGCGAGCGCGTTGAGGTCGCCTGGTTGCGGCGCTTCGCGCTCGCCGCTGCCTGCGTAGTCCATGAACTGCTGGAGGATCGTGTCGATCTGGTCCAGATAGCTCTCGGACGAGGCCACGAGCGCATCGTTGCTGCCGCGCGGCAGGGCCATCGCGATCGCGAGGCGCAGTTTCGTGAGTGGCGTGCGGATGTCGTGCGAGACGCCGGCCAGCATCAGCGCGCGCGTGGCCTCAGCCTGCTTCAGCGCTTCGGTCATCTGGTTGAAGGCGCGGCTCACCTGGGCGATTTCGGTCGGGCCGTTGGTCGGCAGTGGCGGCGGCGTTTCGCCTGCGCTCACGCGCCGCGCCGCGCGCGCGAGTTTGCGCAGCGGGCGGTTGATGTGGCGCTGCAACAGGTAGCCGGTGAGCGCGGCGAGCAGCGCGAGCGCGGCGGAGAGGATCAACGCCGTAGTGATGCCGCTCGCTCGCGCGTCGGCGGTCACCGGCAGGGCGATCCAGACCGGTTCGCCCGCTGCGTGAAGGCGGATCCACAGGCGCTCCTGCGCGGCTTCGCCAGCCGCGGCGGGTACGGTCTCGTCGTGACTCGCGTCCCAGCGCACCAGCAACTCGGGCGGCAGATGGCTTTGCAGCGCTTCGACGAACACGTCGCGCTGCCAGGTGCGGAAAAAGTCGACGAGACTCGGCTGCGCCTCGCTCGACGCTTGTGGCGGCGCCGCACGGCGCGCATCGAACCGCGCGGCCGCCGCGCGCCCTTCGTCGGGTGGCATGGACGCGAGCGTGGTGTCGAGCAGCTTGACGTAATCGGCGAAGATGATCGAGGCGCGTTCGATGCGCGGGCGCTGCACGAAGTGCAGCAGGACGACGAGCGAGCAGATCTGCGAGAGCGCGACGAGCGCCACCAGCAGCGCGATGTTGCGCGAGAGCAGCGAGCGCGGCAGCCGCAAGCGCATTACGATTCGACGCCGGCCACCAGCATGTAGCCGATGCCCCAGACGGTCTTGATGAAGCGCGGCTTGGCGGGATCGTCCTCGACGATCTGGCGCAGGCGCAGGATCTGCACGTCCACGCTGCGGTCGAGCGCGCTGTGGTCGCGTCCGCGCGCGCGGGCGAGCAGGTTCTCGCGGCTCACAGCGCGATTCGGCGACGAGCCGAGCGCGTGAAGCAGCAGCATCTGCGCCGAGTGGACTTCGATGGGCGTGCCGTCGCGGTAGAGCGTTTGTTTGCCAACGTCGAACTGAAAGTCGCCGAAGCGCAGCATTTGCGAGGTGACCGTGGGCTCGCCCGAGGCCATCTTCTGGCGACGCAACAGGGCGCGAATGCGCGCGACCAGTTCGTCGGGGAGAAACGGCTTGGCGAGATAGTCGTCGGCGCCGGTTTCGAGGCCGATCACCTTGTCGGCGGCATCGCCTTTCGCGGTGAGCATGAGGATCGGCAGCGTCTGGCCTTCGGCGCGCAGGCGTCGGCATACGGTGAGGCCGTCTTCGGGCTCCATCATGAGATCGAGCACCAGCAGGTCGTAGGGCTCACGCTGGAGCAGGCGGTCGAGGCGCTTGCCGTCGGCGACGGCGCGTACCTCGAAACCCTGGCTCGTGAGAAAGCGCTGCAGCATGTTGCGCAGTTCGGCTTCGTCGTCGAGCACGATGATCCTGTTTGCCTGCTCCATGTGACGCCTCCGGCGTTCATCGGGCTGCTGCGCGCGCTCGCATGAAGTCCTCGATCTGCGCGAGGGTGACGAAGCCGGCTTTTTGCGTGTCGATTTCGTCGAAGTGCTGCGCGACCTTCGGCATACCCGCCTGCGCCTGCTCGCGCGTGAGCTTGCCGTCGTGCGTCGTGTTCGCGGCGGCGAAACGCCCTTGCAGCTGCGCCATCATGCGTTCGACGCGCGCGCTGTCGCCTGAGCCGTCTGGCAAGGCCTGAGCCGATGCCGGCACGCAAACCGCTGCTGAAACGATACACAAAACGAGGGCAGCGATCATCTTCTTCATGGTGTTCTCCGTGAGGTGGCCGACGAAGCTCGCCGGCCGGTTGATCAAGCGAATGAGGCGGGCGGCTGCGGGTCATGCGAATCCGCAGCCGCCGGTGATGGTTCAGGCCCAGTGAGCCGGGACCCACACGCGGCCGACCCAGTGGCCGGGAATCCACACGGCGGGGCGCGGGGCGATGTACACGGCGCGCGGCAGCGGCTGGCCCACATAGACGACCTTGGGTGCCGGCGGCGCCACGTAGACGACCTTCGGTGCGGGAGGCGCGACATAGACGGTCTTCGGTGCAGGAGTCGCGACATAAACCGTCTGCGGTGCAGGTGCGGGCGCGACGACGACCGTCTTGGGGGCGGGCGGCGGCGGGGCGACATACACCGTGGTGCTGGGCGGCGGCGGCGTGACGACGACCGGCGCGGGCACGGGGACCGGGGCGCCCACGACGGCGACCGTCGTGCCCGAGGTCGTTACCGTGCCGGTGGTCACGGTGCCGCCATGGACAACGGTCGTGCCGCCGCCCGTGGTCACCACGCCGGTTCCGACGCCCGTGGCGCTGCCCGAGTGGTAGACGCTGCCGCCCTGCGTGCCGGTGACGGTGCCCGAGCGATTGCACGTGTTGCCCGCACAGTTCGTGGATGCCGAGTGCCCGTAGGTGTTGCCGTTGCCCGTCGTGACCGTGCCCGTCGACGAGTACTGGCCCGGCGCCGTGCGCGTCACGCTGCCCGCGGTGCTCGCGCTGCGGCCATCCGAGCCGTCGAGCGAGCCGGTGTGCGAGCAGGTGCCGCCCGCGCAGCTCGTATCGCCCGAATGCTGGACCGAGCGGCCGTTCGGACCGTAGGCCGTGCCGCTGTTGCTGAACTGGCCCGGCGCGGTGCGGGCGACGGAGCCGCTGTTGGTGGCGACGCCGCCCCAGGGACCGGCCACGCCGCCCGCATGCGAGCAGGTGCCGCCGCTGCAGGAACCGTAGTGCGCGCCGTTGTACGTGCCGTGCGGCGTGTATGCCGTGCCGTGGCCGGACCAGCCGGCGAAAGCGGGGGCGCTGGCGAAGCCGATAAGCGCGGCGACGACGAGGGGGAGCGTTTTCATCAGAGGTCCTTGCGGTTCGTTTCGGGAGGCACGCTGCGGCGTGTCAGCGGAACGAACTATAGGGCTGGGCCAGGCGCAAGTCGCGTCGTAAACCATGTCACGGTGTTACACGTCGCGGGGCCGCTGGCGCGCCCTCCCCGCGCACGCGGCGCGGCGGGCGTATCGAGGTGTTTCGCGCGCGTGGCGCGTGACATATCCCGACATACTTTGCGCGTGGTTTTTCCCGTTGGGCGCCACTACAGTGCCCTTCATCCGACGCGACGCCGCGACTCCTGCGTGCAACACGCGTCTTTCTTCACCGCGCAAGACGCGCTCAATGCACACGATCCATCATGCTCACTACAGGAAAACTCGCGTTCTATGTCACGCTGTTCGTCGTTGCCGTCTCGCTGATCGAGGCGTGCGTGCTCACGTTCAGGAAGCGCCGCGAAGCGGCGGGCGAGGCCGCATTCGATTGGTCTGAGGTTGGGCTTTCGCTCGCCGACCTCGCGGGCCGCAAGCTCCTCGCGTTCCTGCCGCTTTCTCTCGCCGCGCCGATCCTGGATTTCGCGTGGGAGCATCGGCTCTTCACACTGAATATCGACACGGTTGCGCTCGTGCTGCTGGTCTTCATCGGTCAGGAGTTCTGCTATTACTGGTATCACCGCGCTTCGCACCGCATCCGCTTCTTCTGGGCCACGCATGCCGTGCACCATTCGCCGAACCAGTTGACGCTTTCGTCTGCCTACCGGCTGGGCTGGACCGGCAAGCTGACCGGCCCGGCCATGTTCTTCGGTCCGCTCGTGTGGCTCGGCGTGCGGCCCGAAGTCGTGCTCGCCATCCTCTCGCTCAACCTGCTCTATCAGTTCTGGCTGCACAACACGTGGATTCCGAAACTCGGCTGGCTCGAGTACGTGTTCAACACGCCGTCCAACCACCGCGTGCACCACGCTTCGAACGTCGACTATCTCGATGCCAACTATGGCGGAGTCCTGATCATTTTCGACCGCCTGTTCGGTACCTACGTGCCGGAACGTGCCGAAGAGCCTTGCCGCTACGGGCTCGTGACGCCCGTGCGCTCGCGCAATCCGTTCGTCGTCGAACTGGAACACTGGGAGACGCTCGCACGCGACGTCGTGATGGCGAAGGACATCTGGACCGCCGTGCGCTATGTTTTCCTGCCGCCGGGCTGGCGCGCGGACGGCGGCGGCGACACCACGGAGAACCTGCGCAAGCAGCACGCGCTCGCCACGGTACGCGCGGAGGTTTCACGCGGACGCCCGCGCGCCGGTTGATGGAAGGCCGCGGCTCGCGTAACGTGGCGCCAGCGGCGCCCGCATCGATCGCGGGCTGCATCGAATTCAGGTTAGCAAAGGAATAAGAGCATGGAAAATGGTCTGAACGGCAAAGTGGTCGCGGTGACGGGCGGCTTCGGCAGCCTGGGTCTGGCGACGGCGCAATTGCTGGCCGAACGCGGCGCCCGCGTGGCGCTGATCGGCCGCGGCGCGGCCCCCGAAGCGGCGGCGCTGCCCGCCGCGCTCGCGAACGCGCTGCGCATGGGCGGCGTCGATCTCGTCGACGCGAAGGCGGCCCAGACTGCCTTCGGCGCATTGCAGGAGAGACTCGGCGGGCTCGACGCGCTCGTCAACGTGGCGGGCGCGTTCCGGTGGGAGACTATCGGCGACGGCGACGCGCGCACGTGGGATTTGATGTTCGATTTGAACGTGAAGACGGCGCTCAATGCCTCGAAGGCCGCGCTGCCTCATCTCGTGAAGAGCGGCGCGGGGCGTGTGGTCAACATCGGCGCGGGCGCGGGACTCAAGGCGGGGCTCGGCATGGGCGCGTATTCGGCGTCGAAGGCGGGCGTGGCGCGCTTGACGGAAGCGCTCGCGGAAGAGCTGAAGGACAAGGGTGTGACGGTGAACGCGATCTTGCCGAGCATCATCGACACGCCGCAAAACCGCGCCGACATGCCGGACGCCGATTTCACGCGCTGGGTGCAGCCGCGCGAGATCGCTACGGTGATCGCGTTCTTGCTGAGCGAGGACGCGCAGGCGATTACGGGGGCGCTGATTCCGGTGAACGGGCGCGTATAAGCGCGGCGCCGCGCTGACACGCACGGTATACGGACCGCTTCAACAGAGTGGTCCCGCTGTGGTCGCGCTGTGACGGGTTAGTGGCCGTGGCCGCCGCCGGCCCCCCTGCCACCGCCGCCGCCTTGCCACGTGCCGCCACCGCCTCCATGCCAGCCGCCGCCGTGTCCACCGCCACCGTGCCAGCCGCCGCCATGGCCACCGCCGTGCCAGCCGTGGTGATAGCAGCATCCGCCGCCACCGCCCCAGACGGCGATGCCGCCATAGCCGCCGCCGAAATAGCCGGGGTAGTAGTCGTAACCGTAGGCGTACGGATAGCCCGAGTCGTACGGGTAGCCGTAGTCATAGCCGTAGTACCCGGGGTAACCGGGATAGGGCGCGACCGCGCAGCCCGCAAGCACCGCGGCCGCGCCGAGCGCTGAAATTCGCCGCAACACGATAATCTCCGCATATCTACGTTTGAAACCATTTGGCGCAGCCAGGTTCAGACGTATTTGTGTCCGCAGATTACCGCAGGGCCGCCGCGGCCGCCGACGCCGGCACGACGGCAGCTTCTAGGCGCGTCGGAAGGCTGCGCGGTCGAACAGCCAGACCGCCACGAGCGTCGCGCCCATCAGCGGAAACACGATGCCGAGCAGCACGAGACCGGTCTTCCAGGCGCGCAGCGGGGGCGCGGCGCGCTCGCGTGAGGGCGCCGCCAACATCGATGCGCCCTTCGCGCGGGCGGGGCGGCGTAGCCACCACATCACGAATCCCGTCACCGCGAGCGCGCCGAGGCCCAGCGAAATCGCCGCGCAGATCAACTGGTTGGCGAGGCCAAAGTAGCGGCCCATGTGCAGCGATGTGCCATATGAAATGGCCTTCGAAACTGCGCCGTAATCGTCATAGCGAATGTCCTTGAGCACGGCGCCGCTGTATTGGTCGATATACACGGTGCGTTCCGCTTTCGGATCGGGCGGAAAGTACGAGACCGTGTAGACGCCATCGGGCGTGGCGGGCAGCACGATGTCGTAACCGTCGCGCACGCCGAGATCGCGCATCTGGGCGACGACCTGGGCAAGCGTCCAGTGTTGCGATGCGCCGGACGCGTCGGGCGAGTGCGGCACGGGAACCGCGCCGACGGCCCAGGGCACGAGCGGGAGCGGCATGTCGTCCATCACCATGCCTGGCATCGACGCCATGTCGTGCCCCGCGTGCTCTCCGCTGTGTTCTTGTCGATCGGCGTGGCTTGCGGGAGGATTCGCCGCTGCGCCGCTAGCTGCTGCTGCCGGCCCACCCGGCAAGGCCGACTTCAGCGCGAGACCGCCGCCCCACGCGCCGCGCGGCGCGCCGAGGCTCGCGCGCGTGGCGAGCGCCTTGAACTGCTTGCCCCACGAGCCGGTCCACGGCAAGCCGCTCAACACGAACGCGAGCGCGCCCACGGCGAGCCAGATGCCGACGCTCGCGTGCACGCTCTTCCAGAACGGCCGCCCGCGCGCGGCGAAGCGAGGCAGCAGCGCGGCGCGCCACGACGCACCCGCGCGCGGCCACCAGAGCGCAATGCCGGTGGCGATCATCACCAGCGTCCAGCAGGCGGCCAGTTCCATCAGCAGCTCGCCGGGCTTGCCGAGCAAGAGCTTGCGATGCAGCATGCGGTCGACCTGCATGAAGCGGCGATCGACGTCGAGCGTGCCGAGCACCGCGCCATCATAGGGATTCACGTAGACGCTCTCTTTGGTCCCGCCGGGCAGCGCGAAAACGAATTCGGCGCTGCGTGCGGGATTCGATTCGACGTGCGCGCGCAGCGCCCGCGCGTCGGGCGGCAGCGCGGCTCGCGCGCGGGCCAGCAGCGTATCCACGGGCAGGCGCGGTGTCGCCGCCGGCGCGACCACCAGCCGATGCGGGTAAAGCAGCGGTTCGATCTGCGGCTGGAAACAGTAGATCGTGCCCGTAATGGCGAGCACGAGCAGCAAGGGCATGACGAAGAGGCCGGCGTAAAAATGCCAGCGCCACAGCGTGCGGTAGCCGGACTGCGCCGCGTGGGCAGGCGGTGCGCTGACCGGGTCGGATATCGTGGACATCGGGGACTCCCTGTCGAGCCGGCACGGCTCGAATGCATGGATGATTCAAACGAAAACGAGCCGCTCAAATGTCGAGCTTCGCTTCGAGGTAGTAGGTACGGCCGGGATACGGGTGATAGACGAAGTAGCGCGCGTCGAACAGGTTGTCGATGCCCACGCCTATCTCGCTCTTCTTCGTCGGCCGGAAGGTGTACTTCACGTCGGCGACCGTGTAGGTGCTCGTGCCGCCGAATACGTTCGGGTTCGTGTCCGTGTTCGTGAGCGTGTTGTACTGGCGCCCCGAGTAGCGCGCGGCGAGCGTGAGCGCGGAGCGCGCGTCGAACCGGTAGGTCGCGACGAGATTCGCGCGCCACAGCGGAATGCGATAGAAGTACTTGCCGACGCTCGCCGGATTCTGCGCGTTCTCCAGGATCTTCGACTGCGTATAGGCCACGCTCGCCGCGAGATCGAGCCCGCGCACGATGACGTCTTCTCCCTGATAGCTCGTTTCCACGCCGCGCGAGCGCACCTTGCCGATGTTCTGGAAGTTCGTGACGTTCGGAATGACCGTCGTATCGGTCTGGCTGAAGATCGTGTTCTTTACGTCGTCCTGAAAGAGCGTCAGGCGGAACAGGCCGTTCCAGTGCGCCCATTCGGCGCTCAGTTCCTTCGAGAGATCGTCCTCGGGGCGCAGGTTCGGATTGTTGTTGACGATGGACGAGCCGTTCACCTGCCCCTGGAACAACTCGCTCACAGTCGGGAAGCGGTAGGCGCGCGCAATCGATGCACGCAGCGTGAGGTCGTCGGTCACGTCGAACGAGAGCGAAGCTTTCGGCGACAAGTGATGGTCGCCCGCGTTCGCATAAGGCACGTTCACACTGCCGAGCGCCTGATAGCCGTCGAAGGCGCGCCAATTCTCGTAGCGCACCCCGTACACGAGCTTCCAGCGTGGCAGGAAGCGCCAGGCGTCCTGTGCATAGAGCGCCTGCATTTCGGTCTTGCCCGCGAAGGCGTTGGCGAAACTGTTCGCACCGCCGTCGCGCCACGCGAGCGTGTTGTACGTGCGGTTGTCGAGCGCGTAATCGTCATAGTGATAGCCGAAGGTGAGCCAGTGGGCGGCGAGTCCGGCGTCGGGTGTGGCCGGCGTCCACGTCGTCTTGAGGTCGAGCGTCTTCCAGCCGGTGCCGTCGCCCAGCGTCATGACGCCGGGACCGTTGCCGGGTCCGCCCGCATTCGCCGTGCGCGCCACGCTGTTGCTTACGTCGTAGTACGAGGCAATGGCTTCAGCGTTCCAGCCGGTCGCCTGATGGGTGCGCAGCGTCGCGCCATACAGCCAGTTTTCGCTCCAGCCGCGGCTCGGTGCGAACGCGGCGGCGGGAATGGTGTACTCGTAGCCGTTGATCGACACCTTGCCGCTGTACACGGGGTTGCCGTTCGCGTCGTAAAGGAAGGTCGAGGTGGCGTTGTTGTAGGTCTGGTGCCAGTAGCCGAGCGTCACGCCGCCTTGCACGGTGGGCGTGAAGTCGTACTGCATGCGCAGCTTGAACTGGTCCTGCACCGTGTGCTGCATGCCTTCGCCGTTCACGCCGAGCACGACCGTGGGCGTGTTGGTCTGGTTGTTGTAGAAGTACGCGCCACGCACGGGCACGTCGCCCGGTTGCGCGGGCTTCGTCGACTGCGCAAGCGTGGCGAACTGCAGCGGCTGGCTCGTGTTCTCCAGGTGGTTCACGCCAAGCAGATACGAGAACTTGCCGATGCGGTCGCCGATCGAAGCGCTCATCTCGCTGCCGTTGAAGTTCTGGTTTACGCCGAAGAGGCTGAAATGCTGGGTGAACGCCTTTACGTCCGCGGTCGCTTCGAACGCCTTCGGCATGCGCGTGGTGATGAGCACAGTGGCGCCGAGCGAGTTGCCGGGATAGAGCGCGGAATACGGCCCGTAGATCACATCCACTTGCTGGATCTGGTCGGGGAACACCATCGACCAGCGTGGCGGGAAACTGTAACTGTTGCCGAGCAGGTTCGAGAGCAGCAGGCCGTCGGCATAGACGAGACCGCGCGCGCTTTGCGTATTGCTCGTGCCGCGCACGGCGATGATCGAGTTCAGATCGCCCACGTAGCGCTTGCGTACCGCGAGATTGGGCAGGTACTTGAGCACGTCCTCCGTGTTGACGACGTTCCAGTTCGCGAATTGCGCGGGCGTGACGGTTTCCACCGTCGCGGGCAGGTGGGGATCGACGGCGGGCGCCGCGGCGCTGCCAGCGGCGGCGCTGACCGTGACGGTGGGCAGCGTGGTGGCCGAGGCGGCATCGGCGGCTTGCGCCTCGGCAGCATGGGCTGCATGAAAGACGATGGGTGCAACGAGAGGCAGCGGCAAGACGCGCGGCAGCATGGCGAGCGCGAGGCGCCCGGCATGCTGCAGCGCGCGCGGCGTTGCGCGTTCGCGCGAGCGAACGCCAGCGCCACGCGTGGTGAGCGTGGACATGAAATGCTTTCCTGGAAACGGGAATCGAGCAGTCGCGCGTGTCGTGCGTGCTCGTTGGGCACGCGATCAGATCGCGGTCGACCGGCTGGTAAAGGCGTAACTCAGGAAAGGACGGGTGGGGCGCGCGGCCTGCCCGAAGGGAAGGCGCCTAAGGGGAGGTCGTGGGTGACGGGCGGCGCGATCGTCTCGCGGGCGAGCACGAGGGCGGCAAGCGGAGCGGGCGCGGCGACCGAAGCCATCGCCACATGATGCTCGAGCAGATGGCAGTAGCCGCAGGCGCCGAATGCGTCGTCGTGCGAAAGATGCGGCGCGCTACCGGACTGCACCGGCTGCACGGCCGAGCAGAGCGTGGCGTCCGGCTCATGCGCGTGCTGCGCGGCGACGAGCTGGCTCACGAGCGGCGCAAGCACGATGAGCCACATGGCGACGAGGCCAAGCCATGCGGTCAGCAGTGAATGCTTGCGTGAATTCATGAGAATGAGAATGATTGCGCGGCGGAGTCTAACACGGCCTTTCGCGTTTGCGCACGCGCGCCCGCGGCCCTGAGGATGGCAATAAGCGCGGTGCGATGTCGCGTCCGTCGACGCCGTTGCGTGGCATCGAAACGCCCGCGGCTGGGGACTTCCTTACCTCTTCGCGCGAACTCGATGCCCGCTGCATGGTCCTATACCCCCAAGGATGAGCGGTCATGGCCGCCGCGGGCGGCCGGTGCCCACGCGCCGGATTGCGGGTTTGCCCCGGCGACGGCCATGCGCGCTATCCTGTAGCGCTTTGCGCACGGCCCGGATGTCCACGATCGGGCCGGCGCGGGCACCCGAAGCCCCATTTGCACAGGAAAACCACGCAATGCGCCGACGTCAATTTCTTCTCAGCTCCAGCGCCGCTCTCGCCGCCAGCGGCCTCGCGCTTGCCGGCTGCACGACAACGCCGCTCGGCACGCAGAACAGCGCTTCGCAAAACACGGCGAAGCGCAATTCGATCGACGCAGGCGTCGACGCCACGCTCTCGCGCCTCTTCAGCACGGTGAGCGGGTCGCAGGAGCTGGTCTCGAAGGCGAGCGGCGTGCTCGTCTTTCCGCAGGTGCTTTCGGCAGGTTTCTGGATCGGCGGTCAGTACGGGACCGGCGCGCTGCGCGTGGATGGCCGCACGACGGGCTACTACAGCACCATTGCGGGCTCGTTCGGCCTGCAGATCGGCGCGCAGTCCAAAGCCATCATCTTCGCGTTCATGAACCCGGTCGCGCTCAACGATTTCACGAGCAGCCAGGGGTGGTCGGCAGGTGCGGACGCCACGGTTGCGCTCGTCACGGTGGGCGCGAACGGCAATGTCGATACCTCGACCGCGACGAGCCCCGTGGAAGCGTTCGTGCTGACCAACGCGGGCCTCATGGCCGGGGTGTCGCTGGAAGGCGTGAAGGTGTCGCGGCTCGTCATTTGACGCTGCCGCGCGCAGTGACGAGTTGGCATGAAAGGAGACACACGCATGGCGACGCCCACGTACCGCCGCAAACACAAGATTCACTTCTCGGAGTGCGATCCCGCCGGGATCGTGTTCTATCCGCAGTATTTCGTCCTCTTCAACGATCTCGTCGAATCGTGGATCGACGAGTTGTTGCCGCAGGAGGGCTATCACGGCGTGATAGGCGCTCGCCGCGTGGGCATGCCGACCGTGCGGCTCGAAGTGGATTTCAAGGCGGTCAGCAAGATGGGCGACGAGGTCTGGCTCTCGCTCGACGTCGAGCGCCTGGGCGGGGCGTCGCTCACGCTCGCGTGGGCCTGCACGGGCGTGGACGGCGTGCTGCGTATGGCGGCACGCCAGACCATCGTGACCACCTCGCTCGACACTCACAAGTCGATTGGCATTCCTGAGGATATTCGCGATGCGATCGCGCGGGCGATGACGGCCGCCGCGCGCGATTGATCATTGGACCACGTTCAGGCGGCAGCGCCCAGCGCCGCTTGCAACGTGACAAACGTTTTTTCGTCGGTGCGTTCGAAATGCAGCGGCGTGACCGAAACGCGGCCGGAGTTCACCACGGCCGTTTCGCTGTCGGGCCCGTTTTCGCGCGGGCCGCGATTGAAGCGCAGCCAGTGGTAGTCCATGCCGCGCGGGTCGATCTGCGGCACGACGTCGATGCCCTGCACGAGCCCGACGCCCTGGCGCGTGACCGTGAGCGGGCCTGCGGCGCTGGCGTCGATATCGGGAAAATTCACGTTCAGGCAGACCGGCGCGTCATGCGCGACGGCGGCGAGGCGGCGAATCACGTCCGGCGCGAGCGCGCGGGCGGTGTCCCAGCGCACCCGCTCGCGGTCGCGGAAGGTCTGGCTCAAGGCGATGGACGGCAGGCCGAGCAACAGGCCCGTCATGGCTGCGCCCACCGTGCCCGAGAACATCGTCTCCACGCCGAGGTTGCCGCCGCGGTTGATGCCCGAGAGCACGAGCGAAGGGCGCACGTCGCCCATCAGCTGGCGCACCGCCATCACCACGCAATCGCCGGGCGTGCCGAGCACCCCGAAGCGCCGCGCGCCGCGCCGGCTCACGCGCAGCGGCGTATGCAGGCTGATCGAGTGCGAGGTGCCGCTCTGGTCGTGTTCGGGCGCGACGACCCAGACTTCGTGCGCGAGGTCGGCGGCCACGGCTTCGAGTACGGCGAGGCCGGGCGCATCGATGCCGTCGTCGTTGGTGAGGAGCACGCAGGGCAGTTTCGTATCGGTTGCGGTCATGGCTGGCTCTTCTTCGTGGCAAGGTCGGGGGAAAGGGGCATTATTCCAGAGTGCGTTCCGTGCTGCCGTGCGGGACTTTTGAAACGGATTCGTAGCCTATCCGATATAGACTAGCGCGTCGGCGCCATGAGGCGCGCCCTGCATCGAGGAGAAGTACGTGAAGCCGCAAGCCCTGCCGGACCTGGCCCGCATCCTGTTCGTTGTTGCCATACTCTGCGCGCTGACGATCGGCAGCCTCTATGTCATGCGCCCGTTCCTCCCGGGGCTGATCTGGGCCACGACCATCGTCGTCGCGACCTGGCCCGCCATGAAAGCCATCGAGAGGCGCTGCGGCAACCGCCGCTGGCTCGCCACGCTCATCATGCTGCTGATCCTTCTGGTCGTGATCGTGCTGCCGCTCTATGAAGCCATCTCGACGCTCGCGGTGCACGGCGGCGAGATCATGGAGCTGATCCGCAAATTGCCCGACTATGCGTTGACCGCGCCGCCGCAGTGGGTCAGCGACATTCCCGTGGTTGGCTCGCGCATTGCCGCCAAGTGGCAGGAGTTTTCGGACGCCGGCCCCGGCGGTCTGCTCGCGCAGCTCGAACCGTACGTTTCGATCGCGGCGCACTGGTTGATCGGCCACGCCGCTTCGGTGGGCGTGTTCGTCATGCACATGTTCATCACCGTCATCATCACGGGCATTCTGTACAGCAACGGCGAGCAGGCCGCCGACTATGTCACCCGCTTCGCCATTCGCGTGGCTCCCGCTTATGGCGAGCAGGCCGTCAAGCTCGCGGGCGCTTCGGTCCGCGCAGTGGCGCTCGGCATCGTCGTGACGGCGGTCCTGCAGTCGGCGCTGGGCGGCATCGGTCTGTGGGTGGCGGGTGTGCCGGGCGCGGGCGTGCTCACGGCCGTTATGCTCATGCTGTGTCTCGCGCAGATCGGCCCGACGTTGCCGCTACTCGGCGGCGTGATCTGGCTGTTCGTGCACGACGCGCATGTCACGGCGATCCTGCTCGCGGTGTGGTCGGTGATGGTCGCCATGCTCGACAACCTCGTGCGTCCGGTGCTGATCCGGCGCGGCGTCAATCTGCCGATGCTGCTCATTCTCTCCGGCGTGCTCGGCGGCCTGTTCGCCTTCGGCATCGTCGGGCTCTTCATCGGGCCGGTGATCCTCGCCGTTTCGTCCACCTTGCTGAGCGCCTGGATACGCGACCCGGCGGCGCAAGCCCACGGGGCGTCCAGTTCGGCCGCCCATCAGGACGTTTGACGCCGCGCACCCAACACCATCGATTAGCAAACGTCTCCTCTTGCCGACGCGCAGTTCGATTCGACGTTACGATGACGTCTGAACTTCGCTTCGGCATTCGTTAGAGCATTCATGCGGTGCTCGCGTGGGCATGCCTCGTGCCGTTCCTGGTCGCGGGCAGCGCACCGCGCGCACCGCGCATCGCTTCCAAGGAGACGAAATGGCTCAGTTCAACTGCGATATCTGCGGCGTGCGCCCCGCGACGGTGCGGGTCGCCGTGTTGCAGGACGGCAGGCGGCGCTTTCTCGATGTCTGCGACTATCACTACGCGCAACTCACGCGGCATCAACGGACCTTGAGCCCGCTGGAGGCGCTGTTTCGCGCCTCGCAGCAGGGTGACGGCACGGACGATGCGGGCGGCCCGGCGGCTCAACCTACGCCACAGGCCATGGAAGCGGGCGACGGCGCCATCGTCGAACGCTATTTCAGCGACGTGGCGCGTGAATTGCTCCAGCGCGCGGCGGAGCGGGCGGTGCAGTTCGGGCGGCGCGAAGTCGACACCGAGCATCTGCTTTACGAACTCGCGGGCAACGACGCGGGCGCGGCGATCCTCAAGCGCCTCGGCATTCAGCCCGACGATGTGCGCGCGTTCATCGACGCCAACGCGCAAAAGCGCGAAGGCGCGCCCGCGCGGGAGGACGGCCGTATCGGCGTCTCCCCGCGCCTGAAGGGCGCGCTCGACCGTGCGTTTCTCGTCTCGCGCGAACTGGGTCACAGCTACGTCGCGCCCGAGCATCTGCTCTTCGGGCTCACGCAGGTGCCGGAAAGTTTTGCGGGCCATCTGCTGGGCCGCTACGGCGTCACGCCCCAGAAGGTGTTGCAGCGGCTCGTGGAGGCCCAAGGCGACAAACGCGAGCGACCCGCCGCGAAGGGGCCGAGCGCGACGCCGCAGCTCGACCAATACAGCCGCGATCTCACCGCGCTCGCGAGCGAGGGCAAGCTCGACCCCGTGATCGGCCGTTCGAGCGAGATCGAGACCGTGGTGGAAGTGCTCGCGCGCCGGCGCAAGAACAATCCGGTGCTGATCGGCGAACCGGGGGTGGGCAAGACCGCGATCGCCGAAGGCCTCGCGCAACGCATGCTCAACGGCGACGTGCCCGAATCGCTGCGCGGGCGGCGCCTCGTCGAGCTGAACGTCAACGGGCTGATCGCGGGCGCGAAGTATCGCGGCGAATTCGAAGAGCGCGTGAAAGGCGTGATGGAGGAAATCTCGGCGCAGCGCGAAAGCCTCGTGCTCTTCATCGACGAAGTGCACATGATCGTCGGCGCGGGCCAGGGCGGCGGCGAGGGCGGGCTCGATATCGCCAATGTCTTCAAGCCCGCGATGGCGCGCGGCGAACTGAACCTGATCGGCGCCACGACGCTCTCCGAGTACCAGAAGTACATCGAGAAGGACGCGGCGCTCGAGCGGCGCTTTCAGCCCGTGTTCGTCTCCGAGCCCAGCGTCGATCAGACGATCAACATCCTGCGCGGCTTGCGCGACAAGCTCGAGGTGCATCACCACGTCACCATTCGCGACGACGCGCTCGTTTCGGCGGCCGAGCTCTCGGACCGCTACGTGATGGGGCGCTTCCTGCCCGACAAGGCGATCGATCTCGTCGACCAGGCGGCGGCACGCGTGCATCTTTCGGCCACCTCGCGACCTGCGGCGATCCTCGAACTCGAGGCGGAGCTGGCGCAATTGCGGCGCGAGCAGGACTACGCGGCGACGCGCAAAAATTTCGAGCGCGCCCATACGCTGGACGAGCCGATCGCCGACAAGGAAAAGGCGCTCACGCAGGCCACCAACGACTGGAAAGGTCAGCTCGGCACCGTGACCTCGGACGTGACGAGCGAAGACGTCGCGGAGATCGTCTCGAAGCTCACGGGCGTGCCGGTCACGCAATTGACCGCCGAGGAGCGCACGCGGCTGCTCGAAATGGAAGCGCGGCTGCATGAGCGTGTGATCGGGCAGGAACAGGCCATCGTCGCGGTCAGCGACGCGGTGCGCCGTTCGCGCGCCGGGCTGCGGCGCGGCCGGCGGCCCACGGCAGTCTTCCTGTTCCTCGGGCCGACCGGCGTGGGCAAGACGGAGCTTGCGAAGGCGCTGGCCGAAGTGGTGTTCGGCGACGAAGACGCCATCGTGCGCATCGACATGAGCGAGTACATGGAGCGCCACGCGGTGTCGCGGCTGATCGGCTCGCCGCCGGGTTACGTCGGCTATGACGAAGGCGGCCAGTTGACCGAGAAGGTGCGCCGCCGACCCTATTGCGTGATCCTGCTCGACGAAATCGAGAAAGCACACGCCGACGTCTACAACGTGCTGCTGCAGGTGTTCGACGACGGCCGGCTCACCGACGGCAAGGGGCGCGTGGTCGACTTCAGCAATACGGTCGTGATCGCGACGAGCAATCTCGGCTCCGACGTGGTCTCCGGGCAAAAGCGCTCGGGGCCGGGTTTTCTGTCGAGCGCAGAAGGGTCGATGCAAGGCGCGGTGATGGGCGAGCTGCGCCAGCATTTCCGGCCCGAGTTCCTGAATCGCATCGACGAGATCATCATGTTCCAGCCGCTCACGAGCGACGAACTGCGCTCGATCGTGCGGCTGCAGCTCGAACAGGTCCGGCGGATGGCACACAGCCAGGACATCGACCTGACGTTCGACGACAGCGTGATCGATTACCTCGCGGCGGAGGGATATCGGCCGGAATTCGGCGCGCGCGAGTTGAAGCGCAAGATGCAGCAGGCGGTGGAGAACGAGCTGGCGAAGGAAATGCTCAAGGGCGGCGTGAAAGAGGGCGCCAAAGTCGTATGCCGTTACGACGCGGCGGGCAAACGCATGGCATTCGCGTTGCAGGGGGCGGCCGCAAGCTGATGCAGGCGGCCGGGCGGCGTTGCCCGTGCTCGCGCGCCTAACGCACCAGCTTCGGGCGCGAGACGGGTTTGACGCCCGGACGTTCGACGGCCCGCCGGATCCTGGCGAGCAGGTCGCCCTCGTGGAATCGCCGGTCCTGCGCAAAACGCTCGGCGACCGTGAGATAGGCGCCGTGCAGGCGGCTCATGATTTCCTCGCCTTCGGACTGCCGCAGGCCGAGGCGCCGCGCGAAGGCATGGAGTTCCGCCGGCAGCGGGAACGCCTTGCTCCGGTTGAGGCTGAGCGCCATGCGCCCATCGAGATCCGGATAGATGTCCGTGCAGACCACGTCGAACACCGGAGCGAGCCGGCGCGGTCCGGTCGGGTCGATATAAAGGATTCCCAGGTTCTTCATGTGGGCGTCGCCGTCGCGCAACAGGCACGAGAGGGCGATGCGCTCGAACAGGCGGCGTTTCTGCGCCGGGTCCGATCGTGTATAGATGTCCACGGCCTTGGCGATCATCTCGTAGCTGCCCTCGTATTTCGCCTTGCCGGTGAGCACGCTCATGTCTTCGAATCCGATGGGCGTGCCGTCCGCCTCGCGGTCGAAGCGTGACATGACGAAGAGCTTGCCGTCGTCGGAGAGCCAGAAGTCCGGGACTTCGAGCGCGGCTTCTTTCGCCACCGACATGCAGAAGTATTCGTTGCGCGCGAGCCCGGGGAAGTCGTCGCCTTCGGCCTTCACGATCACCGTGCGCAGGGGCAGCGCCGTGTGTTCGGCGGGGCGCGGGGCGTTTTCTGCGGCGAGCGGGACGACCGCCTTCGGCTGCACGCCGGAGATGCCCGAGCCGAGTGCATAGCGGTCGATCAGGCGCTCGAACAGCCGGCCCGACGGCGAGGAAAGCAATTCGTCCAGACGTTCGCCGTCGCTCTGCGGCACCCGCTCTCCCGGCACGGAATAGGTGAGCCGCCCGATTTGATTGGTGCCGGCGAGAAAGAGCAGAAACATGTCGCTCGGCGCACCGTAACGCGCGAGCCGTTCCTCGATGACGAAACGCAGGTAGCCCTCTGGCCGGTTCATCGCGAAGATGCCCATCAGGTCGCCGCTCGCGTAACTCTGGCGCCGCACGGGCATGGTGAGTGATACGGCGGCCATGTCGGGCGCGTCGCCGTAATTGAAGACGAAGCGGCTCTCGCGCGCCAGCAGACCGCTCGGTCCCTGCGGCGTATGGACTTCCAGGTTGCGGATTTCGCGCAGGAGCCGCTCGAGGTCGAATGAGGCGCTCGCAGTCATTCGTCGTCCCTGAATATGTCGTTCAGGTCCTCGAGGATGACGGTATCCATGGGGCGAAGCACGACTTCATAGCCGAGCGCGTTCACGAGCCGGCAGAGTTCGCGTACGCCGACGTTGCCTGCGTGTTCGGCGTTCGTGACGGTGCGACGGGCGACGCCGGCCTGCTCCGCCAGGGCCTGCTGGGTCAGCTTGCGCTCGCGGCGCGTCGCGCGCAGGCCTTCTGCCAGGCGCTCGGCGTTGGAGATCGAGAGGTTCGCGGGTTTTTTGCGCATCATAGTGCGTATTATAGGTCGTTATCCAACAGCTTGCGCAGAATTCTGCGCATCCAATCAATCGGGATTCGTGGCGGAAAATGCGCGCAATTTTGCGCAACATGGTGGATAAAACGCCGATATGCGCAATATCGTGCGCATATCGGCGTTTCAGGGGTCAATGCGTGTTCGTTGAAGATTCAACGGTTTACGTCGTATTTTCCCGCCAGGGGCCGCTTCACATCGACCGCAGCGCCGAGCGCTTGAGCTTGCCGGTCTCGGTGCGCGGCAATGCGTCGATAAAGGCGATCAGGCGCGGATATTTGTACGCCGCCACCGCGTTCTTCACGAAGTTCTGCAACTCGGCGACCAGGGCGTCGCCGGCGCTGAAGCCCGGGCGCAAGACGACGAACGCCTTCACCACCTGGCCACGCACTTCGTCGGGCACGCCCGTTACGCCGCACTCGGCCACGGCGGGGTGCTGCATGAGCACCGTCTCGACTTCGGGACCCGCGATGTTGTAGCCCGACGAAACGATCATGTCGTCGGAGCGGGCCTGGTAGAACACATAGCCGTCGGCGTCGATGGATACGGCGTCGCCGGGCAGGTTCCAGCCGCCGCGCACGAACACGGCCTGGCGTTCGTCGGCGAGATAACGGCAGCCGGTCGGGCCGCGCACGGCGAGATTGCCCGTCACGCCGGGCGCCACCGGCTGCAGGTCATTGTCCAGCGCCTGCACCACGTAGCCAGGCACCGCGCGGCCGATCGAGCCGGGGCGCACATCGGCGCCGGCGGACGACACGAAAATATGAATCAGCTCCGTGCCGCCAATCCCGTCGATCATCTCGATGCCCGTCGCGTCGCGCCATAGATCGCGCGTGGCCTGCGGCAGCGCTTCTCCGGCGGATACCGTCTTGCGCAGGCTGGCCAGGTCGTACTGCGTGACGAGCGCCGCCATCTGCCGGTAGAACGTGGGCGCGGTGAAGACGATCGTCGCGTGAAAACGCTGGATCGTGTCGAGCAGCAGCGCCGGCGTGAGCTTTTCGATCAGCACCGTCGACGCGCCGACGCGCAGCGGAAAACACAGCAGCCCGCCCAGCCCGAACGTAAACGCGAGCGGCGGCGTGCCGCAGAACACGTCCTCGGCCGTGGGCTTCAGAATGTGGCGCGGGAACAGGTCGCACATGGCGATCACGTCGCGGTGAAAGTGCATGCAGCCCTTGGGCGTGCCCGTCGTACCGCTCGTGAAGGCAATCAGGCAGACGTCGTCGCTGGCCGTGTCGCAGGCCATGAAGTCGGCGGGCTTGTCTGCCGCGAGCGCTTCCATCGTGCCCGGCGCGGTGTCGTGAAAGTAGCAGACCTGCTTGATGCCTTCGCAAAAGAACTCGTCGGCGGGGTCCATGCAGCGCGCGAGCTCTTCAGTGAGCCGCACGTCGCACAGCGCCGCGCAAACCTGCGCCTTGTCTGCGATCTGCTTGAGTTCCTTTGCACGCAAGAGCGGCATGGTGGGAATCACCACGAGCCCCGCCTTGAGCGACGCGAGAAACGCCACCGCCATTTGCAATGTGTTCGGCCCGCGTAACAGGACGCGGTTGCCCGGCTTCAGTCCCATGTCTTCCACCAGCACGCGGGCGCTGCGATTGACGAGCGCGAGCAGTTCGGCGTACGTGGTGGCTTTTGGCTTGCCATCGATATCCGACCAGATGGCCGGGCGTTCGCCGTGTCCCGCCTCGATCGCGCGGTCAAGCAACTCGACCGCGCAATTCATGCGCGCAGGGTAGGCAACATCGGGATTGTCGAGCAGCATGTCGGGCCACTGCGACTCGGGCGGCAGATGATCGCGTGCGAACGTATCGACATGGGCGGTGGGTTGCATGGCGTCTCCGGCTGTCTGTATGAGCTGATCGTGCTGTTGCGCGGGCGCCGGTCTACTGGCGCGAGAGACGCGCGTCGTCGGGAATCACGGCCGTCGCTTCGATTTCCACTTTGGCGTCGTCTTCCATGAGGGCCACCACCTGCACCGCGCTCATGGCGATGTCGTAGTCGCCGATCAGCTCGCGAAACGCAGCGCCAATTTCCTTCAGCGATGCCAGGTACTCCTTCTTGTCGGTGACGTACCAGGTCATGCGCACGAGGTGCTCGGGCTTGCCGCCCGCGGTTTCGAGAACGGCAACGATATTGCGTAGCGCCTGCACGGCCTGGGCGCCGAATTCGCGGCTCGTGAAGCGCGCGTTCCCGTCCCAGCCGATCTGGCCGGCGATATAGACCTGCGTGCCGGCAGCGGCGACGCCGTTGGCATAACCGCGCGGCTTGACCCAGCCTGCGGGAAGAAGGGCTCGTTTCATGTTTGGTCCGGTTCCGTAGTGAAGCGTCGCGCAGCAGGCGCTTACGCGGCGTTGTATGCCTTGAGCAAGTCACGCCCGACAATGAGCTGCTGCACCTCGGTCGCGCCTTCGTAAATGCGCAGCGAGCGAATCTCGCGGTAGAGCGACTCGACGATGTTGCCGCTTTGCACGCCCATGCCGCCCCAAAGCTGCACGGCCGCATCGATCACCTGCTGCGCGCCTTCGCTTGCATGCCACTTCGCCATGGCGGCTTCGCGCGTCACGCTTTCGCCCTGGTCGCGCAGCCACGCCGCGCGATAGACGAGCAGGGCGCTGCTGTCGATCGTGAGCGCCATCTGCGCTAGTTTTGCCTGGGTCAGCTGAAAATCGCCGAGCGTCTGGCCGAACATCTTGCGCGAAGCGGCGCGCGCGAGCCCTTCGGCCATCGCGCGGCGTGCGAAGCCGAGCGAAGCCGCGGCGACCGAGGTGCGGAAAATATCGAGTGTGCGCATGGCGATCTTGAAGCCTTCCCCCGGCGCGCCGAGCATCTGGCTGCGCTTCACGCGCGCGCCGGTAAAGCGCAGGCGCGCGAGCGGATGCGGCGCGATCACGTCGATGCGTTCGGCGATTTCGAGCCCCGGTGTGTCGGCATCGACCACGAATGCGCTGATGCCGCGCGAGCCCGGCGCCTCGCCGGTGCGGGCGAATACCACGTAGAAGTCGGCGATGCCGCCGTTCGAGATCCATGTTTTTTCGCCGTCGAGCACGTAGTCGTCGCCCTCGGCGCGTGCGGCGAGCGCCATCGCGGCGACGTCGGAGCCTGCTTCGGGTTCGGAGAGCGCAAACGCGGCGATGGCCTCGCCGCGCGCGACGCGCGGCAGATAGCGCGACTTTTGCGCTTCGTTGCCAGCCAGCGAGATCGCGCCGGAACCGAGGCCCTGCATGGCGAGCGCGAAGTCGGCGAGACCCGAGTGTTTCGCGAGCGTTTCGCGCAGCAGGCAGACGGCGCGCGTGTCGATCGTGTCGCCATGGCCGCCATAAGCGGTGCCGCCCACGCCGTAGCGCAGCCAGCCGGCTTCGCCCAGCTTGCGCACGAGCGCGCGGCAGGTCGCATCGACGTCGTCGTGCGGCACGTGCACGAGATGCTCACGCGCCCATGCTTCGATTCCCGCGCCGAGCGCGCGATGGCGATCTTCGAAGAACGGCCACGCGAGTGCGTCGTGGAGATTCGTTTCAACGGCAGCGTTCAATTCAATCCCCTTCGAAAACCGGGCGCGTTTTGGCCGCGAACGCCTCATAGGCGCGGCCGAAATCGCGCGTGGCCATGCAGATCGCCTGCGCCTGCGCTTCGGACTCGATGGCCTCGTCGATGCTCATGGTCCATTCCTGATGCAGCATCGTCTTGGTGATGCCGTGCGCAAAGGTCGGACCGGAGGCGAGATCGGCGGCGAGTTTCTGTGCATCGGCGAGCAGCATTTCGGGCTCGCAGATGCGGTTGTAGAAGCCCCATGCGTGGCCTTCTTCTCCGCTCGCGGAGCGGCCCGTGTAAAGCAGCTCGGCTGCGCGGCCCTGACCGATGATGCGTGGCAGGATCGCGCACGCGCCCATGTCGCAGCCCGCGAGCCCCACGCGCGTGAAAAGGAACGCGAGCTTGCTGCGCGCGGTGGCGTAGCGCATGTCGGAGGCCATGGCGAGAATCGCGCCCGCTCCGGCGCAGACGCCGTCCACGGCGGCGATGATCGGCTGCGGGCAGTGGCGCATGGCTTTCACGAGGTCGCCGGTCATGCGCGTGAACATCAGCAGTTCGAGCATCGGCAGATCGATGAGCGGCGCGATGATGTCGTGTACGTCGCCGCCCGAGCAGAAGTTTTCGCCCGCGCCATGCAGCACGATGGCCTTCACGTCCGTCGCATAGGCGAGCTGGCGAAACAGATCGCGTAGTTCCGCATACGATTCGAACGTGAGCGGATTCTTGCGTTCGGGGCGGTTCAGCGTGATGGTTGCGACGCGGCCTTGAACCGACCAGCCGAAATGTTGCGCTTCATAACCGGCAAGCGTGACGCGGTTGCCCGCGAAGAGTGCTTCGGCGCTGGAACGTGTCGTCAAGATATGTCTCCCGGATCTTTGCAATTTCAGTGTGTTCAGCTTTCGAGCCCGTTGCGCAGATGCTGTTTGAGCTTGCCGAGGCGCTCGTGCATCTTCGACTTCTCGTCGAGCGAGAGGCCGCCGAACAGTTCCACCACCCATTGCTCGTGCGCGGCCGCCATGCGGTCGAACAGGGCGCGGCCCTCGGGCGTGAGGCGCACTACGAAGGCGCGCCGGTCGTCGGGGGCGACGTCGCGCGCGACGAGGCCTTCCTTTTCGAGCTGATCGGTAATGCCCGTGACGTTGCCGCCCGTCACCATCAGGCGGCGCGAGAGTTCCGTCATGCGCAGACCTTCGGGGTGGCGCTCGAGCTGCGCCATCAGGTCGAAGCGCGGCAGCGTCGTGTCGAACTCGACGCGCAGGCGGCGGCGCAATTCGGCCTGCACGAGGTTCGTCGTGGTGAGCAGGCGCAGCCACAGGCGCAGGCCCATGTGGCTGTCGGCGCCCGTGCTCATTTCCATGTCGACGACATTCTCCGCCGGCTTTTCGACGCCCTTGCGCGGCGCTTTCGTTGCGGCTTTCGCGGTGGCGTTCTTGCGCGTGGATGCGGGCGATGTCATGTGATTTCTCCACCGGAAACGGATAGGGACTGGCCCGTGATCGCGGACGATCCAGGCGCGCAAAGCCACAGCACGGCGTTGGCGACTTCTTCCGGCGTGACGAAACGCTTCTGCGGGTTGTGGCGCACGAGAATGCTGCGCGCCTCGGCTTCGCTGCGCGAAGTCTTGCGCGTGATCTGTTCGAGCGACGCCTGCAGCAGTTCCGTTTCCGTATAGCCGGGGCACACGGCGTTCACGGTTACGCCCTGGGTGGCCACTTCGAGCGCAAGCGCGCGCGTCAAGCCGATCACGCCATGTTTCGAGGCGCAATAGGCGGCGACATACGGATAGCCGACCTGGCCCGCCGTGCTCGCGACATTGACGATGCGTCCGGCTTTGCGCGCGAGCATGCCGGGCAGCACCGCGCGCGTGCACAGAAACGCGCCGGTGAGATTCACGTCGAGCATGCGCTTCCACAGCGCGAGGTCGGTTTGCGTGAACGGCGCGGCCTGAGCCTGGCCCGCGTTGTTCACGAGGATATCGACGGCGCCGAGCGTTTGCGCCGCATGCACGAACGCGGCGTTTACGGCGTCTTCGTCGGTGATATCGACGCTCACGCAAGCCACGTTCTCGCCGCCGCCGAGCGCGGCACGCTGGGCGTCGAGCCGCGTGGCGTCACGGCCCATCAGTGTGACGCGCGCACCGGCATGCAGGAGCGCGGCGGCAGTCGCCGCGCCGATGCCGCTGCCGCCGCCGGTCACGACGGCATGACGATCGTTCAGGATTGCCTGGTTCATGCTCACACGGTTCCTTCGGCGCGTTGCGCACGCTCGATCGGCGACAGGCCGGCCGCGGCTGCCGCTGCGGCGCGTTCGCGCTCGATGTTGCGTTCGAGTTGGGTCTTGGCCGCCATGTACTGGTTCGGCCACTTGATGTCGAGATAGCCGATGCGCGCCGCTTCGGTGAGCGTCCACGAGGGGTTGGCCAGGTGCGGCCGCGCCACGGCGCACAGGTCGGCGCGACCGGCAGCGATGATGCCGTTCACGTGATCCGCTTCGGAAATCGCCCCGACGGCGATCGTCGCGATGCCCGCTTCGTTGCGGATGCGGTCGGCGAAAGGCGTCTGGAACATGCGGCCGAAGACGGGTTTTTCTTCCTTGCTCACCTGGCCCGACGAAACGTCGATCATGTCCGCGCCTGCCGCCTTGAACGCGCGCGCGATTTCGATGGCGTCGTCGGGCGTGTTGCCGCCTTCCACCCAGTCGTGTGCCGAGACGCGTACTGAAATGGGCTTGTTTTCCGGCCAGACCGCGCGCATCGCCTTGAAAACCTCGAGCGGATAACGCAGCCGGTTTTCGATCGATCCGCCGTACTCGTCGGTGCGCTGGTTCGTGAGCGGCGAGAGGAAGCTGGAAAGCAGATAGCCGTGCGCGCAGTGCAATTCGAGCCAGTCGAAGCCCGCTTCGTCTGCCATTTGCGTAGCTTGTACGAATTGCGCCTCGATGTCGCGCAGTTCCCGGGTGCTCGCTTCATGCGACCACTGGCTCACACCGCGCAGATATTGCTGCGGCGAAGCGGAGACGAGCGGCCAGTTGCCGTCGTCGAGCGGCTGGTCGATGCCTTCCCATGCCACGCGCGTCGAGCCCTTGGCGCCGGAATGGCCGAGCTGCATACCTATTTTCGCGTCCGAGTTCGTGTGCACGAAGTCGACGATGCGCTTCCACGCCTGCAGATGCTCGGGCGCATACATGCCGGGGCACGCGGGCGTGATGCGGGCCTCGGGCGAGACGCAGGTCATTTCGGTCATCACGAGCGCGGCGCCGCCCATGGCGCGCGCGCCCAGATGCATGAGGTGATAGTCGCCGGCCACGCCGTCATGGGCGGAGTACTGCGCCATCGGCGAGACGATCACGCGGTTTTTCAACGTCACGCCACGCACCGTATAAGGCGTGAACATGGGCGGCACGGCGCGCGCCACGCCACCCGCGCGCTGCGCGAGCCACGTTTCGAAGCCGGACAGATAATGCGCGTCGCGCTCGCGCAGATTCTCGTGCGAGATGCGCTGCGAGCGCGTGAGCAGCGAATAGGCGAACTGCTCCGGATCGAACTTCGCGTAGCGGTCCACGTGCTCGAACCACTCCGTGGAATTGCGCGCGGCGTTCTGAA
Source organism: Paraburkholderia sp. BR10141 (assembly GCF_056155635.1). Lineage (NCBI taxonomy): Bacteria > Pseudomonadati > Pseudomonadota > Betaproteobacteria > Burkholderiales > Burkholderiaceae > Paraburkholderia > Paraburkholderia sp. BR10141. Next base: position 54,846 of record NZ_JBMIQH010000008.1, on the reverse strand, counting down.
TGCGCAGGACGTCCACGCTACGCACGTTCGTGTAGTGCGTGAGCGCCGCGCGCAGATCGCCGGGATGCGCTTGCATGCTGTTGGCGAGTTCGATCGCGTCTTCGAGCGCGAGCTTCGTGCCTGAGCCGATCGAGAAGTGCGCGGTGTGCGCCGCGTCGCCCATCAGCACGACAGGCGTTTGCTTACCGTCGGCCGCGGTTTTCCAGTGCACCCATTCGCGATTGACCACGCGTGGAAAGCGGATCCATTGCGACGAGCCGCGCAGATGCGACGCGTTCGAGCGCAGCGCGTGGCCGTCGAGATAACGCGCGAACAGCTTCTCGCAGAACGCGATGCTGTCTTCCTTGCTCATGGTGTCGAGGCCGGCTGCGCGCCACACCTGATCGGGCGTTTCGACGATGAACGTCGACGTGTTGTCGTCGAAGCGGTAGGCGTGCGCCTGGAACCAGCCCCATTCGGTTTCTTCGAACGCGAACGTGAACGCGTCGAAGAGTTTCGATGTGCCGAGCCAGACAAAGCGGCAGTTGCGCAAATCGATATCTGGCTGATACGTGGCGGCGTACTTCTGGCGCGTGGCGCTGTTCAGGCCGTCGCTCGCAATGATGAGGTCCGCGTGGGCGACGTCGTCGTCGGTGATCTGCGATTCGAATACGAGCTTCACACCGAGCGCCTCGCAGCGCGCCTGCAAGATGTTGAGCAGACGCTTGCGGCCAATGCCGCAGAAGCCATGGCCCGACGAGCGGATTGCGCTGCCGCGAAAGTGAATCTCGATGTCGTCCCAATGATTGAAGGCGTCGAGAATTTCGTCCGCGCTTTCGGGGTCGGCCGCGCGCAGGTTGCCCAGCGTCTGGTCCGAGAACACCACGCCCCAGCCGAACGTGTCGTACGGGCGGTTCCGTTCGATTACGGCGATTTCGTAGTCGGGGTGACGGCGCTTCATCAAAAGGCCGAAATAGAGGCCTGCGGGCCCGCCACCCATGCAAACAATGCGCATGCTCGCTCCTTCGTTCAGTCTGCAAGGTCAATGTAGGTTCAATTACTTTAGGTGTCAAGTAATTTGCGAGCGAGGGCGGGATGACCCTGGGCGCGGCGGCGAAACATCTGAATATTTGTGGAACCCTTGGTGCGGCGCGGCGTCAACTCGCCATGACGCAAGCAAAGGGAACACGCAGGCTTTCGTGCGCCTTTCCACGAGACGCGACGGCCCAAATGCCGCGACGGGGCGGACGCCGGGACGCCATAGGATGTGGCACCAGAAACGGGCGGATGCCGATTCCGTGTGCATGGCGCGCACCGTCCGGCGCTGCGCGCGCGACTGCGTGCAACCGTGAAGCGGGCGAAATGCTTACCATGGGTCACGCTGGCGCATTGCGCGTGGAGCTGGCATTAAAGTCGCTTGGTGAGGCGGCGCTCCGGTGCAGCCTTTTACGGAACCCTTTCATGCGTTGCGCGTGTGGCCATGAATCGATCAGGCATCCTTACAAAAATAGCCGTAAAGCTGACAGCTTCATTGAATCGAAGTCGCGCACCCCTTCAATCGTAATCTTCGACACGAACGGGAGTCGTCACCCATGAGTCAGACAGCGAAGCGATCGATCGAAATCGACTTTTTCCGGGGTTTCGCTTTGATTTCCATCGCGCTCGATCACATTCCTTCCAGTGTGCTTTCGCATGCGATGCTGCACAACTTCGCGTTCTGCGACTCCGCGGAAGTGTTCGTGTTCGTGAGCGGCTATGTATGCGCGGCGAGTTGGCTCGCCATTGCCGGACGCAAGGGCGAGGGCGCGGCCAACCGGCGCTTCTGGCGTCGCGGGCGCGAGATCTACGCCGCCTACCTGTGCACCGCTGCGCTCATGCTGCTGTCGGGCGCCGCCGCGGTAACGATGCGGGTGGATTCGCCGCTGGTCGCAGAGTCGGGTTATCTGCGCTTCGCCGCGCAGCCGTTCACGATGCTCGCCAATATCGCGGTGTTTCGCGACCAGCCGTATCTGGCCGGCGTCTTGCCCATGTACATCGTGCTCGTGATGCTCCTGCCATTCGTGATGCCGCTTGCGCGCCGCTCGCCCGATCTCGTGCTCGTGGGCAGCTTCGTGCTGTGGTTCGGCGGGTGCTGGCTCGTGGGGTATTTGCCTACCGCGCCCGGCGCCATCTGGCCGTTCAACCCGTTTGCCTGGCAGGCCATGTTCATGCTGGGGCTGCTGTGCCGCATCTATCCGGTGTCGCGTGCGTTCCAGGTCTCCTGGACGGGCCGCGCGTTGACAGCGTTCGCGCTGGTGCTCGTCGCCACGTTCGCGTTCATCCAGTTGTTCGCCGATCTGGACCCTCAGCCTGGCTACATGAAGCAGAATCTCGCGAGCGTGCGCATCGTGAACTTCGCCGCCGTGGCGTGGCTCGCCGCGCAGGCGGTGCGCAAGGGCTGGATAGCGTGGCTTGCGCAGCGGCTGCCGGCCGTCGTCACCGTGGGGCAGCAGGGCCTCGTCTGTTTCGTGGGGGGCGCGGTGGCTTCGAACGTCATCGACACGCTGCTGCGTGCAACGCATGTCACCGCTTCGTTGCCCGCACGGCTCGCGGGCGACGTGCTCGCGGTCGGCGCATTGCTCGCGCTCGCGGGTGGCATGCGGCGCCTGAAAGCGGTACGGCCGCGCGTCGCGCTTACGTGAAGCGCGACGGCAACGATTCAACGCACGACGCGCTCACGCCTTGCCAGGTTCGCGCACATCAGTGACGGGCAACGAGCCGAAGGCATCGCTCAACGCATAGTCGATCAATTGTTGCGCGGCCGCTTCGGGCGTGGACAGCAAACCGTTCTGCTTGAGCTGTTCGAAGCGCTCGCGCATCGGGAACTGGTCGACGCTCGTCGCGCGGATCATCTTCTGCATGCCGGTATCGATCACGCCAGGTGCGATGCTGCAAATGCGCAGGCCGGCCGGCGCATCGAGGGCGACGGCGCGCGCGTGGTGGTCGAGCGCGGCCTTGGTCGCGCAATACACGCTCCAGCCCGCATACGCGTTGCGCGCGGCGCCGCTCGAAATATGCACGATGCGTCGTGATGCGCTCGCGCCGGGCGCAGACGTGGCGGCGAGCGCATTCGCGAGCATCAACGGCGCTGCCACGTTGAGCGTCACGGCGCGCGCGATGGCGAGCGGGTCCTGCGCGCCGAGCGGGGCAATCGGCTCGACGCTGCCCGCGTTGTTGAAGAGCAGCACGCACTGCGCGCCGAGCGCGAACGCATCGAGCGTGTCGCCCGCCAGCCAGCGTTCGAGTGCGGCGGGATCGGCGAGGTCCACGACGGCCTCGGCGAACCGTTCCGGATGGCGGGAAGCCAGTTCCGCATGCGCGCCACGGCCGAGGCCGAGCACCTCGATGTCCCGTTGCAGCAGCGATTGCGCGAGCGCCGCACCCAATCCGCGCGTATGGCCGGTCACGATGGCGCGAATGGTGGAACGGGGGGCGGATGTCGAAATCGTCATGGTGTCGTGATGATAAAGGGATGCGATCCTTGCGTGCGCAAGGTGTCGATGCATGAAATCGAGGGATTTTGCCGCGCGCCGCATGTAGTCGCGGTGTGGTGCGGCACACGACGGCGGACGCGAAACGGGGCGCAACAAACGATTGCCCGGTTGGATCGGCCGTGTTTTCGGTATCATAGCGTCCGGTTCCATATGGAAGAGATCTGGACGTGAAAGCCGCATCGCAACAACGCCGTACCCTGAGCTTCAAGGAAGGTCTTCTTGAGATCAAGAAGAGCATGGGGGGCGGCTCAGGCCAGCCAGCCGAAGAACAGGCGCAAAAATCGCAAGGCAAGCCCGCTCACAAGGGCGCGAAGGGCCATGGCGGCTCGCACGCCCCGAAGGGCCCGCGTGCGCCGAGAGAGGGTTCGGCGGCTGCTGGCGCAGCCGGCGGCAAGGACGAGCGTGCGCGCTCGCGCCATGGCCGGCCTCAGGGCGCGCGAGCGCAGGAGCAGAATCAAGGTGAGCAGGGGCAGCGCGCGCAGCAACCGCGCCGGCCGCAGCAGCCGAAGCCGGCCCGCGGACCTGAGGCGGCCGAGCGTTCCGGGCAGCAGCAACGCCGCCGTCCGGCGCGTCCCCAGCAGCCGCCGGCCGCGAATCTGAGCGAGGCCGAAAAGGCGCGCATCGAGCGCAATCGCCAGTTGAACACGGTCTGGAATGTGTTCGCGAAGCACTACCCGGCTTTCCGCGACCGTTTGCCGCTCAAGATCGGCGTGGCCGAGGACCTCGTCGCGCGTCACCCCGAGTACGAGCGCACGATGATCGTCGCCGTGCTCAAGCGCCATGTGAACCATCCGCGCTATCACGAGCGCGTGGCCGCAGGCGGCTCGCGCTACGAACTCGACGGCACGGCTTCGGAAGGTCCGGGCATCGACCCGTCGCACGTCGGCCGCGCAAATGCGGCGCTGGCGCGCCAGAAGGCCAAGGCCGAGGCGCAAGCCAAGGCGCGCGAAGAGGGCAACGCCCAGCCGGAGGTCAAGACAGAGGCCAATGCCGAGGCGAAGACCGAACCCGCGCCCCAGCTCGAAGCCCAGAGCGTAGAGCCGCAAGGCCCGTCCAGCGCGCCGGAAGCCGCGGTACAGCAACCGGAAAACGGCGAGACGCCCGCAAGCGGCGCCTGAGCCCGCGCGCCGGAAGTTCCCTCGTCGAAACGCCCCTCTCGCGGCACCGCCGCGCGAGGGGCGTTCGCACGTCTGGCGAGGCGCTGCCGATCGATGCGCGCGCAACCTTCGGCGCGCACGTCGGCCTTCGTATCGGGAACTCGGGTGCTTTCGATGCGCATCGCATGGCCGCCGATCGCACGCGAGGCAGCCTGAGCGAAGCAGGTAGCAGTGTTAGCGCGCGCTGGCCGAAGCGGTGCCTTGCGCGGCAGCCTGCGCGGAGGCCGCCGATGTCGCGGAGGGTGCTGCAGCAGGGCCGGATGCGCCGATCGCGGCCGTTGCCGCCGCAGCCGCAAAGGCGGAAGCCGCCGATGCCGCCAGCCCGACGCTCGCCCGCGCATCGCTCGCGGCCGGCGTGCTAGCGGTGTCGAGCACCCGGCTGAACTCCACGGCGCGCGTGCGGATCTTTTCCGCATAGGCCTTCGATCCGCCATAGTTCTTCATCGCGGCATTGAGGTCGCCGCCGGCAGCCCGCTGGTAGCCATAGAGGATCGACGAGCCCACGTCGATGTTGACCTCGGGGTCGGTGAGATCCTTGTTGTGCAGGAGATTGCGATGCGCCGACGGCACGACCTGCATGAGTCCGGTCGCGCCATTCGCGCCGTGCGCCTTCTCGCGAAAGCGCGACTCGATCGAGATGATGGCGAGCAGCACTGCAGGCGGCAGCGAATATTTCTCGGCGGCGCCCGTGACGGCTTGCGAGATTTGCGCCGCTTTCCCTTTCGCGATACCGAACTTTTGCGTGAGGTATTTCGAAACCGCGCCGGACATGGCGCTGGAGCTTGCGGGAGCAACCTCGCTCGCAGCCGATGCGCTGACGACGTCGCTAGCGGGCGCCTGCTGCTGCGCCTGCGCGGCCGCGGTCTGCACGAGGCCCGGCAACAGGACGAGCAGGCAGAGGAACTGCCTCATGGCCGGTGCATAGGAGAAAAAGAAGGCGCAAGTATAACCGGCCCCGATTAATGAGGCCGGCTGCGTGTCATCCCGTTTTCACATCCCTGACCGGTGTCGTGCCGGGCGCGGCGCCCGGCACCGCTTGAGGCCGAGTTCAGGCCGGGTTCAGTCCTTCCGCACCGAAGCCTTCCAGATTTCGTCGATGCTCGCGGCGAGCGCGGCATCGAACTCGGCGTCGCTCATCGACTTCGTGAGGTCGTTGATCAGCGCGCGCGAAAAGCTTGCAATCATGCGATGGTTTTTGGCGAGACGCTCGCACGCGTCAGTACGCGAGTAGCCGCCCGAGAGCGCCACCACGCGCACCACGCGCGGATGTTCGATGAGCGGCAGGTAGAAGTCGGGCGTATCGGGAATCGTGAGCTTGATCATCACGTTCTGCGAGGCGGGCAGCGCGTCGAGTCCTTTGAGCAGTTCGTCGCGCAACAGCTTCTCGGCCTTGGCCTTGTCGGGGGCCTTGATGGAGACTTCGGGCTCGAGGATCGGCACGAGTCCGTGCGCGGAAATCTGCGCGCCGAATGCGAACTGCTGCGCGGCGATGGAAGCGATGCCGGAAGGCGAGGCGTGCTCGATCACCGAGCGCATCTTGGTGCCGAAAATGCCGGCCGTCACCGCACGTTCGAGCAGGGCGTCGAGGCCCGGAATCGGCTTCATGAGGCGCACGCCGTCGGACTCGGCCTCCAGCCCCTTGTCGACCTTGAGGAAGGGCACGACGCGGCGTTCGTTCCAGAGGAAGTCGGGCACCGGCTTGCCTTGCGCCTGGCCGTCCATGGTCGCCTCGAACAGGATCGCGCCAATCACCTTCTCGCCCGTGAATGCGGGGGCGCTGACGATGCGCACCCGCATTTCGTGGATGAGGCGGAACATTTCGGCGTCGCCGCTATACGCGCTTTCGGGGATGCCGTACTGGCGCAGCGCGCCAGGCGTCGAACCGCCGCTCTGGTCCAGCGCGGCGATGAAGCCCGGTTTGTCGCGCATCTGCGCAAGCATTTGCTCGTTTGCCATCGTCGTATCTCCCGTATTTGGGGCGCCCTTGCGGGCGCGGTTACTCGAATCGGGTCGCCGCCTGCTGCGACGAGTGTACTTGCGCCGCTGCGCCGCGTCTTTGCCATTATGTGGGCATGGCCGCGCAGCCGCGCTGAAGCAGGGGAAACGATACACCGCAGCAATTACGGTGCCAGGGAAGATCGCGGCAAGCGCCGTCACACGATGACTTGCGCCTGCGCGCTGCGGTCGTTCGCGAGCAGCGCCGAGAGCTTGCGCAGCGCGGCCTGCAATTGTTCGCGCCCGCCCGTCGCGCCCAGAGAAATGCGGATCGCGTTCGCGGTCTCCGGGCCTTGCTGGAAAGCCGTGGAGGGCGCCACGGCGAGGCCTTCGGTGCTCGCGGCCGCGGCCAGCTCGCGCGCCTGCCAGTAGCGGGGCAGCGTGTACCAGAGGTGAATGCCCGCGCCCGCCGACGATCCCAGCGTATGCGCCGCGATGCGCTGGCGCTCGCGCGCTTCGGCCTTCACGTCCGCGAAGATCTGCTCGGCCACGCCTTCCTCGATCCAGTGTGTGGCGAGCGCGTTGGTGAGCGGCGCGGCCATCAGCGAGAACGTGCGCAGCGCGGTCACGAGGCGGGTGTGCGCGTCTTCGTCGGGCAGCGCGAGATAAGCCGTGCGCAGGCCGGGCGAGAGCGTCTTGGAAAGCGTCGCGAGATAGCAGACCTGAGCGGGCGCGAGCCGGGCAAATGGCGCTGGCGCATCGGGCGCGAAACGCCAGTAAGGATCGTCTTCGACGATCAACGCGCCGCAGCGCTGCGCCACCCGCAGGATTTCCAGGCGGCGTGGCTCCGGCATGGTCGCCGTCGTCGGGTTCTGCAACGTGGGGTTCACGTAGATGAAACGCGCCGCGTGCTTGCGGCAAGCCGCTTCGAGCGCGTCGGGGCGCATGCCGTGGTCATCCACGGCAACGGGGGCGATGCGGCGGCCCAGTTGCGCCGCCGCGTGCGGCAGGCCCGGATAGAGCAGCGGCTCGGCGAGGATGACCTCGCCCGGCTGCGTGAACGCAAGGATCAGCGCGGCCAGCGCCGCCTGCGCGCCGGGACAGACCACCACGCGATCGGGCGCGACGTGGCCGAGCACGGGCTGCAGCCACTTCGCGCCCGCCTGCCAGTCGGCGCGGCCGCCGCCGCCCATGTGGTAAGTCATGAGCAGATCGGCGTCGCTGCGCACCAGCACGCGCGCCATGCCTTCGCGCAGCAGCGCGTTCATGTCGAGGTCGGCGGGCGCAGGCGGGATGTTCATGCTGAGGTCCACGCGTTGGAGCAGCTCGGCGCGCGGCGCGGCGATGAAGGTGCCCAGCGGCCCGCGCGCCTCGATCAGGCCGCGCCGCCGGGCTTCGTTGAAGCCGCGCGTGACGGTGGTCAGATCGACCGCAAGCAGGGTGGCGAGACTGCGCTGCGCGGGCACGCGCTCGCCGGGGCGCAGCGTGCCATGCGCCACCGCGGCTTCGATGAAATCGGCCAGCCGCAGGTAGCGCGGGCCGTTGCCGGACTGCATCGCCGTGGCCCATGCATTGATATCTCCGGCGCTTTCAGCAGGTTGGTCGTGTGTCATTCTGTCGCGGATGTATGCGTCATGTCTTACTCTAGCATGCGTGCATGAAGCGCGTAAATCCATACATGTAGGCTATGTATGGCTTCTGCGGCGGCCCTCCAAGGCCGCTCGTGCGGCAGCAGAGTGAGCACGTATGGATGGGTTTGCGCGAACGTCAACCTTGGAACCAGACATGCGCAATCCAGACCCTCGCTCGGGGCGGGCCGCTACCGCCGGCCCGCCTTCTTCATCCCGTCCACTCTTCGTTACCCGCTTTCTGCGGCGCGCCGCTCTCAGCGCGGCGGGCATCCCGCTCGTGCTGCTCAGCGGCTGCAACATGGCGCTGCTCGCCCCGAAGGGCGACATCGGCGTGCAGGAAAAGAACCTGATCCTGATCGCGCTCGGGTTGATGCTGCTCGTCGTGATCCCAGTGATCGTGCTCACGCTGTGGTTCGCGTGGCGCTACCGCGCCTCCAACCCGAACGCGACTTACGCGCCGCGCTGGTCGCATTCCACGGTCATCGAAGTAGTGGTGTGGACGATTCCCTGCGTGATCGTGCTCACGCTCGCCGTGCTGATCTGGCGCACGACGCATTCACTCGACCCGTATCGCCCGATCGAATCGCAGACGAAACCCGTGCGCGTGGACGTGGTTGCGCTCAACTGGAAGTGGCTCTTCATCTATCCGGATTACGGCGTGGCCTCTGTGAACCAGCTGGCGATTCCCGTGGATACGCCCGTCGAGTTCAACCTCACCGCCGAGTCGCTGATGAATTCGTTCTTCATCCCGCAGCTGGGCAGTCAGGTGTATGCGATGCCGGCCATGCAGACGAAGCTGCATCTCATCGCGAACGAGCCCGGCATCTATGCGGGCCGGTCGGCGGCATTCAGCGGCCCGGGCTTCTCCGACATGCATTTCGAAACGCTGGCCAAGAGCCGCGCCGACTTCGACGCCTGGATCGCGCAGGCGAAGGCGTCGCCCACGATGCTGAGCCGGGCGGCCTACGAACAGCTCGCGTTGCCCGGCGAAAAGACCCCAGTGACGCTCTATTCGAACGTCGCGCCGGGCCTGTTCGACGGCGTGGTCGGCAAGTACATGCGGGACGTGCACGGCAACCCGATTTGCGGCACGGTCCCCGCGGTCCCGGGCACAGCCCCCAGCGCAGTCCCTGGCACAGGCGCCTCGGCGCTCACGCTCAACCGTAGCGCCATTCTGGCAGCGGAGTAATCACACCATGTTCGGAAAACTCACGCTCGACGCCGTTCCCTGGCACGAGCCGATCATCATGGGCACGGGCGCCGTCGTGGCGCTCGGCGGCCTCGCCTTGCTCGCCGCGATCACGATCGCGGGCAAGTGGGGCTATTTGTGGCGCGAGTGGATCACGTCGGTCGATCACAAGCGCATCGGTGTCATGTACATCATTCTCGCGGTCGTCATGCTGCTGCGCGGTTTCGCCGATGCGATCATGATGCGCGCGCAACAGGCGCTCGCGTATGGCGACGCCGCGGGCTATCTGCCGCCGCATCACTACGACCAGATCTTCACGGCGCACGGCGTCATCATGATCTTCTTCGTGGCGACGCCGCTCATTCTCGGCTTGATGAACGTGGTCGTGCCCCTGCAGATCGGCGCGCGCGACGTGGCCTATCCGTTCGTCAACTCGCTCTCCTTCTGGCTTTCGGTCGTGGGCGCGGTGCTCGTGATGGTCTCCATGTTCGTGGGCGATTTCGCGGCCACGGGCTGGGTGGCGTATCCGCCGCTATCGGAGCTTGGCTATAGTCCGACAGTCGGTATGGACTACTACATATGGTCGCTGCAGCTATCGGGTCTCGGCACCACGCTCTCGGGCATCAACTTCATCGTCACGATCCTGCGCATGCGCGCGCCGGGCATGAAGATGATGCAGATGCCGGTGTTCGTGTGGACGGCGTTCATCACCAACATCCTGATCGTCGCGGTGTTCCCGGTGCTCACCGCCACGCTCGCGCTGCTCACGATGGACCGCTACTTCGACATGCACTTCTTCACGAACGAGCTGGGCGGCAACGCGATGATGTACATCAACCTGATCTGGGTCTGGGGTCACCCGGAGGTCTACATCCTCATCCTGCCTGCGTTCGGTGCGTACTCGGAAATCATCGCGACGTTCTCGGGCAAGCCGCTGTTCGGCTACAAGTCGATGGTCTACGCCACGTCGTCGATCGGCATCCTCTCGTTCTTCGTGTGGCTGCACCACTTCTTCACGATGGGCTCGGGCGCGAACGTCAATGCGTTCTTCGGCATCATGACCACGGTCATTTCGATCCCGACCGGCGTGAAGCTCTTCAACTGGCTCTTCACGATGTATCGCGGGCGCATCCGCTATCACAGCGCCACGCTCTGGACCATCGGCTTCATGGTGACGTTCGCCGTGGGCGGCATGACCGGCGTGCTGCTGGCCGTGCCGGGCGCGGACTTCGTGCTGCACAACTCGCTCTTTCTCGTTGCGCACTTCCATAACGTGATCATCGGCGGGGTGGTATTCGGCTGTCTGGCGGGCGTGAGCTTCTGGTTCCCCAAGGTGTTCGGCTTCACGCTCAACGAGTTCTGGGGCAAGGTGTCGTTCTGGTGCTGGCTGATTGGCTACTGGCTCGCGTTCACGCCGCTCTACATCCTCGGCTTCGAAGGCATGACGCGCCGCATGAATCATTATGAGGTGGCCGAGTGGCATCCGTGGCTCGTGGTGGCGCTCGTGGGCGCGGTGTTCGTGGGCCTCGGCATTCTCTCGTTCATCGTGCAGATCGTGGTGAGCCTGCGCGATCGCGAGGCCAACCGCGACGTGACCGGCGACCCGTGGGATGGCCGCAGCCTCGAGTGGTCGACCGCTTCGCCTGCGCCGTTCTACAACTTCGCCGTGCTGCCGGAGATCACTTCGATGGAGCAGCACTGGGACAACAAGGAAGCGGGCCGCGCCTACGTGCAGCCGGCGAAGTACGAGGATATCCATATGCCGCGCAACACCGGCGCGGGCTTCATCATCGCTGCGTTCAGCCTGCTGTTCGGCTTTGCGATCGTGTGGCACATGTGGCTGTTCGCGGCGGCGGGACTCATCGGCATGATCGTCACGTTCATCGCGCGCACGTACAACCAGGACGTGGATTACTGGGTTCCGGCCGCCGAGGTCGAGCGCATCGAGAACGCGCGCTTCAGGCAACTCGGCATCCAGCGTTTCGATCAATCCGAGCACATCGAGGAGATGGCATAAACCATGGCTCACGCTGCTACTACTCACGCCCATGGTCATGCTCATGGTCACGATCACGACGACAGCACCAGAACCACGCTGGGCTTCTGGATCTACCTGATGAGCGACTGCCTCATCTTCGCGACGCTCTTCGCCACGTTCGGCGTGCTCGCGAATGCGACGGCAGGCGGTCCGGGCGCGAAGGAACTATTCGAACTGCCCTACGTGCTCGGTGAAACGCTGCTGCTGCTTGCGAGCAGCGTCACCTTCGGCATGGCCATGCTGAATCTCTACGCGCAGCGGCGCGGCCAGGTGATCGTGTGGCTCGCCATCACGTTCCTGTTCGGCGCGGGCTTCGTCGCGATGGAGGTGAACGAGTTCGGCAAGCTCATCGCCGATGGGGCGGGGCCCGGGACGAGCGCCTACCTTTCGGCGTACTTCACACTGGTCGGCACGCACGGGCTGCACGTCACGGCTGGTCTGTTGTGGATCGCGATCATGATGCACCAGACCTTCAAGTTCGGTCTGACCGGCACGGTCCGCCGCCGCCTCGCCTGCCTGAGCCTCTTTTGGCACTTTCTCGATCTCGTGTGGATCTGTGTATTTACGTTTGTTTACCTGCGAGGTTTCCTGTGAGCCAGTCCCATGCCACCCACCACGCCGTGCATGACGCGTCGCACGGCAGTTTCAAGGGCTACATGATCGGCACGGTGCTCTCGCTCGTGCTGACGCTCGCGTCGTTCGGCGTGGTGATGTTTCGAGTCGTTTCGCCGGCCTTCGGGCTTGCGGCCATCGTCGTGCTCTGCATCGCGCAGCTCGTCGTGCAACTCGTGTATTTCCTGCATATCGGCGCATCGCGCAGCCAGCGCGCCAACACGGGCATCTTCATCTGCACGGCGTTCCTGATCGCGGTGATCGTCGGGCTTTCGCTGTGGGTCATGCACAACGCAAACATCAACATGATGCCCACGCAGATCTCGATCGACCGCGCCATGGCGCACGACTGACGTGTGACGTTGCGTCCCCGAATACTGGCGCCGGAACCGCGGGCACGGTGCATGCGCTATGTGAAGCGTCGCGACACACCGTCGCTTTTACGTGGAGTGTGACCATGAACAAGGACCAGGTGAAGGGCACGGCTGAAAAGATGAAGGGCAAGGTCAATGAGGCCGTAGGCCGCGCAACCGACAACCCGGCGCGCGAAGTGAAGGGGGACCTCCAGCAGGGAGCTGGCCAGGCACGCAAGAACGTTGGTGACATGAAGGAGGCCGCAAAGGACGTGGAGAAGGACACGAAGCGCCATCACTGATAAACGATCGCTAACCCACCGCGCCGCCGCCTCGAAAGGGGCGGCGGCGTCATGCTGTCCGCGCGTGGCGCGTTCGGCGCTCAGGCCGGCGAGATCCACAATCAAGGAATCAGCCCTTTCGCACGGCCGATGGCGACTGCCTGGGTACGATTGCCCGCGCCGAGCTTGGCGCTGATCTTTCGAAGATGCGACTTCACCGTCAGCTCGGAGACGAACAGCTTCTCCGCGATCACGCGGTTGCGGTGGCCGGCCGAAAGCATCCTTAGCACGTCCAGTTCGCGCGCCGTGAGCGCGTCGGCGGGAGAGTCCGCGGCGTAGGGCGAAAGATCGGCGGCACCCGTTGAGTCCGCCATGCGCGCGCGGGCGGGCGCCACGCCGTCCAGCAACTGCGCGACGAACGCGGGCACCACGCCTAGCGAGCCGATTTGCGTGGGACCGCGCTCGGCCCATGCGCCAAGCAGGCGCATCAATGCTTCACCTTCATCGAGGAACGCGCGCACGAAGCCTTCGTGGCTCGCCATGCCCCGCGCGCGGTCACGCCCGGCTGGCGTGTGCTGCGCTCGCACTTCGGCAGCGCCACGGTGCTGACCGGCCAGGCGATGATGAGCTGGCCCGGCATTTCCGTCACGACCCCGCATTCTTCGCAAACGCTTGCCGTTGCTTGGCATCTCGCATCTTTTCTGAATCACATTACTACGGAGTGCAAATAAATAGCGGCGCGGCATGACAGCCTCGTCGCTTTCGATCTGCCTTCATTTTGCCATGTGCAACAGGAGGATAGCGGCACGGCGAAAAGCCCTCAGAACAGGTATGCTGCAGGCATCCCGTGTGTTCCGCGCGGGGCACGAACGTGGAGCTCCCGATGTCTGCCAATCCTGCCAGTGTGTCCTCCGGACTGCGCGAAGTCTGGTTGATCCGTCATGGTGAAACGGAATGGAGCCTCTCCGGGCAGCACACCGGCCGCACCGATATCGCGCTCACCGGTCACGGACGCGAGCAGGCGCGCTCGCTGGCGCCGTCGCTCGCCGCACAGCACTTCGACGCGGTGCTTTGCAGCCCGATGGCGCGGGCCATCGAGACCTGCCAGCTCGCGGGCCTCGGCGACCAGATGACGATTTCGGCCGACTTGCACGAGTGGGACTATGGGATTTACGAAGGCCTCAAGACAGCGGATATCCGCAAGACTGAACCCGACTGGAGCGTGTGGCATTCGCCCATCGCGCATGGCGAGGATCTCGCGCGGGTTCAGGCGCGGGCGGCGTCGGTAATCGAGGGCCTGCTGGCCATGCGGGGCCGCGTGGCACTCTTTTCACACGCGCATTTCCTGCGCGCGTTGGGGGGCTGCTGGGCTTCCGGTTCGGCGGCGCTCGGCGAGCATCTGTATCTCGACACGGCTTCGGTGAGCATTCTCGGCTTCGACCACGAAAGCCGCGCCATCCGCCGCTGGAATGCGCTCGGCGAGCGCAGGGCGTTGATGTAAAGAATTCCTGACGCGCGCGCTCGCTCAGCGCAAGGAGCACGACAGCCAGTGCGCGATGCGCACGCCGTCCAGACGAGAACCCTCGGGCGTGGCGCTCCCTAGCATTGTGACGATCACGGGCCGCCGGCCGTGCACCATCACGCGCATCACCATGTTGTGGCCGGACTCGTTGATGAAGCCCGTTTTCTGCACGCTCGCGCGCACCTGCCCGTAGCGCACCAGCCGATTGGTGTTCACATACTGCAACTGCCCGTGGCCCGTGGCCACGCGTTCCTGATGATCGATCGAATAGCGGCGAATGAGCGGGTAGCCATCGGCTGCGCGCACGAGGCTCGCCAGTTCGCGCGCGGTTGAAACGTTCTGCGGCGAGAGCCCCGTCGCATTGACGAAATGCGTGTGCTTCATGCCGAGGCGCTGCGCTTTCGCGTTCATTGCCGCGATAAACGCAGGCTGGCCGCCTGGATAATCGCGGCTGAGCGCCGAAGCCGCACGGTTTTCCGACGACATCAGCGCAACGTGCAGCATATTCGCGCGCGTGAGCGACGCGCCCACGCCGAGGCGCGAATGCGTGAATTTGAGCGTGTCGAGATCGGCGGCCGTGACTGAGAGCCGCTGTTGCAGGGGCGCATGCGCACTATCGAGCCAGACGATGGCCGTCATGAGCTTCGACACCGATGCGATGGGCGCCACCGTGTCGGCATGGCGCGCGTAGAGCGGCGTGTGGGTGTTTTCGTCCACAACGTAGACGGCATGCGAAAAGAGCTGCTTGCGCGACGCCGGCGTAAAGCCGCAGCGGGCGAGCAGGCGAGGAGCGTGCGCGTTTTTGGCGCTCGCGTGCACGGCGTGTTGCGGCGCGGGCGGCGGGCCATGTCTGGGCTTCGCGCGTTTGGTGCGGCGCTTCGGCCCGGAGAGTTTGGTGGAGGGCGCATCGGCGGGCATCGAACGATGTGCGGGCTTCGTCTTGTGCGCGACTCTCTTCTTCTTCGTGGCCGTTGCGTGGTGGGGTCTTTCGGCCACGCTGCGATGAGCGGCGGCATGGGCGCTGGCTGGAACTGCGCCTGCCGCGAGGGCCGCGACAATCAGGGCGAGCAGGCTGGGCAGCAATCGAAGTCGGGAAGCGAAAGGCATCGACGGATGGGCTTGAACGTTGGGTCTGCGCTGTGCGCGTCGAGATTTTGGCGGCATTGTTCGAGCGGGATCGACCGATGAAGTTCCATTCCGGTTCCATAATCGTCATTCAGTGGGATCATCGTCGTATTGAACGGGCGGCGAGCGGGTCCGTATACTCCGTCATGCCAAGGGGGAACAGGGATGCTCAATCAACTCTCCGACACCTTCCTGCTCGTCTTCGCGGGACTCTTTCCCGTGATCAATCCGCCCGCGGCGGGGTTCATCGTGCTGAGCATGCTGCCGCATGCGACGGCCGGCGAACGCGCATTTCTCGCGCGGATCATTGCCATCAACAGCCTGTTCATTCTGCTCGGGGCGCTGCTCATGGGCGCCTATGTGCTCTCGTTCTTCGGCATATCGATACCCGTGTTGCGGGTTGCGGGCGGGCTGGTCATCGCGTTCGCCGGCTGGAACCTGCTTCACAAATCGCGCGATGGCGCTGAGGCGGCACACTCGCAGGCGCCGCCGGATTCGGCGCGCCAGGCGACGCTGCGCGCCATGGCGTTTTATCCGCTCACGCTGCCGGTCACTGTCGGACCGGGGTCGATTGCGGTCGCGATTGCGCTTGGTACGGGTCGGCCGCGCGGTCACGTGCAACTCGTCAATGTCGTCGGCGTGCTGCTCGCCCTGGTCGTTCTTTGCGGCTGCATCTATCTGTGTGTGCGCTTCGCGGGGCATGTCGGCAAGCGGCTCGGACCGGTCGGGACTGAAGTGCTCATGCGCTTGCTCGCGTTTGTGCTGCTGTGCATCGGCCTGCAGATCTTGTGGCTCGGGATCGAGGATCTGCTCGAGTCGGTGCCGCTTTCGGTGAGCGTCAAATAGCGCAGCGCGCCCACACTTCTCGTCGTGTTGCGCCGCATGAAAGGGAAAACCACGAGCCCATAACATCAGACGTCTGATGTAGATTGGAGCCCAATGTCGCCAACCCACGCCATCTTGCGGAAGCCATGCGCCTGAGCGTCGATCAGTCGATGTGCGAGCGAATCCAGGATTCGCTGCTGGAAATGATCCGCGAGCGCTCGCTCAAGCCGGGCGATCAAATCCCACCGGAGCCCGAACTTTGCGAGCTGTTGGGCGTGGGCCGCTCGAGCCTGCGGGAGGCGGTCGCGCAGATGATTTCCCACGGTCTGCTCACCCGCGTGCACGGCAAGGGGACCTTCGTCAGACAAATCACGCTCAAGCTGCAAGGCGGTCTGGATGATCTGATGTCTGTGACGGACATGATACGCAGTGTCGGTGCGGTGCCTTCCACGAGCCGTCTGCAGGTGAGGACGATCGCGGCTTCCGGCAGCCTCGCGCAAAAGCTCGGCATCGCCGAAGGCGATCCCTGCATGCGCTTCGAGCGCGTGCGGCGCGCCGACGATGCAATCGCCGCTTACTGCATCGACATCGTGCCCAAGGCGCTGCTCGAAGGGCAGGAACTGGGCGAGTCGCTGTTCGGCACGCTGGAGCGCGCGGGCGTTCGGCTCTCCCACACCCATAGTTCGATCCAGCCGACCGTTCTCACCCCGCGGGATTTGCCGGAATTGCAGGAGAACATCGGCATGTTCCTGCTGATCGACGAAGTGGATTTCGACGAGACCGGCCGCGCGGTCTGCTACAGCAACGACTACTACAACGCCAGCATTTTCAAGTTCGATCTCGTGCGCAAGCGACGTTAGGCGGGCCAGCGGCCCATTTCCGGACAGGAAGAACGTATGCACTTCGAAGCTTTCAGCTCTGCCGAATTGACCGAGTATCTGCTGGGCATTCCGGCCGTTTGCGCAAGGCTTGGCGACGACAGGGAATTGCAGGTCGTCGAAGTGGGCGACGGCAACCTGAACTACGTCTACTTCGTGAGCAGCACGCGTGACCCGCGTTTGAGCGTCGTCGTGAAGCAGGCGCCGCCGTACCTGCGGCTGGTTGGCGAAGCGTGGCCCTTGCCGCGCGAGCGCATGGAGCGCGAAGTGGCGGCGTTGCGCCGCTTCGGCGCGTTGTGCCCCGAGCACGTGCCGAGCGTCTTTCACGCGGATAGCGAGAAGTTCCTGATGGTGATGCAGCGGCTCGATTCGCATCGCGTGCTGCGCGGGGGGCTGATAGACGGCATCGTATATCCGCGGCTCGCCGATCACGTTTCCACGTTTCTGGCCCGCACGCTCTTTCACGGGTCCGATCTCTATCTGGCGCCGGATGCCAAGAAAGCGGCCGTCGGCGGCGACATCAACACGGAATTGTGCAAGATTACCGAGGAACTCGTCTTCACGTTTCCGTTCGAAGATCATCCCTCGAATGTCTACAGCCCCGCGCTGCCGGTTGCTGCAATCGAACGGCTGCGCACGCACGAGCCGCTGAGGCTCGCGGCAGGCGAGATGAAGTGGGCCTTTATGAACCATGCGGAAACGCTCGTGCACGGCGACCTGCATACCGGCTCGATCATGGCGAACGAGCATGAGACGTATGTGATCGACCCCGAGTTCGCGTTCTATGGACCGATGGGCTTCGACACGGGCGCGTTCATTGCGAACCTGCTGCTCGCGTATTACGCGCGCGACTGGCACGACCGCGAGGCGGGACGCGACCCGGCCGCCTACCAGGGCTGGCTGCTCGAACAGGTCGAGGCTGTGTGGAACGCCTTCGCGAAGAAGTTCGCGCAGATCTGGCGGCTGCACGAGCGCGAGACCGGCCACGCGTACATTGGCGGGCCGGCGGGCACGCGTGCGGCGGAGGCCTTCCGCGACGATTTCATCAAACGCCTCTTCGCCGATACGCTCGGCTTTGCGGGCTGCAAGATGATCCGCCGCATCGTCGGCATGGCGAAGGTGGCGGAAATTACGAGTATCGAGGACGATACGGTGCGCGCGCGCGTGGAAGTGCGCTGCCTGAAGCTCGCCGAAGCGCTGCTGACACGGCGCCGCGAGTTGGTGTCGATCGAGGCGGTCACGGCGCTGGCCGTACAGGTCCTCACCGAATCGGCGTAATCGAATACAGGCTGCCGCATGAGCGGCAGAGCCCGGACAACCGGCATCGACGGAGAACGTATGACGTTGCAGGCGCAACAATCAAGTCTTCCGCCCACCATCGAGTGGCGCGACGGCACCCTTTATCTGCTCGACCAGACGCGTTTGCCGCGCGAATGTGTGGTCGAAGCCGTGGGCAGTGTCGAGGCGGTCTGGCGCGCGATACACGAGCTGCGCGTTCGCGGCGCGCCTGCGATCGGTGTGGCGGCCGCCTATGGCCTGTGTGTGGCGATGCGGCACGAGCCAACCGATCCGCGCGATACGTTCCTCGCGCGTCTCGAAGCGCACGCCGCGTTTCTGGACAGCGCGCGGCCCACTGCTGTGAATTTGCGCTGGGCGCTGGAGCGGATGCTCTCGCGCGCACGCGCCGAGTCCAGTGCGACGGGCGCCGCGCTTTATGAAGCGCTCGTTGCCGAGGCTAAGCGCATTCATCAAGAAGATATCGAATTGTGCGCGCGGATCGGCGAAGCCGGACGTGCGCTCATCGCACCCGGCAGCGGCGTGCTCACGCACTGCAATGCCGGTGCACTGGCCACGGCGGGTATCGGCACGGCGACTGCGCCCCTCTATTGCGCGCACCGCGACGGCGTCGCGTTTCGCGTCTACGCAGACGAGACGCGGCCGCTCCTGCAAGGCGCGCGGCTCACCGCTTACGAACTGCAGCAGGCGGGGCTCGACGTCACGCTGATTACCGACAGCATGGCGCCGACCCTGATGGCCCAGGGACTCATCGATCTCGTGATCGTCGGCACGGATCGCGTGGCCGCGAACGGCGACGTCGCGAACAAGATCGGCACGCTCGGCGTGGCGATCGCGGCGAAGCATTTCGGCATTCCGTTTTATGTGGCGTGTCCTTCGTCCACGCTGGATCTGCGCACCTCCAGCGGCGCGGACATCGTGATCGAGGAGCGCGGAGCGGCGGAAGTGACGCATCTCGCGGGACAGCGCACCGCGCCTGAAGGCATTCAGGTGCGCAACCCCGCGTTCGATGTCACGCCCCATACACTCGTGACCGGCATCGTGACGGAGCGCGGCATCGTGCGCGCGCCGTTCGAGGAGAGCCTCGCCGCACTCTTCGCTAACGGAGCCGCAGCGTGAGCGGCGCGAGCGAAGGGCGTCGTGCGGGCGAAACGGCGGAACGTGCGCGCGATGTGCGGGCGGAAACCGAAATGCGCCAGCAGATCGTCGATACCGCGCGCGAAATGGAGCGTCTCGGCATCAATCAGGGCACCTCGGGCAACGTGAGCGCGCGTTGGCATGACGGACTTCTGGTTACCCCGAGCGGCGTGCCGAGCGCCGCGCTCACGCGCGAGCGCATCGTCTGGATGCCGCTCGACGTGCGCGACGACGATCCGCTCTTCGAAGCGCAACGCCCGTCGTCGGAGTGGCGTTTTCATCGCGACATCTTGCGCGCGCGCGCCGACGTGAACGCCGTGGTCCATACGCATTCACAAGCCGCGACGGCGCTCGCAATTCACAGCCGCGGCATACCCGCGCATCACTACATGGTGGCCGCGGCGGGCGGCAATTCGATTCGCTGCGCGCCGTACGCGACTTTCGGCAGCCAGGCGCTCTCCGATCACGCGCTCGAAGCGCTGCACGAGCGGCTCGCGTGCCTGCTCGCGCATCACGGCGTCATCGCGCTCGGGCGCGATCTCGCGCGGGCGTTGTGGCTGGCGAACGAAGTGGAGGTGCTCGCAAAGCAGTATCTGCTGGCCTGCCAGCTCGGCGAGCCGCCGTTGCTTTCCGATGCGCAAATGGAGGAAGTCATCGAGAAGTTCAAGGGCTACGGCCCGCGCAAGTAATACGCGCTTGCGCGCGTCCAGGCAGTCGTTGCAATGCAAAACACACGCGGTACAAACGATTACGCAGTCGGTTGGCGGTTCGCAGGTCAGTCAAAAACCAGCAGATCAAAGACAGGAGACGGTGATGGCGTGGAGTTCAGCAGGGTTCGACAGTTGGGTGGCGCGCAGCGCGCGCATGGGAGCTACGGCCGGCGTGACGATGTTCGCCGCCGCGGCAATGCTGGCAGGCTGCTCGAAGAGCGAGTCGCCTTCGACCAGCGCGGCTGCGTCCGACGCCGCCGCGGCGAGTGCACCGGCGCAGGCCGCGGCCGCGGCGCCGGCAGTCACGAAGATCAAGGTAGGCTTTTCGATCGCCACGCTCAATAACGCGTTCTTCGTCGGCTTGAAGAATGGTGTGGAGCGCGGCGCGGATAAGCAGGGCTTCGATCTCGTGCAAACGAACGCGAACGGCGACGCGCAGCAGCAGGTCAACGACACGCTCAATCTGCTGAGCCAGGGCGTGCAGGCGATCGTGCTCAACCCGATCGATTCGAAGGCGATCATCCCGGCGGTCGAGAAGGCCAATTCGATGAACGTGCCGGTCTTCATGCTCGACCGCGGCTCGGACGGCGGCAAGGTGACCTCGTTCGTTGCTTCGGATAACGTAGCGCTCGGCGCCACCGGCGCAAAGTGGATCGCCGACCAGTTGAGCAAGCGTTATGGCTCGCCCAAGGGCAACGTGGTCGATCTGATCGGCCTCATCGGCACGACGGCGGCGACCGATCGCGAGAAGGGCTTCTCGGAGGAGATCGCGAAGTATCCCGACATCAAGGTCGTCGCGCGTCAGGAAGGTGGCTTCGACCAGGAGAAGTCGCTCAACGCGATGACGAGCATTCTGCAGAAGTATCCGCAGATCGACGCGGTATTCGGCGCCAACGACGACAACACCGTGGGCGCGGAAAAAGCCATCGACAATGCGGGCCGCTACAAGCCGCTCGGCGACCCCGGCCACATCATGGTGATCGGCGCGGACGGCACGGCGCAGGCGCTGTCTGCGATCCGTGCGGGCAAGCAGGACGCGACGATCTCGCAGAACCCGATCGGCATGTCCGCCAAGGCGATGACGTTCATTACCGACTACGAGGCGAAGAAGGACGTCCCCGGGAACTACGCGTGGCCGACCTATCTGATCGACAAGTCGAATATCGATTCGGACGGCGTGAAGCAATACGGTCTGTGGGCCCTTGAAGTCAAGCAGTAACGGGCGGTCTTAAGCGCCGGCCGCGCGTGACGCGTGCGCCGGCGCCAGGGATGAACGGATGAAACGCGAATCAGGTTCGGCAATGGACGTATCGCAGCAGGAGAACACCGGCGCAGGCAGCGAGAGGGGCGCGTCGCCGCTGTTGCGCATGAACGGCATCGTGAAGAGCTTTCCCGGCGTGAAGGCGCTGCGAGGCGTGAGCCTCGAGCTGCATGCGGGGCACGTGATGGCGATCGTCGGCGAGAATGGCGCGGGCAAGTCGTCGCTCATCAAGACGCTCTCCGGGGCTTACGAGCCGGACGAAGGCACGATCGAGATCGACGGCGTACGACTCGCGCGCGGCACCCAGGCCGCGATCGACGCGGGCGTGGCCGTGATCTATCAGGAGCTTTCGCTCGTCAACGACATGACGGTGGCCGAAAACCTCTTTCTTGGCCGCATGCCGCGGCGCTATGGCCTCGTCGATCATCGCAGCGCCAACGCCATGGCGCGCGAGGCGCTGTCCCAGGTCGGGCTGGAAGGCGTGCCACCCGCCATGCGCCTCGGTGATCTGCCGCTCAACAAGCGCCAACTCGTGGAGGTCGCCAAGGCGCTCGCGCGCGACGCCCGCATACTCGTGATGGACGAGCCCACGGCCGCGCTCCAGCATCACGACATCGAGCATCTCTACGCCGTCGTGCGGCGACTGCGGGCGGCGGGCATGGGCATCATCTTCATTTCGCACCATCTCGAAGAAGTGTTCGAACTGGCCGATTCGGCCGTGGTGATGCGCGACGGCGCGACGGTCGGCGCGCGGCCCATGCCGGAGTGGAACGAACCGGCGCTCGTTCAGGCAATGGTCGCGCGCAATCTCGACTCGTTCTATCCGTGGGAGGCGCGGCCCTATGGCGACGTCGTGCTGGAAGCGCACAACGTGGCGAGCGAGCCCGTGCTGCGCGACGCGAGTTTCAGCGTTCGCGCGGGCGAGATCGTGGGCATCGGTGGCATTGCGGGCGCGGGGCGCACCGAGCTTTTGAAGACGCTTTGCGGCGCGCTCCCGCTTACCCGTGGCGAACTGCGGCTGCGCGGGCGCAGGCTCGCGCTGCGCTCGCCCGCGCAAGGCATGCGCGCGGGCATTGTCTACACCGCCGAGGACCGCAAGCTCGAAGGGCTCGTGCTCGACGCGAGCATCGAAGAAAACGTCGCGCTTTCGAGCCTGCGGGCGCTGGTGCGCGGCGGCTTCGTGAGCGCGGCGAGAAAGCGCCGCCTCGCGCGCGAGGCGGTCGAGCGCTTCGCGGTGCGCGCGCCTTCGGTCACGTCGCTCACCGGCAACCTTTCGGGCGGCAATCAGCAGAAGGTGATTCTCGGGCGCGCGAGCGCGACCTCGCCGGCTGTGATCCTGCTCGACGAGCCCACGCGCGGCATCGACGTCGGCGCGAAGACCGAGATCTATGCACATATCGTCGCGATGGCGCGCGCGGGCGCGGCCGTCGTGCTCGTGAGCTCCGAACTGCCCGAACTGCTCGGCATGTCGGACCGCGTGCTCGTGATGTATCGCGGCAGCATCGTCGGCGAAGTCGCGCGTGAGCACGCGAGCTCGGAGACGATCATTCAATGGGCTACCACCGGAGTTGCAGCATGACGTCCACCACGGTTCGACCGCGTGAAGAAACACCAACCCTGCAACAGCGCGTGCTGCGCCAGTTGCGCAGCGGCCTGGGGCCGCTCATTGCGGCGCTCGTGCTGATCTGTATCGCGCTCTCGCTGGCGTCGCCCGAATTTCTCACCACGAGCACGCTCACCAACATCATGGTGCAGGTGTCCGTGGTCGGCATCGCGGCAGTGGGCGGCACGTTTGTGATCATCACCTCGGGCATCGACCTTTCCGTGGGCTCGCTCGTCGCGCTGAGCGGCATGGTGGCCGCGACTGTCATGGCCGGCGCGAGCCCGGACGCGGTCGGGCTCGGCGTAGCAGGGCTCGTGATCGCGCTCGTCACCGGCGCGGCGGTGGGCGCGCTCAACGGCTTTGGCATTGCGTGGCTGCGGCTCGTGCCGTTCATCGTCACGCTCGCGATGATGGCAATGGGGCGCGGCCTTACGCTCGCGATTTCGGATGGGCGCACGAAATTCGACTTTCCCACCGTGTTTACCGCATTCGGCGCGAAGACGTTTGCGGGCTTGCCCGCGCCGATGCTCGTGATGCTGGCCGTATTCGTCATTGGCCACGTGTTGCTGCGCAAGACCGAATTCGGCCACCAGGTGTTCGCGGTGGGGGGCAACAAGGAAGCGGCGCGGCTCGCGGGCATTCCGGTGAGCCGCGTGATCTTTCTTACCTACATGTTAGCGGGCGTGACCGCTGCCATCGCGGGCATCGTCCTCGCGGGGCGGCTCAATTCGGCGTTGCCGTCGGCGGCCAACGGGCTCGAGCTGCAGGTGATCGCAGGCGTCGTGATCGGCGGCACCTCGCTCGCGGGCGGGCGCGGCTCGATCGTCGGCACGTTCATTGGCGTGGTGCTGATCGGCGTGATCAATGTCGGGCTCTCGCTGCTCGGCGTCAATCCGTTCTGGACGCAGTTCATCCAGGGCGGCGTGATTCTCGCGGCCGTCTTGCTCGACGCGCTGAGCCAACGGCGCAAGCTTTGAACGGAGAAGTCAACGTGAGCGGTGGTGCGAACGCCACCCATTACTGGAGACGCGACACGTGAAAAAGATCATTAATCATCCTGATCAATTTGTCGACGAGATGATCGACGCCTTGCTGCTCGCCCATCCGGGCTGGCTCAAGCCGGTCACGGCCGACCGCCGCGCGCTCGTGCGTGCCGACGCGCCGAACGCGGGCAAGGTCGGCATCGTGACGGGCGGCGGCTCCGGGCACCTGCCGGGCTTTCTCGGCTACGTGGGCAAGGGGCTCGCGAGCGGCGTGGCAGTGGGCAACGTGTTTTCGTCGCCATCGTCGGAGCAGATCTACGAGGCCACCAAGGCGGTGCACGGCGGCGCGGGCGTGCTCTACCTGTACGGCAACTACGGCGGCGACGTCCTCAACTTCGATCTCGCCGCGGACCTGGCCGACGCGGACGGCATCGAGACGCGCACCGTGCTCGTTGCCGACGATGTCGCTTCCGCGCCGCCCGAGCGGGCTTCTGATCGCCGCGGCGTAGCGGGCATGGTGTTCGGCTTCAAGTGCGCGGGCGCGGCGGCCGAACGCGGCGACACGCTCGACGAAGTCGCGCGCATTGCCACGAAGGCGAACGGCGCGACGCGCACGATGGGCGTGGGCCTTTCGCCGACGATCCTGCCGGCGGCAGGCAAGCCCACGTTCACGCTGCCCGATGGCGAAATGGAGATCGGCATCGGCATTCATGGCGAGCCGGGCACGCACCGCGGCAAACTGGAGAGCGCGGATGCCATCGCCGAACGGCTTGCGGGCGCGATAATCGGCGACTTGCAGGCCAAGGCGGGGGCGAGCGTGGCGCTGCTCGTCAACGGGCTCGGCGCGACGCCGCTCGAAGAACTGTATCTGCTGTACCGGCGCGCCGCGCAGGCCGTTGCCGCCGCCGGGCTGCGCGTGGCGCGTGCTTATGTAGGCGAGTACGTGACGAGCCTCGAAATGGCGGGCGCCTCGATCTCCGTGATGCAACTCGACGAGGAACTCGACACGCTGCTCGATGCGCCGGTACGCTCGCCGTTCTGGCGCGAAGGCTGGGGCGTGGACGAGGGAGGTGCGCGATGAGTCTCTCGGTCAGCGAAGTCCGGGCGCGGCTCATCGATGCGTTGAACGCGATGCCCGCCAGCGCGGAGGAACTGCGCGAACTCGACGCCGCGCTCGGCGACGGCGACCTGGGCGTCACCGTGAAGGCGGGCTCGCACGCGGCTGCCGATGCCATTGCGAAGCTGCCGCCCGACGCTGCGCTGGGCGACGTGCTGATCGCCACGGGCAAGGCGTTTTCGACGGCGAACCCTTCGACGTTCGGCGCGCTCGTGGGCGGCGGGCTGCTCGCTGCGGCGAAGACCGTGACGGGCAGCCATGCAGCGGGCCGGGCCGAAGCGCTCGCGATGGGTCGCGCGGTGGCCGAGCGCATAGCCGAGCGGGGCAAGTCGCAGCTCGGCGACAAGACGGTGCTCGATGCACTCGTGCCGAGTCTCGATACGCTCGAAGCGTTCGAATTGGGCGCCGACGAGCGCACGCTCCTCGACGCGATGATCGACACGGCGGAGCGACAGGTGCTCGCCACGGCCGCGTTGCAGTCGAAGAAGGGACGCGCGGCGTGGGTGCAGGAACGCAGTATCGGTCACGCCGATCCCGGCGCAACGGCCTGGCTCAGGTTTCTTCAAGCCTGGCGAGGGTGAGCTTCGCCACTCAACGAACAAGCATCTCGGCCACGCCGGCCGCCGCCAAAAACACGACGACAACGAGCGGCGGCACCTTCCAGCGCGTGAGCAAAAAGAAACCGATGACCGCGACCGCAAAGTCGATCCGTGACTGGACGGCGCTCGTCCACACCGGCGAATAGAGCGCCATGGCGAGCAGCCCGACCACGGCTGCATTCACGCCCGCCAGCATGGCCGCCATGGAGGGATGGGCGCGAAGCGCTTGCCAATAAGGCAGCGCGGCGAGCACGAGAAGCAGGCCTGGTAAAAAGATGCCTGCTAGTGCCACGAAGGCGCCCAGCGCATGACTGGATGGGCCGCTCATGATCCATCCAAGGAAAGCCGCGAACGTGAAGAGCGGACCGGGCACCGCTTGGGCGGCTCCATAGCCGGCAAGAAAGTCGTTCGGCGAGACCCATCCCGTCGCCACGGTCTCACGCTGCAGCAACGGCAGCACCACGTGACCGCCGCCGAACACGAGGGCGCCCGAGCGGTAGAAGGCGTCGAACACGCGGACGGTATGCGTCGTGTCGAATGCGGCAAGCGCCGGAAGCCCGAAAAGCAGGGCGCAAAAGAGGACGAGCGCGACCAGACCGGCGGTACGCGACACGCGGAACTGCTGCGTATGCTGACGCGTGCCGGCGATGGTTCCCGCAGTCGTGGACCGGCACAGCACGATACCGAGCGCGGCGCCCAGCACGATGACGATCAACTGTGCATACGCCGTCGTCATGACAGCGAGAAGCACGACCGCAATGAGTGCGATGCCGGCGCGGCGGTGGTCGGGGCACAGGCGGCGCGCCATGTCCCATACGGCTTGCGCGACGACGGCAACGGCGACGAGTTTCAGTCCGTGAATCAGCCCGTTCCCCACGGGGCCGCCGAGTTCAGGCGCGACGATGGCAAAGGCGATCAGGAGTGCAACGGATGGCAACGTGAAGCCGCACCAGGCTGCCAGGCCGCCTCGCCAGCCGGCGCGCAGCAGACCGATCGAAAATCCGGTCTGACTACTGGCGGGACCGGGGAGAAACTGGCAGAGACCGAGCAGATCCGTGAAGGTTGCGTCGTCGAGCCAGCGACGCCGCTCGACGAACTCGCGACGGAAGTAGCCGATATGGGCGATGGGACCGCCAAAGGACGTCAGGCCCAGCTTCAGAAAGACTCGCAGGACTTCAAGCGCGGAGCCTGCACGGTCCGGCTCTGACGTCGACATATCTGTTTCCATGGAACTCAGTCGTAACGAATACAAACATAGATCGATTTTGCGGCGATCATACCCGATCCGCTGGCACGATCGCAGGCCGGGACTTTCACAGCGTTGATCCGGTGGTTCGCAAACAACACGGTTTAAAGCGTCATTCCTCTGCGTAAATCGAGCCGGTAAAACGCTGAATTCTTCTCGTCGATGCTCTCGTTCGTGCGCTGCGCGCGTCAACTGTCTATGCTCGTTGTAATTGTGCCGACACAGCGCCCCGGAGGGAGTCATGCAAGCAGATCCGAAAGTCATCGAATATCTCAATGCGGAACTGAAGAACGAGCTGACGGCGATCAATCAGTACTTTTTGCACGCACGACTTTACGGACACTGGGGTCTCGCAGGACTCGGCAAACACGAATACGACGAGTCGATCGAGGAGATGAAGCACGCGGACAAACTGATCGAGCGGATACTCATGCTCGATGGCCTGCCCAATCTGCAGGACCTTGGCAAACTTCTGATCGGCGAGGACGTTCGCGAAGTGCTCGAGGGCGATCTCAAGCTCGAACGCACTGCGCAGGCACAGTGCAAGGAAGCCATTGCTTACTGCGAATCCGTTCGGGACTTTGTCTCAAGGGAAATTTTCGTCGAGATCCTGGACGACACCGAGGATCACATCGACTGGCTGGAAATCCAGCTCGGGTTGATCGACAAGATCGGCCTGGAAAACTATCAGCAATCGGCGATGGGCTCGGTCAGCTGATACGCGATCCGGCGTGGAGCATGCCGGGAAAAAGCGTGGATGCCGCTTGCGGGGCACCCACGCACCTCTGCTTCAGGAAACCAGTGGTCGACAACGTTTAGTCGTTGTACTTCGTGAGGGCATCGAGTCGTTGCCACCTGCGTCGCTCGTTGCCGTGACGCTCTTGCCCGTCGAATCGATCAGCGTGACGTTCGCACCTGCTAGCGCGTCGCCACTGCTACGGTGCCGCCGATGCTCGAAGGAGTGGCCGTCGAGGTGGACGTTGTCGACTCGCTGCTGCCACCGACCCCGCACGCCGCGAGAGTTCTCCTGGAGAAACGAGCACCTGGAATGCCGGCAGCCGGACGGCAAGAAGAATGGCGCGTGCAGCGTCAATACCCAAACCCTGGAAAACGTCTTAAGGATAAATGTTTCGGCAATTACATCGGGCAATAATGAAAGATTTGTGTAATGAAATCGATGGCAAGTCTATGACAGCTGTGTTGCTGGAAACGTTTTCGGACTCCCAGGACGCGCCCGTAAGGACCGTGCAGCAATGTAATAAAAATCTCGCCGGCAGATGAACGATTTGTATGAAGAAATAAATAATGCCGCCGATAACCCAGATATGTCCCGTGCTGCTTCCGGTGTTCGTGTGGCGGTGCACCGGTGTCAGGCGTCACGGACGCCAGGCGTTTGCGCTTGTTCGTTGAGTCGAAACACCGTTGCCGGACTTTTCGACGTTGATACCGCGTCGAGCTGGGCACGAACTCGCTTAAGCATTCTGGTTCTTTCATTCTCACCAAAGTGAATCATGAATTTCAGCAACATGAAGCTCGGCACCAAACTGATCAGCGCTTTCATCCTCGTTTCGGCGATCAGCGCTGCGGTTAGCGGGATTGGTCTGCGCAACATGGCGCAAATCAGCGCAAATGCAGACAAGACGTATCGAGAGGATCTTGTTGGACTGAACCTGATCCAGCAGGCTAACGCGGACGTACTGCGAGTCGGAACTTATCTGCGCAATGCGGTTCTGGCCACAACGGCCGAGCAGCGGGCTGGCTCGCTGGACCAGGCCGACAAGGCACTGGCCCAGGCGCGTGATCACCTGAATCAGGCAGAACCGCTCGTCTATACCGACAAGGGGAAGGCGACCTTCGGCGAGCTTGATCAGGGCTGGCAGGACTACATCCAGGCCTTCAACGAAATGAAAGGCAAGATCAATTCTGCCGCGTTACAGGACCGGGATGGCTTGACTGAATACATGCTGGGTGAGTACCACAACAAGGGTTTCAGGACGCTCGTCCTGATGGGCAATCTGGTTACCCTGAAACAGGGCGACGCGCAAAGGACGGCGGAATCCAACGACGCCGTGTACGGCGAAGGCCGCAATCTGATGCTTGTCCTCGTGGCGATGTCCGTCTCGATCGGCCTCGGTATCGGCATCTGGATGATGCGTAGCGTCACCCGGCAACTGGGTACCGAGCCTGCAACCGCCGCCGCCGTGGCCAGAAGCGTGGCCGCGGGTGACCTGAACGTGAGCATCGACCTGCGCGCCGGCGACACAAACAGCCTCATGGCATCGCTGAAGTCCATGTGCGAGGCCCTGATGCGGGTCGTGTCGGAGGTGCGCGAAAACGCTGAAGGTGTCGCGACTGCGAGCGCGCAGATCGCACAAGGCAATCTCGAGCTGTCGAGCCGCACCGAAGAACAGGCCGCGTCGCTCGAAGAAACCGCGTCGAGCATGGAGCAACTGACCGCGGCGGTCCGCCACAACACGGACAATGCAACGCAGGCTGCCACGCTCGCGGGTACAGCCTCGGGTGTGGCGCAGCGCGGCGGCGAGATCGTTGGTCGCGTCGTCGAGACGATGCGCGACATCTCGACGAGTTCGACGCGAATGTCCGAGATTATCGGTGTCATCGAGGGCATCGCCTTTCAGACCAACATCCTCGCACTGAATGCAGCAGTCGAGGCGGCGCGCGCTGGAGAGCAGGGGCGCGGCTTCGCCGTCGTAGCGGGCGAGGTTCGCACGCTCGCGCAGCGCAGTGCGACTGCCGCGAAGGAAATCAAGGAACTGATTTCCGACTCTGTTCACCGGGTGGAAGCAGGCTCGAGGCTCGTCGAAGAAGCAGGCGGCGCAATCAAGGAAGTCGTGCAATCGGTGAAGCGCGTGACGGACGTCGTCGGCGAAATCTCGTCGGCATCGAGCGAGCAAAGCACCGGTATCGAGCAGGTGAATCAGGCGGTCAACCAGATGGACCAGGTCACGCAGCAGAACGCCGCGCTCGTGGAAGAGGCTTCGGCAGCCGCGCAGACGATGGCGCAGCAGGCGGAGAGCCTACGCAAAGCGGTGGCCTTTTTCAGGTTCAATGGCAACGGAACGACTTCATCTCCGGCGACGAAGCTGCAGAAGGCCTCGCAAACCGTCTCCCGGAACCGCCTCACGTCCTCTCCGGCAACAACGAGAAAGGTCGCCGTGGTGGCTGAGCCGTCCGGGGGCGGGAGTAAGGTTCTGGCTGCCACCGCTGCCGGCACATCGGACTGGCAGACATTCTGAACCGGGCTGCGAGGTTTGGGCGGCGATTCAGAACAGAGCGCAGGCAGGTCGAGTGGACGAAGAGCCACGATGACGCTCGCCGTATGTTGCCGCAGCCGGCGACGAGGAACTCCCGGATGGAGACACGCGGGCCGCGTTACGAGCGGGCCCGTTGAAGTAGCGCGAGACACGACTGCAGCACCATGTGCAGTGTGTCAAAGGCCATCTTGCTGTCTCCAGGCATCGGTTGTCGCCGGCTTCGGTGCATTTCAAATCCGCAAAGCCGTGCATTACCCCGGGATGGAGAGCGGCAGGATCCGAATGTTGACTTCTGTCCGGATCGCAATCAAAGACCATGGGATCTTCCGCTTCCCCCAACGTATCGAAGGTAGTTGTGAAGTCGCTCGAGTCCGCGGGAATAGACCACGTGTTTCTGGTCCCCGGAAAGCTGATTTACCCGCTTCTGGCTGCGATTGATGATTCACCATCCATTCGCGGCATCGTTGGCGCTCATGAGACGGGCAGCGCTTTCATGGCCGATGGCTATGCGCGCGCTAGCCGCAAATTCGGCGTTTGCGCAGGAATTTCCGGTCCCGGTACCATGAACTTCGTGCCCGGCATGGCAGCCGCGCAGGCAGACCGGATTCCGATGCTCTATATTGCGGGAGCGATTTCGTCGACAGCGGAGGGTAAAGGGGCGTTCCAGGATGCGACATCAGGCGGCATCTATGAAAGTGGCGTGGTCAGAGGTCTGATGACGGACGTGGTCGAACTGAAGAACAAGGATAATGTTCAGGCGGAGCTACGTCGTGCGACGGACGGGCTGAACTGGATGCGTCGGGCGCGGTCATTCATCAGTATCCCTGTTGACGTTCAAAAGCAGGACGTCCCTCCCGGTCCGCAGGTAGCACGGCGACCCTACGCCCAGCACGAGTTCAATCTGGGTGAAGCGCCCCCTGACCGTACCGCGCTGGATGCCCTGTGCCGCCTCTATCTGCTCCAGTCGAAGAAAGTCGCGTTTCTGATTGGTAGTCGCGGGAATGACGCGGAAACTGCAAGGGCGCTTCTTGAGGTTGCCGAGAAATTTCACGTTCCGGTCGCGACGACGCTGGCAGGCAAGGGTGCCTTTCCCGAGGGACACGAACTCGCGCTGGGCATCTACGGGTTCTCAAGCCATTCGCGCGCCGCACGTGTGATCAATTCGGACGAGCTTGACGCGCTCGTTGTATTTGGCAGCGATCTGAACCAGCGCGACAGCATGAACTGGAGCAGGAAGCTGACCGAGGGGAAGGATCTGCTTGTCTTCGATGATGGCTTTGATCAGCCGCCGATGGGGCACATTGCCCAGCGCAGCATTTTCTCGGGAATCGGGGCTAGCTTCCGGTTGCTTGCCCGGATCAACACGGGCGCCAACGACGATTTCCAGAAAGTGCTCGAAAGAAGGAGGGCATGGATCGCCGGGGTCAGCCAGACTCCCCTGTACGACGGGCAATTCGAGGATTTTTCCGCGCAGCAGACCTCCAGCGGTAATGAATCGCTTTATCCTGGCGCCGTCATCAAGCGCCTGTGCAAACTGTTGCCCAGCAACAGCAACGTCGTGGTGGACTCCGGTGCCCATCGTATATTCATGGCCCACTACTGGCTGTCGTCGGGTATGGGCAACTACTTTTCGTCCAACGCTCTCGCGCCGATGGGCTGGGCTATTGCAGCCGGAATTGGCGTCAAGCTTGCGTCCCCCGAACGCCCTTGCGTCGTAGTCACAGGCGACGGATGCATGATGATGCACGGAACGGAGATTCAGACGGCAGCTCGCTACGGCGTCAAAGTGATCTACGTCGTCCTGAACAACTCTGCGCACGGTGCAATTCACATCGATGCGATGAGGGGAGGTCTGATTTCCGAGCAGTTCACCAGACTGCCCCGTCATAGCTGGACCGCGTTTGCATCGTCGTTTGGTGTGGCGGCACGCGTGGTTAGCGGAATCGACGAGCTGGACGATGTTCTTGGTGAAGCAAGTCGATATGACGGCCCGTTCCTGATTGAAGTCATGACAGGGGTCTTTCCCGCGCCGAACCGGTACTATTCGGAAGCGGGGGCCTGTTCCTGAACAACTTCAACGGGGCGAACAACAACGAGTCGGCCATCGGCGCATCATCCAACTATTGCATCGCGCGGCAGAGCTTCCGCCGCTGCTACGCGTATTTGTCGCCTACCGTGTTGCGTATGGGATGCGTGTCGTAGACGATGATCATCTGCTCGATGCGACCGCACTCAATCCGCGGCGGTTCTCACCTTGCGGTTACCGTCCACGTTTGCGATTCGCTGGTTGCTGCCGCGGCTGTCGGCGATCAATCTCGCGCTGCCCCGCACAGAGTTGCGCATCTATACATCGGCGGACGATACGCCGGACTTCACTACGCCCGATGTCGACGCCGTGGTCGTGCGTGGAGCCGGACATTGGGCGGGGATGGACGCGATACCGTTGTTTGAAGAGCGCTTGACGCCGATGTGCACGAGCGAGCTGGCCGCATCGCTGAAATCCGCAGCGGATCTCACCAGAGTCAAATTGCTTCATCCGGGACACGGTCATGGAGAGTGGCGATGCTGGTTCGATCATGTTGGCGCGCCCCAGAGCGACGCCGATGGCGGGCTCGTGTTCGATACCCTCGAATTAACGCTCACCGCCGCGGCACAGGGGCATGGCGTCGCAATCGGCGACCCTCGCATGGCGAAGGAGCGCCTTGAGGCGGGGGCACTCGTTATGCCGTTCAGCGAGGTTGTGCAAAATGGACTGGGCTATTTCCTCGTCTATCCCTCGCAACGCGCCGCACAGGCCAGGATTCGCGCACTCGCCGACGTCTTGACCCGGCTCGCGCAGGAAGACCCGACTAAGCCGGCCCAATAAGCGGCTGTCAGGTCGCTAACTTCGGCTGACGTGGATTCATTTCGCTTTGCCAAATGCGTCCGCGATTTGCCGCGCGCGCTTGACCTCGTCGCTGTGCAGATAGATCGAGGTCGTCGAAACGGAAGCATGCCGCAGGTTGTCGCGCACCGTGGTGAGTTCGGCGCCGCGCCCGAGCGCGTGGGTGGCGTGCGTGTGGCGCATCCAGTGCGGACTCGCGCGGCGCAGCTTTTCCGCGAGCGGCGCATGATCGGCCTCGATGGCTCTGGCGGCCAGCAGGAAGAAGCGCCGCAGCACCCCCCACAAACGCACGCTGCTGATCGCGGCGTCGCTGTCGGCCTCGAGACTGCCGATGACCGGCGTCGCCGGATTCCAGCGCACGGACACGACCGGCAGGTCACGTTCGGCCAGATAGTGCGCGAGCGCCTCCCACGCGAGCGGCGGCAAGGCGACGCGCGCAAGCTTGTTTCCCTTGCCCGTCACGCGCAGCCAGTGATCGCCGCGTGCATCTGTTTCGACGTGGCCGAGCGTGGCTCCAACCAGTTCGCTCGCGCGCAGGCCGGTCGCGTAGCCGAAATCGAGCAGGAAGCGCAGCCGCTGAGCCGCCGGCGCTGACCAGCCGTACGACCACTCGAGGCCGTCTGCGATCGTGCGCACGAGCGCCCATTCTCCTTCGCTGAATGCGTGCGATGTATCGAGTGCTTGCGCGCCGCTCGCGCCGCGCACTTTCACGCCGGAAAACGGATTGGCGAGCACGTAGCGCTGCTCGATGAGCCAGCGGAACAGGGCGCCGAGGATCGATAGCGCATGCGCAACCGAGCGCGCCGAGAGGCTGCCGTTGAACGGCCGCCAGTCCGGCGACGTGCGTGCCCGCACGGGGCCGACCCAGCGTCCGCGTGGAGAGGGATGGCGCAGGAACGCGCGGTAGGCGATGGCGTCTTCGGTCGAGAGCGACGAGAGCGCGCGGCCCCGCTCGACGATCGCCCAGAGGATCAGCCGTTCGGCTTCCTTCCGGTAGGTACGCTGCGTGGCGGGCGACTCGTGCAGCGCGAGCCAGGTCTGGATCGCTTCATAGTCGTTCGACGCATCCAGCGTGCAGGTCGCGCGGGGTGCACGGAAAGTGCCTTCGGAGCCGTCGACTTCGTGCGGCAGTTTGAGTGACTCCCACGGTGCGATGTCGCCGCGTTGGCTCGCCACGATGAGCGCGCGCGCCTTTTCCGTGAGTGCTGGCCAGGCCGCAAAGAACGCCTCGATCGCGCGGGCGCTCGCCACACCGAGTCCCGGCACGGCCTTCCACCACTGGCGGCGGCGCGGGATACGCACGGTGAGGTCCGCGAGCGTGGTGATGCCGTGCGCGTACAGCACCCGCACGGCGCGCGGCGTGAACCACTGCGCGATGTCGTCAGCAATCTGGGGTTCGGGCGGGCGGGCGTTGCGCAGGCTGTCGATTGCCTGCGCGACAGCCTTGGCGTGCCGCTCGCGTTCGTCTACGGGATGTTCGAACAGCGCCACCAGATCGTCGCGATGCGCCGCGCGCGCGAGGGCGACGAGCCTGCGCCGGATGCGTCCGAGCACGCCACGCGCCGATTTCCCGTCGCCGAGCGCCGAGGGGAGATAACGCTCGACGGCGGGCCGCACAGCGAGGCCTGCATACCACGCACGCAGCATGGCGAGTTCGTCGGCGTCGGGGAATCCGGGCGGCTCGGTGGAAGCGGGTGCGGCAAGGGGTGTGTGACGCGTTTTCATCTGACGAAGTTTAGCGTAGAAATGAGCCTCTAGTGATAAGAAGGATTATCTTTCTAGTTGTATATGGTCTGTCTGACCATCTTCACGTTTCTTTCACGCTGGCCAGGCCGGCATAAGTGTGGCGACGCTCGTTGCCGGCCCGCCGTTCACGGCGGGCGATATCCGGGCGGCGGCATTGTCCGAATCGCAGCGCAATGCGCTGACTCCCGGTCGGATTATCGAAATGATGAAAGCCGGCAACGAGCGGTTTCGTACCGGCAAAATGAAAAAGCAGGACTGCCTCGCGCAGAAGAGGGCGAGCGCCAGCGGCCAGTATCCTGCAGCAATCGTCCTCAGTTGTATCGACTCGCGCGCGCCGGCCGAGATCATTCTGGATATGGGAATTGCTGTCGCGCGATCGAATATTCAAGGTGCGATAGCCGCCATCCACCGCGGGAGTCCGATTCTCTCCGATCTGGAAAACAAAGGAAACGCGAAGATGGTGGGCTCACTACGGCCGTAACCATCGCAAGCCAATCGGTACAGCGAGAACCTTCCTGTAAAGCGCGATCAACGCGCCGGTCGCAGCCACGCCCGCGAGGCGCCAGAACGGGCTACCAATCATGCAGGCCAGCCACGCGACGATCGCCGCGCCGATCATGTCGAATGGCCAGTGCACGCCGACGAAGATGCGAGCCCAGGCAACGGCGATATCGACGAACAAGGCAAGCAAGCCGATTCCCCGCCTCCCGCCGTACAGGAAGGTGAACGAGACTGCGCAAAGCAGCGTCACATGATCGCTAGGAAACGAAGAATCGGGCGCATGGGCGAGAAACGTATAGCCCGTTGCGCTGACGAAAGGACGGGGGTGATACCACGCCAGACCGATCAACTGGTTGATGCCGAGAGCCAGCAAGCCGGCAAAGCAGGCGCGCACCGCCAACGCGCGGCGTTCGTCCGAGCCTGTCAGCCATAGCGCCACCAGCATGGCCGGGACCAGCAGGATCGCATAGTCCGCGATCAGCGTGCCCGCGGTAATGAGCCAATGCGGCGTCGCGGGTGTGGCATTGAGTGCGATAAAAAACGTTCGGTTCAGTGTTTCGACTGCGTCCATGGGGGCCCTCTGTTTTCACGCCCGTTCTTGCGTTAACACTTGAAGGGGGTTCCGGTTGTCAAAGGCGATTCTACGCATCGGCCCCTTAACAAAACCTTAACAGGGGCGACCGCGTTCCACGGTCCGGCCGCCGTGGACGGCATGACATGGCCAGTTTTGTCAGTATGTCGGCCGGTTTGATCAGTCTGTCAGGCGCCGGTTGGCGCTAGGATTGCCACGGCGTGCCTTGGGTACTTCCTGAACAGGTCGGGACCAGAGGTAGAAACAGGCTGCGTCGGCGCTTCACAGGCGGCAGGCAGATAACTGAGGAATCTATATGAATAGGGAAGTCGTGGTGATGGGCGGTGTGCGGACCGCGATCGGCAAATTCGGCGGCAGCCTGAAAGATGTGCCGCCAACCGAACTCGGTTCAATCGTCGTGCGCGAACTGCTCGCACGAAGCCGCGTCGAGGCAAAGGACGTGGGGCATGTGGTGTTCGGCAACGTGATCGCCACCGAGCCGCGGGATTTCTACCTGTCTCGCGTCGCCGCGATCAATGCCGGCATTCCCGAATCGACGCCCGCGTTCAACGTCAACCGGCTGTGTGGTTCCGGCCTGCAGGCGATCGTTTCCGCCGCGCAGACCATTCTGCTCGGCGATGCTGACGTGGCGATCGGCGCTGGCGCCGAGAACATGAGCCGCGCGCCGTACATCACGACCGAGGCGCGCTTCGGCGCACGTATGGGCGACGCACGCCTCATCGACATGATGCTGGGCGCGCTCAATGATCCTTTTCACACCGTGCCGATGGGCGTGACCGCCGAGAATGTCGCGGGCCGTTACGGCATCACGCGCGAGCAACAGGACAATCTTGCGCTCGAGTCGCATCGCCGCGCAGCGCGAGCGATCGCCGAGGGCCGCTTCGCCAGCCAGATCGTGCCGGTCAAGCGCACGGTGAAAGGGCGCGAGACCGTCTTCGACACCGACGAACATTTGCGCCACGACGCCACGATCGACGACTTCGCGAAGCTCAAGCCCGTATTCGCGAAGGAGAACGGTACGGTCACGGCGGGCAACGCCTCCGGCATCAACGACGCAGGCGCAGCCATGCTGCTGATGTCGCGCGAAGCGGCCGAGGCGCGCGGCCTCGCGCCGATGGCAAAACTCGTGGCATATGCACATGCGGGCGTCGATCCGCTTTACATGGGCATCGGGCCGGTGCCGGCTACGCGTCTTGCGTTGCAGCGCGCGGGGCTGTCCGTCGCGGACCTCGATGTGATCGAATCGAACGAGGCCTTTGCCGCCCAGGCATGCGCGGTCACGCAGGAGCTGGGTCTGGACCCGGAAAAGGTGAACCCCAATGGCTCGGGTATTTCGCTCGGCCATCCCATTGGCGCGACCGGCGCACTGATCGCCGTGAAGGCGCTGCACGAACTCAAGCGCATTGGTGGCCGCTACGCGCTCGTCACGATGTGCATTGGCGGCGGGCAGGGGATCGCAGCCATTTTCGAAAACGTCCAGTGAGTTGAGTGCGCCTTCGGGCGCGCCAAATAAAGCCATGCAAATCGAAACATTGGGAATCGTGGGCGCCGGGACGATGGGTTCCGGCATCGCGCAGGTCGCCGCGCTCGCTGGCGTGCGCGTGATTGTGGTCGACGTCAGCGAAGCCGCGCTCGACAAAGGTCTTACCGCGCTGAAGGGAAGCCTCGATCGGCTCATCGCGAAAGACAAGCTGGACGCGGCGGCGAGCGAGGCCGCGCTTGCCCGCATCGAGACGTGCACCGATTATCAGCGCCTCGGTGCTGCGGGGCTGATCATCGAAGCCGCCACCGAAAACCTCGATCTGAAGCTGCGCATCTTGAAGCAGATTGAAGCGGTCGCGCGTCCCGACGCCATTCTCGCTTCCAATACGTCTTCAATCTCGATCACCACGCTTGGCGCTGCGCTTGCCGACCCGTCGCGCCTTGTCGGCATGCACTTCTTCAATCCGGTGCCGTTGATGCCGCTCGTCGAGATCATCCGGGGCCTCGAAACCGGTAGCGCCGCAGCGGAGGCGGTCCACGAGTTGACGGTGCGGCTCGGCAAGTCGCCGATCAGCGTGCGCAATTCGCCGGGCTTCGTGGTCAACCGCATTCTGGTGCCGATGATCAACGAGGCTTTCTTCCTGCTCGCGGAAGGCGTCGCGCCAGCCGAGGATATCGATACCGGCATGCGTCTCGGAGCGAATCAGCCGATCGGGCCGCTGGCGCTTGCCGATCTCGTTGGACTCGATGTGGTGCTTTCGGTTATGGACGTCTTTTACAAGGACTTTGGCGATTCGAAATACCGCGCGTGCCCGCTGCTTCGTGAACTGGTGGCCGCAGGACGTCTGGGTCGGAAGACTGGGCGCGGGGTCTATCGTTACGGCTAGAAAGATTGGGCGGAGGTCCGCGGGCGGTAAGCCCGCGGTCGTTGAAGGTGATCGGTGAGATGGGATGGGATGCAAGGAGTTTTGTCGTTTGCGAACATTATAATGTCCCGGCCAGATACAGATGTCCGATCTCCGGCTCAATAGAAATGTCCGGTTTTAGAGAGATTTGCTTCTGTCTTTCCCGGGTTCGATCTCCACTTAGTGTTGAAGGATAGCGTCTGAAGCAGCAGGGCGCTTACGTCCATTCAGCGGGCCCTGGCACGCCGCCGGCCAGGTTTTGACTCTGGTTTTGAGGGCTGCACCAGCTTCACGATCACCGCTTCCATGTCCCCTGCGTGAACTCGCGTGGCTTCTTCGTGCCCGGCACGCGTTCGGCCCGGCGCACCTCGATGCCGCGATTCGGGGTGCCCTCAAGAAACGTACTTTTTTGTACGTTAAGACGCCCCGGTCGATTTCCTGACGCGCAGCGGTCGGAATCGCCCTTTGGCGACGCGCTTATTGGCATGCCATACATAGTCGCCGGTCGGGTCGATGGGCTTCCAGCCGAGCGGGGCGACGTGCGAGATCAGGCTTTCGTCGATTTCGCGCTGCTGCCGTAGGGCTGGGCCAGGAACGGATCGTCGCCCGCGTCTTTCGCTGCGATCAATGCTGCGCCGACCTTCGCGTAGAGACGCACCTTGTCATTGACCGCGTTGCCCTCGGCCGCCAACGCTTCTCGTACTTGTGCTTGGCTTTGGTGAAGAACGAGCCGATCAGTCGATCGTGGAGGTTCAGAATTTCATCCGTCAGTGTCGCGGTCGTGTCGAGCAGGATCGCAATCAAGGTGGCGTGACGCCGGTCGGTTTCATATTCCTCAATCTGATAGACGGCGGTCTGTCCGCCTTCACGCGCCAGACGCAGTAGCCGGTCTGATGGACGTTGCGGCCGATGTCCGGCGGCAAGTCGAGTGCGCGGATCGCCTGCAAACGATCGATATGGGCCAGAACGGCCTT
The DNA here is from genome assembly GCF_056155635.1 of Paraburkholderia sp. BR10141. NCBI lineage: Bacteria > Pseudomonadati > Pseudomonadota > Betaproteobacteria > Burkholderiales > Burkholderiaceae > Paraburkholderia > Paraburkholderia sp. BR10141. The sequence continues at coordinate 15,477 of NZ_JBMIQH010000008.1, read as the reverse complement.
TGCGCGCGGCTCCCCCGGTGATTGCCGCAGCCAGGCCAGCTTGCTGATGGGCCGACCAGTCCACGGCAGCAGAAGCTGATCGGGTTCTGTCGCAATAAGGAAGATGGCCGGCGAGAGTGCTGAAATACAGAGGATTGCTTATGCAGAGAGAGAATAGAATTGCTGCGCGGGAGTGAGTGCCTTACGGCCGTCGTTCATCTGACCCCGTCGGGCTCGCAGCAGAAAATCGACGGTGTTGCCAGCCTTATCGACAGCCCGGTAAAGATACTGCCACTCACCCCTGATTCGAATGTAGGTCTCGTCCATCCTCCAGCTCTTGCCGACCGCCCGTTTGCACCGTCGAAACGCCTTCTCCAGGACCGGCAAGAGTTTGAGCGCCCAACGATGAATCGTCGAGTGATCGATCACAATCCCGCGCTCGGCCATCATCTGTTCGAAATGACGCAGGCTCAGCGGATATGCCACGTACCACCGAACGCTGAGTAACGTCACGTCCAGCGGATAATGCAACTGTTTGAGAACTTTTGCTACCGCGGGACTCAGCTCCCGGTTCATCGATCACGCCACGCATTCAGGGCCCGTCGGCATAGCAGATCTCCTTATTGCGACAGATCCAGATAGATTGCCAAGGCGGATGGAGATCGTTCAGCAAGTCGCGAGTCTTCAGTGAAACGCCGCGGACCATCAAAGGTTGGCGACGTACCAGCGCTTCCATTCGTTCTTCAACAAGAGCGGACATAATGAAATGGCCAGCCCGATCCCACCGACAGTTCTACGATAGCTAGTTCGTTGGCGTGCGTTCGATGCCTGGCAATCCGTATGATTGGTACATGCTGGCTGAAGCACTGGAGAAGGCGGCAATCCTGTGCGACGCCACGCCAGAAGTCGCCTTCGTCGACCGCGGCTACAAGGTTGTCGCCATCGACGGCGTGAAGATCTACCACCGGGTATCACACGCGGACTACGCGCAATGATCAGACGGCGCAGCGCGATCGAGCCAGCTATCGGCCACATGAAGACCGATGGGAAGCTCGACCGGAACCGGCTAAAGGGGGCGCTCGGCGATGCGATGCACGCCGTGCTGTGCGGCGCAGGTCACAACCTGCGCATGATCAGGAACCTGCGGCTTCTTTGTGCCTTAATTCTCGCTGCCTTGTTCAACTGTTTCATTGCCGCCGACTTCCCCGCGTGACGCCGACGGCACGAGAAACGAATTGTTCAGGGACAACTATTGAGTCAATGACTGATGCAAAAATTATAGATGCTTGATATTCTTTTGATGCGTCAAAGCTAAATTCCGCATGGTCGGCAATCTAAAAGTAGTAAAGCATCGAAAATGGGCTATGAGAAAAGGGGGAAATCATCGGTGGACGAAGCCGAGAGGGCAAACAATTGCCACCGAGTTTCTATTGGCCTGAAAAGCTACCCGGCAGTGGCTTACGAGCGAAAGCGCGAGCGACATGCGTGATGCATGTCTACGAATCCGGTCGCACCGAATACGGCCGTCCGCGTCCTCCATATCTTGCAGTCTGGGTTTTCCTGTGACATGAAGAACCGCCTGGAACAAAGAATAAAGAAATGCCTACGCTGAAAACCGCATGATCTGCAGCGCACCGCAGCGTAATTGCTTTTCCTTCCTACAGGAGCCTTTATGCATCGACGCTTGATTGCTGCACTGCTTCTCGCCTGTGCCGGCACGGCGGCCCACGCGAAAGACAACATGGGATACGACTTCGACCGTGGCTATCCCACGCCGCAAACGTCGGAGCGCACGCGTGCCGACGAAGTGCTGCAAACGGCAGTGGTCACCTATCGCTTCTGGTATCCAACGGTATCGGTGGAAGGCATATTTAACGGCACTCGTACGGCTGGCATTCAGGATGGCAAGGAGTGGGGGATCGCGGCCGCGGGCCCAAGGCAAGTGGGCTTCACACTGAACTCGGATACCCCGTACGGCTCAGCGGTGCTGGACTTGTCACAGGGGCCGATCGAGATCGACTTGCCGCCTGGACCGTACATTGGTCTTGTCAACGACCACAACCAGGGCTGGGTCAAGGACCTCGGCCTTCCTGGTCCTGACGCGGGCAAAGGCGGCAAGCACCTGATCCTGCCGCCGGGATGGAAGGGCACGGTACCCGACGGTTACTACGTTGCCCGTTCTCCGACGCTGAAGAATCTACTTGCTGTTCGCGCATTGCCGGTCGGCGGAGATATTCCGAAGGCAATGGATGCGCTGCGCGCCGTCAAGATCCGGCGCTGGTCCGAAGGCGGCGCCAGCAGCCCGGCGCTCGAGGCCGTGGACACCACGAAACGCGCGATGGACAGTTCGTCGCTTCGCTGGGAAGACAATATTCAGTTTTGGGAAGTCCTCGACAAGATCATTCAGGAAGAGCCGCAGAATCCTGCCTTCCTGCCCATGTATGGACTGCTCGCCCAACTCGGCATCGAGAAGGGTAAGCCATTCAATCCCGACGACAAGCTGAAGGCCGTGCTTGTAAATGCCGCGGGCAAGGGACGCAGCCAGATGCTGGTATCCGCATTCGACAGCGACCGCCCTGACCGGAAAGCCTGGCCCGACCGGCAGTGGGAGTGGGTGGGGCTCGTGCCGGGCAGTGCCCAGTTCGAAACGCCTGGCGGGATCGACCTCGACGCTCGCGATCGTTGGTTTGCCCAGGCCATTGTTACCTCGCCCGCCATGTTCCGGCGCGACCCAGGGGCGGGCTCGCTCTACTGGCTTGGCGCTCGAGACGCTCAAGGCGCGTATCTCGATGGTGGCAAGAACTACACGCTGGTAATTCCGCAGCCTGTGCCGGACAAGCTCTTCTGGTCCGTAACCGCTTACGACGCCGCTACGCGCTCGCAGGTTCAGACCGACCAGGACAATGCCGCGTTGCGCTCGCTGTTCGAGCTGAAGGACGTGGATCAGAGCAAGCCAGTAACACTGTACTTCGGCCCGGCCGCGCCGAAGGGGCACGAGGACCACTGGATCAAGACTGTGCCAGGAAGAGGCTGGTTCGCCTATATCCGGATCTATGGTCCGGAGGCCGCCGCGTTTGACAAGAGCTGGAAGCCCGGCGACTTCGTGCCAGCGAAATGAACAAGCCGGGCGACGGGGTTCTACCTTCGTGACTGATATCTCTCGTGGCAGCGCGTAGCGCGTCGCCAGGTAGTTTGTCGTAACTGGAGATCCAATGCTTCCTGCAATGACACGTTCGTTTTCCCTGTCCATCATCGCGGCCACGCTTGCCGCATGCACGAGCGCAGCACCGCCGGCAAGCTACACGATGACGACTCCGATCCCTGAGCAGATCATCACGCAAGCCACGGTCGACACGCGTATCGGCAAGCTCGAGTACTTCGACGGCGTACCCACGTCGAAAACCGCCGAGAAGGTGTACGACAACCTCGTGTTCATGCGTGGCGTCGAAGCGTTCCTGAACGGCATACCAGGCGCGTCGATGGTGGCAATCCGCCAGGCGTTGCGCGACGCGGGCGCGACCGGCAGTACTATCGGCGTATTCGCGTCGTTGATGGATTCGAAATCGATCTTTCTGACACCGAACTCGGAGACTGTCTACTTCTGGAACTGGATGGACCTGAAACACGGCCCGATGGTGGTCGAAACACCGCCCAACATCCTCGGCGTGGTCGATGATTTCTGGTTCCGCTACGTCACCGACATGGGCAACGCAGGCCCGGACAAGGGGCAAGGCGGCAAGTATCTGTTCGTGCCGCCGGACTATACGGGCAAGCTGCCGTCGAGCGGCTACTACATCGTGAAGTCGCCGACCTTCGGCAACCTGCTGTTCGGGCGCGCGTTCATGAGGAACGGCGACCCGAAACCAGGCGCGGCGAGCCTGAAGGCAGGGTTGCGTGTTTATCCGCTCGCGCAGGCCGCGAATCCGCCCGCCACGCGGTTCATCGACCTGTCGGGCAAGACCATGAACACGGTCCATGCGAACAACATCGAGTTCTACGATGAGATCAACCAGATCGTTCAGGAAGAGCCGGCCGGTGCCTATGGACCCGACATGACGGGACTGTTTGCCTCGATCGGCATGGTGAAGGGCAAGCCGTTTGCGCCCGACGCACACACGAAGGCCATCCTGACCGATGCCGTTGCAGTGGGCAATGCCACCGCCCGCACGATTGACTTCGCGAACCGCAATCCTGCCACACTGATTTATCCAGACGGGCACTGGACAACGCCGTTCATCGGCGGCAGTTACGAATGGCTGAACCAGGGCGCGCGCAATTTTGACGCACGCACGATGTTTTTCTACGCCGCAACCATCGACACCCCCGCGATGGCGGTGGCCATGCCCGGCATCGGCTCGCAATACGCGGCGGCGAACGTCGACGCGGCCGGCAAGCCGTTCGACGGCGCGAAGCACTACGTGCTGCGCGTGCCGCCCAATGTGCCCGTGGAGGACTTCTGGTCGGTGGTGATCTACGACACGCAGACGCGCTCGATGCTGCAGACCGACCAGCGGTTTCCGAGCCTGTCGAGCGAAAAGCAGAGTCTGCAAAAGAACGCCGACGGTTCCGTCGATCTGTTTTTTGGTCCGAGTGCGCCGGTGGGCCACGAATCGAACTGGGTGCAGACGATTCCTGGCAAGTCGTGGTTCACGATCTTCCGCCTGTACGGGCCGCTGCAGCCGTGGTTCGACCGTAGCTGGCGCTTGCCCGACATTGCGCAGGCAAACACCTAGCCGCGGGAAGCCATTACACGATCACGTTGGATTCGAACAGGGCAACAACGATCAAAGTGCGTAGAACATCGACAAGCCTACTGGCCGCACTGACGTGCTTCGGCGCGCTGGGCGCTTCGTTTCATGCCGGCGCGACTGAAGGCGGTATCGGCCGCCCGATCACCGGCATGCAGATCGCACCCTATGCCGGTATCGTTCCGCCTACCTCGGACTGGATCGTCTCGCTCAACACGATCTACTACGAGGGCTCAGTGAGCGCGAGCAAAACGCTGCCGATCGCGGGGAAGGTGACGGCGGGGCTCGACTACACGATCTCATACACGCTGATCAACGCGGTGAAAACATGGGGCATCACCGCGGGCGGCTGGAACTTCGCGACGTCGTTCGGCGTGCCCGTGCAATATACGGACGTTTCCTCGTTCCATGGTCTTTTGCCGAACGACCACGGTACGCAGTTTGCCGACGTGTTCTTTTCGCCTGTGGTGGCCGGCTACCACCTGACGAAACTCGATCACGTTGCGCTGAGCGTTCAAATCTACGCGCCCACGGGTGCCTACAGCCCTGACCGCCTCGCCAACGCCGGCCAGAACACCTGGACGTTCACGCCGACCATCGCATACACGCACCTCTTCCCGGCGGCGAACATCGAGTTCTCGCTCAACTACGGACTGGAGTTCTATACGCGCAACGGTGCCACGCAATATCACAACGCACCGGTCAGCGTGCTGGATGTCCTGGCACTCAAGCGTTTTGCGGGCGGCTGGGGTGTCGGCATCATCGGCGGTTACATCCAGCAGGTGGGCAACGATACGGGCGGAATCGCACAACTGACTGGCGGCGCGCAGGGGCACGCAGTGGGCATCGGGCCGATGGTGACGTGGACTGGCAAGATCGACAGGACGCCGGTTGCCGCGACGCTGCGTTGGGTAAACGAGTTCAACGTGAGCAATCGCCCGAAGGGCAATGCTGTCCAATTGACTGTCAACGCGACTTTTCAGTGAGACCGCCGGTGGCGGCGTAGGTAACATGCCGTCCGGTTTTGAGTGCAGATGTGCAGCCGAACGGTCTGGTGCGTAGACGCGAATCGCCGTCCGTTCTCGAAGGAGCAACGGCCGATCGTGGGTATTTTCACACTGTAGAGAGCCGCGACAGAAGACACGTGCCGTGCGGTGCCCGTCCAGGCTATGCTGTTTCGCGGCGCAGGGCTTGCCTGCGCCGACCGATTAGCCTGTCGCGTCCGCCATGAACCTACGCCAACTCGAACATGTGGTCGCCCTCGCGGAAGAGGGCAGTTTCGCCCGCGCCGCACAGCGCGTGCACCTAAGCCAACCCGCTCTCAGCCGTAGCATCCAGTCCATCGAGGAAGAGCTCGGCATGGCGCTCTTCGACCGCACCACCCGGGACGTGCAGATCACGTCCGCGGGCGAAACCGTGGTGCGCCGAGCGAAGAAAGTGCTGTTCGAGGCGCGCTGTCTGGTGCGCGACGTGGACTTGCTGCGCGACCACAGTATCGGCTCGGTGAGCTTCGGGGCAGGCCCGTATCCGGCGGCCATGCTGCTGCCCGCGGTGCTCGACAACCTCGCGCAGCAGCATCCGCAGATGCGTATCGACGCGCGCATCGACAACTGGAAAAATTCGCTCGAATCGCTCTACAGCGAGGAACTCGATTTTCTGATCGTGGATATTCGCGGCGCGCCGACCGTCAGCGAGGTCAATGTAATCCCGCTGCCCAGGCATCGCGCGGGCTGGTACGTACGTGAAGGCCACCCGCTCGCGCGCCTGGCCACTGTGGAGACCCACCAGCTGCAGGCATTTCCGGTTATCTCCGTGCCGCTGCCCGACGCAATGCGCGATGGGCTGCGCAAATGGCTGCGCTATGCGCCTGGCAACGAACTGGACTTCCATCTCGTCTGCAACGATGTGAATGTGCTGCAGGAGTACGCGCGCAAGACCGACGCACTGTTGTTGCTCACCACGCATGCGTTCCCGAATGCGTCGCGCATGGCGGACCTCGTGCCGCTCTCGCTGCCCTCGCGCAAGCCGCTCTGGCTCCAGTTCTGCATCATCCATCTGGCCGGACGCACGCTTTCGCCCGCAGCGGAACAGGCCATTCGCGTTGTTCAGGAGGTTGCGGCAGCGCACTACCCGCACGACAATTAATGCACTGATCGCATCGATACAATGCAAATTATGCAGTTGTATTATTTGTCTCTTCGTCGTTCAATCTCCCGAAACGGCAATTTTGGGCGACCGCTTCACGCCGGCGCGCAAAGGAATAGCCGCAAATGGAGACACAATGACATCAGAGACACGTTACAGGCGTCAGCGATGGGTAATCGTCGTCGGCCTGTTTTTCTTCCTCGCCATCAACTTTGCGGATAAGGCCCTGATCGGTCTCGCCGCCGAACCGATCATGCGCGAGCTCGGGCTCACGCACACACAATTCGGACGCATCGCGGCGAGCTTCTTCACGTTCTTCTCGATTTCCGCGCTGCTCGTCGGTCTGCTCGCTAACCGCGTGAAGGCGCGCTGGCTGCTGCTGGCGATGGCGCTCACGTGGTCGCTTTCGCAGGTGCCGCTGCTCGTATTCGCAACGCCGCTTACGCTGATTGTCTCGCGTGTGCTTCTGGGTGCGAGCGAGGGACCCGCGTATCCAGTGGCCGTGCATGCGCTCTACAAGTGGTTTCCCGACCACGAGCGCACGGTTCCATCGGCAGTACTTACGATCGGCGCATCCTTCGGCGCCGGCCTCATTGCGCCGGTTATCACTGCCGTGATCGTCCATTTCGGCTGGCACGCTGCGTTCGCCATGCTGGCCGTGGTTGGCGTGGTCTGGAGCATAGCCTGGTTGTGGATCGGCAAGGAGGGGGCACTCGATTCACACGCCGCGCAGGGGGGGCGGCCCGCGAACCCTGCCGATTCCCTGCGCGTGCATTCACCGGTGCCTGAGTTGCCGCAACGCATTCCGCTCGCCGCGTTGCTGCTCGCGCGAACCTGTATTGGCAGCGATCTCAGCGGCTTCGCCGCCTATGTGATCCTCACAATGTCGACGATCTGGCTGCCGAGCTATCTTGTGCGCGTGGCAGGTTATTCGCTCACGCAGGTCGGCTGGATCGTTGTGCTGCCCGCATTCGGCCAGATGGTGGCTTCGCCGCTGCTCAGCTGGTGGTCGCAGCGCCTGATGGCGCGCGGCGTGTCGAGCCGCCATGCGCGCGGCACGCTGGGCGCGGCGGCCGTGGTGGTATCTGGCGTGGCGCTCGCCCTCATGCCGCTGCTCCCGGCCGGGCTACTGCTCGTGTTCGCGGTGACGATCGCGTTCTCGCTCGCTTCGTTCACGTTCGTAACGGGCGTGACTCTCGCCGGCGAGATCGTGCCGCCGGCGCAGCGCGGCGGAGTGCTAGGCATCAACATCTGCATCACGACGCTCGCCGGACTCATCACGCCCGCCGTGATGGGCCAGGTGATCGACCATGCCGCAGTCCAGCTCGACGGGTATCGCACCGGCATGATGCTGGCCGGCGTGTTCTCGGTTGTGGCCGGCATTATCGCGGCCATCCTGATCGATCCGGCCTCCGACCGCCGCCGCTTCGCGGCGCGTGCGCTCGTAGCGCAGGATGCTTGTCTTGTCCCTCCGCTCGCACGGGGCGAGCAGTGAGCTGCCCGATCATCGCATAAAAAGGAATGCTAACGTCCATGCGGAATATCGATCTCACGCCACTGCTGCGTCCTGCCTCGATTGCCATAATCGGCGCTTCCGCCGATGCCGCCAAAGTCGGCGGCATGCCGCTGCGACTGCTGCGCGAACATGGCTATGCGGGCCGCATCTATGCGATCAACGGAAAGGCTGCCCAGGTACAGGGAATGACTGCCCATGCCACGCTCGACGCTGTGCCCGAGCCCGTCGATCTCGCGATCGTGGCCGTGCCCGCGCACGCCACACCCGACGTGATCGCGCAGCTCGTGCGCAATCGGGCGCGCTCCGCCGTGCTGTTCACGGCGGGCTTTGCGGAGATGGGCGAGGACGGGCGCGCGGTGCAGCGCAATCTCGCGCGCATGGCCGCGCAGGGCGGTGTCACGCTGCTCGGCCCCAATTGCCTCGGCTTGATGAACCTGCGCGAACGCGTCTACGCGACGTTCTCGCCCGTGGCACTAGCCGGTGCGCCGCCCGTGGGCGACGTGGCGCTGGTGAGCCAGAGCGGCGCGTTCGGCGCTTATGCGTTCGCGCTCGCCCGCGAAACAGGGCTCGGCTTGAGCCACTGGATCACGACCGGCAACGAAGCCGGCGTGCAGGTCGCGGACGCCATTGCCTGGCTCGCCAACGATCCTGATACGACGGTCATCCTCGCGTATCTGGAGGGCTGCACGGACGGCCCCAGGCTGCGCCAGGCGCTTGCCGCCGCGCGCGCCGCCGGCAAGCCCGTGGTCATCACCAAGGTGGGCACCACGGCTACAGGCGCAAGGGCCGCGCAGTCGCACACAGCGAGTCTCACGGGCGAGGATGCCGTGTATCAGGCCGTGTTCGATGAATACGGGGTGTTTCGCGCCGATACGCTCGACGGCTTCTTTCGCCTCGGCTATGCGCTTTCGAAAGGGTGCCGGCCGCAGTCGGCCGCCACGGCCATCGTTACCGTTTCGGGCGGCGTTGGCATCATGATGGCCGACCGCGCCGAAGCGCTCGGACTCGAACTGCCGCCGCTGCCCGAAGCATGCAGCGCACGCCTGCGCGAGCGCATTGCGTTTGCCTCCACGGCCAACCCTGTCGACGTGACGGGCCAGATCGTCGCGCAGGCCGGCGTGCTGGCCGACACGCTCGTCGACGCCGTCACTTGCGGCGCCTATGGCAGCGTGGTGGCATTCGTCGCCGGCGGCGGCAATGCGCCGGCCGCGTGGGCCGCGATCGAGCAGGCCGTCGAGCGTGTCGCAACCAGCGGCGCAAACGTGCCACTCGTGCTCTCGGGTCTCGTCGACGATGTCAATCGGCATTGGCTCGAAGCGCGTGGCGTGCTCGTCTTCCGCGAGCCGGTGCACGCAATGGAATCGGTGGCGGCGCTGTTGCGTGCGCGCGAGACGAATGCCTCGCTCGATGCAACAACGATTGATGGCGAGAGCGCACGCGTGGTCTTTCCCGCGAGCGTGCCGCCCGATGCCGCCGCTCTCGACGAAGCCGAAGCGATGGCACTGCTTGTCCGAGCTGGCGTGCCTGTCGCGCGGCATCGCGTGGCGCGCTGCGCGAGCGAGGCTGTCGACGCGGCACAGGAAGTGGGCTTTCCGGTCGCGCTCAAGCTGCGCTCGCGCCACGTGCTGCACAAGAGCGATATTGGCGGCGTGCGGCTCGACCTGCGCGATGCAGCGGCCGTGCGCCAGGGCTTCGACGCCATCGCAAGCGCTGCCGCGCAGGCAGACTTGCCGGGCGGATTCGAAGGCGTGGTGATCGCACGGATGGTAAAGGGGTGGGGCGAGATGATCGTGGGCGTGAAGCGCGATCCGGTGTTCGGCCCTGTCGCGATGACGGGCCTTGGCGGCACCGGCGTCGAGTTGTGCCGCAAGGTGGCCTTCGGCCTCGCGCCGCTCACTCGCGAACGGGCGCTGGCCATGCTCGAAGCGAGCGGCGTGGCCGCGCTCTTTCGCGGACACCGTGGCAACCCGGTCCTCTCGCTCGACGAAGCCGCCGCCACGCTGATGGCGCTGACCCGCGTGGGCGCGGCGATCGGCGACCGGCTGGAAACGCTCGAAATCAATCCGTTCATCGTGACGCCGCAAGGGCTCATCGCCGCCGACGCCGTTATTACGCTCGAACGCGACGCATAGTAACGTCGCTTCCGCATTCAGCCTGTCGCAATCCGTTACAGTGAGTATTACTATGTACAACCAAACAATGTCAGTCGTAGAACCAGAGGCAAACCAGCTGCGTGAGGACCCGGTTGTCACCCTGGTCCGCATGTGCGCCGGTCCGCTGGCCATTGCGCGTTATCCTGTCGTGGAAGTCGTGCGCACCTGTGCGCTGCATACGCTGCCGCACTCCACGAGCCCGCTGCGCCGGCCCTTCAATACGATTCATGCGAGCACGCACCGCTGGACGCACGAAGACCGCGATATCGTCACGCCGGCCAACGACTTTCTCTACCTGAACGCCTGGATCGACCTTTCCGGCGGGCCGGTGGTGCTCGACATTCCCGCAGTGGACGACGACCGCTACTACGTGGTCGAACTGCTCGACGCCTTCACGAACAACTTCGTGAACCTCAGCCCGCGCAACGCCGGCACGCGTGGCGGCCGCTTCGTACTGCACACGCCGGAGCAACATCCAACGAGCGACGGTAAGCCCGTGGCATGCCCCACGAAGCTCGTGTGGATGCTTGGCCGAGTGCTCGTGAAAGGCGACGACGATCTCGCGCAGGCGCAGCAGGCCGCCAGCGCCTTCCGTCTCGACGGCACGCGCGGTGCGGGCCCGGTTTGCGTGGGGCAATGGCACGACAGCGGCGACGCCGCGCTCGACTTCTTCCAGAACGTCTTTCAGTCATTCGCGGACCTGCCGCCGTGCAATGACGAAGCCGCGCTCGTGAGCGCGCTCGAACGCGTGGGCATTCGCGCGCCGGGCGAGCGCAGCATGGCTGCGCTGCCCGAGTCCGTGCAGCAGGGCCTGCGCGAGGCTTACGCCGACGCGCAGCGCCTCATTGTCGCCTTCACGGCAAGCCGCACCCGGCGTAGCTGGACCTACAGCCTCGGCCTTGGCCGCTACGGCCACCGGCATCTGCTGCGCGCATGCATCGCCATGAAGGGACTGGGCGCGCTCGCGGCCGACGAAGCTGTCTACGCCACAGCCGACTTCGACGAAGCGGGTGAGAACCTCGACGGTGGCCGCCGCTACGAGCTTTATTTCCCGCCTGGCCAGTTGCCGCCGGTGCATGCGCTCTGGTCGCTCTCGCTCTATGGAGCGGACCGTTATTTCGCCGACAACCCCGTCCGCCGCTACGCCATTGGCGACCGCACGCACGGCCTGCAATACGACGAGCACGGGGGCCTGCGCATCGAGATCCAGCATGAGGCGCCGGCCTCGCAAACGAACTGGCTGCCTGCGCCAGCCGGCAGCTTCTATCTGATTCTGCGCTTCTACCATCCGCAGGCGTCGTTCCTCGAAGGACGCTATGTGATTCCGCCGGTGCGCGCCGTCGCCGCCTGAACCGCGCCGCGCCCCCACTCGTCACGCAGCGCGACCCTCAACCCGATCCAACCGTACAATCCATGACGTCTTCCATCGAATCGCCTGAAACGCCGGCCAATTCGGCCACCGGCACCGAGAACGCCGACTACGACCTCGCCGTCGAAGCCGTGCAGTTCGCGTTGCCGCTCTACGAAATGGCGCGCATGCGCTCGGCCACCTGTCCGCGAGTCGACCATGCTGGGCGCTACGCGGGTGATTCGCCCGAAACGCTCAAGCGCTGGGCCAACGAATGGTTCCATACGCGCGTGCTGCTCGGCCCGCAACACCGTCGCGTGGTCACGCCCAACAACGACACGCTCTATTCGAGCGCATGGTTCGACCTGAGCGACGGCCCGCTCGTGATCCGGGTGCCTGCCATGAACACGCGGTACTACGTGCTCGGCCTGCTCGACCTCTACACGAACCCGTTCGGCTATATCGGCACCCGCACCACTGGCAACGAGGCCGGCGCATTCTTCCTGCACGGGCCCGAGTGGCACGGCGAGGTACCCGCGGGCATGCGCGCAATGGCTTGTCCGACCGATACGGTATGGCTCATCGGCCGCATTCTCGTGGACGGGGAAGCCGATCTCGCAGCGGGCGTACACCTGCAGGATCAGTTGACGGTCGAGCCCGCGCCGGGCAGCGCGGCACAGATCCCCAAGCTGATCGACGCCGGCGTTCAGCCCACCGAAATGCTCGGCAACGCGGAGCGCTTCGCGCAAGTCGTCAACCGGCTGCTGGCCGACCACCCGCCGCCGCGCGAGGCGCAAGCGGTCGTGGCGCGCTTTGCTGCATGCGGCATTGGCGCGCCATGCATGGACAACGTGCTCGACCCGGCGCAGCGCGACGCGCTGGAACGCGCGCTCGCTCACGCTACGCACGAACTTGCCGGCGAGCCGCCGCTCGCGCTGGGCGGAGGTTGGGCGCTGCCAGTCGATGTGCGCGCAACCTTCGGCGAAAACTACCGCGAGCGTGCCCAGGTTGCGCTCTGCTATATCGGCGCGCTCGGTATCGAGGAAGCGATGTACATCACCGCCGATACCGACGCAAATGGCGCTACGCTCGACGGCAACGCCTCCTATGTCCTGCACTTCGCACCGAGCAACCTGCCGGCCGTCGACGCGTTCTGGTCACTCACCGCCTACGAAAAGGCGACGTATATGCTGGCCGAAAACGCCATCGGCCGTTACTCGCTCGGCGACCGCACGCGAGGCCTGGAGTACGACGCCGACGGCGGTCTGCGTATCGCCATTTCGGCGAACATGCCATCAGACCCGACGCTGCGACGCAACTGGCTGCCAGCACCGAACGACCGCTTCTATCTCGCGCTGCGACTGTATGTGCCGCGCGAGACCCACCTCGCGCGCACCTTTGTCTATCCGCCGATCGCGCGCCAGGCCGCCTGAGTGCAAGGGCCCGGAGTATGCGCTCCGGAAGCCGCAACCCGCATTGCTATTCGATTTCACGATGCCCGCCGGTGCCGATCCGGCGGCTCATTTCCGCGAATAATAATCAGGATAACGATATAAAATAGAGGCGCATCGAGTGAAAAGCCGGCATCTCGCATTGAGCGCGCTCGCACTGGCCTGGACGGCGACTCAGGCGCAAAGCAGCGTCACGCTGTACGGGCTGATCGACGTCGGTCTCACCTATGCGAGCAACACGCAAACGGCGGTGCACGCAAGCGTGCCATGAGCGACGGCAGCGCGAACGGCGTGGCGGGCAGCCGCTGGGGCGTGCGTGTGAGCGAAGATCTGGGCGACGGCCTCAAGGCGCTCTCCGTGCTGGAAAACGGATTCCGGGTCAACAACGCATTCTGGGGCAGGGTGGCGCGATGTTCGGGCGCCAGGCATTCGTGGGCCTAACGAGTGCGAACGCGGGCAGCCTCACCTTCGGCCGCCAGTACGACACCTATACGGGTTTCGTGCAACCACTCACGGCCACGGGCCAATGGGCGGGCTACATCAACGCGCGCGATCCGAATGTCTCGCTCTACGGCAGCACGCCGAACAAGGGCCTCGCCACGGTCAACAACCTCGGATCGTTCGGCTCGGCTACCACGCCGCAGTCGTAACCGGTCGATGCGGCTATGTGTCGGCGAGCACCACGCAAATCGCGGGCGCGGCCATTCAATACGCGCTTCAGCCCTTCGGCCACGGACAAGCAGATTGCACTACGCCTCGGCTTGCAGAAGCGCTTCTAGCGCGTTGCGACGACGTCTCCTTCGCCCGTCGTGAGGTACAGGTTGGGGGGCGCGGCTGAATATGACTGCGGTGAGCAGAGTAAACGGGAAAAAGCGTGGGAACGGTGCCTGACGGCAGCGGTTCCCGCGTCGCACAACTGTCCTCACATTGCAACCTAGAAGCGGTGCGTCATTCCGAGCGCGGCCATGTACTGTTTGGCGCCCGGTTCGGTCACGCTAACGCCGGGCCAACTCGTGGTCGCGCTGCCGTTGTTCTTGAAGTAGCCCGCGCGCACGTAGAAGCTCGTTCGCTTGGAGATCCAGTGATCGGCGCCAATCTGGAAGCCCGGCGTGTTGTCGTGCGCGCCGCGTACGTTTCGATAGAGCGCGGCGAGCTGGATTTCGTCGACGGAGGTGGCCTGAATCGTCGCGCCGACTTCAGCGATGCTCACCGAATGCGCCGTGCCGACCACGGCGGCAAGCGTGTGTGGCGCCGGATCGTTCGCACGCTGATACGAGTAGTTCGCTTGAAGATTGACGGGCCCGATACGGTAAGCAAGTGCGGCAATGAAATGCTCCGTGCCGAGTAGCGCGAGCGGGCCGGGGAGTGCCGCAATCGTTTCCGTACCCGGATGCTGGTACATGTATGCCAATCCGGCGTAAAGGCCTGCGCCGGTGTAGTTGAGTCCGACATTCAGCGCGTTGCCCGTGGTTGCCGGAACGGGCTGCGTGACCGTGGCGGCAAAGGCGTACATCGCATAGCCCTGCACGCCGTAAAGCCGGGGCGTTTGATAGAGGATCGAGTTGCTCAGGCGGCCGCTGTCGTACTGCGTGGAGAGCGTGTTGCGGTCTGGTGTGAGTACGAAGGCGGCGAACGGCGAGAGCGCCTCGTCGACCTTGAACGGATCGGTCGGGTAAACAACGCGGAAGCTCGCGTCATACTGCCGCCCGAATGTGAGCGTGCCATAGCGCTCGTCCTTGAGCCCTACCCACGACTGACGATAGAACAATGTGCTCGTATCCGCGAAAAGGCCGCCGTTGTTGATGTTGAAGCCTGACTCGACGGTGAACTGGGCCGTCAGACCGCCGCCAAGGTCTTCTACGCCCTTGAGGCCGAATAGCGAGCCGGTGGAGCCGCCGCTCTTCATGGCGAACGTATGGGTGCCGCCGTTGCCGAGATACTGCAGATAGGTATCGGCGACGCCGTACAACGTGACGCTCGAATCGGCTGCCGCTGCGCCACCGGCGGAAAGCGCCAGTGCAATGCCGCACACTCCATGCACGCGAAAGCGCTGTCAAAGCCATTTTCAGATGTCGGGGTCCCGGCTAAATACAGATGTCGGGGTTGAGGTTGGTTCTGGGTGTGGTTGTTTCGCAGT